>DNTB01000085.1 GCA_003499525.1 Flavobacteriales bacterium
TTCCTCCGCCCATAGCGTGGACACCATAATGCAAGTTCTCAAACAGGCTCTCAATTTTTACACCACCAACTAAACTATACTCATACGGGAAAATATTGTACGTGGCATCTATAGAATAAACACCGCTGAGTTCTTTGGCTTGACGGTAATTTGCTACGTCGTACTTGAAGCTACACCCCAGGAATGAAATGCCTTGAACATCCCACATGGTTACATGGAAGCCCATGTGCGGGTCGACTTCTTCTCTGAAATTATCGTCAATAGTAAAAGTGCATTTCGCAAAACTGCTCATGTACGGCATAACTTTATTTGCATCCCAATATGCATGGTTCTTATATGATCCAAATCCTACGGCCCTTCTGTTGTTCCTGAATATTGTGTTTTCAGCATGTATTCTCCCGCCAAAGCTGCTCCAATTCCCATTGCTCCAATTCTCAATAGCTATTTCAGCATGTTCAATAATTGAATTGTTAATTATGGCAATACCCACATGAGACAATCCTTGATAGGTATATTGATGGGACATATTGCCGCGATAAGAGTCTCCTGCTACATCTATTCCCGACCAGTGTTGACCGCAATTGTTAGTAAGTGTAGCATTATTTACAATTAATTTACCTGCTCCAGATGAACCTCCTTGATTACTTGCAACCAGTATTCGTGCTCCTTTAGCCATACTGATGGTGCAATTTTCAATGGTTAATGTAGCTCCGGGTTCGATGATGATGTCGCCGGATACTTGACGATAGGTATTCCATGTTTCATCATGTGTAATTCTATATTCCACGTGACGTCCACTGGGGACTTCAACACTCCAAACACCCTTTCCATAAGACGAAACATACAATCTATTGTCGCATGAATTATAGCGCAAACGCGTAAAAAAGCTTCTGGACAAACCTTGTGAGAAGCAATCCCAAACAGTAGCTCCAGCTTCTTTAAAATAGACTCCAACATCCGTTGCAATAAATAAGTCGTATTGTCCTGGGATACCTACAGAAGGTACAATTTCTATGTCATTAACAGATATATTAGGAATGTTGTAACTTATGTTTTGCCAAGTCTGACCTCCATTAATAGAATGATAAACCTTCTGATTGATATTTGGATTCCCTGGACTCCCAGATTTGTAGCCATTGAAAACAACCCAAACTTGATCGGGATCATAAGGGTCAACTTTAATGCTACTAGCCTTAGCACCCCATGACGCAGCATCATAAACGCTAATGTTGACCCAATTCAGACCACCATCTGTAGTTTTATATATTGATGAGTCTTGTGGTTGACTTTTCCAGTCTCTCCATCCTGTTGTAATATACATTACAGAAGTATCGCTTTCACATATATCAATATGTCTTATTGAACTTGTATTTCCTGCTGGTTTATTAGTTATTCCAATCGACCTTCTATTCTTCCAAATCTCTGATTTAGGATGTCGAACATCCAGCATATAGAGACTGTCATAACCCATATAAACTATATTCTCGCTCTGTGGGCTATAATGGGCAGGCAAATTATGAGACAAGATACCAATGCAATACCTTTCTTTAATCCCTACGAGTGTACCACAAACATCGAGAAAGAATTTACTTGTATCAGTAGCAAAATCATAAATTCCTAGTGCCCAATTGTTAATGAAAAAAAGTTTCTTGTCATTTTTTAGGAACTCACAAGTTCCGCCATCTCCTCCCATGCCTGCTCCTTTATACCAATTACTTTTTGAACCAAACATAGTTCCATCATCATGTACACCTGTTACGATTACTTTCGAACCGTTATTACCAATATCTAAATCGTATCCCTGCGCAACATTAAAGGCAGAATTCATTAAGTCTACTGAAGATCTGGCTGATCCATTGCCGGTCAGTCTTGTAACACCTCCATCATGAGCAATGAATATTGAGTCAATAAAACTGGATGGATTTAAATTACTAGAATGACCTATGATTTGAACCCAGCGGTTATCATCATGATGATAGCTCTCTATACTTGTGAAAGACAGCCCTTTATTGAGGCTTCTAAATTCACCAAATCGAGTAGCCAAGTATATAACATTAGAGTTTTGATGAGAAACATCGAATGCGTTGAAGTTCAATCCTCCCTTATCTCTAATTTTTACTGGATTTGACCAGTTCAATCCGAAATCCAATGAGGATACAAAACTCAAGGTGTCTTTACCCGCCCTGTAAATCATAAAGACTTCATTCGGACTTGAACTAGATGTCTGTATTTTCACCCTATCAACCGTATCTGCAAGCAGAATAGGAACCCCCGCAACCACATTAGTCCATTGAGAGTTGGAACTAGTATATCTCTGAATCTCTAAATTGGGCAAGTCATCTATTCTGCTGGTCACGTAAACAATGAAATCAGTTCCATTCATTACAACTTCAACCTCGTCAAACAACTCGCCACTGTTACTCGACTTAAATACAGAGTGTGTCATTCCTGCGTCATATGTGACAAATAATTTGTCGTCCATAGTCCAGAAAATAGTATTGGGATCAGAAGGTAAAAACTCCATATCGTAAATGGGTCTGAACATATTGCTCAATCCTTTTCTTTCAGAAATGGGTGTAATATTATCCCATGACAGTCCACCGTCTATTGACTTGAATAATCCACTACTCCATGTCCATGTAGCCGGGTCAGTATCCAAAAAATTCAAATACACAGCATCATGTCCAGTGGCTATGTATATTATATCAGGATCGGTCGGGTCAATTAGTATTTTTCTTATTCCTAGTGCCGGATACCCGTAATCAATATTTACATCTAAACTAGACCATGAAGATCCATTGTCTATAGACTTTAATAGAGCTCCACCGGGTGATCCTACGATTATAACTCCTGATGTTGGATCGTATGCAATTGGGTCAATTCTTCCAATTCCTCGAAAGGCAGCGCCACTAGAAACATAATTAGGTCGCGTTAATGGTCCTTCAGCCTCCCAAAGTTGATTTGAGTTTTGACCCGTACAAGGAAAGGCATTTTGAATTGCTGTTAAGCTAGGAAAATCATCAAATCCCGTTGTACCATCCATATCCAATCGACCGTCCCAAAACCTACTCCAGCGCATGTATTCTTTAATGAAAGTAGAATCTTCTGAAGTGCTTATCGGCACACTATCATAATACAATTCGATTTGAGATTTTACCTCGTCAAAAATAAGGTTGCCCGAACTTGGCGGCGAAATTGAAGGCTGGCCAAATAAAAATGGAGATGATAATAGAAACGGGATTGTTACAGCAAGAAGTCTAGAGAATTTCATATTCAGGTTTTTAAAAATGGATTTGAGTAAAATTAATGTGTTTTATCTACATTTATTTAAGAAATGTAAATCTTCTGAACTGAGTCAACTTTCTTTGAGTAATTTTTAGAAAAAAACCACGTCAATCAACTCATAATGGCAAGCTGTGCATCTCCAACAAGCACGAATCTCCGTAGCTGAGAAACCTAAAATCATGCCTTAGGGCATAGTCATAGACCTTCTTCCAATCTTCTCCAATGGCGGCGGCCACCAACAGAAGAAGTGTGCTGCCCGGTTGATGAAAATTGGTAATCAACCGATCAGCGGTTCTGATTTTATACCCCGGAGCAATGAGCAACCGGGTGCTCAGAGCAACGGAATCATCGAGCTCATTGGTAAAGGCCCTTAATGCCTGAAATGCCTCCATTCGGCCATAGTGTTGTGGAAGCTCATAAGGCTCCCATTGACTCAAACTAAGGCTCTCCATCGACAACTTGCCTTCGGCGGCTTTTACCCCTAACCAATACAGGGTTTCCAGTGCTCGAAGTGCCGTTGTTCCCACTACCGTCCAAGGCTTTTCCAAGCTTGATGAATGCAGAAAAGTCCGGTCCAGAACCATCCATTCGCTGTGCATTTCGTGGTCTTCCATTCGTTGGGCTTTAACCGGAAGAAATGTTCCTGCACCTACATGAAGAGTCAGATATTGGTCTTCGATGTCTTTTTTCCTCAGGTTAGTAAGTACTTCATCCGTAAAATGCAATCCGGCCGTGGGTGCCGCTACGGATCCATCACGGTTTGCGTACACCGTTTGATAACGGGCTTGGTCGTCTTCTTTATCTTCACGGGTGATATAGGGAGGCAAAGGAACATGCCCAAAAGTTTCGAGAATGTCATGAAAGGATTTTTTTTCCGGGGTCCACTGAAACTGAATGACAAACCGGTTATCCACCTTTTCCTTTATCCGAACCTGCAAGGTTATTCCTCCTGAGCGCATTTCCAGCCATTCGGTCTTCCATTTGCGGGCACCCCCCACAAGACAAACCCATGACGTGTTTCCACAACGAGACAATGCCGCCTGCATATCGCCGGGGTTATGCTCTGGTGCCAAGCAAAAAACCTCAATGCTTTTATTTCCGGAAATAGGAAACTTTAATCGGGCATACACTACACGGGAATCATTAAAAATGATCTGCTGCCCGGCTGTCAAATGAGCATCCAGGTTTTGAAAGGTATCTTCCTGAAGGCGTCCTTTGGAGTAGACCAGCAATTTGGATTGATCTCTTTGATCTAAAGGGTTTTGTGCTATTCTGTTGTTCGGCAAAGAGTACGTGTATTCATTGATGCTAATGTTTTTTACACGTTCGAGGAGGTTCTTCATTACTCAACAATAGGGATGGGAGTAGGATTGATGATTCGCAAATCACCGGTTCCATAAACTTTGTGCTTTTTCTTGCTCAAGAGAAAAAGGATGCCACCCACTCCAATGGATATACCTGCAGGTACCCAAATTCGATCGTCCGCAAATTCATCCCCGGCGACCACCGAATTTACCGTTTGCACGCCGATATAAAAAGCTCCTGCGGTCATCATTAACCCTCCAAGAAACCGAAGGGAAGGTATGGTGCGATGAACGACCGCAATGTCTGCCACTGGAACATAATCTCCTTGAATAATGATTTCATCATCGGTCATTCCTTCAATCATTCCTGAAATAGTAACATTGTCCTTCATGGTCACTTTTATCTTATCGCCCATGCGATAATGCAGCCTTTTAACCTTGCCACGTTTGTCCAGAACCAGTACCCGCTGTGCGTAGGAACTCGTGATTCCTCCTGAAATGAGGAGCAAAAGCAAGATTAAAACAGCTCTTCCGTTCATTCTGTCGCTAAAAGTACAATGATTCTAACCACTTGATCAAGGTCATAGTTTGGCCTGTCACTCGGAATATTTTTGTAGCCCAATAAAAGAAAATATGCCTTTTTATCACAAGCTTGGGGAATTCCCTAAAAAAAGACATACTGTAAGCCGTCAACCGAACGGCGAATTGTTTCAGGAAGAACTGTTCGGAACCGCCGGTTTTGCCGGAATGTCCTCTCTATTGTATCACCTTCATCCTCCAACAGCGGTTACAGCAATTACCGAAGGGGTTTCCATTGCGCCAGAAATTGCGGTGGAGAATAATTTGAAAAGCACTCGTTTGAAAGGTTTTCAATTACCTCCAACTGAAGATTATCTTGAGAGTAGAACTCCCATTCTCGTGAATCAGGATGTTAGTCTTATCCTGGCGGCACCGAAAAAATCAATGGAGGACTATTTTTTCAAAAACACGGATGCGGATGAAGTCCTTTTTATTCACAAAGGTTCAGGTGTTCTTCGCACACAAATGGGAAAGATTCCATTTTCATACGGTGACTATTTGCTCATTCCGAGAGGGATGATCTACAAGCTGGAGTTTGACGGAGAAGAGAACCGGCTGTTCATTACCGAAAGCCGTTCACCGGTATTTACTCCAAAACGATACCGAAACCATTTCGGGCAATTATTAGAACATTCCCCCTTTTGCGAGAGGGATATCCGGCCTCCTGTAGAACTGGAAACAATTGATGAAAAAGGAGAATTCAAGGTTAAACTCAAGAAACAAGACATGCTTCATGAGCTTACTTATGCCTATCATCCTTTTGATGTAGCTGGTTGGGACGGCTATAACTATCCATATGCCTTCTCCATTCACGATTTTGAACCGATTACCGGAAGGGTGCATCAGCCACCTCCGGTGCATCAAACCTTTGAAACGGATACCTTCGTGATGTGCTCTTTTGTGCCGAGGATATACGACTATCATCCAGATGCCATACCGGCACCTTACAACCATAGCAATATAGATTCGGATGAGGTTCTGTACTATGTGGATGGTGATTTTATGAGTAGAAATGATATTGCTCCCGGTCATTTAACCCTTCATCCCGCAGGAATTCCTCACGGCCCGCATCCCGGAGCGATGGAAAGAAGTATTGGAAAAGAAAAAACAGAGGAATTGGCCGTAATGGTTGATACTTTTAAACCCCTTAAATTAACCAAAGCGGCATTGGGATTATCCGATCCGGATTATTACCTTTCATGGAAGCATTAAATTCATAAAAATGGCAGATTTAACCAACACTGAAGACTATAACTACACCTTAGATAAAGTATTTGCAGAAGCAGATGACTTTTTGCCCTTAAATGGAACTGATTATGTCGAGTTTTATGTCGGCAATGCAAAACAGGCTGCACATTTCTATAAAACAGCTATGGGCTTTCAGTCACTCGCTTATGCCGGACTTGAAACCGGGGTCAAAGACCGCACGTCATATGTACTGCAACAAGGTAAAATTCGCCTCGTACTCACCACTCCAATGCCGGGGAATACCGAAATAGAAGGTCATATAACCAAGCATGGTGACGGAGTTAAATACATCGCACTTTGGGTTGATGATGCCACTAAATCATGGAAAGAGACCACCAGCAGAGGGGGCAAATCGCACATGGAACCTCAAACCCTGGAAGACGAAAACGGCAAAGTAGTCATGAGCGGGATTCACACCTACGGTGATACGGTACATCTTTTTGTTGAACGAAAAGCATATAACGGAGTCTTCTTGCCCGGTTTTAAAGAATGGAATTCACATTATAATCCAGAGCCAACAGGATTAGAATACATCGATCATATGGTGGGTAACGTTGGCTGGGGAGAAATGAATAAATGGGCCGAATTCTACAACAAAGTGATGGGCTTCGCCAATCTTATCACCTTTGATGATAAAGACATTTCTACCGAATATACCGCTCTGATGAGCAAGGTAATGACCAATGGAAACGGAAGAATAAAATTTCCAATAAACGAACCCGCCGAAGGCAAGAAAAAATCTCAGATAGAGGAATATCTTGATTTTTACAATGGGGCCGGATGCCAGCATATCGCGGTAGCAACTAAAGACATCGTTCATACCGTGGGAGAGATGACTAAAAGAGGAATTGAGTTTCTGTACGTACCCGGAAGTTACTACGACACCGTAGGAAATCGGGTGGGCGATATTGACGAAGACTTAGAAAAACTCAAATCTCTGGGCATAATGGTTGACCGGGATGATGAAGGTTATCTTCTTCAGATATTCACGAAGCCTCTTGAAGACCGTCCTACCCTATTCTTCGAAATCATTCAGCGTAAAGGGGCAAAATCCTTTGGTAAAGGAAATTTCAAAGCCCTTTTCGAATCTATTGAGGCCGAACAAGAGCGCAGAGGAACGCTTTAGTTGAGCTAAAAACTGGTTTTATTCACAGTTACCGCCAATGCAACAAAGAATAGCCTTGTGCATAGATTTATGATCTTTTTATACATAAGGGCTGATTAATGTAAAGATATTTGGATTTCCTTTACAAAGGGCTTTATCTTTGTATAGATTTTCAAAAATACTTTACAAATGGATTCTTGGGGATTATCAGCATTACCCTTAAATATTGATCTTGAAACAAAGAGAGTTTTAAAAGCTTTGCCTTCAGCCCATGCAGCCTTGGCTGAACTTAAAGGAATTGCAACAACAATTCCCAACCAAAACATTCTGATTAATACACTCGGGTTACAGGAAGCAAAGGATAGTTCTGCGATTGAGAATATCATCACAACGCATGATGATTTATATAAAACAGAATTAAATTTTGAATCTTTTAAATCATTGCAAGCCAAAAAAGTTCAGAACTATATTTCAGCTCTTAAGAAAGGATTTGAATTAATTACTAAAACTGGATTACTGACTAATAAGAGTATTTTACAAATTCAGGAAGTACTTGAAGATAACAAGGCTGGATTTAGAAAACTTCCCGGGGCTGCACTAAAAAATGTGGCAACTGGAGAGACCATTTACACTCCACCACAAGAATATGAGGAAATTAAGAGACTGATGGCAAATCTTGAAAAGTACATTAATGATTCCGAGATTCAAGATTGTGACCCTTTGATAAAAATGGCAATAATTCACTTTCAGTTTGAGAGTATTCATCCATTTTACGATGGAAATGGAAGGACAGGTCGGATAATAAATATACTGTATCTGATTTTAGAAAAATTGCAAACCTTACCAATCCTTTATTTAAGCAATTATATCATCAAACATAAAACTGATTATTATCGGTATTTGCAAAAGGTGCGAGACGAAAACTCCATGGAGGATTGGGTTTTATTTATGATCAAAGGAGTTGAAGAAACGTCGCGAGAAACGATTGACTTGATTATCAAGATTAAAGAACTAATGCTTGTCTACAAACACCGCCTTCGTGACAATTATAAATTTTACAGTCAGGATTTACTAAATAATCTATTCAAACACGCGTATACCAGGATTGAGTTTGTAGTAAATGACCTTGGAGTATCGAGATTGACAGCTGCTAATTATTTAAACAAATTAGCCGACGATAAAATGCTACGAAAGCATAAATTGGGAACTGGAAATTATTATGTTAACGAACAATTATTTGACTTATTGACAAAGAGATAACCCAAAGGATAGCTATGGGCAAGGTTTTGTGGATTTCCAAACTGAAGATTTTCGCTCCACTTCGACGCGCACACCTGTCTCGAACTCTGCTTCGGGAAGGCAGAGCCAAACCGCCCTTATAACCGTAATTTTCATCTCATGAAAACAGGGGCAGTAGCAGTACTATTTGGCATAATCCTGAGCACGAATGCTCAGAATACCAAGCACTTAGAGCTCAGTTCGGAAGTCAAAGTTACCGTTCAGCTAAACGATGATTCCATTCCAAATGGGACGTATAGAGTGTTCCATAACAATCAACGACTTATTGAGGGCAGCTTTAAAAATGGAATGCGCTCCGGGGAATGGAGGCGCTTTTATCATTCCGGCCAATTATTCTTAACCGCTAAATACCTGGAGGACAAGCGCTCTGGAAAATGGAAATGTTGGGGAGAAGATGGTAAACTCAAAGCTCAACTCCAGTTCAATTCCAACCGGCCGGTTGGTCTGTGGCAAGGTCGATATACCAATGGAGAAAAAGCCGTGGATATCTTGTATAGCAACAGTGGAGCCATTGCTCAAATCATAAATTACTATGCGAGCGGTCGTGTAGCAATAAATGCGGAAACCGAATATAAGGGTGACGACACTCTTACCTTTATCTCAAACTACTACAGTAACTATAACATTCATCATTATTCTGAACATAAAAACGGGTTGCTTCATGGACGTAGCATATTATACCATCAAAATGGAATGAAGTGGGAGGTATTTGAATATTCCCAAAATAAACTGATCGAATTTCTTGAAGCTCGAACTGATGTCGGACAACCGCTCAATACAGGAACTTTCCTAAACGGAGATGGTGAGCTTCAGAGATACTACCGAAACGGGATGATCTATAGCAAGGAAGTTTATAAGAATGGCCTGCTTGAAGGACCCATTTCCATTTTAGATAACGGAAAAGCCGCAGGGCAGGGATACTTCTCAAGAGGGAAGCCCGTTGGAGATTGGACCATCTACAACAAATTTCATACACAACAGGCTTTTCTAAAATTTGATACGACCAGAGATGCCGTGCACATCAGCCGGAAACTTTCGGCCTCATCCAAAGAACGTGAGGAAGGTGAATTTGTAGACGGTAAGAAAGAGGGTGAATGGACGGTCTATAATCCATACGGGGATCCCGTGCGCAAAGCCATGTTCACATCGGGCTTTTATAACGGCAAATTCGAAGAGTTTGCCAACTACAAGGCCATTACAGACGGACAGTATTTATATGGAAATAAAATAGGGAAATGGGAGTACTATTCAGCCTTGGGAGGCCTCATCTACAGTCGTGAGTTCCTGACGAAATCGTCATTGGACGAACAATGGGATCAGTCTCCCCAAAAAGGATTTATGCGCATTACTTCTGCTAGCTATCGATCCAGACTAGCCAGAAACTTTTTTACCAGTCCTGAAAAGGATGAGACCATTTACTATTTCGTCCCAGAGCTTTCAGGGCTTGATCAGTTGAAAAGCAAAGAAGACTATTTCGAATCAGGCAAAGCTGTTTTCGGAATTGATCGTCCTCATCTATACGTTTATGAACCCTCCTTTCAACCTCCTAAATTTCCGGGAGGACACGATGCTGAATTGGAATATAAAAAGCTCATCCTGGCTGAACCGGAAACAGGCGATAAAAACACAGCGTTCGAGGGAGCGGTATTAGTCCGCTTTTATGTGGATGAATTGGGGCTAATATCTGACATAACTATATTAAAATCAATGGGTTATGGCATTGACGAACTTGTTTTAGATTACTTAGAGAGAATGCCGCCCTGGTACCCCGCCAGTTTTAACGGAATCCCCATACCTAGCTATGTGGTCAAGCAAGTGGGTATAAACTAATCGATGGTAACCGGAACCTCTGCTTTAGCAACTGCTTTTTTCAATCTTTTTGATTTCACACGCATCTGATAAACCCATCGGTTGAGAACTCTAAGAAGCCAGGGCATGCGCTCACGGTAAACATCGCAGAAAAGCACTACTCTGGTATGCTCGCTTTCGTTCCATACCTCATGTCGAAAGGTGTCATCAAAAAGCACTCCCTTTCCTTCTTTCCAGTTATACTTTTGGCCCCCATTAATAATGTAGCAGGGGTTGTCATCGGGCACAATCAATCCCAGATGATATCGCAGCACTCCTTTGTAAAAACCATAGTGCGGGGGTATGTGTTTTTTACCTTCAAGAATGGAGAACATGGCAGAAGTGATCTCGGGAAATTGCTTCAGAATCTCAGTTGTTTTTGGGGCCTGTTCGCAATTCTGCTCCATCCAATTATCGTACGCTTTAAATACAAAAACACGCCACGGTGTTTCATCCTTATCTGAAATATATTTCTGAATGGAGTCCATCTCATGAAATTTCGGGATGTTTTGAGAGTTGCGCAAAACAATCTCTAATTCTTCTCTGATGGTCTCCCAGTTTTCCTCAAACAGCCTGTGTTTTGGAAACTCTCTGTCTGCATCGAGATAAGGTGGGTTTTTCAGGAATGCTTTAAATATCAATGAAATGGGCAGAGCAACAAGACTTGGCTCAATCAGATACAGCAATAATACTAAACCTGCAAACGCAACTACGGTCCAAAGCACTATTTGAAGTATGATCATCCCTTTTAATTTGAGTTCAAAATTAGTTGATACGGCTAATCTCCCTCTTCATAAAAATCGCGAAGTAACTTCCGGTATGCAGAAAACAATCTGGATTTAGAAACAAATCCGATATACTTCACATCGTTGGTAACAACCGGCAGGTTCCATGCTTCGCTTTGATCGAATTTTTTCATTACCGTATCCATGGAGTCCGTGTCGAAAATATGTTCATGAGCAGGAGTCATCATCTCATGCACCAGCATGGTGTCATGTTTTTCCGTGTCGAACATAAAAGAGCGTATATCATTCAGGTTGACTACACCCAGAAAGGTATTCTGCTCATCTACCACTGGAAAGAGATTTCGCTTTGAACCTGCTACTGTTTTTACCAGGTCGCTCAGCTTGTCGTATGGGCGTACGAAAGAAAAATCTTTTTCGATTTCTTTTTCGAGCTGCATCAATGTCAGTATTGCCTGGTCCTTATGATGGGTAATCAACTCACCACGTGCGGCCAGCTGACGGGTGTAAATGGAGAATGGTGTAAAATATTTAACCGAGATAAATGCAATGGTGGCAGTGATCATCAGAGGTAGGAAGAGTTCATACCCCCCGGTAATTTCTGCAATAAGAAATACTCCCGTTAGAGGAGCCTGTAATACTCCTGCCATAACACCCCCCATACCTACCAATGTGAAATTGCTTTGCGAAAGCTGAGCAATTCCTGATTGATTGATAATGTAGGAAAAGGCAAACCCAGTTGTGCTTCCAATAAACAGAGATGGTGCAAAGATCCCTCCTACTCCGCCACTATTTAGTGTGATAGAGGCAGCTAAGGCTTTGAGCACCGGCAGCAGAAAGAGCAAGGCAATGACAATAAACATGTTGCGCTCTACATCAAACAGCACAAATTCTTCAAGTATTCCGTCAATGTCGCCAATGATGTATGCGTTAATGGTTTCAAATCCCTCTCCATACAACTGAGGAAAAACATAGATTAAAACTCCAATCAGGGCTCCGCCAATAAGTGCCTTTAAAAACTTACTATTTAATTTGCCAAGTACACGTTCTGTAAAGAAATATATGGAAGTAAAATGCACGGAAATCAGTCCTGCGACAATCCCTAGTAACAGGTAAAAGATTAAATCTGAGGCGCCGAAAGCCTCGATCACGCTGAAGTGAAAAAGGTAATCATCACTCAGCAGTAATCGGGAAGTCACCGCAGCAGTAGCCGATGAAAGCAACAGGGGTATCATGGAAGTGGCTGTGAGGTCTATCATGATGACCTCAAGGGCAAAAACGATAGCAGCAATAGGAGCGTTAAAAATGGCAGCTAAAGCGCCGGATGCCGCCATACCAATGAGCAACTTTTTCTTTTTATAATCGAGCCTGAGGACTTTCCCCAGGTTTGACGACAGAGCTCCGGCAGTAGCTACAGTTGGTCCCTCAAGTCCCACAGATCCACCAAAACCAACCGTTATGGAAGCAGTTAGTATCGAGGCCCAGGTGTCCTTCTTGCCGATATTGCCATTGTTCCTTGAGATAGCATACAGCATGTTAGGAATTCCATGACCCACTTTAGTTCTTATGACATATTTAACAATGAAGTAGACTATGATAATGCCAACCGCAGGATATACCATAAACAGGTAATCTCGAACCTCGGCGACTCCTTCAAACAACAATCGTTGTACCCAATAAACTGCATTTTTCAATGCTACAGCTGACAAACCAGACATCAAGCCTACAACTATGCTCAACAAGTAAATGAATTGCCGGTCGCTAACGTACTTTGCGCGCCAGATAAGCAGTTTCCGTAAATAAACGTCTTGCGGATTCCGCATTAAATTGACCTAAGAATTTCCGCAGCTCGATCCAGAGTTTCGTTTTCTTTGGCGAAGCAAAACCTCAACACCTTGTCCCCTGAGCCATTGGGGTAAAACACAGAAACCGGTATTGAAGCAACACCCATTTCCCGGGTTAACCGAACAGCATAGTCGGTGTCCTTTTCATTGGTAATTTCACTATAGTCAAGAAGCTGAAAATACGTTCCATTGGAGGGTCTTATTCCAAATCTTGAACCGGCAATTGCAGAAGCAAAGCGATCTCGCTTTTCTTCATACATTTTAGCTACTCCATTGTAGTGATCGGGATTTTGAATATACTCAGCCAGGGCCCTTTGCACAGGATGATTCACTGCAAAAGTGACAAACTGGTGAATTTTTCTGAATTCCTTCATGATGGGAGCGGGAGCCGCGGCATATCCGACTTTCCAACCTGTTGCATGAAAGGTTTTACCAAAGGATCCGACCACTATACTTCGGCTGCTGAGGTCGTCATATAGGGCTACCGTTTGATGCTTCATTCCATCAAAAATGATGTGCTCATAAACCTCATCGCTGAGTACGATAATGTCAGAACCCTTTGTTATATCCTGTAAAGCCAGTAGATCTTTTTCGGTCCATGCCGTACCAGAAGGGTTGTGCGGAGTATTGATAATGATTAGTCGGGTTTTTCGGTTGACCAGTGATTTTACTTTATTCCAATCAACCGCATAATCGGGCGCGTGCATTTCATAGTAAACCGGCCGCCCCCCGGACAATTCAACGGCCGGGGCATAGCAATCATAGGCTGGTGCGAATAAAATCACTTCATTTTCAGGCTGCACCAAGGCCGTTATGGCAGTATATATTGCCTGGGTGCCTCCAGCCGTTATCGTTATCTCTGTTTGCGGGTCATAATTGCGCCCGTAAAGTAATTTGTATTTAGCGGCCAGTGCAGATCTCAATTCAGGAGTGCCACTCATTGGAGCATACTGATTATAGTTATGTTCCATATTCTGATTCACAAGGCTGATAAGGTCTCGTTCTACGGGAAAATCAGGAAAACCCTGAGAGAGATTTATGGCACCCGTTTCGGTCGCCAGGCCGGACATTACGGTGAAAATGGTGGTGCCCACACGTGGGAGTTTGGATTGAATCATATTCCATAAAAAAGTACCACAAAGTAAAAAACCCCCGCCGAGTGACGAGGGTTTCTGCAATTCTATTTATGGTTATTCTACCAATGCCGCAGAGAGATACTCTCTATTGAGCCTTGCAATATTCTCCAGGCTGATCTCTTTCGGGCATTCCACCTCGCAGGCTCCCGTGTTGGTGCAGTTTCCAAAACCTTCTTCATCCATTTGCTTAACCATGTTCAATGCCCGCTGTTTCGCTTCTACTTTGCCCTGTGGCAATAGCGAAAACTGCGACACCTTGGCTGAAACAAATAACATGGCCGATGCATTTTTACATGTTGCTACACAAGCTCCGCATCCGATGCATGCCGCAGCATCGAATGAACGGTCTGCATCGTGCTTTGGAATTGGTATCGCATTGGCATCCAGCGTATTACCAGAAGTGTTAACAGAAACATAGCCTCCCGCCTGAATGATACGATCGAACGCCGAACGATCAACCATCAAATCCTTGATAACTGGAAAGGCTTTCGCTCTCCAGGGTTCTATATATATGGTATCTCCATCCTTGAATTTGCGCATATGCAACTGGCAGGTTGTTACCGCCCTGTCTGGTCCGTGAGCTTCTCCATTAATGAATAAGGAGCATGTACCACATATACCTTCACGACAATCGTGATCAAATGCAATGGGCTCTTCATTCTTGGCTACCAGACTTTCATTCAGCACGTCCAACATTTCGAGAAAGGACATGTCAGGTGAAACATCATTTATATCATAATCCACCATCTTTCCTTTGTCTTGTGGACCATTTTGTCTCCAAATCTTTAAATGTAATTTCATTATATAATGCTTTTCTATTTGTAAGATCGCTGTTTTACTTCAACATTTTCAAAGGTCAAAGGTTCTTTGTGCAGTTCAGACTTGCCGGGATCGTTCTCCTTGTGCTCATAAGCCGAGACGAAGCTGAAAGTCTCATCTTTACGCAAGGCCTCGCCCTCGGGTGTTTGAGATTCTTCCCGAAAGTGGCCACCACAGGACTCTGTTCTATCCAGCGCATCCATGGCCATTAATTCTCCCAGTTCCAGGAAGTCAGATACTCTGATGGCCTTTTCTAATTCTGTATTCAACCCTGTATCACTACCGGGCACTCTCACATTCTTCCAGAATTCTTCCCTTAATGCGCGGATTTCATTAATGGCGGCTTTCAGTCCCTCCTCGCTTCTGGACATTCCTACTTTATCCCACATTATTTTACCAAGCTTTTTGTGATAGTAATCGACACTTTTCTCGCCATTGTTATTGACGAAATGTTTAATCTGGTCACTTACGAATTTCTCAGCTTCCTCGAACTCCTGACTCTCAGTTGATATTGGTCCGGTGCGGATATCGTTTGCCAAATAATCTCCAATGGTGTATGGAATGACAAAATAACCATCTGCCAACCCCTGCATCAGAGCTGAAGCCCCTAATCGGTTAGCTCCATGATCAGAGAAATTACATTCGCCAAGAGCATATAGCCCCGGTACCGTGGTCATTAAATTGTAGTCGACCCAAAGACCTCCCATGGTGTAATGAACCGCAGGATAAATCATCATTGGCGTTTCATACGGGTTTTCATCCTGTATTTTTTCGTACATCTGAAACAGGTTTCCATATTTCGCCTCAATAACCTTCTTACCCAATTCCCGTACCTGGTCATCTGAGGGGTTATGGATGCCTTTCACATGGGCTTCGGTCCTTCCGTATCTCATGATAGCATCAGCAAAGTCTAAATAAACGGCCTGACTGGTTGGGTTCACTCCATAACCGGCATCACACCGCTCTTTTGCCGCTCTGGAGGCTACATCACGAGGAACCAGATTTCCAAAAGCAGGATACCGCCTTTCCAGGTAATAATCCCTGTCTTCTTCCGGTATCTCAGTTGGTTTTATTCTTTTCTGCTGAAGCTTTTCTGCATCTTCTTTTTTCTTCGGAACCCAAATACGACCGTCGTTTCTTAGTGATTCCGACATTAATGTCAGTTTGGATTGGTGATCCCCTGAAACAGGAATACATGTTGGGTGTATCTGTGTGAAGCTCGGATTAGCCATAAAAGCTCCTCTGCGATATGCTTTCCAGGCGGCTGTCACATTACTGCCCATCGCATTCGTCGATAGGAAGAAAACGTTTCCATATCCTCCTGAAGCTAAAACTACCGCATGTGCAGAATGCCGCTCCAATTCACCTGTAATCAGATCGCGCACGATAACGCCTCTCGCCTTTCCATCGACGATCACGATATCCATCATCTCATGGCGGTTATACATTTCGACTTTGCCTTTGGATATTTGTCTCGAAAGCGCTGAATATGCTCCCAACAAGAGCTGCTGGCCTGTTTGTCCTTTTGCATAAAAGGTACGGGATACCAACACACCTCCAAAAGACCTGTTGTCAAGCAAGCCGCCGTATTCTCTTGCGAAAGGTACTCCCTGAGCCACGCACTGATCGATGATGCTTGTGCTCACCTCAGCCAATCGGTAAACATTTGCCTCCCGGGATCGGTAGTCTCCTCCTTTGATAGTATCATAGAACAACCGGTAAACAGAATCCCCATCACTCTGATAGTTCTTTGCAGCATTGATTCCACCCTGAGCTGCTATGGAGTGAGCCCTCCGGGGTGAATCCTGAAATGCAAATGCTTTTACATTGTATCCTAACTCAGCCAAGGTAGCCGCTGCTGATGCACCCGCTAATCCCGTTCCGATAACGATTACGTCAATATGTCTTTTGTTCGCCGGATTGACAAGGTTGATTTTGTTTTTATGATTTGTCCATTTGTCCGCTAATGGTCCTTCTGGAATCTTTGCGTCTAACTTACTCATGATCTGCAGTTTAGGAGTTTAAAAAAGAAAATGATAGATGGCAATGAGACTAAAGCCTCCAGCGACCACGATACTGTATACCGTGCCAACCCCCGACATTAGTCCTTTCCATCGGTTGTCTTTCCAGCCGACGGATTGAAAAGCACTTTGAAATCCATGATTGAGATGAACCCCAAGCAGTACAAAGGAGACAACATATATGAGCGTATAGTGCCACTCTCCGAAGAGCGTTGTTACTAAGGTATAGTCATCCATACCTCCCATATTTCCTGTTTTTATAGGAACAAAAAAGTTTCTCAAATGAATGATTAAAAACAATAGCACCAGTATTCCAGTTTGAATCATGGTTCGACTGCCCAGGCTGGAGTTTGCACCCGCTTTTTCCATTGCATAGCGATCCGGTCGGGCTTTCCTGTTTTGCAGAGTTAACCGTATTCCCATGACAATGTGTATTATGAAGCCTGCAGCCAAAACATACTGCATCACCTGAATCAGAGGGTTGGTTGCCATGAAATGTGCCGCTTCATTAAAGAGCTCGGCACTGACCAATGTAAAGGCGTTTACAGTGAGGTGAACAACCAGAAATGTTACTAAAAACAGGCCTGTAATAGCCATCCAAAACTTCCTGGCAATTGATGAATGAAAGAATCCTTTCAGAGGAGCCATTTGAACTTATTTTAGAGTTGAAAAACAAATTTAGTCGCATAATGTTTGAGCCACTCAGCTGTTTCGAAGAAAGCCTTCTACCCTATTAATTTATACTCTTTCTAAATAACCAATTCCTCATGCCATGATCAATTTCTCCATAATCGGCTACCTTCGCAAAAAATAGAATACCATGAGATACGAAGCAATCGACAGGGGGCTTTTTGAGCAGAATAGGAAGGATTTTATAAGCAGAATGAAACCCAGCTCTCTGGCTATTTTTAACTCAAATGACATTTATCCCATTAGTGCAGACAGCACTATTCCATTCAAGCAACATCGCGATATCTTCTATCTTTCCGGAGCGGATCAGGAAGAAAGTATTCTTTGTCTTTTCCCCGATTCAAAAAATCCAAAGAATCGGGAAATTCTGTTTTTAAAGGAAACCAATGAGGAAATTGCCATTTGGGAGGGCGAAAAACTCACAAAGGAAAGAGCTTTTGAGGTTTCGGGAATAGAAACAGTCTACTGGTTAACGGACTTTGAGAAAGTGCTGAAGTCATTGATGTCTGAGGCCAAACAGGTATATCTTAACACCAATGAGCATTTCAGGGCAAGCACGGAGGTTCAAACCCGTGAAGACCGATTTATCGAATGGGTAAGAAAAGAGTATCCTGCCCATACCTTTTTAAGGAGCGCACCAATCCTGCATCAAATACGATCTGTGAAGAAGCCCCTGGAAATCGACCTTATTCAAAAGGCCTGCAACATTACCGAAAAAGGGTTCAGAAGACTGCTTAATTTCATTGAGCCTGGTGTATGGGAACATGAAATTGAAGCTGAGTTGTGGCATGAGTTCATCCGGAACCGCGCAAATGGGTTCGCTTACACTCCCATAATCGCTTCAGGTTTTAATGCTTGTGTTCTGCACTATATCGAGAACAATCAACAGGTACAAGACGGAGATGTTATTCTTATGGATTTTGGGGCAGAATATGGGAATTATGCCTCTGACCTTACCCGATGTGTTCCTACCAACGGACGCTTTACACCGCGTCAGAAGGAGGTATATAATGCGGTGCTGCACGTAAAGAATGAAGCTAACAAAATTTTGAAACCTGGAATCCTACTTGCTGATTATCAGGATTCTGTAGGAAAAATCATGGAGGAGCAATTGCTCAAACTCAAACTCATTGATAAAACAGATATCAAAAATCAGGATCCGCTCTGGCCGGCGTACAAAAAGTATTTCATGCACGGCACTTCTCACTATATCGGTTTAGATACGCATGATTACGGTTCGTGGGTAGATCCTATTGCTGAGGACATGGTGTTTACTATTGAACCGGGCATTTATATACGTGAAGAAAATTTAGGTATTCGTCTTGAGGATGATATAGTGGTTAAAGAAAGTGAGAACATCAATCTCATGGGTAGTATTCCCATTGAAGCAGAAGAGATTGAAGAGCTCATGAATGGTTGATCTGTTTATTGATCCATTAACATTAATGTAATCGTTCCACTCATGTAATTCAACATGGCTGAATTACGTTTGCAGGTTCATTCCCAATCATATGACTTTTGATATCTATGATGTATTTTATCTAGGAGGATCCCTTGCGCTCTTTATTTATGGGATGAAGGTCATGAGCGAAGGGCTGCAGAAAGCCGGTGGAGAAGGCTTTAAAAGAATTCTGAGCTCCATGACCCGAAACCGGGTCTTTGGTGTTGCTACGGGTTTTCTAATCACCGGACTTATCCAGTCCTCTTCAGCTACTACAGTAATGACGGTGAGTTTTGTGAATGCTGGCCTGCTCACACTTACGGAGTCGGCTGGGGTAATGATGGGGGCCAATGTAGGAACTACGGTTACGGCATGGTTTCTTTCCATTTTGGGTTTTAAAGTGGATATCGCCAGTTTCACCATTCCACTACTAATAATCAGTGTTCCTATGCTGTTTATTAAAAGGGGAAATGTTCGATTTTGGGGTGAAGCAATTACAGGGTTTTCATTGCTTTTTTATGGTCTCAAACTTCTAAAAGACGGGGTTCCTGATATTCAGAGCAATCCTGATCTACTGCTTTTTGTAACAGATATTACCGACCTCGGATACTTCTCCTATATTCTGTTTGTAGCAGTAGGAGCCATCCTCACTGTGGTGGTACAGTCTTCATCTGCAACCATGGCCATCACCCTGGTCATGACGGCTAATGGCTGGATCGACTTTGAAATTGCAGCGGCCATGATTCTGGGAGAGAACATAGGTACAACGGTTACTGCAGAGATCGCCTCACTTCCGGCTAATGTTCATGCAAAGAGATCAGCCAGAATACATTCATCCTTCAACGTTATTGGTGTAAGCTGGATGCTATTGCTATTTCCATTTTTTCTGAAAGGTATAGCATGGTTGAATGGTTTTGACAGTGTTGAAGCCTTAAATCAAAGCACAGAGGACATTCCATACGCCCTGTCTTCTTTTCACACCGCATTCAATGTAATCAACCTGCTATTGCTCATTGGATTTGTGCCCAATCTGGTTCGCTTTGTAACCAGACTGATACCGTCAAAAAGTAAATCCGATGAAGCTTTTCATCTTGAGTATTTGGGGTCCTCAATAATTACCGCTGAAATTTCAACTCTGGAGGCTAAAAAAGAAATTAGCAGAATGTCTAATTCATTATTAGGAATGCTCAGTGGCGTCAACAGCCTCCTATATGCCCGCGATGACGAAAATCGTAAGCAAATTCTTGATAGACTTCAAACCGATGAAGACAGCGCGGACAAATGGGAAGAAGAGATTGCCAATTTTCTCGCTAAAATTAGCTCAACAGAGCACACGGGTAAATCATCTGAGAACATCCAGCGGATGCTGGCCATAGTGCATGATATTGAAACCATATCCGATATTTTTATGGAGATGGGCAATACGTTAAGGCTCAAAAGCAAAAGAAAAATTTGGTTTGCACCTGAACAGCGCGAAATGATTAGTCAATACTTTGATTTAGTGCACAAGGCAACCAGGATAATGACTGTCAATATTGAAAAGTGGAATATCGAGGAGGATGATTTAGAGAATGCCAGAGTTGTAGAAATCAAGATCAACAAGTTTCGCAAAAAGGTCAGAAAAGACTACCTACTAAAAATTGAAGAAGGTGAATACAATATCAAAGGTGGTGTAGTTTATACAGATCTTTTCAACAATTGTGAACGTGCCGGGGATTACCTGTTCAGCATCAGCGAAACCCTTGCCGCTGAGAGTAAGTTGCAAGACGAGCATACAAAAGCTTAGTTCTCAACTGTACCCATCAACTTGAAGTCCAACCTTCGGTTGAACAAGTCTGCTTTTACGACTTTAATTCTTATTGCATCTCCAAGTTGATATTCCCTTTGCGTATTATGTCCGATGATCTTATAGCTGGACTCATCAAACACGAAATAGTCCCCCCCAATATCGCGAAGACGAATCATCCCTTCACATTTGTTCTCTATGAGTTCTACATAAATACCCCATTCTGTAACGCCTGAAATGACACCTTCAAATTCTTTACCCACTTCATCCTGCATGAATAAAACCTGAAAGAATTTAATGGAGTCTCGCTCTGCTTCAGCAGCTTTTCTTTCCATTTCCGAACTGTGCTTGCAATACTGCTCAAGAATTTCTGTCGGTTTGTACTGATCTCCTTTGTCGTATGCTGCTAAAAGCCGGTGCACCAACATATCGGGGTATCGTCGTATCGGAGAGGTAAAGTGGGTGTAATAATGAAATGACAAACCGTAGTGCCCAATATTTCGGGTGCTGTATTCCGCCTTTGCCATGGTACGAATGGCCAGTTGTTCGAGCATGTTTTCCTCTCGCTTTCCCTGAATCTCGCTAAGAAGCGCATTCATGGAACCCGCAATATCGCTTGTTGTTTTGGTTTTAAAGTTGTAGCCAAAGGTTTTCACGAATAGTGCAAAATCGAGTATTTTTTTTGGGTCGGGCCTATCGTGAATACGAAATACAAAGGGTTTCGGTGAATGGCCCTTTCTTGGTTTTGCAATGTGAGCTGCAACAGTTCGATTTGCAAGAAGCATAAACTCTTCAATGAGTTTATGTGCATCTTTCTGCATCTTGAAGTAGACACTTTCCGGCTGCTTGTCGGCATCGAGTTTGAAGCGAACCTCAACCTTATCAAAAGCTATCGACCCCTTTTCCAACCTCCTCTTTCGAAGGATTTTAGCCAGATCATTAACTTTTCCAAGCTCTTCCTTGTAATCGCCCTCACCTCCCTCTAATATTTCTTGAACCTCTTCGTACGTGAATCGTCTATCAGAATGAATAACCGTTCTTTTGACCTGATAATCAAGTACTTCAGCCCGGCTATTAATCTTGAAAATACAGCTGTATGTGAGTTTATCCTCATGAGGATTTAAAGAACAAACACCATTTGAAAGGACTTCCGGAAGCATAGGAACCACCCGATCAACCAGATAAATAGAGGTAGCTCGATCGATGGCCTCCTGATCGATAATGGAATCGGGCTGCACATAGTGGGTCACGTCTGCTATGTGTACACCTATCTCATACTTATTTTCTTCAAGTTCTTTAAACGATATCGCATCATCAAAATCTTTCGCATCAGCAGGATCGATGGTGAAAGTAGTAGTGTCACGAAAGTCCAGTCGACGGTCAATTTCCTTTTGTGCAATAGTGGTGTCAATTTTTGCGGCTTCTTCCTCAACATCTTTTGGAAAACGATGAGGCAAACCGTGTTGAGCCAATATTGAAAAGGCCTCAGCATCCTTATCTCCCACAGGGCCAAGCACATCGATAATCTCACCAAAGGGGGTGGTAGAATCTTTAGGCCAATCCGTCATTCGGGCAATGGCCTTTTCCCCATTCTTTGCCCCATTGATTTTGTCCAATGGAATGTAGATGTCGACGGACATGTTGGGATTGTCCGGAACCAGAAAAGCGAATTTTGGAGATAACTCCACCGTTCCTGCAAACTCCGTTGCGGCTCTTTCGACAATTTCAACCACCTGGCCAGAGGGTCGGCCTCTTTTTCTTTGAGCGAGCAGATATATCTTTACTATATCTCCATCAAGTGCGTGTTTTACAAATTTGGGTGGAATAAAAATATCTTCCTCTACCTGGTCGGAAACAACGTAAGCTACACCATTTCTCTTGAGCTCAATTCTCCCCGTAAGCCATATAGGTTTCGATTTTAGCATGAACTTTCCACGATCGGGCTCTTTGAGCAACCCATCGCTTTTCATGGCCTGCATAATTTTTATGATCTTGGATCTGGACCTGGCATCATTAAGCCTAAGTGCAGCTGCCACTTGCTTGTAGTTATACTTCTTTCCTGCCTTTTCTCTGAAGAATTCGAGGATCTGGTCTTTGATTTTGTGGTCGAAACTTCCATCGTTTCGTTTTTGGTATCTTGATTTAGCCATATTAACGGGGCAAATGTAGTTGAACAATCGGCCCCCAATTACCTGTTTACCATTTACTAACTTTGAAATCAAAATCACAGATAATGTTATCAGAAAGCATAGAAAAGCAATTAAACCATCAGGTACAACTAGAAGGACAGTCGTCAAACGTTTATCTGGCCATGGCTTCATGGGCAGAAAATGCAGGATATGAAGGAGTGGCTTCTTTCATGTACCGCCATTCTGATGAAGAGCGAATGCACATGTTAAAGCTCATAAAATTCATCAATGAAAGAGGAGGAAAAGCCTGTGTTCCCGCTCTGGAGGAACCCAATAATCAATATAACGATCTTCAGGATGTCTTCCAATCATTACTTGAACACGAGCAACACGTAACCAACGAAATCAACGGTTTAGTGCATATGTCCCTCAATGAAAAAGACTATACCACGCACAATTTTCTCCAATGGTATGTTTCAGAACAACTAGAGGAAGAAGCTCTGGCCAGAACCATTCTCGACAAGCTGAAAATAATTGGCAATGATTCAGGCAGCGGACTATATCTTTTCGACAGAGACATCTTGAACATTTCTGCGGACACTGCCAACGACATAGCAGCAGGTTAGTACTTTTGCGGCGATGAACTACATTGACATCGCTGTATTTCTTCTTCTATTACTCAGCGCATTCAATGGCTATCGACGAGGTTTCGTCATGGCGATATTTTCTTTGTTGGCCTTGATTTTGGGTATTGTCGGAGCCATTTATTTTTCCGATGTGGTAGCCAGCTGGTTAATCAAAGAGGACATTATGAGCCAGCAATTGGTGCATATTGTTTCTTTCCTTATCACTTTTGCTGCAATACTTATCGGTATCAACCTGGCAGGTAAAGGAGTTCATAAAGCATTTGATATGGCCGCGTTGGGTTTATTCAACCGAATAGTAGGAGCTTTTTTTGCCCTATTGAAATCTGCGCTGATAATCAGCTTTTTATTCTATGCTTTTGAGTACTTCAATCATAAATGGAACATGGTTGAAGACCGCTCATTGCTGCAGGAATCGAGGACCTACTATCCTATGGAGCAATCCGCTGAGTGGATAATAGAAGCTATCTCCTCAAACGATTGGTTCAAGAGTTTTGAGTTTGAAGAAATTCAAAAGGATATCGAAAAGAAGGTAGACGATATTACCCGAGAATAGCCTTTACTCCGGGCAAATCCTTACCTTCAATTAGTTCCAAAAGAGCGCCGCCTCCAGTGGAAACATAGCTTACATGTTCTTTCAGACCATACTTATTGATAGCAGCCACTGAGTCACCTCCTCCGATCAGGGAAAATGCGCCCGCTTCAGTCGCCTGAACTATAGCATTGGCGACACTCTTGGTTCCGTTTTCAAAGTTTGTGAATTCAAATACTCCTGTTGGGCCATTCCAGAGGATCGTTCTTGATTCGCGAATACACTTTTCATATTCCTCGACCGCTTCTTCTCCAATATCCAGCCCCATCCAACCTTCTGGTATTTCATCAGAAGCACTTTGTAGCCTCTGAGCATCGTTGCTGAACTCATCTGCGATGATAGAGTCTGAGGGAAGCAAAACCCGAATGCCCTTCTGCTCAGCCAATTGCAGGATTTCATTCGCCTTATCGAGAAAATCGTTCTCAACAAGAGAATCTCCAATTTCACCTCCCTGTGCTTTAATGAAGGTGTAGGTCATCCCACCTCCAATAATCAGGTTATCAATTTTGTCAAAAAGGTTTTCGATAATTCCGATTTTCGTCGAAACTTTCGCTCCACCGATTATTGCTGTAAATGGCTTCTCATAGCTCTTCATCACTTTCTGCACACTGCTCAGTTCGGCCTCCATAAGGTATCCAAACATCTTTTTTTCCGGAAAGAAATCTGCAATAACCGCGGTGGAAGCATGTGCCCTGTGGGCCGTTCCGAATGCATCATTGACATATACATCTGCCAAGCCGGCGAGCTTACCGGCAAACGAAGGGTCTCCGCTTTTTTCTTCCGGATAAAATCTCAGGTTCTCCAATACCAATATATCTCCCTCTGAAAGCTCCTCTATCTTCTTCTGAACTTTCTCGCCCACACAATCATCCACAAAATGAACCGGGCGGTCCAAAATCTCGGCTAACCGCTTTGCTACGGGCCCTAACGAGAATTTCTTTTCAGGCCCTCCTTTTGGACGGCCCAAATGACTCATTAGAATAGCAATGCCACCATCGTTGCTGATTTTTTCAATGGTTGGTATAGCTGCTCTTATGCGGGTATCGTCAATGACTACGAGTTCGTTGCTCAAAGGAACGTTGAAATCAACACGAACAATTGCTTTAAAGCCTTTAAAATCAAATGATTGAATGTTTTTCATAGTGTTCAGATTGAGAGCTTAAAGCTAAAAGCATTATTGAAATCTACAACACGACAAAAATCAAATTAAGGTGAATATTTAATGCGCAAAATTACCTTTGAGCCATGCACTGGAATGATGTTATTGGACATGAGCGTCTAAAACAGTCTCTTCAACAAACCATAGATGCTGATCATATAAGCCATGCTTATCTGATTTCTGGAAAGGAAGGCTACGGTGGGCTTCCGCTTGCTTTGGCTTTTGCAACACAAATACTGTGTCTCGAAAGCCCGGATAGGGCTAATTGTATTGCCAAATGCGCGAAACTTATTCATCCCGACCTACATTTTGTTTTTCCTGTAAACCGAACGAAGAAGTCGGGGGATGTTGCGGTTAAAGATTTAAAGAGCAACTTGTTTCTCGAGGACTGGAGGGCTGCAGTTCTGAATAACCCTTATATGTCTGCTTATGATTGGATGAAAGCCTTGGGAATCGAGAAAAAACAAGGAAACATCAGCGTTGCTCAGAGTCAACAAATTATTGCGGATTTAGCTTTGCGCCCTTACGAATCAGCCTATAAAGTGATGCTGATTTGGCTACCGGAAAGAATGGCAGCCCCAGCGTCAAATAAACTTCTAAAAATCCTTGAAGAACCCCCTCAAAAAACAGTTTTCCTTTTGATTAGCGTACACCCTGAAAAACTCTTGTCTACAATTTTATCGCGTGTTCATGTCATTCACCTAAAACCCATTCAACGAGATGAAATTATAGTAGCGCTGAAAACAAAGCTTCAGTTAAAAAATTCGGATGCTGAGCATTTGAGCAAAATCAGCCACGGTGATTATAGCTTCGCCATGAGGTTGGTGCAAAATCAATCTGATCGAGAAGCTATTACGGAGAGTTTCAAACAATGGATGCGCATGCTCTGGCAAAAAGATTATAGTGAGCTTCTGCAGTGGGTAGAGCACATGGCAGCTGAAGGTCGCGAGAATCAAATTCATTTTCTCAATTATGGCATGCATCTTTTCCGTGAAAGTCTCATTTGGCAATACGGAAAGACCGCAAAAAACGACATAAACCGGTCAGATGAGAATGAGGCTCATTTCCTTGCTAAGTTTCATCCCTACATTCACTCAGGAAATGTTTTGTCCATTACGGGACTTTTCGAAAAAGGGATTTTTAACATCGAAAGGAATGCCAATCAGCGCCTTGTATTCATTAATATCTCATTGAAAATGATGAAGCTCATAAGGCTGAAGGAAATTTCAGCCAACTAATCAATTGGTTACTTTTGGTGGTTTATCAATTTATGACACACGCTCAGACGGAAAACAACAAGTGCACAACCTGTAGCTCTCCAGGCTCAGATAAGCTCAATGTGTACGACTGGCTATCAGGAATGCATATGCCGACACAGAGCAGGTTTGTTGAAGTCAAGTTTAAGAATACCAGAAAAGATTACTATCTCAACGATTCCGGTCTGAGCTTATATCCAGGCGAGGTGGTAGTCGTAGATGGCATACGCGGATTTGACATTGGAATTGTCAGCCTGGTTGGAGAACTTGTTCCTTTTCAGATGAAAAGAAAGAATATAAAGCCAGATCATGAATCGATAAAAAAACTTTTACGGAAACCAAATCAGGAAGAACTCGACCGCTGGACTTCCATGAGAAATAAGGAGTATGATACCATGCTCGAATCCAGAAAGTTTGCAGAAGAGCTCAGGCTCAACATGAAGATTTCTGATGTGGAATATCAGGCAGATGGTGCCAAGGTGACCTTTTTCTATACTGCGGATGATCGTGTTGATTTTAGGGAATTGATCAAAGTACTGGCTGATAAATTCAAAGCGCGAATAGAGATGCGTCAAATTGGAGCCAGACAAGAAGCAGGAAGACTCGGAGGTATTGGAACGTGTGGTAGAGAGCTCTGCTGCTCCTCATGGCTTTCTGATTTTCGCTCGGTATCAACCTCCGCTGCACGATACCAACAGTTGGCCATCAATCCGCAAAAACTAGCAGGCCAATGCGGCAAACTCAAATGCTGTCTGAATTTCGAATTAGACGCATACCTCGATGCCCTCAAGGGTTTTCCATCAACAGATAAAAAACTGAAAGCAAAAAATGGAACCTTCTACTTTCAAAAAGCAGATATCTTCCGTAACAGGCTCTGGTACAGCAAATCAGGTGACCCTAAGTTAATCTGTCTAAGTTCAGAAAAGGTGATGGAGATTATCGAAATGAATTCCAAAGGGAATTTTCCTGAAACTCTCGATTCCTATTCTGAAGTGCCGGAGAACCATGGCTCCCGCGACCGATACAGTGAAGTAGTGGGCCAGGACAGCCTGACTCGGTTTGATAAAAACTCCAATCGCAAGAAAAAAAGGAAAAAAAGAAATCGCCGAAAAGACAATAACTCCTGAGAAATGACGCACAGGATTCTGCTCTTCCTGTATTTACCGTTGCTCATAATTACCTTGAGTTCAACAGGTTGTGAAAGCGTATTTTATGCTGATAACCAAGACCTTGAAACAGATTGGCTTTACAGAAAGCCGGTTACCTTCGACTTCATAGTAGACGACAGTTCCGCCCAATATGATATATACATTAATGTCAGGCATGAAAACGCATTTGAATACCAGAATCTCTGGCTATTCGTGACTATTGATGGACCGGATGAGCTTAGCTCAACAGATACGATAAACTGCCCTTTGGCCATGGATGATGGAAGATGGTTTGGAAGTGGAACAGGAGCAGTGATTGACTTGCCGGTTCTCATATACAAAGGGCATAGATTTTCTAGGAACGGAAAGCATAAACTCAAGATTAAGCATGGGATGAGAAATGATTCATTGAAACATATCCGAAGAATTGGAGTACTGATCAAAAAAACGCAGCCAAATGAAAAATAATAGTTCAGATTGGGTTAAGCGTATTGTGGTCTCCATTTGGGTCATTCTCATACTCATTGTTACCAGTACTTATCTCTTCTTTCTATTCATTTCAAACGGCACAATCTGGGAAATGCCCTCCTTTAAGGAATTGGAAAACCCGACTTTCTACAGAGCCACTGAGGTATTTACTTCTGACCAGGAAGTATTGGGAAGATACTATCGCGAAAACCGAACGTTCGCCAATTTCAATGAAATTCCCCAAAACATGATCGATGCTTTAGTAGCCACTGAAGATGAACGTTTTTACAACCATGCGGGAATAGATTTTAGAAGAACTTTTACTGCAGCTCTTTTTTTGGGGTCCAGAGGAGGGGCAAGCACACTTACACAGCAACTGGCAAAGCAGCTGTATCATGAACCTGCAGGCAATATTGTCGAAAGGATCAAACAGAAATTCATAGAATGGGTGATCTCCTTCGAACTTGAAAAAAGGTACACCAAGGATGAAATCATCATGATGTATTTGAACAAGTTCGATTTCATCAACAATGCCGTAGGAGCAAATTCAGCAGCTGAAATTTATTTCAATAAACCTCTCGATTCTCTCTCCTTGGAAGAATCCGCTGTTTTAATAGGAATGTGCAAGAATCCGTGGCTGTACAATCCCGTTCGATTTCCGGAAAAAGCGAAATTCAGGAGGAATATCGTTTTTGGTCAGATGGCCCGAAATGGCTACATAACCGAAAATGAGAAAGATTCATTGAGCGCATTACCTATGAAAATTGATTTTCATCCCATGAGCCATACTCGTGGTAATGCCCCTTATTTCAGGGAAATATTAAGGGCAGAACTCACCAGAATCTTGAATGAAAAAGATGAAAATGGTCAGTACATTTATGCAAAACCAGACAGTACACCTTATGATATTTATCGCGATGGTTTAAAAGTTTATACTACCATAGATTCAAGACTGCAGGTCATGGCTGAAAGAGCCGTAGAAAGGCATTTGAAAGAAGAACTTCAGAAAGATTTTGATAACAGCGTTCGAAAAAGAAGAAATCCGCCGTTTAGTAATGATCTGACCAAGAAGGAAATAGAGATGATCATGGAGTCGGCAATAAGAAGAAGCCCCAGATACGCTGTGATGACCGGAGTTGAGTGCCCAAATTGTGGGCGCAGAGGCAATTATGTGTCCGAAATAAAAGTGAATGGAGTAAAATACTGGAAGTGTAGTGCTCCTGATTGCCTGCATCAGTATCATCAAACCCCTGAAGATTCCATCCTCGCAAGTTTTGATGTGCCTACCAAGATGAAAGTCTTCTCCTGGTCAGGCGAGAAGGATACGGTAATGACCCCTCGGGATTCTATTCTTTATTACAAGGCATTTCTCCAGTCAGGTTTGATGTCGATGGATCCCAACAATGGAGAGATTAAGGCATGGGTAGGCGGCATTAATTACAAGTACTTTCAATACGATCATGTCCGGCAGGGAAAACGCCAGGTAGGCTCTACATTCAAGCCCTTTGTTTACACATTGGCCATTCAAAATGGGTTAGACCCTTGCTATGAAGTGCCCAATGTTCCTACCACGTTTAAAAAAGGAGAGTGGGGCATATTGAAAGACTGGACACCAAAAAATAGTGATGGCACTTATGGTCAAATGGTTACCCTAAAATATGGCCTTTCCAACTCTATGAACACGATAACCGCATGGGTTATGAAGCAATTTGGTCCAGCCGCGGTCGTCGACCAGGCCAGGCGCATGGGAATCACCAGCCCATTAGATACCGTGCCATCTTTAGCGCTTGGAGTTGCAGATGTAAACCTTTTTGAAATGGTGGGTGCTATGTCCACTTTTGTCAATAAGGGGATCTATCAAAAACCCATTTTTCTGAAAAGAATAACTGATAAAAACGGTATAATTATCGCCGATTTCAGTTCCGAATCAAATGAAGCAATGAGCGAGAGCGACGCTTATGCCATGCTCAACATTTTGGAAGGGGTAACCCAGGGGGCATACGGTCCTTACACGGGCAAAGAGGCCACTAAAAAAGGCCAAATGATTCGTGTTGGAACTGGTGTCAGGTTGCATTCCGATCGTCCATATGGCAATCTGCCCAGATCATTACCCATTGCGGGAAAAACCGGAACTACCCAGAATAATTCTGATGGTTGGTTCATCGGGCTGACCCCAGATCTTGTTACAGGAGTTTGGGTAGGCGCTGAAGATAGAAGTGTTCGCTTCAGTCGCACTTATTATGGACAGGGTGCTAATACTGCATTGCCAATTTGGGGGTACTACATGAAAGAAGCGTGGACAAGTGAAGAAATTGGGTTAAGCAAAGAACCTTTTGAGAAACCTGCGGGCTATACGTTTCCAGAAGACTGCAGTGAGGTCAATAGTCAGGATTTTCCCGATTTTGGAGATTAAGCGCTGATTCGGAATCACCGTATAACTATTTTTGACTCCTCAATAAGATTCGCATTATGATCAGCAAAGTTGTTAGTGGCCCAAAAGAGGGTATTGCCGGACTGGAAAGTGGAATGACCGTCATGTTTGGTGGTTTTGGACTTTGCGGGATTCCTGAAAACGCCATTGCCGAGATATCCCATACAGATATTAATAATCTCGAATGTATTTCCAATAACGCAGGGGTGGATGATTTTGGCCTTGGATTATTGCTTCAAAACCGCCAAATAAAAAAGATGATTTCCTCATATGTTGGGGAAAATGATGAATTTGAGCGCCAAATGCTCAGCGGTGAGCTTGAAGTGGAATTGATTCCTCAGGGAACTCTTGCAGAACGATGTCGGGCTGCTGGAGCAGGTATACCCGCCTTTTTTACCCCAGCAGGATATGGAACAGAAGTGGCGGAGGGTAAGGAAGTACGTTGGTTCAAAGAAAAGCCTCATATTTTGGAGTCCGCCTTTGAAGCTGATTTTGCCTTTGTAAAGGCATGGAAAGGAGACACCTCTGGCAACTTAGTATTCAGAGGAACGGCGAGAAATTTCAATCCAATGATGGCCATGGCGGGAAAAATAACGGTGGCCGAAGTGGAAGAGCTCTTGCCCTTGGGTCAACTTGATCCTAATGAGATTCATACACCGGGAATTTTCATTCAGCGCATTTTTGAAGGGCCGAAATTCGAAAAACGCATCGAGCAAGTTACGGTACGAAAACGAAGCTGAGTGTTTCCATAAATGGCGGAGCTTAATCTGAAATACCATCGATTATTAGATGTGTTGGCCCTTTTGGCAGGGGCTTCTCTCTTTACCTATGTCTTAATACGTGCCATAAACGTTCCGATAACCCCTGAGGAAGCCGACCTCTTTATGAACCACAATGCATGGGGAAACCTATTCATTTCCGATCTGGAATCCGCAGGCAACCTTCAACTCTTAAATATTCTTCTTATCCAGCTAAGTACTGCTGTTCTTGGCATTTCGGAATGGGTAATTCGCCTACCCAACGTTCTTTCTATTGCAATCTATCTCTACTTTTCCTATCTCATCATCTCCAAACATCCATTGTATATCAGATTGATTTTTTGGCCTGCCCTGTGGTCTATTCCAATTTTGATAGAAATGTTCGGCCTCGGGTTGGGTTATGGAATATCCATCGCCTTTCTGATCATGGCATTAAACTATGTCTATTCTTTCTTGTCAAAAGGGTCAATAAGAAGCTTTTACTGGGCTCAGTTTTCAATATTGGCATCAATACTGGCAAATGCTCAGCTCTATTTTCCCGCGGCATTGATTTCTATTATTCTATTTATTAAATTTTTAAACGTAAAGAAAGATTGGCTCCACCTGTTTGCAGGCTTAATAATCCTCCTAGCACTCACTTTGGAAGGAAGGTGGGCTTTTGAAGTCCTGAGCCATGCGGCTAAACATAAGCTTCCAGATTTTGAATCCCTTATAGAATCTACTTTCAAGCCCCTTTATAGAGCTGTCTTCTACAGAGGTTTTGTAGCAAAAATTCATGTTAGCTATTTCCTCGTTGTTGGCATTTTTATGCTCTATTGTTACGTTTTAAGTATTGCAAAAAACGGGCTATTCAGGTCACTAAGGAGCAGAGAATTGATGTTTTTTCACATGTTCATACTGATGGTGCTCTCTCTTATGGCCACTAAATATTACTTCGGTATAATGCTTCCCGACACAGAAAATCTGGTGTTCCTTATCCCGGTATTATTATTATCCATTGCTGGGTTGGCAGATTTTCATGTAAAAGGTTCATTTTCATTGGTTACTACTCTGGTAGGCATGATGCTTATCTTTCTTTTTCCAGTTCAACTATTGGGCAGGTTAAACCTCAATAAAGCACAGCACTGGGGAAAACGCTCGATTAAAGATTCCTATTTTGAGACGGTCGATTTTCTTGGAAAAAACGCTCTCATTAGTGGGCCTGAATACCTTCAATCCAGCTGGGCCTATCATAATCTGAAATCTAATGGAGATTACAATTTATTGCAGTGGTCGGACTTTCCCAGTAGAATTGCTGATGTCATTATTTGGGATGCCCAATCTGAAAATGAAAACATAAATTATTACGATACACTTGATGCCTATCCGGAATCTAAGTCTTTCCTTCTGAAAAGAATTCGAAGTATTCCTTTCGACACCGTAATAAGTTACGATTCCTTAAACACAGACAGCATAATTAGTGACGAATTTAGAAACCTTATCGAGTATCAGGTTGTGGAGCTAAGAAGCAATGTTATGAGGATCGATATTGAAGCGGAAATTATGGGCTCCTCAGTCCCTTTTGATGCTGAGATCGTAGTCTCTGTTGAAAATGATAGTGCCACAGCCGTAATTTACGAACGTTATCCTTTATCCTGGCATCATTCTGAGTGGGAGGAAGATCAGAGTTACTTTGACCACTCCATTTACCTTAAAGAGTTACCTCAGAATTCAGCCATACTAAAGGTCTATATTTGGAATCCGGATCAGGTTCAATATCAGGTATCCGGCGCTCGCATTACACTTTTGAAATACTCATTTGAATCAATTAATTAAGGTATGCTCGACAAAAACGGAATTGCGCAAAGAATTGCACAGGAACTGCAGGATGGATGGTACGTGAATCTTGGAATAGGAATTCCGACTTTAGTAGCCAATTACATTCCTGAAAACATGCATGTGGAGTTTCAATCTGAGAATGGTGTTCTGGGTATGGGGCCATTTCCTTTTGAAGGTGAGGAAGATGCGGATATTATCAATGCCGGAAAACAAACCATCACCACTCTGGATGGAGCTGCTTTTTTTGACTCATCAGACAGTTTTGCAATGATCCGGGGTCAGCACGTTCAGCTCACTGTTCTTGGTGCCATGGAGGTTTCGGAGAACGGTGACATTGCCAACTGGAAAATACCGGGCAGAATGGTAAAAGGAATGGGGGGCGCAATGGATTTAGTGGCCTCTGCCGATAACATTATTGTTGCCATGATGCATACCAATCGTAAGGGAGAATCCAAGCTATTAAAATCTTGCACTTTACCATTAACCGGCGTGCGGTGTGTTAAAAGAGTTGTTTCAAACCTTGCTGTATTAGATATTACCGCTTCGGGATTTTTGCTAAAAGAAAGAGCTCCGGGAGTTGAAGTTCAGGAGATCATTGATGCCACAGAAGGAAAGCTTATTGTGCCAAATGAAGTGCCCGAAATGATTTTTGATTAAACAATCTGTCATCCCTCATCATTTTGCATAGTACAGGAGTTTTACATTTGCCGGATGCACCGACCTAAATTCGAAAAACTTAGTGTTCTTATTCCTGCGTACAACGAGGAGAAAACTATTCATTTGATTCTCGATAAGATCAGGCGTGTTACCCTACCTGAGGATATTCAGATGGAATTAGTCATTGTCAACGACAGCTCTTCTGATGACACGGAGGGCGCTCTAAGAAGGTACATGGATACACATTCCGATATGGACATTCGTTTATTCAATCAACCTTTCAATATGGGAAAAGGGGCTGCTATTCACCGTGCCATCAAAGAATCCACCGGCGATTTTGTAGTCGTCCAGGATGCCGATCTGGAGTATGATCCACAGGAGTATCTAATACTTGTAAAACCTGTATTAGCTGGTATGGCTGATGTTGTTTATGGGTCTCGCTTTATGGGAGGAAATCCGCACCGGATTCTATTTTTCTGGCACAGCATCGGTAACAAGTTTCTCACTTTCCTTTCGAACATGTTCACAAACCTCAACCTAACCGATATGGAAACCTGCTACAAATTGTTCAAAGCGGATACGATCAAGAGTTTATTGCTCAAAGAAAAACGTTTTGGTTTTGAGCCGGAAGTAACCGCAAAAATCTCGCGCATACCCGGCATACGGATATACGAAGTGGGAATATCGTACTACGGAAGAACCTATGAAGAAGGTAAAAAAATAGGATGGAAAGATGGGTTTAGAGCAATCTATTGCATTCTGAAATACAATATTTTCGACACCCAGGTTTTTAAAAAGACAGAAAGCTAAACCGCAACTACCTGATCTAATCCAAAGTCGGGCATACCGCTTAGTCTGCGGTGAACTCGCGCTAGCGCAACCACATCTTTTTCGCAATACTTAACGATTCTATCGAGGTCATTATCCCCATAATACACCTGATAGATCTGGCTACCGTCTATGTCGTCTTTTGGCGTAGGTAGATCAAAAAGAGCAGAGAGCAAATCCAGCGATGTAAAGTTCTTGTAGTCACCAAACTTCCACATTTCCATTGTATCGATATGCGGTATTTCCCAGGGCTTCTTACCCTGAAGGTTAAGAAGATCAGGTAGTGATATTCTGTGTACCAGCATTCTTCGGGCGATAAAAGGAAAATCGAACTCCTTTCCATTGTGAGCACAAAGCCTATGGTATCTCAAGTCATTAAAATGCCGGTTTAGTAGCCTCGAAAAATCCGTAAGCAGCTCCAGCTCATCATCACTTGAAAAGGAGGTAACTCTAAATTGCTCTCCCTCTTTAGATCGGTACATATAGCCGGTGGAAATACACACGATTTTTCCAAACTCCGCATAGATTCCAGCCCGTTCATAAAGATCTTCAGGAGTAAGATCCGGATCATTTCTGCCAATAATGGCGGCTTTTTTATCCCATAATTTCGCAACCCTTTCGGGCAATTCCTGATAATTCGACGACCCGGGAACGGTTTCGATATCCAGGTATAGTATTCGTTCTTCCATAATGCGAGGTTGAATGACCTAACTTAATCATTCTCTGCGAAACCCAGAATATCTGCCTGGAATACATTTGAAAAATGTAGACGAACCCTACCAGCTACTTCACTGATATCGAGTTCTTCACCTAGCTCCAAATGCATTGATGCCACCCCTTTTTGCAATCCACAGGGAATAATGTGGTCAAAATAGTTCAGTTGGGTATTGACGTTGAGCGCAAAACCGTGCATTGTGATCCACCGGGCTGTTTTAACTCCTATCGCACAAATCTTTCGCTCATTAGGTGTTCCCGGATCCACCCAAACTCCAGTGTGTTTAGGAAACCGTTCACCCCTGATTCCAAAATCAGCTAGCGTTAGTATAATGACTTCTTCAATGTTTCGCAGGTAAACATTTATATCTGGATTGAATTGATCGAGGTCTAAAATGGGATACCCTACGAGCTGGCCGGGTCCATGGTATGTAATATCCCCTCCTCTATTCGTCTTGTAAAAAGTAGCATCATGCTCCTCCAAACCTCCGGCATCGAGCAATAAGTTGCTCATATCTCCACTTTTACCCAATGTGTAGACATGCGGGTGTTCAACAAAGAGAAGATAATTGTTGGGTGGTGAGGATGAAGAGCCGTTTCTACGAGCTAATTTTCGTTCTACGGACTCTGCTAGCAAAGATTCCTGGTAATCCCATGCTTCTTTATAGGGGAGCTTCCCGAGATCACGGAACAGAACTCTCTTTCTCATGTCGAAAGGTCCGCTAAATCTAGAAATGGGTTTTGGACAGTTCTCCTTTTAGAAAATCAATTACGTCTACTTCGACAGGGTCTATTTTTTTAGACTCTGCAATGAATAATGAAACCCAGTCCGTCAGATGTATAAGGTAGAGAATACGTTCTAATATGAAGTCTCCTTTCGTCCAGATTTCAAGGACGCTTTTAGTATGTTTCGCAAAAATTTCTTTGTTGATTTCGATCCGCTGTTGATTTCTCTTTTCGTCGTGAGTGCTTCTGAAAACTACAACCGAAATATTATCTGGAGCTCCGGCCCAGCCGACCAGCTCATTGTGGTTCATCTCCGGAATAACATGATGCCAACAAAGCATCTTAGAATTTTCATTCAACTGTTGACGGAACCTTTCCGCAAGTGCCCCATATCCTGAAACGGCATAAATAATCGGTATTTTACCTTTAAGTTTCTTGGCTATGGTTCTTGCCTCATTTCTGATATTGGCTTCTTCACGTTCTATCAAACCTGTACCAACACGAATTTCAGTTTCGAAATCAATATCTGTGATTTTGTAATGACGGAAAAGAATGAAGAGCTGAACTAATGAATAAGAAAGCATGGACCTCGGAGGATTTCCTCCCGGTATTAGAATATGGTTTATCCCTTTTTCATAGGCCATGTCGCCAATATATCCCCCAGATGTTACCACTGCTATTTCAGAGTTCCTCTTAATAGCTTCTTTCATCACAGCCACGGTTTCTTCAGTATTTCCAGAATAACTGGAAATTATAACCAATGTATGGGGTCCAACCCAATTCGGCAACTTGTAAGATTTATTGGTAAATACCGGAATATTAACCGATTGGTCCGTGATTTCTGAAATTATTGATCCTCCTATACCCGAACCTCCCATGCCTGCAATAAGTACATTGTCCAATCGGTCAGTACAGGGCTTGAGTTTAGCTTTATTTCCTATTTCCAGTGCATCTCTTAGATGGTCAGCAAAACTTTCTATAAGTGATTTCATTATATGTCTGTTTTGGTTGGCGCCTAAAGTAGTTTTTTCCAAGAACACTACATTGGATTTTATCTTAAACTTTGTGGCCCTTTGCCGCAATGGCCAAAACTGAAGAATCATGAGTTTGAATTTATCCGAACAGGAAATCGTGCGCAGAGAAGCGCTTAAAAAGTTGAGAGATATGGGCATTGATCCATATCCTGCCGAACAAATCGAAAGAACCCATTACAGCACTGAAATCAAAAAGAAATTTGAACAGGGTGAAGAGCTCAAAGATGTACGGTTAAACGGTCGTCTGATGGCCAAACGAATCATGGGTAAGGCCTCTTTCGCAGAACTTCAAGATGCATTGGGCAGAATACAGCTCTATTTCAACAGAGATGACATCAGCCCCGGAGAGGATAAATCTATGTACAATGATGTTTTCAAGAAGTTGCTAGACATTGGGGATTTTATTTCTGTGGAAGGCTTCGCCTTTAGAACCCAAATGGGAGAAATTTCCATTCATGTAGCTTCATTCAAAGTTTTGAGTAAATCGATTCGTCCGTTGCCTGTTGTAAAGACTGATGCTTCGGGGAATACCCATGACGCTTTTGCAGATCCGGAGCAGCGATACCGGCAGCGCTATGTGGATTTGATCGTCAACGAACAGGCTCGCGAAACCTTTATGACGAGGACCAGAATTGTGAATGCCATGCGAGAATATTTCAACAAGGATGGTTATATGGAGGTGGAAACCCCTATTCTACAACCCATCCCTGGAGGTGCCGCTGCTCGTCCTTTTGTTACCCATCATAACGCATTAGACATCCCACTGTATTTGCGCATAGCAAACGAGTTGTATTTGAAGCGGCTCATAGTAGGTGGATATGAAGGAGTTTACGAATTTGCCAAAGACTTCAGGAACGAAGGAATGGACCGAACACACAATCCGGAGTTCACTGTACTTGAAATCTATGTTGCCTACAAAGATTATTTCTGGATGATGGATTATACAGAAAAAATGCTTGAGCATGTGGTTCGCAATATTTATGATGGCTCCTCTCGTGTTCGTCTTGGAGATATGGATATCGATTTCAAAGCCCCCTACCCCAGAATTAAACTGCTCGATGCCATCAAAGCACATACGGGATATGACCTTAGGGGAATGCAGGAAAATGAGATTAGGAACGTTGCCGAATCACTTGGAATTGAGACGAACCCAACAATGGGAAAGGGCAAGCTAATCGATGAAATATTCGGAGAAAAATGTGAGGCCAAATTCATACAACCTACCTTTATTGTTGATTATCCAGTAGAAATGTCTCCCCTTTGCAAAAAGCACCGCAATGACCCAACACTGACCGAGCGTTTTGAGTTGTATGTGAACGGAAAGGAAGTTGCCAATGCCTATTCGGAATTAAATGACCCCATTGACCAAAGAGAACGTTTCGAAGAACAACTAAAACTTTCAGAAAAAGGTGACGATGAAGCTATGTTTATCGATCAGGATTTCCTCCGTGCTCTGGAATATGGGATGCCGCCGACTTCAGGAATGGGAATAGGAATTGACAGATTAACTATGATGCTGACCAATCAATCCTCAATTCAAGAAGTTCTGTTCTTCCCTCAAATGAAACCCGAAAAGCAAGCGCAAGTATCAGATATAAAAGACTTTACCAACCTTGGAGTTTCAGAAGCATGGGCTGAAATCATTCTTCAATCAGGATGGAGTAGCCCGGAAGAACTCCTCGAACTCAAGCCTACACAGTTGCATCAGAAACTCAACGGAATTAGAAAAAAGAAAAAACTGAACATCCCGGCACTACAAATTTCAGAGGTAGAAAGCTGGTTTAAAGCGGAATAATATGAAAACATTTAAGACTATTCTCTTCTCAGGCAGTCTGCTCATGCTCTATTTCACGACTATTTCAGCCCAAGAGGTTATGACTCCCGAATTACTATGGAGCCTCGGAAGGACCAATGCAGATGACATGAGTTCCGATGGCAAATTCATCGTATTTGGAGTATCCAGATATAGTGTTGAAGAAAACAGCGGAAACCGGGATTTATATCTCTATGACATTGAAAATAAGACTACTACTCAACTGACAACAGATCCGAAAAGTGAATATCATGCTCGGTTTACACCAGACAATGAGCGTATTGCTTTTCTTCAAGGGGGCTCATTGTATGAAGTTCCGCTGTCAGGAGGAAATGTTAAGAAAATTAATGTTCAGGGCGGCGCCATCAGCACTTTTGAGTTTTCACCCGATGGAACAAAAATAGCTTTCACCAGAGATGTTAAAGTAGGAAAAGACAAATCTGATCTGTATCCGGAACTTCCCCAAAGCAACGCTATGATTATTGACGACCTGATGTACCGCCATTGGGATCATTGGGAAGATGGAATGCGTTCTCACCTATTTTCAGGAAACTATGGTTCCGGTCAAATCTCATCTGTAAAGGACCTAATGAATGGAGAGGATTTTGACTGTCCGCTGCAGCCATTTGGAGGTAGCGAAGATTACGCGTGGCATCCCAACGGTAACCAAATAGTCTACGTTGCAAAAAAGTACACTGGAACCAAGGCGGCAGAAAGCACCAATTCCGACCTCTTTTTGGTGGACATCAGCAACTTGAATACACGAAATCTTACCGAATCTAACAAAGGCTATGACCGGAATCCCGCTTTTAGCCCCGATGGAAAAAGAATTGCCTGGCTTTCCATGGCCACACCGGGTTACGAAGCTGATGTCAATCGATTGAAAATAATGGCCCTTGAAGAAGGAAAATCGCAGGTAGTTCTGCCCGATTTTGAGGAAACCATCGAAGCTTTTATCTGGAATGCGGATGGAAAAAAGATATATGCAGAGATTGGCCAGAAAGCTACTTATCAATTATTCGAAATTTCCGAAGGCGGGAAAGGGTGGCAGGCGAAAAAAATCACAAAAGGCGAGCATAACATTTACCATATCATAGGACTTTCAGGAAAGTTGGTTTACGCGCACAAAATGGATATGAATCACGCTAGTGAAATCTATTCCTTCAACATTAAAAACGGAGCAGAAACTCAAATAACTCACACTAATGATAGTGCCTATAACAATCTGAAAAAGAGTAAAGTTGAAAAAAGATGGATAGATACTCAGGATGGAAATAAAATGTTAACATGGATTATTTATCCACCTGATTTTGATCCTAATAAAAAGTATCCGGCACTCCTCTATTGCCAGGGTGGACCCCAGTCTGCCGTTTCACAGTTTTATTCCTTCCGCTGGAATTTTCAAATAATGGCTGCACAGGGTTATGTAGTAATAGCTCCTAATCGCAGAGGTTTACCAACGTTCGGTGAAAAATGGAATCGCGATATTTCCGGTGACTGGGGAGGCAAAGCAATTGCCGATTATATGAGTGCGGCTCGCTATATGGCAGAAGAACCTTACATAGACCGAAACAGAATTGGAGCGATAGGAGCCAGCTATGGAGGATACTCCGTTTACATGTTGGCTGGTGTTCACAACGGTTTATTTAAGACCTTCATTTCGCACTGCGGAGTATTCAACCTGGAAAGCTGGTATGGCACTACCGAGGAATTGTTTTTTGCCAATTTTGATTTGGAAGGGCCTTATTGGAAAATTCCTCAGCCCATTTCCTACAGTCAATTTTCACCACATAAATTCGTCAAATACTGGAATACTCCTATCATGGTTATTCACGGTCAGCTTGACTATCGGGTTCCGGTGGAGCAGGGTATGCAAGCCTTTCAGGTAGCCAAAATTAAAGGGCTGAATTCCCGGTTTTTATACTTTCCTGACGAGGGCCATTGGGTGCTCAAACCTCAAAACGGTATTTTGTGGCAAAAAGAATTTTTCAAATGGTTAAGAGAAACGCTTTAATCCATCGACCGTTGTAACCCTTATGAAAAGGGAAAAGAAAATAGACCCGGAATACATCAGAAAAAAGGCTTCGGAAATTACTGAAGAAGACCTAAAACGTATTGTTGAAGAGTCGGAAAAAATTGAAGCCCGGGCTCGAGAAAAAGGCAAACTGCGAGAATATCTCGATGAAGTAAAACTGCTGATTTCACTAGTCAAGGACTATCTTAAAGGAAGGTATAGAGATGTTTCATACGTTTCAATAACCATCGTTGCCTTTACCTTGATCTATATCGTGAATATGATCGATTTCTTTCCTGATTTTCTTCCTGCAATAGGAGTGGTCGATGATCTTACCGTTCTGGGCTTTGCATTAAAAACACTCTCAAAAGAGCTGGTTAAATACAAGACGTGGAAGAGCAATGAAGCTGAAGTGACTGACTAACCGAATTTCTTCCGATAACGGATATTTAGAATCACCCCACTCAAAACGAGAACAATTCCGATAATAGCACTCCATTGCGGTGAAATACCGAAAAGTGTAAAATCAAAAAACAGGGCAAAGACGATCCCGACATATTTTAAACTGGCAATTTTATTGGCTTCCTCAGCCTGCCAGGCTTTGGTCATGAAAACCTGAGCTATTTGAGTGAATATGCCCATCAATAGTATAAAAACCCAATCCATAGGTTCGGGAGTAACCCAGGTAAAAATTGAGGCCACTCCCATAATGGGCGTAGCTACAAGAGGGAAATATAGCACGACCACCACAGGATGGTCCGTATTTTTAACCTTACGAATCATGTTATACGCCAGACCCGAAAAAACCGCAGATACAACACCCGCAAGTACAAATTTGATGTCAAGATCGTTATCAAGACCTTTCATGGCGACAATACCCAGAAACGAAATTCCAAAGAATAACCACTGCACCCATTTCATGGGTTCGCGCAAAATCCAAATGGCAAAAAGACTGGTGAATATAGGTGATAGGTATTGAATGGTTATGGCTGTAGCAATAGGTAGATTTTGAAGGGTGTAAAAAAACAAGGATAAGGCTAAAACCCCAAACACTCCCCTCATAATTAGATACTTACGACCAATACCGAGCGGATGGATACCCAAACGATAAACTACCGCCAAACTTAAAATCAGAGATATGATAGACCTGAAAAAAACGAGCTCAGGTACAGGAATGTGCGACAAATACTTTACCATGACCTGCATCAGCGAAAAACTGGCCGCCGAAATGATCATGTATTTAACCCCTTTATTCGCCAAGCAGGCAAAAATGCGATAATCCGCTTGGGTAGAGCAGCCTTCTTCTATATTTGCGCCAAATCCGAAACAAGCCTTTGGAAACTGTGCACAGAATTGGAGTACTAGGTAGCGGAAGTTGGGCGTCAGCTATTGTAAAGATGCTTTCCGAAAATACCTCAGAGATTAACTGGTGGATTAGAAGTGAGAGCGCGGTAAAGCACCTTCACAGATATGGACATAATCCAAAATACCTGCAAGGGGTTAAGTATGATGTTTCTAAACTCAACATTTCGTCCAATATCGAGGAAATAGCTAATAATTCTGACGTCTTGATCTTTGCTATTCCTTCTGCTTTTGTGGTAGACACTTTTGACGAATTTCCTCTTCCAGATATCAGTACCAAGAAAATTGTCACTTCCATCAAAGGAATTATTCCCGAATACAACGCTATTCCAGTCCGCTATATTCACAAAACTTTTGGAGTGCCCTACGAGAATATGGCCATGATATCCGGTCCATGCCATGCTGAAGAAGTCGCACTAGAGCGTCTTTCTTACCTGACCATTGCCGGACCTGATGAAGTGCTTACCACGCAAATTGCCGACATTCTTGCCTGCAGATACATCAAAACTACTACTACCGATGACCTATTCGGAACCGAATTGTCCGCTGTACTAAAGAACATATATTCTCTTGCAAGCGGTATTTATGCCGGACTTGGCTATGGTGATAATTTTCAGGCTGTTCTCATTTCCAATTGCATTCAGGAAGCAGAAAATCTCATTGATGCTATCAACCCCATTCACCGTGATGTTCTGACTTCCGCATATCTCGGTGATCTTTTAGTTACAGCCTATTCCAAATTTTCACGAAATCGAAATTTTGGTTTCATGGTAGGAAAAGGATATTCTGTCAAAACCGCCCAAATGGAGATGGACATGGTTGCTGAAGGTTATTATGCCGTTAAAAGTATCATCGAAATCAACAAAAAATTTCAAGTCGATATTCCTATCGTCCATGCGGTCTACCATGTTCTCTATGAGCGCATCTCTCCAGTTGTTGAGATGAATATTTTAGCTGATAAACTCAGCTAATCGTATAAGGCCGCAGTAAGCTTCCTATTTCCTGATCGTTTGCCAGCCTGGGAATCTTATTCTGACCACCCAATTTTCCTCTCGATTTCATCATTTCTGTAAAACCTCCCGCCACTACTACTCTGATAACCAAACACTTAAGTACATTGCCGAGAATCAAATCCCGGTAGTACGGGTTCCTTTTCTGAAGTGCTTCATCTAACCTCTTTTCAAAAGATTTCAGGTTATCCGGAGCAGAATCAAACTCAACATACCATTCATGATAAGGCAAGCCTTCTTCAGGCTTTACTTCAGGGGCAAGGTGAAATTCCCGAACCGCTACATTAAAGGCTGCACATGCTTCGCTCATCGATGCATCTACCTCCTCCGCTATCACATGTTCTCCAAAAGCCGAGGTGAAATGCCGGGTTCGCCCAGTGACTCTTATCTTAAAGGGGTCAAGAGATGTAAACTTAACCGTGTCTCCAATGAGGTATCCCCACAATCCGGCATTCGTATTTAACACAATGGCATATTGTCTATCTAGCTCTACATTATGCAATGAAATGCGTTCCGGATTTTCTGAGTGAAACTGCTCCATAGGAATAAACTCATAAAACATACCTGCATCAGTGTTGAGCAAAAGTCCTTCATCATTTTGCTCATTTTGAAAAGCTATAAACCCTTCAGATGCTGGATAAGTTTCTATGGTATCTACCTCTTTACCAATTAGTTGCCTGAAAATGGAGCGGTACGGAGCATAATTGACCCCGCCGTGCACAAAAAGTGAAAAGTTGGGAAAAACCTCTGAAATAGAGTCTTTGCCAGTTCGCGCAAGCATTCTTTCAAAATACATCTGCATCCAGGATGGGATTCCACTGAGTAATCTCATGTCCTGGGCCATAGTCTCTTCTACAATCCTATCTACCTTGGCTTCCCAGTCTTCCATCAGATTTGTTTCCCAGCTGGGCATTCTGTTGCGCTGCAAATATGACGGTACCCAATGTGCAGTAATCCCCGATAGTCTGCCTAACGGCACCCCGTTTAGATCCTCCAGGTTTGGACTTCCTTGAAGGAACATCATTTTGCCATCAAGAAATGCAGAGTTACCGGTTTCCATAATGTAGTAAAGCAGGGCCATTTTTGCAGCATCCACATGATGATCGACCGAATCTCTTGTAATGGGTATGTACTTGGCTCCTGATGTAGTTCCCGAGGTTTTGCAAAAATAAAGCGGCCTTTCAGGCCAAAGCACATCAGATTCCCCCTCTACTGCACGGTCTATGTACGCTTTAAGCTCTTCATAATCTGCAAGGGCAACTGCATTCTTAAATTCCGGGTAGTTATGCACCTTCGCCAGACCTGCAGCCCTACCAAAAGCGGTTTCTTTCCCTTTTGAAACGAGCAGTTTCATCCATTTGTCCTGATCGACTAATGCGCGATCTGCTCTTCGCCTGTGCTTACTTACTAGCATTTTGGCGTAAGGTCTTGCTATGAATGACTTGAATCCCATACTTAGGTTAATCTATTAGTCCACCCGCATTTGTTGCAAAAAGTTTTATGGAGATTGCCAAAAGAACTACACCAAATATCTTCCGAATAATGTTGATACCATTTGACCCCAGAAATCGCTCTATTCTTTGGGAAGATTTTAAAACCACAAAGACAAAAATCATATTCAGTACAATGGCAGTCACAATGTTTATCGCATGATATTCCGCCCTTAATGAAAGAATGGTGGTTAAAGACCCTGCCCCTGCAATCAATGGGAAGGCCAGCGGGAAAACTGCTGCCGATTGCGGCACTTCATCCTTAAAAATATGAACTCCCAGTACCATTTCCAGAGCAAGGGCGAATAGAACAAGCGAGCCTGCAACAGCAAAAGAACTAACATCGATTCCTATCAAATGAAGTATTCGCTCACCAAGAAAAACGAAAACTATCATGATAATACCCGCTACAACACTCGCCTTTTCAGACTGGATGTGTCCCACTCTCTGGCGCAAACTGATGATAAGGGGGATCGACCCTATGATGTCGATAACCGCAAACAAGACTAAAGCAGCTGTAGCCGTTTCTTTGAAATCAAAGTTCATCTTTATTCCTAATTCAAAATGAAGGACTCTATGGTTTCAGGGAAATGCTCATATTCCAGTTCATGTATACGCTGGGCTAGTTTCTCTGGGGTATCATTGGAGTGTACCGGGCACTTGAATTGCGCCACAATAGCTCCCTTATCATATTCAGAATTTACTTCATGGATGGTAATGCCAGATTCTTTCTCTCCCGATTCGATAACCGCCTCATGAACCTTCATTCCGTACATCCCTTTACCGCCATACTGTGGCAATAGCGCAGGATGAATGTTCAAAATCCTTTGAGCAAACTTGAGCACCAGATATTCAGGAACGAGCCATAGAAATCCTGCAAGAATGATAAAATCAGCATGCTGAATCTTCTGTAAAAATGCTTCCTGATGAAATTCCTGTTTTGAAAAGACATCAACCCCAACTCCTAATTTTTTAGCTCTTTCGATCACTCCCGCTTCTGGATTATTGGTCAATACTTTATCCACAACAATACTGCGATGACCCTTAAAATATCTGATAATATTTTCGGCATTTGTCCCGGATCCTGAGGCGAAAATGACAATGTGAATCAATCCCAAAAATTTTGGGCAAATGTATGATCTAATTTAGCTTTCCTAATCAATAACCCATATTCCATGAAAGATACCAAATCATTTATTTCGTACACTTTGACCAAGTATAGTCCTGAGGAGATGCTACAAAGGTCAGAATGGCTGTACAACCTATTAAATCAAAGGAGAAGCGTTAGAATATTTTCAGATGATCCAGTACCCAAAAAGGTTATCGAAAACATCATTCTTACTGCAGGAACCGCACCTTCCGGTGCCCATAAACAGCCTTGGCATTTTTGTGTAGTATCCGACCCTGATATCAAAGCTCAAATACGCGTAGCTGCTGAAAAAGAAGAATATGAGAACTACACCCGTCGTATGTCACACCGGTGGCTTGAAGATTTGAAACCATTTGGAACAGATCATCTCAAGCCCTTTCTTGAAATTGCTCCCTATCTCATTGTGGTCATGAAAAAGCCATATGAAGTTGATTCAGAAGGAAAGAAAATCAACAACTACTATGTAAATGAATCTGTAGGATTGGCCACCGGGATGCTTCTGGCAGCCATTCATAATGCTGGATTAATCTCACTAACACATACTCCCAGCCCCATGCGATTTCTTCGAAAGATCCTGAAAAGACCGGAAAATGAAACTCCATTTCTATTGATTCCTGTTGGCCAGCCACACAAAAAGATGACAGTTCCAAACCTGAGGCGAAAACCATTGGAGAAGATTTCCGATTTCTATGTTTAAGGTTAGTTTAACATAAAACTTGTTTTAATTTTCGCAAATGCATTTCTTTGCCGCGATTTAATTCAAACACCCAAAAAGGTATGTCAGATATCAAAGAAAAAGTAATCGCCATCATCGTTGACAAATTAGGCGTTGACGAAAGTGAAGTATCATTGGAGTCATCATTTACCAACGACCTTGGTGCTGATTCTTTAGATACAGTTGAGCTGATCATGGAATTCGAAAAGGAATTCAACATTGCTATTCCTGACGATCAGGCAGAAAATATAGCCACTGTTGGAGAAGCTGTGAAATATATTGAAGAGAATAAGACTGCGTAAGCGTCAAATTTCTCAAAAGACTTTATGGAGTTAAAACGGGTTGTTGTAACTGGGATTGGTGCGCTAACGCCAATCGGTAACACAGCTCCCGAAACATGGAATAACCTTCTGAAGGGAGTTAGTGGGGCCGGCCCCATTACGCTTTTTGATGCTTCCGAACATAAAACCCGATTTGCATGCGAGGTAAAATTCGATGTTGACGGATACTTCGATCGCAGAGAGGGTCGTCGAATGGATAGATACGCCAAGATGGGTATAATATCTTCCGACGAAGCGGTTCGAGATAGCGGTATAGATTCAGATGCCATTTCCAAAAATCGAGTAGGCGTTATTTTCGGATCAGGAATCGGAGGAACACATTCCTTTCAAACTCAAATTGAAGATTTCGCAGCGAGGAATAGATCTCCAAAATTCAATCCGTTTTTCATTCCAAAAATGATTGCCGACATGGCGGCCGGACTGATTTCTATGAAATACGGTTTCATGGGGCCCAATTACGCTATTGTATCGGCCTGTGCCACATCCACTCATTGTATTAACGATGCCGCCAATTACATTCGTCTTGGAAAAGCCGATGCCATGATTTGTGGTGGATCTGAAGCTTCTGTAACAGAAGCCGGAGTGGGAGGTTTTAATGCAATGCAAGCTCTTTCAACAAGAAACGATAACCCTAAAGAGGCTTCTCGTCCTTTTGATAAAGATCGGGATGGGTTTGTCATTGGCGAAGGAAGCGCATCACTTGTAATTGAAGAGTTGGAGCATGCCCTGAGAAGGGGAGCAAAAATTTATGCTGAAATTGCAGGAACTGGTGCTACAGCCGATGCCTATCATATGACAGCACCACACCCGGATGGGCTAGGCGCCATAGAAGTTATGAAAGCAGCACTCAATGACTTTGAGCCGCTTAAGCCGGAAGACATCGATTATATCAATGTGCACGGGACCAGCACTTCTCTTGGGGATGTTGCGGAACTAAAAGCAATCAACAAAGTCTTTGGTGAACATGCCTATAAATTGAACATAAGTTCAACCAAATCAATGACCGGACACCTGTTGGGCGCAGCCGGAGCGCTTGAGGGAATTGCGTCAATATTGGCTATAATAAATGACATTGTACCTCCTACCATCAATCATTTTTCAGATGACCCTGAAATTGATCCGAAGCTGAACCTCACTTTCGGAGAAGCTCAAAAAAGAACAGTAAATTATGCGCTGAGCAATACTTTCGGGTTTGGAGGACACAACGCTTCCGTAATTTTCAAAAAATTCAGAAGCTGAAAATTCCGGGCTTTTACACCAAACCTGCTCTACCCGATGACTTTTCGAATGACCAATACACTTTATTAAAACAAGTATTAGGTTTTAAACCCGTCCCCCTCGATACTTATCTTCAGGCTCTGCGTCATAAGTCTCTTTACGATCATCCGAATGAGAATTACGAGCGCCTCGAATTTTTAGGTGATTCTGTTCTGAGCATGACCGTAACAAATGTCCTGTTCAAGAAATTCCCATCAGCGGGTGAGGGTACAATGACAAAATACCGATCCAGGATCGTTAGTCGAAAAAAACTGCGCTCCATAGCCTTAAAAATGAAATTGAATAAACTAGTAATCGCTAAGGTTCAGCGACCCCTTGAAGAAACCTCAATTATTGGAAACGCTTTGGAAGCTTTATTGGGTGCTATATATATCACCAAAGGTTATCGGTTCACCGAGAAGTTTATAGAAAACAAAATTATCAGCCCTTATATCGACCTAAATAAACCGGAAAAATTAGATGAAGACTACAAAAGCAGGCTGATTGAACAATGCCAGGCTGAACAAAAAAGACTTGATTTCATAACCGAGCAGCAAAAGGAGGAAATTCAGCCTTCATTCAGGTGTACCGTTAGAATTGACAACGAAGAGCTGGCGTCAGGTACGGGCAAATCGAAAAAAAAAGCAGAGCAAAAAGCGGCACGTAAAGTTCTGGAATATTACTCCCGAAATTGGTCAGCATAATTCTCGCTGACTTAAGATTCTGATTTACAGGGTCGAATAAGAATATAGGGCTAAGTTATTGTATAATTAACACTAAGTTTTTGCAACGTGCTACTTTTGTAGCCAATCAATTTTAATCTGTGGATACCGAACTTTCTCTCTATTCCATTTCTATCAGCTGTCATAGCAAACCTTACAAGTTAGCATTTGAACTAAATAAAGCTCTTGAGTGCAATTTAGAGATGGTACCCCAGTTTGAGTTTCCCAATCTTTCATCGGATGAAGGATTCCCTTATTACCGTTGGGATGATCCATCGGAACACTATACCTACCACCTCTTCGGCAATCGCGGATTTGAGACCTTGATCTTTCCTAAATTAAGTCACCTTGATTTTTTTTTCCTCATAACAGGGTTTTATGAGGAACTAGATTTAAGCACAATATTGTCCAAAATAAAAGCAGCCTCTGGGGTGCTTGCTGCTGTTCCGGTGAAACTTGCCCCAGATGGAAAGCATAAATTCATTTTTGAATAATGACATTAAAAAGAACAAAAATCGTAGCGACTTTAGGTCCTGCATCATCTAATAAGAAAACCATCCGTGAGATGGTATTGGCCGGCGTAAACGTCTTTAGAATCAACTTTTCACACGGAGACCACGAATTTGTACGCGATGTGATCAAAAGCATTAGAGAGGTAGATCGGTCGTTAAACACCTACACTGCAATTCTTGGTGATTTACAGGGGCCTAAAATTCGGCTTGGTGCCCTTAAAAAAGAAGGGTTGAAAGTAAAAAAAGGAGCAACAATAGTTCTGACAACAGAGGCTATTATCGGTGATTCGAAGAAGGCTCATATCAACTATGATCTTTTTCCACAAGATGTGTCCGAAGGTCAGCGCATTCTTATTGATGATGGCAAGCTCGTTTTAACGGTTATAGATACCGACAATGTAAAATCAGTAACCGCTCGTTTTGAGAATGATGGAATCCTGAATTCCAGGAAGGGGGTCAACCTTCCTGACACCAAAGTCTCCATACCCTCATTAACTGAAAAAGACAAGAACGACCTGCAGTTCGCTCTGGATCAAAACATTCATTGGATCGGACTCTCCTTTGTGCGAAAACACGAAGATATAGTCCAGCTTCATGAGATTATTAAAGACCACCCCAATAGTGCCCTGGTAGTAGCAAAAATCGAAAAGCCAGAAGCTTTGGAAAACCTTGATGATATCATTCAGGAAACTGATGCAATCATGGTTGCCAGAGGTGATTTAGGTGTGGAAATGCCATTGGAAGAAGTGCCGCTTCTGCAAAAATCCATAGTACAGAAATGTCAAATGCAAGCAAAACCCGTCATCATTGCCACCCAAATGATGGAGTCGATGATTGATAGCATTTCTCCCACCCGGGCAGAGGTGAACGACGTGGCCAATGCAGTTATGGACGGAGCTGATGCCGTGATGCTAAGTGGCGAAACATCTGTAGGCAAGCATCCGGTGGAGGTCATTAAAGTTATGAATAGAATATTAGTCGAAACGGAAACTTTCGAAGGCATCTATCATAGTCGATTCCAACCTCTGATAAATACCAACAGGTTTATAACAGACAACGTTTGCTTCACTGCATTGGATTTGGCGGAATACGTATCCGCAAAGGGAATTATTACTATGACATTCTCAGGCTACACAGCTTTTAAAATATCTAGTTTCCGTCCGAAATCAGGCATTTTCGTTTTCACCGGTAACAGAAAATTGCTCAAGACTATGAGTTTGGTTTGGGGTACACAGGCGTTTTACTATGATAAGTTTAACAGCACGGATGAAACCATTGCCGACATCAAGGCCTATTTGCGAGAAAATGGTCACCTCGAGGAAGATGACCTTGTGGTGAACATAGCGAGCATGCCCATCAAATCGAAGGGAATGTCAAATATGATTAAGCTGAGCTACGTCTAAAACGTTTGGCGGAATTGGTTGAGAAAACGGGCGTCGTTTTCATAGAACCATCGAATGTCGTCAATCTCGTAGCGAAGCATAGCGATACGTTCAATACCTAACCCGAAGGCAAACCCTGAATACTCTTTGGGGTCTATATCGAAATTCCTTAGAACATTGGGGTCAACCATACCACAACCCAAAATTTCTAACCAGCCTGTTCCCTTGGTGATCCGATAGTCAGCTTCAGTCTCAAGTCCCCAATAGACATCAACCTCAGCGCTGGGCTCCGTAAATGGAAAATAAGAAGGTCTCAATCGTATACGCGCATCCTCACCAAAAAACTGTCGGGCAAAGTAGAGAACGTGCAATTTTAGATCGGCAAAACTGACATCCTTATCAATTAGTAGCCCTTCAATTTGATGAAATATACAATGAGACCTTGGGCTAATAGCTTCATTTCGATATACTCTTCCCGGGGCAATCACCCGAATAGGAGGCTCCTGAGATTCCATAACTCTGGCCTGAACTGAACTTGTATGAGTCCTGAGGGCAAAGTTTCCTGGAAGGTCAACAAAAAATGTATCCTGCATATCTCTTGCAGGGTGTTCCTCTGGGAAATTTAAACTCGTAAAATTGTGCCAGTCGTCTTCAATTTCCGGACCTTCAGCAACGGTGAACGACATTCTTCTGAAGATATCTATGATCTCATTCATTACAAGAGATACAGGGTGTCTAGATCCAACATTATAAGGAAAACCCGGTCGGGTAACGTCAATGGAACTCTCCGTCGAAACCGATGCATTACCCATGGCAGCCTGTAGAGATGTAACTTTTTCCGTTGCTCTTTTCTTAAGTTCATTTAGAAGTATTCCTACTTCCTTGCGCTCAGGTCCTGGTACATTTTTGAACTCCTTGAAGAGCTCTTTCATTAACCCTTTTGATCCCAGGTATTTAACCCTGAACGCTTCAATTTCATCAGATGCTGCGGAGGTGAATTCCTCCACTTCACCTAAATATTCTGTTATGGTCTTTCTCAAATTCATGAGCCGGCAAAGTTAGCTTTTCAGCCCATATTTACCGGCGACTATTTGACCTGCTTTTATTGAGGTATACCTTTGAGGTGAAAAGATGCAGAGTGGTTAAAAACATCACATTTCGGAACGGTAAAATAAGGTACAGCGACAGAGGAAACGGAAGGGTTGTACTCCTGCTTCACGGGTTTCTTGAGTCCATTGAAATGTGGCAGTACTTTAACCGAAAGCTGGAGGGGTACCGGAGATTGATTTGCGTGGATTTGCCCGGACATGGTGGCAGCGACAGCTATGGCTACGAGCATACAATGGAATTTATGGCGGAGGCCGTTAAAGCAGTTTTAAACACGGAGCAAATAAGGAAATGTATCATAGTCGGACATTCCATGGGTGGATATGTGGCTCTTGCATTTGGAGAAAAGTATCCTGATTATCTCCACGGTCTGGTATTGTACTATTCGCACCCATTTGCAGACAGCCTCGCAAAGAAAAAAGACAGAGACAGGGCTGCATTATTAGTGAGCCAAAATGTTCAGGGTTTTGTTCGAGCATCTATTCCAATGCTATTTGCTGAAAAATACCGTACCAGATACAAAAGAAACATCCAGACTTTGATCCGCAGAGCTGAGAAAATGAGTGCCCAGGGTGTAGCCGATGCATTAAGAGGAATGAAAAAAAGAAAAGACCGTGAAATCGTTATGCATTTTGCGCCATATCCTGTCATGTGGGTTTTGGGGGCATTGGACCCGATTATTAACATTGAGGAAATGGAGCTTGCCAGTCAAACATGTACCAATTGTATTGTCAAGGTTCTTCCACAATCAGGTCACATGGGGTTTATTGAAGACAAGCAACAATCTTTGGCTGCTGTGCGTTGGTTCGTCAACAAAATTTATGGAGCACCTGTGAGATAGATTGATCATCACTACTTTTGCGCCCATTCTAAATCTGCAGATGGAAGAAATTTTCATAAAAGGAGCTCAGCTGGTTCTGAGTCTATCCATTCTCGTTATCCTTCATGAACTTGGACATTTTATTCCCGCCAAAGTGTTTGGCGTGCGAGTAGAGAAGTTTTATCTGTTTTTCAATCCGTGGTTTTCACTCTTCACTTTCAAAAAAGGTGAAACTACTTATGGGCTGGGGTGGTTGCCCTTAGGAGGCTATGTTAAATTATCCGGTATGATCGACGAATCCATGGATAAGGAACAGCTTCAAAAACCTATGGAACCCTATGAGTTTAGAGCTAAGCCGGCTTGGCAACGACTCATTATCATGATCGGCGGTGTGACGGTAAATGTTCTATTGGGTATTTTCATTTATTCCATGCTACTGTATTCGTATGGCAAAGTGTATCTCACAGCAGAAAACGCCCAATATGGGGTACATGTAGGTGACTATCTCAACGAAATAGGTTTTGAAGATGGAGATAAAGTGCTGGGCTTCAATGGATACCCAATTCCTGCCGATTTCTCTTACCGTGATGTTACTGCAGAGATGATCTTGAATGATACCATCAGCACGGTAGATGTGAAACGTGATGGTAAAAAGGTTCCCGTTGCCATTCCTGAGGATTTCAGCCAACAGATACTCGCCAGAGAAGAAAAAAGATTTTTTACAGAACGGATTCCATTTGTAATTGATACCATTTTGACCAATTCCCCTGCATCGGAAAGTCAACTTAAAAAGAACGACAGACTCGTAAGTATCAATGGAGTTGAAACACAATACTTTATGGACTTTGTCCATGAAATAGGCAAGCACAAGGACGAAAAAGTGGAACTCGGTGTCATACGAGACGGTTCTTTAATCCATGTTTCTTCCGGAGTTTCAAGTGCTGGTAAAATCGGTGTGGGAAACAAGGGGCCTAACTATCATTTCGAGCTGACGAAAAAGAGCTACACGTTTATGGCTTCATTTCCTGCTGGCGTTCAGGAAGCGTATTCCACTATCGAGCGCTATGTGCAGCAATTCAAACTGGTATTCACTAAAGAAGGAGTGTCTCAGGTTGGGGGTTTTGGCACTATTGGAAACCTTTTTCCTGCCAAATGGGATTGGCAGATATTCTGGAACATGACGGCCTTCTTGTCCCTAATTTTAGCTTTCATGAATATACTGCCCATTCCTGCTCTGGATGGAGGTCACGTGCTGTTTCTGCTTTACGAAATGGTTTCAGGGCGGAAACCAGGAGACAAGTTTCTCGAATATGCTACACTTGCTGGCATGATATTGCTACTTGGTTTGCTGATTTTGGCAAATGGCAATGATGTAATTCGCTGGTTCAGCAAATAATTACAGAATATGCGAATAGTTTTTTTTCTGCTGCTCATTTTTCTTCCCTGCCATATGATAGCCCAGCTGGATGATACATATGAGACTGGATGGGGTGATATCAGATTCAGTACCGATTCACAAAATGTGGATGTCCTGGTGATTCCGCTAAGTAGAAAAATGTATTACTCATACTTTGACAAACCTATGATGGAGAATACCGGTCTGGAGTATCAGGAATTGCGCGATTCCATTATTTTATGCATGGCTGAGCGATTTGCAAGTGCCATAAATGACAGCATTTCCTCTGCGGTCATTCCGGACTTCAGGGAGGGAAACGATCGTGCGATGGCCTATTTGCACGGCGGATTAAACTATGATTATCCCGAAGTTCCAGGAAAAGAAGCAAAAAAAAGTGGGCTGTTTAAAAAGAAAAAGCGCAAAGAAGATGAACCCAAACCAGGGACAAGAGTAGAGCAAGGAGAAATCATTCATGTTCACGATCCAGATGTGCATTACACTAATGTAAAAAGAGCTGATGAGGACATGCTCTTTCTCTTTAACCGAATTCACAAGTCGACCATTTTCGTCTTCATCAATCAATACGAAATGAAACTACCCGGCACTATTGGCCAGCCTATGCTACAAACGGATAATTTTCCAAGAGAAATAAAGCTGCACTATACCGTACTGGATTTGGATCAAAAACACATTGCAGGAGGATTAATAATATATCACTCCTCCTCTTTTGACAATGGACTTGAATATCTCACCACAGAAACATTTTCGGCGATTGGCAGGCAAATACAATTGCAAATGGCCTACAGTTCCGGCCAATAGATGTATTATTGACTTCACCCGAATCAGGCACTCATGAACGGAAACACATCCTATTTTCTTCTCATCGCACTGGCCTTGATTGTGGTTCTTTCGTATTTCTTCAACCTGATATCCAGAAAGACAAATATTCCCTCCGTTCTCCTTCTGATTTTGACCGGCATTCTGATCAATTACGGAACAGAATATTATGACCTGATCCGTATTGACTTATTTCCCATTCTCGAGCTATTGGGTATCATAGGTTTAATCATGATTGTTCTTGAAGCCGCCCTTGACCTGAAGCTGGAACGAAAAAAATGGCCCATATTCTGGCGCTCATTTGTAATTGCCCTGGTAGGGCTCATTGGAACTACATTTGTGATTGCCCTGATTTTAAATTTCTTCCTCGATGCAGAATTAGAAGAGACCCTCCTATATGCTATCCCAATGGCCATACTCAGTAGCGCCATTGTCCTGCCCAGTGTTGAAAACCTTGGAGAGGAAAAAAAAGAATTTATGATCTATGAAAGCACCTTTTCAGATATTCTCGGCATCATGTTTTTCTACCTCCTTCTCGAAGAAACAAGCGGAAACGAAGGGGGTAATTTTTTTGTTGAACTGTCCATCAATGTCGGTCTAACTATAGGAATATCGTTATTGGCCGCCTATCTTCTCATATTTATTTTTCAGAACATCACTTCCAAAGTCAAATTGTTTTTGCTGATTAGTGTCCTGGTTCTGCTGTACTCAGCTGGAAAGCTAATGCACCTGTCTTCTCTCCTCATTATACTTGTATTTGGATTAGTCTTGAATAACTATTCACTATTCTTTCGTGGCAAATTAAAAAGGCTGGCTAAACCACTGTCTGTTAGAAGAATACTTGTTGATTTCAGACTGGTGACTATCGAAAGTGCTTTTATCGTTCGAACCTTCTTTTTTGTTGTATTTGGCGCTACCATTGTCCTCTCAGATTTAGTAAGTCTGAAAGTATTTATTCAAAGTTTTTTAATCATTGCTGTAATCTATATGCTGCGTTGGCTCTTATTCAGAATCATAGTTGGTAAGGATATCAGGCCCCAAATTTTCATCGCTCCCCGAGGGCTGATCACCATACTTCTGTTTTTTGCTATTCCCCCCGCACGTCAACTCATGACCTTTGAAAATGGTGTTTTACTTTATGTCATTATAGTGTCTAGTATTTTGATGACCTGGTCATTGGTTTCAGACAAGAAAAGAGCTTTTTACGACGATTCGATCTTCGATCCTGATCCAGGAATTTTAGGTTCCAGGTTTATGGAAGATGGCACAAGCGAATCATCCAGTTCAATAGAGGAAAAACCTGAGTAAAAATGAACATCATTATTCCAATGGCCGGCATGGGTAAAAGGATGCGGCCTCACACACTCAAAACACCAAAACCTTTGCTGCCTATCGCTGGGAAACCTATTGCTCACCGATTAGTGGAAAGCCTTGCTGAATCTACAGCAGAAAGAATAGATGAAATTGCTTTTGTAATCGGTCGTTTCGGCAAGGAGATTGAGGAAAGTCTTCTTTCTATTGCCCAAAAAGTAGGAGCGCAGGGAAAGATTTATTATCAGGACGAACCGCTGGGCACAGCCCATGCTGTACACTGTGCCAGGGAGAGCATGAACGGCCCCATTATCATAGCCTTTGCAGACACATTATTTAAAGCAGATTTCAAACTTGATACCGAACAGGATGGGATTATTTGGGTTAAGCAAATTGAAGACCCTTCCGCTTTTGGCGTAGTACTGCTGGATAAGGATGGATATATCAAATCCTACCATGAAAAATCAAAAGCTTTTATCAGTGACCTGGCTATGATAGGAATATATTATTTCAAGGACGGGCCACGACTTAAAAATGAAATTGAATGGTTACTTCAGAATGATCAAATTAAATCCGGCGAATATCAACTCCCAGATGCGTTCGAGAGAATGACGAATTCTGGATACCAATTCAAAACCGGTAAAGTTGATGAGTGGCTGGATTTTGGAAATAAAGATGTAACCGTATCGTCTCATGCCAGGATTCTGACATTTGAATCTGAAAAAAACATCAATCTTATTTCGGATCAGGCAACTTTCGAAAACAGCACTTTAATACACCCCGTTTACATAGAAGACAGAGTGCAAATTAAGAACTCCGTGGTCGGCCCCTTCGTTTCCATCTCAGAAAATACCAGAATTGAAAATAGTGTCATACGCAACTCCATTATTTATGGCAATTCTCAGTTGAATAGACTTGTGCTGAATAACAGTATGATCGGGAATTTTGTTAACATCGCGGACAAACCGCAAGAACTAAGCATTGGTGATTATAGCAAGAATAACTAATACAATTAAGCCCGGATTTCTTCCGCTTATCTTCTTCGTCATTCTACAGTCCTGTAAAACGATTGAAGAACCCATGAAAACAACCAATCAAATCAATTGGGGTGAAAAGTCCGAAGGGTCTAAAACAGCTTTGTTTAGCGAGTCCTATTTTGAGGGCTTAAATGCTAAGTATCAGGGAGATAATGCGGCGGCTAAAGCTTATTTCGAACAATGCCTTAAAATAAATCCCGGAGAACCAACAGTACTTTTTGAATTGGCCAAAATTCAAGTGGCAAATTATGAAATGGATGCAGCTCAGAACATCCTCCGTGAGCTGGTAGATCAGTATCCCGAAAACATATGGTATCGTGAGTATCTCGTTCAATTCTATCAGATGAGAGCACAATATCCGATGGCTGTTGAAGTAATGGAAGAACTCAGCAAGGAGTATCCGGACAATCTCAGTTACTATTACGAATTGGGCAGCATGTACCTCATGATGGGGCAGGACAGAAAAGCAGCCGAGGTGTATGAAAACCTGCAGGGCAAAACAGGTTTTAACCCCGAAATTTCAGAACAAATTGCACGTATATATACTCAGATAAAGGACTACGATAAAGCGGAAGAAGTTCTCAAACAACTTATAGCCTATAATCCTGAAGAGCTGAGGTACTACAACATGCTTGCGAACCTGTATCAGCAAAAAGGAAATACACAAGAATCCATTGAACTGTTTGAGAAGCTTAAATTGAAATACCCCGAGGACCCCTTTATTTATATCTCCCTTTCCGATTATTATCGGGATGCAGGAGACAAAGAAAAGGCAAGGCAAAACCTCGAGGAAGCATTTGCGCTTGAAACTATGGACATTGATACACGGGTGTCCATTCTGATGAATTTTTATAATCAAACCGAAACCAACGAAGAACTAAAGGAATTGTCCTTCCGGTTATTGGAAGAGACGGTCGAAGCCTACCCTGAGGAGGCCAAAGCATGGGCTATATACGGCGACTTTTTGATCAGAGACGGAAAATCTAAAGATGCTCGCGAAAAATATTTAAAGGCTCTGGAACATGACAAATCTAAATGGGTAATATGGAGTCAGTTAATGTTCCTTGATTCAGAACTTGCAGACAATGAAAGCTTAATAACGCACAGCAAAGAAGCCATAGATTTATTTCCGAATCAGGCACTATCTTATTTCCTAAACGGAATAGCTCATTATCAGGAAGAAACCTACGATACCGCGTATCAATCATTGAATCAAGCCAGTAAATTGGTGGTTGGTAATCCACAGATGGAAATGCAGATCTACGGCTCAATGGGTGATGCAGCTTACCAAATTGGAAACTATCAGGACGCATGGAAAAGCTACGAAAGAGCCTTGAAAATAGATCCCACAAATGCTTATGTACTCAACAACTATGCATATTTTCTAAGCCTTCAGAAAAAAGACCTGGATAAAGCAGCGAAAATGTCAAAAGAAACGGTCAATCAAGAACCCAATTCAGCCACCTACCTCGATACCTATGGCTGGATATTATTCCAAATGGGAGATTATTCAGAAGCCGAAAAATATCTTCAGAAGGCTATAATGAATGGAGGTGATGAATCAGGTGAAGTGTTGGAGCACTATGGAGATGTCCTATACAAACTAAATCGGACCGATGAGGCTAATCAGTATTGGAACCTGGCGCTGGAAACCAATGATCATTCTGAAGATTTGCGGAAAAAAATTGAAAATCCGGGCAAATTCTTTACAGATTGATCTATGCGCACGCTCTTCTCCTTGATTCTCGTCATTTTAGTTTTCCAATCCTGTAAAATTTCCAATCGGGTTTTTCGCCGCTCTGAAGCAGACCAAAAAAAAGAACTATCAGAAATTCTGGCGAAAGTGACTACTCACGAGAACAACAGGCCAGAACGGCTTCTAATGAAAGGCCATGCTAAATTCATGGCCGAAGGCAAAGAAAGAAATGCCAAGTTCAATGTTCGTTTGGTACCGGATAGTGCTATTTGGATCTCTTTTACCTCGATGAATTACGAGGGGGTTCGAATGCTGCTTACTCCAGACTCTGTCCGGTTTATTAATCGTCTCGACAAGAATTACTACATGGGAGACTATGGCTGGTTTGAAAAAACCCTCGGTATTCGCGTGGATTTTCAAGAAGTACAATCTGTGCTTCTTGGTCATACTATTTATATATCTGATAATAATGATGTTGAGCTGGAAGTGGAAGAAAACTACTACGTGCTTTCCACTTTTGTTGGTGGCACAACTCAGAATTCTGATTCATTGTACTACATCAGCAATTTCCTTGATCCGGGAACGTATAAAACACTCAAACTTTCTGCATTTGATTTCAGTAAACAGCGAGAAATCATTGTGGAATACATAAAATTTGAAGCTGAAACACCTTATCATATACCTTCTGAAACCAAAGTGTACATTAAAGGAGCCAAACCCTCAGATGCCGATATCACCGTTTCAAAAGTATCAGAGGAGAAGAGTTTGAAATTTCCATTTAAAATACCTTCGAAGTATAATGCGATTAATTAGTCTGGTAGTTTTTGCCTTAATCCCCATTCTGGTTATTGGACAGAACGATAAAACCGAGCTGGAAAAAAAGAAGCAACAGCTGCGAAAAGATATTGCCTATAAAAACGAATTACTGGATAAAACCGCTGAAGAGAAAGAAAAATCTCTGAATCAACTGGTACTGCTTAATACGAAGATTTCAGAAAGAGAAGAATTGATAGCTACTATAAACAGCGAAATAGAGCTGCTCGATACAAAAATCAAAGACAATACCGAGTTGATCTCTTCCATGAAAAATGATATAAAGGGGTTAAAAGACGAATATGCCAAGATGATTGAGTTCGCCTACCGAAATAGAAGCAACTACAACAAGATCATGTATGTTTTTGCATCTGAAGACTTCAACCAAGCATACCGCAGGGTTCGTCATTTACAGCAATACACCTCTTACAGGCAGCGTCAGGCCGAGGCCATACTGCATCTGGAAGAACTACTGGAAAGAAAAAATGAAGAGCTGCAGCAGGAAAAAAGCGAAAAAGAAGGGCTGTTGGTCAATGAACGCAAAGAGAGAAAGCAGTTGAGCAGTGAAAAGAAAGAAAAGCAGACCATATATTCTGAGCTTAAAACCAAGGAAAAAGAGCTCAAAAAAGAAATAAAAGCAAAAGAGAAAGAACAGCAATCCATACAGAAGGCCATAGAGAAAATCATTGCAGAGGAAATCAAAAAAGCACGGGAAGCCGAAGGAGCAAGTGCAGATTCATGGACACTGACGCCTGAGGCAAAGGCACTGGCAAATAGTTTTACCGCCAACAAAGGAAAACTACCTTGGCCTGTAGAAAGGGGGGTGATCACTTCCAGGTTTGGGGTGCACTCGCATCCGGTTCTCAAACAAATTAAAATCAGAAATAACGGGGTTACCATCAGTACGAGCCAGGAAAGTACCGCCCGGTGTGTTTTTGATGGTGTGGTGTCGCAGGTGATAGTTATTCCTGGCAATGGCAAAGCCGTCATAGTACGCCATGGCGACTACCTTACCGTTTATTCTAAACTAAGTGAGGTGTATGTGCAGTCCGGAGATAAAGTTTCTATTAAGCAGGTAATAGGAAAAGTTCTTACCCTGGATGAAAAGACAGAGCTCCAGTTCGAAATACGAAAAGGCATGAATGCCGAAACGCATGATCCATCAACCTGGCTATACAGAGCCAATTGATTCACCTATGCGGCTAATATTGCTACATTTGCGTCTAAATATTTATCATGGCCAGTATCTTTTTTCTTTGGTCACTTGGAGGACCTGAAATCATTATCATACTTGTCATTCTGCTTTTACTGTTTGGGGGTCGTAAAATCCCTGAGCTCATGCGCGGACTTGGCAGTGGTATAAAGGAATTTAAAAATGCCTCCAAAGAGGATGCTTCATCTGAAAATCTGGAAGAAAAAAAATAGTCTCATCAAGTGAGCGAAGCATTTCTTTCTGACTTTTCAGAATACCAACAAGCTCTTTCTGACGGCAAAACCAATTGCGTTATTCAGGTTAAAACTGCTTTGAAGTTAATAGAGCAGAATCATGAACTGAATGCATTTCTTGAAACTTTTGAGAATTCTGCACTTCAAAAAGCAGAAGAAATTGATGCGCGCAGACATTCAGGTACGATTGGAAAACTAGGCGGAATGATTATAGGTATCAAGGACAATATTTGCTACCGGAATCACAAAATATCGGCAAGTAGCAGAATCCTTGAAGGGTTTACCTCTCTATACAGCGCTACCGCTGTTGAGAAACTCATCGAAGAAGATGCCATAATTATTGGAAGACTCAACTGCGATGAATTTGCTATGGGATCATCCAACGAAAATTCAGCTTTTGGAAATGTCAGTAATCCGCACGACGGTAAAAGAGTTAGCGGAGGATCTTCAGGAGGGTCAGCGGCTGCGGTGGCAGCAGGTTTATGTCATGCGGCACTTGGCTCTGACACTGGTGGTTCTATTCGACAACCTGCTTCCTTTACCGGAACATTTGGTCTTAAACCAACCTATGGGAGAATTTCAAGATGGGGTCTTATTGCCTACGGTTCATCGCTGGATCAAATAGGGCCGATAAGCAACACGGTCCGAGAATCATCTTTACTCTTTGACGTCATGTCAGGACAGGACGAGCACGATACCACAAGCGTTCCGGATGACCTGGTGTATAAAACGGAGAAAGAATTATCTGACAAACCCAAAATTGCACTTCTTAAAGAAGCGATGGAAGTTCCCGGGCTTAGAGCAGATGTCAAAACGTACTTCACAAAACTTATTGAAGACCTTCGAAAGTCCGGGGCTGAAGTTGAAACTGTGAGCTTTCCCTACCTGGATTTTGTAGTTCCCACTTATTACATCATTTCCAATGCCGAAGCCAGTTCGAATTTGAGTCGATATGATGGAATTCACTACGGATACCGAAGTGAAAATGGAACAGATATCGAATCGACAATAACACTATCTCGCAGTGAGGGGTTTGGTAAGGAAGTTAAGCGGAGAATCATGATGGGTACTTTTGTCCTGAGTGCCGGCTACTCTGACGCATACTACGTCAAAGCGCAGAAGGTAAGAAGGCTGATAAAAGAAAGTACGGAACGTATTCTTAAAAAATTTGATTTCATACTGACTCCGACAACACCACATTCCGCATTCAAAAAGGGAGAAATTCTTGATCCCATTACCATGTACCTAGAGGATATTTACACCGTTCACGCAAACCTTGCCGGTATTCCTGCAGTCTCTGTTCCTCTGGCTGAAGACCATGCTGGGCTTCCGTTTGGAGTTCAACTGATGGCGGGTCCTTTTCAGGAAAAAAGCCTACTTAAATACTCAGATTTTCTAATGAACAGATTTTAGTTCATAACACGGGGATCATTTACTTGGCTTCCTTACAATTATTGGAAATATTTGAGGTTTACCAATGGTACTCCAATCTTATTTGCCCATATGCTAAAGAATATTTCATTCATACTCATTCTCTCATTGGGATTTACCGATTCCATAGCTTTTGCAGACGGAACTGAAGATACCATTCCCACTTCTGATACGGTCTTAATAGCACTCGATGACCCCGTCCTGGTCGCGCTGGATCAAATGTACAGAGAGCCACTGGCAGCTCTATCACCTGCTGACACAAGCAAAGAATGTCTCAACATCCATGACTTTCCGCCCGACAGTATCCCCATTTATGAAGATGACTACTACAAGCAACGACTGTCCGAACTGGACGCCAAAACACCTTTTAAGCTGACATACAACGAGCGTGTACGGGCTTTTATCCATTTGTATGTCGTAAAACGTCGCGAACAGGCAGAGAAATTACTTGCTTTACAACATCAGTATTTCCCTATGATAGAGGAAAAGCTCGATGAATATGATATGCCCTACGAGCTAAAATATCTGGCTGTTATTGAATCAGCGTTAAATCCAAGAGCTAGATCCAGGGCTGGTGCAATGGGTTTATGGCAGTTTATGTACACCACAGGAAAGCTCTATGGACTGCATCAAAATTCATACATGGATGAACGACTGGACCCCATAAAATCTACTGACGCGGCTCTACGCTACCTGCAGTACTTGCATTCCATGTATCAGGATTGGGATTTGGCTCTGGCCGCATACAATTGTGGACCGGGAAATGTTAATCGAGCATTGCGGAGAGCAGGGTCAAAAACAAGAAGCTATTGGGACATTTATCGCTATTTGCCAAGAGAGACCCGAGGGTATGTTCCCGCCTTTATAGCCGCCAATTATTTCATGCAAAATGCACAAGCCCATAACCTTTATCCTGATACCCTCTATACCCACTTTTTTGAGCTTGACACCGTGCATGTACAACAAGCTATGAGCTTTGAATACCTCTCTTCTGTGCTGAATATTGATGAAGAGTATCTCGCACAAATCAATCCGGCCTATAAGCGGAACTATATTCCGGCATACAGTAATAAAAGCTCCATCGTGTATCTTCCCTACGAAAGTGCATCCATTTTTGTGATGAACGAAAACCGAATCTATGCAGACCTTACGAAGAAAGAAGAGAAAGAGGTCAAAGAGTTCAAAGAAGAAAGAATTATTTACACTGTGAGGTCTGGAGATTATTTGGGACGAATAGCTCAAAATTATCATGTGAGTGTTTCGAATCTTAGGAGTTGGAATAACCTGAGCTCGAGCAGATTGCGTGTTGGTCAAAAACTGGTCATATATCAACATCCAGGAAGAGCACCAGTGCCACGATCGGTACAACCAAAAACTACATCTGATGGTAAGTACATATATTACAGTATTCGAACAGGTGATACTCTTTGGGATATAGCTAAGGCAAAAGGGGTTTCTGTTAATCAGATTAAAGCATGGAATTCGCACTTAAACTACAAGCGACTAAAACCCGGTACTAGAATTATCGTAGGAACTGCCGGATGAAGAATCTAGTTCTTTTCTTTTCAATTGCAGTTATTGCACTATTGCTGATTTCCTGTGAGGCTGAAGACAGAGGTTATTTGCCCTCCTATTCTGGGAGTGGAGGCGAACTTATCGTTGTTTGTTCAAACCCACTATGGAATGGACCTTTTGGTGACAGCATCCAGGCGGTATTTAGAACACCGGTATACGGATTACCTCAAGATGAACCTCAGTTCGATTTGGTTCACACAACGGCTCCCGATTTCAAACGCATTTTCAAAACATTTAGGAATGTAATCTATGTCGATCTGGACTCCACCAGAATGACTAAGCCAGAGGCTCAAATGAAAAGAAACGTTTGGGCGCAGCAACAATTAGTGTTTTTTCTGAAGGCTTCAGAGTCAAAGGAACTTTTCAAAATCATTAGTGAAGAAGGCTATAAAATGTCCGAGGCTTTCAATACGATGGAATTAAACAGACTTTATGCGAGAAACAAAAGGATGGGTGAGAAAAAAATTGGTAAAAAGATCAAAGAAAACCTTGGATACGAAATCATCACCCAACAAGATGCCTTTTTGGTCAATGATACATCCTCCTCCATATGGCTGCGCATCGAAAGGGAAAAACCCAAAGGAGGATTTCAACATCAAATCAGCCAGGGTATTCTCCTGAATGTGCTTCCCTATGTCGATAGAAGTCAGTTTCTGGATTCCAATATATTGGTTCTGCGTGACTCGCTGATGAAAGCCAACCTGCCGGGGCCTTCGGAAGGCAGCTACATAACTACCGAATACAAGTATATTCCTCCGAAAATTGAAGAAATTAATTTCAATGGTCATTACGGAGTTGAGATTCGCAACCTATGGAGAATGGAAAACAACTTTATGGGAGGCCCGATGATTTCCTATTTTATTCTGGACGAAGAAAGGGACAACATTATAGCTCTAACAGGCTATGTCTATTGTCCCCAATTCGATAAGCGAGAATTTCTCAGAGAGGTTCAAGCTATAATGCGTTCTGTTGTAATCCCAGAACCTGCGTAGACACTATTACTTCTCCAGCCAGGCACCAATCATCCAATTGGTTTTTTGCATTTGGTTAATGATGGGGCTAATTAGATCAGCTGTTCCTTCATCATTCTTTTCACCCGCAATTTCCATGACATCATTCATTTTACCTATCAACACTTCATGTGCATCGTATATCAAAGTCATGCTTTGGGCTGATGCTGATATATCAGTTGCAGGTTTTAAATCCGATTCGCTTAAATAGGCCTCATATGAATGCAAAGGGGTATCACCTAAAGTAAGGATACGCTCTGCTATTTCATCAATTTTCACCGCAGCATCTGTATACAGTTGCTCAAAAAGCTCATGTAACTCAAAGAAATCACGGCCTTTGATATTCCAATGAAACCCACGCAGGTTTTGATAATAGATTTGGTAATTCGCTAGTAAATTGTTCAGTTTATCAGTCATTTTTAAAATTTATAGGACAAAGATGTTAATTCTATATTGATAAATCAAATTGATTATTTTTGTTATACTATAAGTTATTGTTATGACTATAACACAGATGCAATACATTATCGCGATCGCTGAACATGGTAGTTTTGTAGAGGCGTCCAAGCACTGTTTTGTAACTCAACCCGCATTAACATCACAGGTCAAAAACCTTGAAGATGAATTAGATGTTATTCTGTTTGACCGCACCAAAAAACCGGTATCCCCTACTCCAATTGGCCAGCGAATCATAGATCAGGCACATGAAGTTCTGATGCAGGTGAGAAAAATACCTGATACTATCCGGGAATATAAGAAGGAAGTTTCAGGTGATTTAAAACTCGGAATTATTCCCACCATTTCTCCATATTTAATTCCGCTCTTCATTAATTATTACAATGAAACACACGATGACGTTCACATATCCATCGAAGAAGAAATTACAGAAGAAATTATAACCAAACTGAAAAAAGGTGAGATCGATGCTGGCATTATTGCCACCCCTATTGAATCATCCGGACTTGAGTTTATTCCCATGTACTATGAAAAGTTCTATGGTTATGTCTCCAGAAGTCATCCGCTCTATTTTCACTCCTCCATCAATAAAAAAGACTTAGAAGAAGAAGATATTTGGTTACTCAAAGAGGGCAATTGCTTCAGGAATCAGGTAATCAATATTTGCAACCAAAACAGCACTCCCAGGTTTAGAAATAACTTCAGGTTTGAAAGTCACTCTATTGAATCTCTTAAGAGAATAGTTGAGGTTCGGGAGGGTTTAACTCTTATACCACAACTCAGCCTTCCCCTCATTAAGAAGGAAAACACAGACATGGTAAAAGAGATTAAGGGCATTGAAGCATATAGAGAAGTCAGCCTTGTTGTAACACGTCAATTTCTTAAAAGAGGGCTTATTATGAGATTGAAACAAAGCATTGAGGAGAACCTGCCTGAAACAATATTGAAAGAGAAAGGTGGGCTGGTGATACAAACTAATGTGGTAGTGTAACCAACCTTAAGGTATATTTGAGTGTAATATTTGTACCATGAATAAACTCTTTATAGTCGCAATGTTATGCACCTTTATTGGTTCGGCATTGAAAGGGCAGGAAGTGCTCTCTTCTGCAGGTTATAGTGTTACAAATGGGTCTGTAGAAGTCAGTTGGTCAATAGGTGAGCCCATATCAGAGACCTTCATTGACTCACTAGCTCATCTAACACAGGGCTTTAATCAATCTGACATTTTCGTCACTCGAATAGACGAGGTTGTGGCAAGAGCTTCGATTTGGTCGGCCTATCCGAATCCTGCACAAAATGAAATCACGATTCAAAATTCCGGAGAAATTGAACCAGTAGAATGGAAACTGCAAAACCTGAACGGACAGGTTTTATCAACCGGACAGATCACCGGTTTTATTCAAAGCATCCAACTGAATTCCCTGGCTTCGGGAATATATTTTATCACACTTGAAAATAACAAATCACAGTCCGCATTATTTAAGATTATCAAACAATGAAAAAGTTTATACTCCTTACCCTTAGTTTAATTACGACCAGCATCATCTCCGCACAAAGCCCATCTTCCTTTAAATACCAGGCGGTATCCAGAGATGTTTCGGGCCAACCAATTGCTAATCAGGTTGTTAGCTATCAAATTAGTATTATTCAAAATATCCCCACATCAACTCCAGTATATATCGAGCGTCATGTTGATACTACGAACGGTTATGGTCTTATTGATCTTGAGATCGGCAGAGGAACTCCGGTAACTGGAGGCTTTGATACCCTTTCCTGGGGAGATTTCCCTCACTATATTCAAATAGAGTTTGATCCAAATGGAGGCACAAATTACCTCGATTTAGGGGTATCAGAACTTTTATCAGTTCCTTATGCATTGCATGCAGCCTCCGCTGACAATGTGGATGATGATGATCCAGATCCGACCAATGAACTAATAGATTCTGTGGCACTTAATGCTGATACCCTTTTTGTTTCGGAAGGGGCCAATACTTATCAGATTGTTCTGGCCCAATATCGTCAATCATTAAGCTTCAGCACCGATACTCTCCGTCTTAGTGGAGACACCACTGTCGTTGATTTAAGTGGTTACAGACAAGACCTTCAGGTATTCAATGACACTTTGAGAATTACGGGAAACCCTTCAGCAACGGCTATTCCATTAAATACTACCAATCAGGACATCATTCGAACTATGGACAGCTTAAGCCTCTCGGGAACGGCGTCGGGTTCAGGAGTTGATATATCGGATCTTCGTCAGGACCTCAACTTTTCAATGGACACCCTGTCCATTACCAGCAACATGGCGGCTACCGATGTTTACCTTGGGGCTTACCGACAGGATGTTGTTCGAACTCTGGACTCTATCTCCATAACCCAAAACCCCGCATCGGCTGGTGTAGATCTTTCCGATTTCAGACAAGACCTTCAAATTGCGAATGATACTTTGAGGATTACCGGAAATCCTGCAGCAACCCCAATACCTTTGATTACAACCAATCAGGATATACTCAGAAATCAGGATAGTTTATTCCTTACCGGTACAGCGCCAGGATCCGGTGTGGATATTGCAGACTTACGTCAGGATATCTTAAGAATTGGTGACTCTCTCACCATTACGGATAATAGTGCGTCTTTAGGTGTTGACCTCATAGATTTCCGTCAGGATCTTTCTTTAACGAATGATACCCTCAGAATTACGAATAATATAAATGCAACGGCTATTCCATTGGTTGGATTTACCCAGGATTTGGCCTTTGCTTCAGACACTCTGGAAATTACCGGTAATCCGAGCCCAACTAGAGTAGACTTCAGTCCATACAGACAGGATTTATCTTTATCAAACGACTCCCTTATTATCACCAACAATCCGGCTTCAGCGGGCATCGACCTTTCTTCATACAGGAGCCTGTGGCAAGGCTCTACCAGCAGTATATATACTGCTGGTAATGTTGGAATTGGAACAACCGCTCCGTCCAGTCGGCTCACCATACGTGATACCATAACTGGAAGCGGGATTAACCCGGCGTTTTCAGTTATCCGTGTAGATGCAGGCGGAGGTGCATTAAATCGGGGCTCCCTTTTCACCATACAGGGTAGTGCAGGAACGAATAGAGGTCTCGATATCGAATCAAACGGAACATCAACAGGGCAGAACGAGGGTCTGGTAGCAACGGCAGTAAACGGGAACAGCAATGTGGCCATTTCAGCTCGCGCTGGCCAGACAGGAGGAACACCTTCAAACTCTTTCAACTTTGGTGTTTATGGTCAGGCTGAAAATGCAGGTTCTTTTTTATCCGGTGTCTATGGTCTTACCGGTGGACAATCCAGCTTCAACTATGGTGTGCTTGGAGCTATACAAACTAACCAGGGAAATTGGAACGGTGGCATGTATGCTCAGGCTTCTGGTGCAGGTTCAGGAATTAATACCGGAATGGAAGCTCAGGCAGACAATAGCACTGAGCTGAACACCGGCATTAACATTTATGCCGGTACTTTCAACAATGGAATTACTCCCTATTCAGAAGGGCTCCACGCTTTTGTCAATCAATCCGATACTGCAATAGGTATACAGGCTGATGTCGTCAGCAGTGGCTCTTATAATGTGGGGTTGATCAGTAATGCTTCTGGCGGACTCACGAACTTTGCGGGCATATTCAATGGAGATGTAACCATCAATGGCAACCTGGCAATATCAGGTTCATTTTCAAAAGGGTCGGGTACATTTAAAATAGATCATCCGGAAGATCCGGAAAACAAATACCTGGTGCACAGCTTCGTCGAAAGTCCGGAGATGCTCAATGTTTACAGCGGAAATGCAACCACAGATGCCAATGGCTACGCTACCGTTGTACTACCGGACTATTTTGAAGATGTCAATACTGAGTTTCGATATCAACTCACACCCATTGGATCATTCGCACAGGTCATTATTGGTGAGGAAGTTCAGGGGAATAAATTCATAATCAGGAGCAGTGAACCCAATCTAAAAGTAAGTTGGATGGTTACCGCTGTTCGAAACGATCCTTACGCCAGGGCAAATAGAATTATTCCTGTGGTTGATAAGGAAGGCGATGAAAAAGGAACCTATCTGCATCCTGAGCTATACGGAAAATCAGATTCACAAAGATTGCATTATAACCTCTCTAAGCCGGATAAGCCCAGAGAAAAGGTGCGCATACCGAATCCAATGACCGATTAAGAATAGGAGAAAGAACCGGGATCAATTCCCGGTTTTTTGTTTCTTTTACCCGCACAAATAAGTCCATGTCCTTAAAAGTATATAACTCCCTATCGGGTAAGAAAGAAGATTTTAAACCTATTACTCCTCCGAACGTCGGAATGTACGTTTGCGGTCCAACGGTTTATAGTGAAGTACATCTTGGAAATGCGCGCACCTTCGTCTCGTTTGATATGATTTATAGATACCTCAAGTATCTTGGGTATAAAGTCAGATATGTTCGGAACATTACAGATGCAGGTCATTTGGAAAATGATGCTGATATCGGTGAAGACAAAATATCCAAGAAAGCCCGGCTGGAACAACTCGAGCCCATGGAAATTGTGCAGAAGTACACCGTAAATTTTCATGAAGTTATGACACTACTAAATACCTACCCTCCAAGCATAGAACCTACGGCCACGGGTCATATCGTTGAGCAAATTGATGCCATAAAAGAGATGGTGGATCAAGGTTTGGCTTATGAAGCAGATGGCTCCATCTACTTCGATGTAACGGAGTACAACAAGCGCTTTGATGGAGCCTACGGAGAACTATCCAAAAGAAATATTGAAGAGCTCTTCAATGAAACCCGCATCCTTGAAGGACAGGCCGCTAAAAAAAATCAGGTGGATTTTGCATTGTGGAAAAAAGCCAATCCCGAACATATTATGCGGTGGAACTCTCCCTGGAGCGTGGGGTTTCCAGGATGGCATCTGGAGTGTTCTGTCATGAGCTCAAAATATCTTGGTTTACCTTTTGACATTCATGGAGGTGGTATGGACTTAAAGTTCCCTCATCATGAATGTGAAATTGCCCAGAATAAAGCGCTAAACCCTGAAAATCCGGTTCAGTACTGGTTGCATACCAATATGCTGACTCTTAACGGACAAAGAATGAGCAAGTCTACGGGCAATACTTTACTCCCCATTGAACTTTTTACCGGAGACAGCCCTATGCTGAGTCAGGCTTTTCATCCCATGGTGGTGCGATTCTTTATGATGCAAGCGCACTACAGAAGTGTCCTTGATTTTAGCAATGATGGGCTTCTTGCGGCGCAAAAAGGGTTTGACCGGCTTATGAAAGTTTATTCAGATCTTAAAAATTTCGAGAAGGCAGGTCGTAAATCGGAGTTTGACGTCGGGACTTTGCGCGATAAGTGCGAATCAGCTATGAACGATGACTTCAACACACCCATACTCATTGCTACGCTCTTTGATGGCCTTAAGCCGATCAAATCAATACTCAATGGAAATTTGAGCATTTCATCTCAGGACCTTTCGGCCCTTAAGGATCTCTACACAAATATGATCGAAGGGGTTTTGGGCCTTAAAACCATAGAGCAGGACAGGGAAAATGAAGATCAAAAAGATGTTATTATTCAAATTCTCATCCAGATGAGAACCGAAGCAAGAGCAAGAAAAGACTTTACAACTTCCGATGAAATCAGAGATAAACTCGGGTCCGTTGGAATTACCTTGAAAGATGGCCCCGAAGGGACTTCCTGGGAAGGATAAATCTCTACTTTCTAGGGAGCCCAATTGGTTATCTTTGAGCAAAACAGGTACTCAAAATGCTCACTCCTCAAAGCCCAACCAAGCTGTTTCTTATTGATGCTTATGCACTCATTTTCAGAGCATATTTTGCATTTAGCAAAAACCCGAGGATTAATTCAAAAGGTTTTAATACTTCGGCCGTTTTTGGCTTTGTCAATGCTTTACTCGATATCATCCAAAATGAAGTTCCTACTCATATTGCCGTAGCTTTTGACCCCTCAACTCCATTAAAAAGAAACGAAATCTTTCCAGATTATAAAGCCAATCGTGAGGCCACACCCGAAGACATCAAATCCTCAGTTCCATTTATAAAAGACATCCTTAAAGCTCTCAATATTCCCATACTTATCGAAGATGGATATGAGGCTGATGACATCATTGGGACCATAGCACATGATGCTGCTGATGAAGGCTACAAAGTGTATATGATGACTCCGGATAAGGACTTTGCACAGCTCATCAGGCCAAATGTTTATCTCTATAAACCCGCCCGCATGGGCAATGCAGCCGAAATATGGGGAAAAGAAGAAGTCTGTGGAAAGTTTGAAGTTAAAAACCCGATACAGGTGATTGACATTTTAGGTCTATGGGGGGATGCAGTAGACAATATACCTGGAGTTCCGGGAATTGGAGAAAAAACGGCAAAAAAGCTGATTGGAGCCTATGGTAGTATTGAGGGAGTTTACGATCACATCGATGAGCTCAAAGGCAAGCAAAAGCAAAACCTCATTGACTTCAAAAAGCAGGCGCTCACCAGCAAAGAACTTGCAACGATTGATGTGAGCGTTCCCATTGAATACGCTCTCAGCGATTTTGTAATCGAGGAAGCCAATATGGAGAAACTGATTGCCATTTTCGATGAACTTGAGTTTCGCTCTTTGACTAAAAGACTCGGTAGTAACAGCCAGAATAAAGATTCCGGAGAGCAGATTTCTATGTTTGATACTGCTGCAGGCAGCACTTCCATTCCTCAAATACCGACTCTCGAAAACACCTTCCACAACTACCAACTTGTAGACAATGCCGAAAAACTAGACAGGCTTATCGCAGATCTGAGCAAGCTTCCGGCTTTCTGTTTTGACACAGAAACTTCGGCATTAGATTATGATCAGGCCGAACTCATCGGCATTGCATTTAGCTACAAAAAAGGGGAAGGATACTATGTCCCGTGTTTTCCTGGACAGGATACAGAGATCAAAATAAGAAAACTAAAGCCGCTTTTTGAAAATCCGGGTATCGAGAAAGTCGCACACAATTTGAAATTCGATTTAAGGATTTTGAATAAGTATGGGGTTGAAGAGATTGCTCCGTCTTTTGATACTATGATTGCTCATTATCTGATTGAGCCGGATAATAATCGCAGATCTATGGATTTGCTTTCGGAAACAGTTTTGAATTACAAGCCTAAGCCTATAACTGAGCTAATAGGGCCAAAGGGAAAGAATCAAAAGAGCATGACAGAGGTTCCTATCGAGGAACTTAAAGAGTATGCTGCTGAAGATTCTGATATAACCTTTCAACTGCGCGATGTTTTTAAAAAGGAAATGGCTGATAAGAAAGTCTTTGGGGTTTTTACCGATATCGAGATGCCTCTTGTTCCAGTGCTTATGCGTATGGAAAAAGAGGGCATCAAATTGGACAAAGAGAAACTCTCCGAACTATCCTCTTCTCTTGCTGACGACATCATCAAATTTGAAAAGGAGATCTACGAGCTAGCGGGATCCACGTTTAATATTGGTTCCCCGAAACAAGTTGGAGAAGTTCTCTTCGAAGTGCTCAAAATTCACGATAAACCGAAGAAAACCAAGTCGGGCCAGTACGCTACCAATGAGGAAGTATTGAAACAACTGGAAAGCCGTCACCCAATCGTTCCGGCAATTCTATCCTTTAGGGAATTGCAGAAACTGAAGAATACTTATGTTGACTCCCTTCCCACAATGATCAACCCCAATACGGGTAGAATTCACACTACGTTTAATCAGGTTGTTGCTGCAACAGGTCGGTTGAGTTCTGATAAACCTAATCTTCAGAATATACCCATACGAACCGAAAAAGGTCGCGCTATTAGAAAGGCATTTGTACCAAGAGATGAAAATCACATACTTATTGCGGCCGATTACTCACAAATAGAATTAAGAATTATTGCCTCAATATCCGGAGACAAAGGAATGATTGAGGCCTTTAATGCCGGGCAAGACATTCATGCCTCTACCGCTTCTAAAGTATTTGGTGTGCCTTTAAGTGACGTCACCCGGGAGCAGAGGAGTAGTGCAAAAACAGTCAACTTCGGAATTATTTATGGGATTTCTGCATTTGGTCTATCGCAACGAGTGGGAATATCAAGAACTGAGGCTAAGGATATTATTGATAACTATTTTGAACAGTTCCCAGGAATAAAAGACTATATGGACAAAACCATAGCTTTTGCCCGAGAGCATGGATATGTGCAAACCATAACAGGAAGGCGCAGATATCTACGCGATATCAATTCGCGAAATGCGCCTGTTCGGGGATTTGCCGAACGAAATGCCATTAACTCCCCGATTCAGGGATCAGCAGCAGACATGATTAAACTTGCGATGATTAAGGTCGATAATTTCCTCCACGACAACGACCTAAAGACCAAAATGATATTGCAGGTTCATGATGAACTGCTCTTTGATGCGCCGCTAAACGAGGCCAAATCGGTTCTGCCTGAAATCAAAAAAATTATGTCTGCGGCTCTTCAATGGGACGTTCCCATTTCAGTGGATGCCCAACTCGGAAACAATTGGCTGGAAGCCCATTAATTATCTGGTTATCAAAAACTTGTTGGATACAGCACCCTGTTTTTCCGTTCGTAGTTCCACCAGGTAAAGTCCATTAGCCAATCCTGAAAAATCTCTGGAAAATGTTTGTCCTCCTGAATTGACCTGAAAATTTTCGATAAATATTACCCTGCCGGAGATATCTCTTACAGTTAGTTCAGCAGCATCTCTTTCTGTGAAATCCGTTTTGAAGTTTAATTCCCCTGTCGTGGGGTTGGGAAAAAGCTGAAAACTGAAAGCTCCGCTTTCCAGAATATCTTCTACTCCGGTGATGGATGAGTAGTCGAACTTCCAGACATCACTCCACTGCTGCACTGCCCCGGTTACTTGTCGGCCGACCCTCCAGAAGTACGTGCCGCTTGCAATTCCGCTTATGTCCTGCTCGGTATCAGTGTCTGTTGATGAAGAACCCAAATACGTTTTTGTGTATTCAATTTTGGCAGGACTAGTAAACAGACTATCTGTATCAAGTTGAACGACATATTCATCGGCTGAGGATGTTGCCAGCCAATCCAGAGTGAATGTCATTGCTCCTGAAAGAGAAGCTTGATTAACAGGGCTTACCAATACCGGCTTATCCGTCAATGAACCCGAAACCATTATGTTGTCAATAAAAAGATTGTTGGTATTTCGGGCATCGAACTCAAACTTAAAACGGACTCCTTCTCTGAGATATACGCCAGGAATATTCATTGTGGCTGTTGTCCATTCTGTGGAACTTGGGAATGTAAAAGGCCAACTTTGGTTGGAGCCTGTTTGCAGTCCGGCCCCGGCATTGATGTAATTTAAAGCCCAGTTTTGACCGCAATCTGTAGAAATATACAACCGAAGCAGCCCCAACTCACCGCTTCCGACTCCTGTCGATCTATACGCATAATCAAAATCGAGTTGTCCTGATGTCAGGTTTGAAAGATCATAGGTCGATGATTCTACCGAGAATTTCGTTTCACCATTCCCATGAGCGTTATAATACATGGACCGAGTACTTCCCGAACCTGCGTTTGGATAGGAAAACCACCCTGCGCCAGTTGCCTCATTATCTACAAACCATCCATTGTCTCGTAATTCTCCAGTGAATTCATAGTCCTCGGTTACTGGACTTGTCGAGCCTCTGTCTTCCAATACCGTCATAAAATCCTGCTTAAAATTGGATACTACATTGGTATTGTCTCCAACGCTCAGGCTGACATCATATACTCCTGCTACTGCGTAGGTAACCGAGGGGTTCTGAAGGGTTGAGGTAATGGGATCACCGCCTGTGAAACTCCAATTATGAGTAATTGGATTGAAATACGATTGGTCGTTGTACTGAACTATCTGGTTCTCACAAACTACCCTTCTGTCGACTTCAAAATCCGCTTTACACACCCCAGGGTTCGGATTCAGTATGTCTTTGTCCGCCACGTTGGATGGAGAAGTTAAACTTATGAGTTGTGAAATTCCATTCAAAGCGTTGATCATCCTTGTTTTCTGTCCGAGTGAAAACATGTTTTGACAATCGTCATAACTCATATAGTTTTCTATCTGGTCGGGCATATCTGTTGTGAATGAGCTTCCAATCTGGTCGTTCGAACAGGTATTTTGACTGAAATTGCAGCCATATGTATCTTGAGCACTCGGTGGCGTATCACATACTCTGTCGCCTGAATTGTTGCAATTACTTCCACAACCGCTCTGAAACGTGTGCGACAGATTAAAGCAATGACCAACTTCATGAGTAAGCGTGCGATCACCGAAACCGGCAGTTCCAATTCGACCCATCCTGTCGTGTCTGATGACGACCCCGTATGTGCTCCAACTTCCGAACCCAGGGAACTGCGCGTATCCCAGTATGATTCCGCCGCCGCCAAAACCAAGGTCGATTTCATTGACCACCCAAATATTGAAATACTCATCTGAAGGCCAATAGCTGAGGCTTTTTACAGCATCATCTGCTGCAAAGCTGAGTGAGGGGTTATTCACTCGTACTACGCCGTTTGTACATTGTCCGCTTGGATCCACTTTGGCCAGGCCGAATTCTACTTCCGAGTCTGCCGCGTAAGGCTGGAATGCTGTTCTGGTCTGCGATGCATCGGAGTTCAATCGCCTAAAGTCCTCGTTTAGCATATCGATAGCGCTCTCTATTTGTTCGTAGTCAATATCTCCAACACCATTTGAATGAATGACATGCACCACTACCGGAACATACTTAACAGATCTGAAGGACTGAGTCATTGGACCGTCAGATATTTCCATAACTTCTTCGAAAAGCTCAGGAGTTAAGGCAGGGTCCTCTTGCATCATGTGATGGACATGTTCGTCAGTCGCACATTTTATGATGTTGGTCTGTGCCTTTATTGATATGAATGAAGGAACAAAGGTTGCGACTAATAATAAAGAGAAGTAAAATTTCATCTCAATGGTTTACAGTTTCGTAATAAATAGAACTTACCCTGATGCAGAATGTTCCATTCGTTAGATGAGAGAACTTACCTCAAAAGGAGTGATCGTATTGGGTTAATCAAACGATCCAGCATCAAGAAGTCTGCTAAAGTATGAAAATCCAAAATTGCTTTGGTCATCCATTTGTCACGCAGCTTACATATTTCGCAGAGTATCAACAGGCTCAGTATACCTTTCGGTATTTCGCAATATTTCCAAATATAATTTGGCTACAGCTTCCGGGGATGTGAGTTCATTTTGTTCTTTTAGTCTAACGAAATCGTCATAGCGGCTAAAGTCTTCTGAATTCGAAGATCTGATCTCACTTTGCATTTCAGTGTCCACAATTCCTGGGGCGATACTGTATACTTTTATTCCCCATTGAGTTATTTTTTGCTCCTCATGTATGGTGCGGGTCAAATGGTCCAGACCTGCTTTCGAAGAACAATAAGGTGCCCAGGAATCTATGGGATAATTGGCTGCTCCGGAGCTCACATTTAGCACTATTCTTTCAGCGTTATGATTCATATAGCATTGCATGTATAAATTCATAAGAATTGCTGGTGCGATAAGATTGACTTTAAATAAATTATCAATGGCATCATTATCGGCAGTTCCTATTCTTTTGATGTCTCCTATTTGACCTGAGTTATTGATGAGGACTAACTGCTTTGCTTCATCGAGCCTGGGAAATTCATACCTCTTCACCTCCTCAATTATCGAAAGGTCAAGATAGTGGTGTGCATACCTTGCATGATTGATAACATTTCTTCTGGAGAGGCCAACAACCCAGTTCGTTTCGTCTTTTAGTATTTCTTCCGCTAAAGCTTTGCCAATTCCACTGCTCGTTCCTGTGATAAAATAGTAGTTCATTTTATATTGATTTGAAGGCTTGATCTAGATCCTGAATTAAATCCTCAACGTCTTCAATTCCTACGCTTAATCGAATCAGAGAGTCGACAACTCCTGATTTTTCGCGTTCTTCCTTAGGAATTGCAGCATGAGTCATGGTTGCCGGGTGACCAATCAAAGATTCCACTCCGCCGAGTGACTCTGCCAGAGAAAAGATTTGGGTTTTACTTACCAGGCTGTGTGCATCTTCAAGTCGGTTTCGCTTCAACGAAAACGAAACCATTCCTCCGAAATCAAGCATTTGACGTGAAGCTACTTCATGGTTAGGGTGATCTTTAAAGCCGGGGTAAACGATCTTATCGACTATGGGTTGACCCTTGAGCCACTCGGCAATCTGAGCAGCATTTTTACAATGCCTTTCCATACGCACATGTAGTGTTTTAATACCTCGTAAAACTAAAAAACAGTCCATCGGCCCTGGCACAGCACCGCTGCTGTTTTGAATTCTGTAAAGTTCATTGGCCAATGCTTCATCACTGACTACCAGCGCTCCCATCACCACGTCACTATGACCTCCTATAAATTTTGTAACAGAATGCATTACAATGTCGGCCCCGAGCTCCAGTGGGTTTTGCAAGTATGGTGAGGCGAAGGTATTGTCAACCGCAAGCAGGATGTCTTTTTCTTCAATCATTGTGGCAACTCCCTGAATATCAACTACATTCAACATCGGGTTCGTGGGAGTTTCCACCCAAATCAGCTTTGTATTTTCATTAACCCTGGCTTCAATTTCTTCCAATTGCGCCATGGGGACGAAATGAAAGGTAATGCCATATTTCTCGAAAACAGTGCGAAATATACGATAGGTTCCACCGTATAGATCATTGGTGGAAATTACCTCATCGCCCGGGTCAAGCATCTTTATAACGGCATCGATAGCGGCCAAGCCGCTGGCAAATGCAATTCCGTACTCTCCTTTTTCCAGAGCAGCCAGGTTTTTTTCGAGGGCACTTCGGGTTGGGTTTTGGGTTCGGGAATATTCAAACCCTTTATGCTTCCCTACTTCTTCCTGAACATACGTTGAAGTTTGATAAATTGGCGTCATAATAGCACCTGTAGCGCTATCGGGCTCAAGCCCTCCGTGTATGGCCCTGGTTCCAAAGCCAGTCTTCTTGCTAATTTCCATTTATTGCTTCTTGAACTTAATCAGTTTACGTTTTAGATATACTCTTTGTATCCAATTGGGTAGCACTATGATCCCAATAAAAAGATAAACATAGTAGGTGATAAGTCTCCAGAATATGGCCAAAGCCCAACTGAGATTATCATCGGGAGCAAAGTCTTTCAGAAAACCGTCAAAAGCAAATTCGGCTATCCCGGCACCTCCAGGTGTTGGGCTAATGAGCATGATGACCCACATGACCAATTGCCTCGAGAGGACAATAAGGTTTTCATGAAAGCTCATATCAGTAAACGCCATTAAAATGAAATTCGCAACCAAAAACCGAGAGGTCCATGAGACTGCTGTGGCTCCAAACGTTTGTGCCCAAAACCCCAAAGATTTATTTCTTAATTCTTTACTCGTAGTTATGAGGTCGTCGCCCGCTTTGTATGCTGCTCTGATCCATCTGCGTAAAAATGGTATCATAAAAACCCTAATAATTAGCATTTTGGTCCTTCGAGGGCTGATAAAAATGCCAAAAAGAATGGCTGAAATCAGGACAATTATGAACCCATAGCCCACCCAAAAAACCTGCTTCACACCCCATTCAACTCCAAAAATGTATGCACTCGGTGCGCTATCAGGAAATAGCTGTTCCGTGCCCACGAGTATTAAAAGCAAAGGCACCATAACGACATAAAACAGTTCGTCCAGAAAGGCTGTGATCATGACAATAGCGGTGCTCCTACCGACTGAAATTTTTTCTTTGCTCAGGATAAAAATTGCAATACCTGACCCCCCCACTACAGATGGGGTTATGGAGGAAGAAAACTCCCAGAGCATTATATCATCGAAGATGTTTCGCCATTTGATTTTTTTCTCCGACAGTGTTCGAAGCCTAAACATGTACCCCACATCTCGAAATGCAGCCGCAGCCAGTGCCAGAAGCAACCAGCCTATAATTCGTGGGTTCCAGCTTATTTCCTGAAGTTTGGAAAAATCAATCTCCGTAACAAGGAGGTAAACAATCAATCCCAGACCAATAACCACAGGAATGGCCAGCCTACGTGGACTGAGCATTTGCCTCAATGGGCTTCGTCGTTTTTTCCTCTTTATTTTTGCCACTTTAAATTTTCCGGCGAATGGTTAATACGGTATTTTACATCAAAACGTGTGATACAAGCAGAAAGATCATCAAAGATTTTGGCCTGATTCATGGCTTTAATTTAAGGGAGGTCAAAAGTAAGCAAATCACCGAGGGGGAATTGGAAGAACTGGCCCAAATGGCGGGTAGTTTCGAGGCTCTTTTCAGCAGAAGGTCAAGAGCTTTCACTCAAAAAAACCTTAAAGGTCAAAAACTCACTGAAAGCCAGCTCAAGGCTTTGATTTTAGAAGAATACACCTTCCTTAAACGACCGGTGGTTGTTCACAATAACCAGATATTTATCGGCAGTAGCTCAAAGGAAAAAGAAAAACTATCTGCTGCCTTGAAAGCATAAAAAAAGGGGCCTAGGGCCCCCTTCGATCTATTTTTTGAGTCTATTATTGAATGATCAGTTTTTCGACAAACTCTTCTTCATTGGAACGAACTTTTACAAAGTAGACTCCGGATTTCAAGTCTTTCACATCAATGGCCATAGTCTGGTTCCAGGTCTGCTCCCGGTTGACAACTTTACCAGAAATGTCCATGATAACGACTTCTTCTAGCACTTTTCCTTTGCTTTCAATGACCACTATATCCTCAGCAGGATTTGGATACATCTTGAAAAGGTCGTTTTTCCTGATACTGTTAATGGAAAGTGCCTCCCAATTGCCAATTTGCATTACGCGCATCAACCTTGGGTTCACATAATTCTGAATCGTGTCTATGTAGGCGCGCCCATGATTTGGGTTATTTCCTTCAGGATTGCCCTTAAGTTCATCGTTATTGAAAGCATTGGGATCAATGCTACTTCCAGTAGCCGCATTGTAAGCATTAATGGCTGCGGTCAAATCTGAAAGAGACCACCAGTCCCAAGGCGAGCCTTGATTCTCATCAAAGTTAGTTGCCAAAGGTTTCATTATAGGAAAGATTCCATCTCCGTTAGCGCTAATTGTAAGCTTATCTTCAGGTGCTTCAAAAATGTAATCTACCGTTGAACCATAGAGCGATCTAGCTCTGGCTGTATAATCATCCGTGAAACTCACATTATAAAATGCGTCATTAACTCCTAAACTGTTCGCTTTAGGAATATACGTATTCGGTCCATTCACATCAACCACATCTTCACCAGTTGTAGGGACAATTACTGTTCCCGAATCAAAAGGTGCAAATGGGTCACGCACGCACATTACTGTAATTACAGCCGCATCACCTGCTTCCAACCAAGAAATATCCGCAAACGCCCCGCCCGAATTTACACTAGCCACAACGCTATTTGAAAAATCGAAAGTATCTAGATACAAGGATAGGGTAGGAACACCTGCCGGATCATAGCCATCAAAATTGCCCACTTGATTGGTATCTATATAAGAATTACCCGATAGGGGGCTGATGAATTTAGGAAGCGAGATTTCCTCAGCTTTGTCTAAAGTGGTATAAGCTAAAGTAATATATCCGCCTGTTCCTTGGCCATAGAGGGCAAATCGATCGGTATCGATTCCATAAGGATCTCCTTGATTGGTTGTTTGTTTAAGCACTCTTACTGCCTGCTTGGTGTCATGAATGGCACGATACACAGCATTCAAAAGTGTTCCCCTTCGCACTGCAGCAGTATCACTTAAGGGCAACCATCCTCCGCGATAATTTATCGTCGCGGCAACAAATCCTTTTCGGGCCCACTGTCTTGCGTTCTCAACAATCGATGAGTCCTCTTTAGATCCCGTAGCTTGTCCATTGAGGATCGGAGGTAAAAAACTCCCGGTGTGTACCAATACGATTACCGGTCGTGCCATCATTGTGTCTACGCTAGTTTTTGGGTAATATAAGTCCATTTTAAGATCTGCCAGCTTCAGGTCAGTACTGGGATCAGTTGGGTTGAAATATTCGGGTGGAAACGCTTGTCCAAGCGCCTGTGCCGTTTTTAGAGCTGTTAAGTCTGCAATGACATTCGCTCCTGAGGTATTGGATCTCAAAAAGTCTACATTGATGCCATAAGTGATGTTCTTGTCAATTTGGACTTGAGAATCTGTGAACACTTCGTCCAGAAATCGATCCTGGCCAACTGTTGTAAAAACAAAGAATGACGCTAATCCGCCTAAAAGTAATTGTTTAATCATAATTTACTGATTTTAAGGTTGAAAATATAGAACTATTTTAAATTCCAATCAAAAAGGATTGAGAAATATGCTAGCCTCCCAACTCTGGGGCCGCCATAAACCTGATAAACCCGATTATCCAGTACGTTGGAAGCGCCGAGCTTGAATGTTGTAAATATCTTTTTGACCTGATAATTTATTTGCGCATCGAGAACCCCATAGGAGTCAATAGCACCAGTAAATTGAGGACTACCCTCAAAAATAAATCCTTGCACCCACTTGTAGTTTATGCCAAAACCAAAACCAGTTTTGTCTATCAGTGGAAGAGTTATTTCCCTGCCCGTTAAGCCGATGTTAAATTTATTCTCAGGTGTATTAAATGCCGGAATAAGAGGGTCATTCTCATCTTGAACACTTAGTTTGTTCCAGGAATAGTTTCCGTAAATCATGTATTTGTTGTCGAAGTAATAATTCAAACCAATGCATGCACCGACGGTTGTAACCTGACTCAGCGCATTGGATGCCAGCCGATAGGCCTGAACACTAACGGGAAAACGTGTAACGGGGTCATATTGCAGGTCAATTCCAAGATTATACCCTATAAAGTCATCATACCAACTGTGGTATGCATTCAGGTCGAGATAAATTCTATCGTTAAAAGTCCCTCGATAACCCACCTCTATGGTCCTTACCTTTTCGGGAACCACGGGTGCTACATTGAAATAATCCAATGTATCGACATTGAGCGTATTGCGGTATTCATTGAAAGACTCGACCGTTACCAGCGAATCATATCCGTTCAAGTTTCCCTTTAAAACGGCGCGACCAACATCTAGAAAAAGATATTGATCTGCTAAAGTTGGGTTTCTGATCGCTGAGGAAAAAGAGATTCTAAATGTGTGCTTTTCTATCGGTGTATATACCGCAGAAATGGCGGGAGAAAATAGGTAGTCAAAATTCTCATTTTTATCCATTCTTAAGGTTCCATTCAATATCAACTTATCCTCAACTAAATTTACTGAACCCCCTACATAAACCCCATATTCATAATTCGATATTTCTGCAAAAGAAGAATCAGTAATGACGCGACCCGAGTCCCTGTTGGCATAGTTGTAGGAAATGGTATCTTCAAAAATAGTTCCCTCCGAGTACGGTTGATAGAGACGTCCATTACCTCCTAAAACTAATTCTCCCCATTCGGGCTTTAGCCGATATTCTGCATGTGCATGATAAAGAGCAGAGCGGTCTATAAACCTACTTCCTCCTTGCGAGTTTGGTGCAGTGCGCACCTGAGTAAAAACAGAATCAAATGCTGCAGTTCCTGGATCGAACCTAGATAGATTCCCCCTTCCCGATGTAGAATCTGTGTAAGCCCTGTTCTCCTGGTGCCATCGAATCAAAGAATCTTGCTGCGTTGCTATGAATGCCTCGTGCTCAACAGCCCATTCATCAAGAGGGAAGAATACGGTTGGATATCCCTCGAGGTTTCGAACGTTTCGTCGATGAAAAATATTCCAGTTTCTTTTATAATCAATATTCCATTGTTCTCCTGTGTTAACAATCTCCTGCATTTCTAAAGCAGTAGAATAAATGTCGTAAGAATCCCCAGCGTCTTCGTTCGTAGCATAAAACCGTACAAAAAACTTGTCTTGCTGCCTTAATTCTAATTTATTCTGGTAAAACTGGATGTTTTTAAGGCTGAACCGATTGTCTCCCTGATAAATCGTAGTTCCAGTGCCGTAGTTAAATGCATATTCCAATTGGAGTTTTTTGGTGATATTGTAATATAAAGAGACATTCGTCTTAACGTTATTCGTATTGTAATCGGCCAAATCTATTTCGCGATAGCCGGTTCTGTAGTATCTACCCAGCCCGGGGCTTTCAAATTGACCGAGGGCGTCGGTATAGTCGTTATTCAAATACACGTCCTCATCTCCATAAATATTTACCGCATCATAACCCCCGGGGTTTTCTACCCCATCCTCTGATTCATCTGTAGGTGAATAGTTTTCAGCTTCCCAATCTCTCGCCTGGAAATAAAAGAAGTTCAGCTTGTAGCCGAATCGCTCAAATCCCTCTTTATTCTTGATAACCTGAGCCCACCGAACTGCGGCTTGATACATATTCCGCTCTCCCGCCTTCAATTCCACACTCAATCCAGGAAAAAGAAATGGATCTTTTGTTTCGATAGCAATAACTCCATTAAATGCCCCCGGCCCATAGTACGCCGAACTCGCACCTGCCACAATATTTACTCTTTTTACATCCAAATCGCTGGCACCAAGAAAGTTGCCTAAAGAAAAATTCAATCCCGGGGATTGATTGTCTACACCATCGATAACCTGCAGTGAGCGTACTGGAGATGTACTATTAAAACCACGCGTATTAATTACTTTAAATCCAAGCGATGCTGAAGTCATATCCACACCTTTCAAAGTTCCAAGACTTTCATAAAAATTTCCGGATGGAGCTTCCTTGATGGCAGTAACATCCATAGTTTCTACTGTAAGAGGAGATTTTTGCTGTTGTTCTGTTATTCTGTTATCCACCACTTCAACGGCTTTCAACATTACATCACTACTCTTCATTTGAATTTTTAGCTTCTGCCCCCAGCTATCCATAGTTTTGCTGACTTGCTCGTACCCCATAAAATGTACAAGTAGTACCAAGGGCAATTCAGCTTCTGTTTCAAAATTGAATTTTCCATCGATGTCGGTGAGCGTTCCATTGGTTGTTCCCTCAATAACCACCGTGGCCCCAATAATAGAGAGTCCCGAGGACTTGTCAACAACCTTGCCTTCTATTGTGTTCTGTCCATTGGCTCCAAACGCGATGAATAACAATATCGTCACCAGTAGTTTATTGAACAAGTGCCTCATGTATTTATACGAAGAAATTGTGTGGTTCTTGGCGCAAAATAGTTCAATTTTCGATATTCGCAACCTTTACCTAACTCTTATTTCAAATGAATGCCGCTTCAACTTATCTAAGTAGTCTGACTCTGTTAATTGCGATGGCTTCATGTAATATGAAAGAAAAGACCCAAATCCAAATGAAAATACCTCCTGTTGCGAAGAAGATTCAAAAGAAATTGACCGAACACGATGATGTTCGCCAAGACCCCTATTATTGGATGAATGAAAGGGATCATCCGGATATTATCAAGTACCTAAATGAGGAAAATGAATACACAGAACAATCCCTGCAACCTCAGACTGAACTGCGCAAGAGTTTGTTCGAAGAACTTAAAGGAAGAATAAAAGAGGAGGATCTATCCGTACCTTACAAGAAGCGGGGCTACTACTACTATTCACGCTACGAAACCGGCAAAGAGTACGCTGTGAACTGCCGCAAAAAAGGCTCCCTTGATGCCCCTGAAGAGATTACTGTAAACCAAAACCTGAGAGCTGAAGGAAAAACGTTTTATTCTTTAGGGGGGTTGTCTGTCAGTAACGATAACCGGATTGCAGCTTTGGGTGAAGATTTCTTAGGACGAAGGATTTACTCCATCACCTTCAAGTACCTCGAAGACGAGACTTTCTTGTCGGACCAATTAGATAACACAACAGGGCGAGTCGTTTGGGCAGCAGACGATCAAGCAGTTTTCTACATGCAGAAGGATGAGGCTTTACGTCCTTATCGTGTATACCGACATGTGATGGGGACCGATCAATCAAAAGATGTATTGATTTTTGAAGAAACTGACCCAAAGTTCAACTGCAGTATCGGTAAAACGAAGTCAGACCAATATATTTTGATATACTCCACCAGCTCAACCACCACTGAAGTCCGCTATTTTCCCGCAGCTGAACCTTTTTCAGAACCGGTTATTTTTCAACCAAGAACGCAGGGCGTGGAATATAGTGTCGCTCATTTTGGTTCAAACTGGTACATACATACCAATTACAAAGCGCTGAATTTCATGCTCATGAAGACACCGCTAAACCAGACCAGCATCGATAAGTGGGTGGGGTTCATTCCACAGCAAGATGATATTCTGCTCGAAGATTTTGAAGTGTTCCGAAACTTTTTGGTTCTCACCGAGAGAACAAAAGGGCTAATCCGGTTTCATATTAAACCCTGGGATAATTCTGAAGCTCATTTCATCTCCTTTGAGGACCCCACCTATTTGGCCTATGCATCCTATAATCCTGAATACGATACGCCAAGATTCAGGTTTGTCTATTCTTCTCTAACCACGCCGACCACCGTGTACGATTATAACATGTCTACTAAAGAAAAGGACTTACTGAAGCAATACGAAGTGGTTGGCGGGCATGAGCCATCCGATTATAAATCCGAACGAGTGTGGGCCAGGGCTACTGATGGTGCTCAGGTTCCCGTTTCAATTGTGTACAAAAAATCATTGTACAAAAAGGGTGAAAACCCTCTTCTCCTCTATGGTTATGGTTCATATGGGTACAGCATTGATGCTTTTTTCAGCAGTAGCAGACTAAGCTTGTTGGACCGTGGTTTTGTATTTGCCATAGCTCATGTTAGGGGAGGTGAAGAGCTGGGCAGGAGGTGGTATGAGGATGGAAAGATGCTCAACAAGAAAAACACTTTTACAGATTTTATTGCTTGCGGCGAACATCTCAGAGTTCAGGGTTATGCCAATCCTGAAAGCATATACTGTCAGGGCGGAAGTGCCGGTGGTTTGCTTGTAGGGGCTGTCATCAATATGCGCCCTGACCTCTGGAAAGGAGCAATCGCCCAGGTACCGTTCGTGGATGTGCTCACAACTATGCTCGATGAATCCATTCCATTGACCACTGGGGAGTTTGAAGAATGGGGTAATCCCAAGAATAAAGAATACTACGATTACATCAAATCGTACTCACCATATGATAATGTCACCCAACAAGACTACCCCAACCTGCTGGTGACATCCGGCTATCACGATTCCCAGGTTCAATATTGGGAACCCACGAAATGGGTTGCCAAACTACGGGCAGAAAAAACGGATGATCATCTGCTGATCCTGCATACCGAAATGGAAGCCGGGCATGGAGGTGCCAGTGGAAGGTTTAAATCTCTCGAGGAAACAGCATTGGCCTATTCTTTTCTTTTAAAGATGGAGGAAATAAATCAATGACCTATACATACAATGAAAATGAAGATTGGGATAAAGCCCGATTCTTCTTCGAGTCAAAATTTGGTAAGGGTATAGATCTTGAAGGCATGCTCTTTCTTATTGGTGTGCGTGAAATGGGCCTTGGGCTTCAATCATTCTCAAAACAGGAGAAAATGGAGCTTATTCATATTGCTTTGTGCAGCCTACTGGAACCCAAAGGGTTTTATGAATTGGAAAAGTACGACTCTGATGGTTGGCCTCATTATAAAAAAGGGCCAGCATTTCGGGTATTGTCCAAAAAAGATCAGCAGGAACTAATAAAAAATGCGATTATCAATTACACTCGAGAAGTGTCATTGTAATTGACGTGGTCTCTCCTTCAACAATACTCAGGAAGGATTCTGCACATAGAGAGTCTTTTGTGATGATCATCTGAGTATCCGGTGGTACCCCGATGATCACGGTGTCAAAGGTGGCCCTGGATGCATATACCGATAGAATCCTGGGTAGGTCAAATGTTTGGCTGTATTTTCCAAACTCATCAGTTCTTGCTTCAATCCGAATATCGCATTCGCGAGGCGGATCAAAGGAAGATTGACAAGTGATGAGCAGATCCGCGAATGGCACCGGTGTGTTCAATCGATTCACCACTTCAATTTCGGCTCTTGTTTCTGACCCTTCATTCTTCTCACATCCGTATGCAGCTAGTATGAAGATCAAAAACACCCCAATAAGATGTCCAGTTCTTAAGGAATTCAAAGGTTTCATCAATTCTTATACTCTATTTTAGCCCCGCAATATACTCAAATCATCAATGGCATGAAAACAGCATTAAGTCTTACTACTATACTGGTAGGCATATTTTTTTTAGGTTTTACCTGCAGCAATGGAGATACTTCAAAAAACAGATCTCGAGTTCTCATCCATACTACTTATGGTGACATGATTGTAGAGCTCTACAATGAAACTCCTGCGCATCGAGATAATTTTCTAAAACTGGCAACCCAAGGGTATTACGATAGTTTGCTTTTTCATAGGGTGATGAAAAACTTTATGATTCAGGGCGGTGATCCGGACTCAAAAAACGCTCCCGAGGGAACGAGATTAGGAAATGGAGGTCCAGGGTATGAGCTGAATCCTGAATTTATCGACACTTTAATTCATCGTAGAGGTGCCCTTGCGGCAGCAAGAAATCCAGATAATGTAAACCCGGCCCGAAAAAGTTCGGGAAGTCAATTCTACATTGTTCAGGGTAAAACCTTTACGCCCGAAGAATTGAGATCCATGGAAGAGCGAAGAAAAATGCAAAACCAGCAGTTTGAATTTGCGATGGTGATGAGCAAACCGGAAAACGACTCTATTAAACAGGCTTACACCAATGCCATGAAAACTGGAAATCGCGAAGTCGGGATGCAGATCATCCAGCAACTAGAGCCTCAACTTAAGGCGGCTTTGGACAAATATCGGTTTAGTGATGAAGATGCCCGGATATATGGGTCCGTCGGTGGAGCCCCACACCTGGATGATGCCTATACCATTTTTGGTCAACTCATTGAAGGTTTTGAGGTGCTGGACTCCATTGCCATTGTCAAGACGGACCCTAACAATCGTCCAACTACCGATATAATCATGACCATGGAAGTACTTGATTAACCTTTCTGTTGATCAAAATACTTCCTGACTGTAGCAGCTTTTGATGCCCCAATGGCCTGAGTCAACGCTTTCTGAGAGGCAGATTTTACTTGTTTTACAGATCCGAATTTCTTCAATAATACCTCTGTCGTTTTAGGGCCAATTCCTTGAATGTTTGATAGTTCGGACCTTATTGATCTTTTAGCCCGCTTTCCGCGATGATGCGTAATTCCAAATCGATGTGCTTCGTTTCGCATATTCTGAATCAACCTCAATGTACTTGATCTTTTGTCTAAATAAATAGGAACCTGATCCCCCGGATAGTAAATCTCCTCCAGCCGTTTGGCTATGCCCAGCACCGTTAGTTCTTTTTCAATTCCCAATCGCTTAATACTCTTCATTGCCGCACTTAGCTGGCCTTTACCACCATCAATGACTACCACTTGAGGTAGTGACTGCCCTTCTCTGAGCATCCTTGAATATCGCCGGTATACTACCTCCTCCATGGAGGCAAAGTCATCGGGGCCTTTTACTGTTTTGATGTTAAAATGGCGATAGTCTTTTTTGCTGGGTTTACCGTTCTTAAAAACTATACATGCAGCAACAGGGTCTGTTCCCTGCATATTGGAATTATCAAAACACTCCATGTGGTCGGGTTGAATGCTGAGCCTAAGATCACTCCTAACCTGATCAAGTATCCTGTTTGTATAACGATCCGGATCTACTTTTTCCAGGTCTTTATAACGATCGAGCATATAATAATTGGCATTCTTTAAGGATAGATTTATGAGCTTCTTCTTGTCTCCTATCTTCGGTATAGACAGTTCCACGCCGGGAATCTCAATATCAATATTCTTTGAAAGGTAAATCTCATACGATTGGCTCGAAAACTTTTGTCGAATGTCAGCTATTGCAACGGCCAAAATCTCAGCATCGCTTTCTTCCATTCGTTTACGAATTTCCATGGTGTGTGATTGAATGACTGCACCATTATTGATTTTCATGAAATTCACATATCCTGCATACGCATCACTAACGATGCTAAAAACATCGACATTGTGTATCTTGGAATTGACAACGGTTGATTTAGCCCGGTACTTATCTATCAGTTCCATACGGAGCTTAATCTCGTGTGCCCGCTCAAACTCCTGCTCAGAGGCTAACTTCATCATACGCTCTCTGAGCGCCCCCACTAATTGTTGGGTATCGCCCTTAATGATTTTCCTTATTTCATCGATTTTTTCCTTGTAATCCTCTTCTTTTTCCAGTCCTTCACAGGGTCCGGCACAGTTTCCTATTTGAAATTCCACGCAAAGCCGATACTTCCTCTTTTCCACATTCTTCTCATTCAGCATATAGCTGCAAGTTCGAAGCTTATATCCTTTTGTAATCACATCAAGTAGCATCCTAAGCGTTTTCATCGAAGGATAAGGACCGTAATACTCGCTTCCATCTTCGATAACTTTTCGGGTGGCAAAGACTCTCGGAAAGCGTTCATTCTTCAGACACAACCACGGATAGGTTTTATCATCACGCAACATGACATTGTAGCGAGGTTGATTCTTTTTAATCAGAGTGTTTTCCAACAATAAGGCCTCATACTCATGATTTACCACGATATACTCAACCCTGGAAATCTTACTTACCATGAGTCTCGTCTTACCGCTTTCGTATTTCTGCTTGCTGAAGTATGAGCCAACCCGGTTGCGCAACTTCTTAGCCTTACCAACATACAACAGTTTGCTATCCTTGTCATAGAATTGATATACTCCCGGCTTGTGCGGCAGATTGTTGATGCTGCGTTTGAGCTCTGGTGAAATTCCTTTCATGAAACGTTGAAGAATTTTCAAATTTATTTGAATGCTGAAACTGACTATAAGTTAACTTTAGTTTTAACCCTGGTAATAACCGACATACTATCGACTTGACTACTTTTATTGCCCCTAAATTCTGACCTGATGAAACGCAAGTGGTTACTCATTGTATTAGGAATTCTTTTTCTCATCATTCTGTTTGCGATGTGGCGTGCCCCTGAAGTGGTGCGACAGGAGCTAGAAAAAAACGGTAAAGAATGGGTTGGTAGAAAGATCACCCTCAACGGGCTTAAGTATAATTATTTCACTTCTACCATTACAGCTACGGGATTCATCATGCACGAAAGTGATGATATGGGGTCTTTTATATCATTTGATACCTTACAGGTTGATCTCGAACCGCTCAAGGCATTAAGTTCTGAGTATTTGATGGAATCACTCTACTGCAGCGGGCTGAGAGCTCAAATTGTCGTTCTGGACAGCGCATTCAATTTTGATGATCTCATGGAACTATATCTGTCCGAAGAGGACTCAGTAGAGGAAAGCGAGGGCCCTCCGGCCCAATATCATCTTCATGACATGACTTTTAAAAATGGTATAGTAGAATACATCGATACACAACTGGATGATACCCTAGGGCTAAATGACATCAATCTGCTGATCCCATATATCGGGTGGGACGAAACAGATACGAGTGAGGCCGGGGTTAAGTTTTTCTTTGAAAACAAAGGTTTCCTTCAGGCCAATCTTGAGGCGGAGCGAGCTTCTGGTAACTATCTCGCCAGAATTCAAATCGATTCTCTTGACCTAAGCCAATTCAAAGCCTATGCGAAAGAGTCGGCAGATTTAGGTAAAATGGAAGGCTTTCTTAACTGCGATTTTGAAATTGCCGGTAATATGTATGAATATGAGCAGTATCAACTATCGGGATGGGTTGGCCTCGAAAACTTCCATTCCGAGGATCGTGAAGGTCATCCGCTCCTGTCTTTTTCTGAAATGAGAGTTGGGCTTACCGACATTAACCCCATTAAGGAGGTCTATAAAATAGATACCATTACAATTAGAAAGCCTTATGTAGACTACGTTATGTTCGATTCTACAAGCAACTTCGAGCAGGCTTTTGCACCATCTATGCAGGAGGATAGTACGGATGTTGTTGAAGATGATACGAATTCTTCTTCTTCTTACTACTATGCAATCAATACGCTACGCTTGATTGATGGAGAAATAAACATTGATGACTTCAACGGTCCGGAACCCTTTCATTATGAGCTGACCAAGGTTACCTACTCTATTGACAACCTGAGCAGCGATGCTGATTGGATAAAGACCTTTGGCACCATGATCTTAAACGGTCGGGGAAAGCTCAAACTTGAATATGCCTTTAACCCTAATAAGCTACTTGACATGGATGTAAATTATACGATCCGTGACTTTTTACTCAGTGACCTGAACTTATATAGCAAGCATTATGTAGGCGTTCCATTCCTTACCGGCGATATGCACTATGTCAGTAAAACCCAGGTTCGGGACATGCAGATGGAAAGCGAAAATAACCTGATAATCAAGGATGTAGAAGTTGGTGAAAAGAAAGGTGGAATCTATGACCTACCTATAAAATTTGCACTTTTTCTACTTAAGGATAAAAATGGTGATATCACATTAGACATTCCTTTAACCGGAAATTTTAATGATCCGGATACGAAAATTGGACCTATAATCTGGTACAGTTTGAAAAATCTGCTGATAAAAACTGTCGCAGCTCCAGGTAATGCCCTTGCCGGACTGGTGGGCGCAGATCCAAAGGACCTCGAATCAATAGAGTATGAATACCTGGATACAGCACTTACAGATTCGCGGAGGTTGCAGTTGGATAAGTTATTAGAATTGGAACAAAAGAAACCCGGACTTTCTATCAAGTGCCTCTATCTCGATGACGAGGAAGAAGAGAAGAACGCCATAGCCGTCGACATCATGGGAAAGACGTTCGAATCCAGGAAAAAGAAGGACTATAGGCAGAATTGGTCGGATTTCGAAGCATTCGTTCAGTCAAAGACCAAAGGAGAGTATAAGGATGTCACCACTTCCTGTCTTGAATTGACCAAACCCGAAGAGATCGATGCACTCTTTAATGAATTTAAAAAACAGCGGTTCAATTCAATTAGGTATTACCTGAACGCCCATTCGGACTCGACTTCTATCGTTCTCGAGGCGGTTGATCCTCGTTCACCTGACAATACAGGTTTGCCTCCAACTTTTGATATTCAGTTTAATATTGATAAATGACAGAGAGTTGGATAGCTGTTATTCATGGAATTAGTGGTTTTGGTGTGGCCTTTTCCGGGTTTTTGCAGATTCTTTTGCCCAAAGAAGGAGATTTACACCGATATGTTGGAAGGTTTTATATTGGTTTTTGGACTGTTGTGGCCCTTACCTCCTTCTTCATCGGTCATGTTTTGGTGCTTTTTATTGGGCTGTTAGGTTATTACATGGCTTTATCTGGTTATCGGTTTGCAATACGAAAATCACTCCGCTTTTCGCTGTTTGATAAAATCTTAAGCGTGCTGGCTCTTGGCGGTTCTACTTATGTTCTTGGATACGCCATTTACCTCTTATTTAAAGACAATATCACTTTTGGTCTTGTTGCACTGTTCTTCGGGTCGATATTCTTGTTCTCCCTGATTTCCGAGGCCAAAAAGTATGTGCTAAGACCACCTTCATCAAATCAAGGATCCTGGGTGCCACAACATTTTACCCGGATGTTCATCTCGTATATTGCGGCCATGACGGCATTTTCAGCCATACAAAATATCACCGGTATTATATTGTTAGACTGGATGCTTCCTACGATAATCGGCTCGTCCTTGATCTATTTCTACCGAAGGCAACAAGGCTGATCCCGGAAAAATTGAAGACGCTTCAGCATTAAGGCTTCCTGAGATATGATGTGCCCGGTGCAACTGCTCGATACAATTCAGGGAGCATCAGTATCATGCCTACGACAGGCCAAATAAGGTACTGAACAAAAAGCACAGAGTTAAACCCAATAAAAACGGCAAGAATCAGGAACACTCCAGTTCTGATTCCGATCTTTCTGGTGTAGTTCAGGTAATAGATAATAAAAAAGAGCAGCAGCATGGGTAGTTTACCTATTAGCCCCTCTGCTCCGACAAGGGTTGACGCAGCAAGAGTTTTAAAGTGAGAGCCAGAAAGCCGGGTTGCTGAAAAAAGGATCGATTTAAAAAAGCCCTGGGCATTCCAAATGATAAAGGGAAGAGAAAACACGACAATCGGAAGGCCTATTCCTGCTACACAATACGTAAAGGACCTTCTCCATCCAATTGAATCTCTCAATGTAAACAGATACAAAGGGGCTGCAAAAATGGCCATGTGTTTCATGGAAAGTGATAACCCGAAGAAGACCAAACTCAATAAAGGTTTGCGCTCAATTACCTTGAGTGACAGCACTAAAAACAAAATGGCAATGAAATCTATATGGTTGATTCTCAGTATAATAATTGAATAGGAATGGAAGTACAGAATGATCAACCCAAATATGGCCAGAAGAAGACTGCTCCTTTTTTCAAGGTCAAGAAAAATGAGAAGACCAATTAGGAATAAAATTCCAATGTTTAAAATTGTCCATACCTCATGCCATCCTTCGAAGTCATCATAACCAGCAACTTGGATTGAAGCTGATATCAAATAGATTCCGGGGAAATAAGTGGAAAACTTGTCGTTATGAAGCATATCACTGCCCAGAACTCGTTCATAAGGATTCTCCCCCTTTAAAATCCGCGACCCTTCCAAATACACATAGTAGATATCCTCCTTTTCGTTAGACCTTTCTAAGTTTGAATAAACATAAACGGCCATTCCGGATATCAAAACCCAAAAACCAAGAGTGCGAAGAATGGAAGGAAATACCATATGATCAATTATTGTTTTTCAATATTAGTCAATATGAAATACCAGTAAGTTTCCAGTTGGAAACTCAGTACGACTACCTTTGAGAATCCTAATGTCAGCAAAGATGGATTCAAGATTTACCAATATCCTTGACCTTCATTCCATAGAAAATTCGCTCAAAGGTTTATCAAGTAATGATAAACCTGATTTTGGGGTCATGAGCCCTCAACAAATGGTGGAGCATCTCATCGATGCAGTAGACCTTTCCATGAATAAGCTACAACCCTTCGATGGTATCGAGCAGGTTGATGTAGAACGCGCTCGAAAGTTTCTATTCTCTGACCGGGAAATTAGGCCTGGGGCTAGGGCTCCTTATTCTTCTCAGCCCCCAGAAGGCGGACAATATGCCACGTTAGAAGATGCCTGTGCATCCTTGATCGAAAGACTGAAAGATTTTCATCAATTTTTTAATCAAACTCCCGATAGAAAAACACAACACCCTCTTTTCGGCCCTCTAAATTTTCAGGAGTGGATTATCTTTCATAACAAGCACTTTACCCACCATTTTAAGCAATTCAGAATATTTCCTGCAGGCTGATGTCTTTGTTTGATAATCGAAAAAACATTTGGTGGATCGTATATGCTATACTGGCCATTCTTTTAAGTGCACAGTCTGCCCGTGAGGGCGGTGACTTTGATGTCTACCTTCAGGGTGCAGAAAAAATGTCGCGTAAGGCAAACCCTTATCGCATAAAATCAGTTCCAGGAGATCTAGAGTTTTACATTATCGACGACGACGGGCATAGAGAGTGGGTGGAGGAGACTCGCCACTATGAGCTACAGTATTTCTACAGTCCCTTATTTGCAATGTTGCTGATTCCTTTTGTAGAATTCAAGTTTTTTATTGAATTCTTGTGGCTGCTCCTCAGCTTTGCTCTTTTGATTCGCATTGCGAATATCATTCAATACTACTTTGATCCCGACATGCTTACACCCAGACAAGGGCGTTTGTGGGTTATCGCGGGAATAGTATTATCTGCCCGACTAATCCCCTACAACATTACCATGATCCAGATTAACATCTTCATAATTTGGGCTGCCATAGAAGCTATGATGTTGATCCGAAAAAAACACTCCATCATAGGTGGGGCTCTCCTGGCATTAGCCATCAACATCAAACTGCTTCCTTTGGTCTTTGTTCCGTATTTAGCCTATCGTGCGAAATGGAAAGCACTGGCAATTATTCTCTTTTGTTCTGTAGTCTACCTTTTCATTCCCGCCGCTTTTATGGGGTGGGATTACAATCGGTACTTACTCTATGAGTGGTGGTTTGTCATCAATCCACTTAATGCAGAACATGTCATTGAGACGGATATTAACACACACAGCCTTGTGGCATGGATACCGAATCTTCTAACGGAAACTTCGGGTTCCATGGATCTCAATCGAAATATTGCAAATCTGCCGGTAGAAACTTCTATTGCCATTACTAATGTTTTCCGGGTATTTCTCGTCGGGTTGTTTTTATGGATTCTTAGAAGCGTGCCTTTTAAACCTGCTCCATCTAAAATGGCCGAGTTCAGAGAGATATCATATTTGCTTTGGGTCATTCCTTTGATTTTTCCTCATCAGCAGAAATATGCATTCATCTCTATGCTACCGGCAATTATCTATGTCATATATGGGCTGATCGTCATGCCCGTGGCAAACCAAAAACAAAAGGTAATACTTTGGCTGGGGGTCTCGTTCGTACTGCTGATCTTTACTCCTTTAATAGGATCTGACATTATTGGAAGGTATACCTATAACCTCCTTCAGTACTATAAAGTATTAACCATATCAGGACTGGCTATTCTGCCAATTCTTTTGATCTTTAACCCCGATAAAATTGAACTTTGGAGAAATAATATGAGTAGAGATGAGCAAGCACATTCCACCTAAAGGTTATAACAATGTCTGTCCATATATCGTGGTAGAAAATGTAGACAAAGAGCTCTCTTTTTTGGAGTCTGTTTTTGATGCTACCATACATGACGATATGAAAAACTCGGATGGGTCTACCATGCACGGAGAAGCAACCATTGGCGACAGTGTAGTAATGGTTGGGCAAGTTCGGGAGAATAATCCACGCAGAAACGCAATGCTATATGTCCATGTAACAGGTGTTGCAGATGTGTACAGCAAGGCAATTGAGTTAGGAGCCACATCAATAGCTAAACCTATGGATCAATTCTACGGGCATCGAACGGCCGCTTTTCAGGATGAATTTGGAATTGACTGGTGGATTGCAGAACAAACCGAAGAGCTGACCAGGGAAGAAATGCAAAAACGCCTTGAAAATCAACAATAGGGACGAATGCGAATAGGATTCGATGCCAAGCGCCTTTTTAAGAATTTTACCGGACTGGGAAACTACAGTCGCACGCTGGTAAGTAACCTTAATTCCCATTTTCCCGATCAATCCTATTTTCTTTATACTCCTGATTATCAGGAAAATATACGAACGAAAGAATATTTAGAGCAGTCCAATATCCACATCCGCACGCCCAGGCAGAACAACAGGCTACTATGGAGAACCAAAGGGGTTATGCAGGACATAGCCGAAGACGGGCTGGATATTTACCACGGTTTGAGCAATGAAATTCCCTTTCGGGGTTCCAATACCTCTACAAAGTTCGTCGTAACAATTCACGATCTGATCTTCAAGCACTACCCCCAAACCTATAAACTCACTGACCGGACCATCTACAATACTAAATTCAAATATGCCTGCAAGCAGGCTGATCACATCATCGCAGTAAGCGAGCATACGCGTCAGGATATTGTGGCGCTTTATGGAATTGCCCCGAAGAAGATTTCAGTGGTGCATCAATCATGCAACACGAAGTTCTTTAGTAATGATAAGGTTGTCAAACCAGTATATTTACCCAATCAGTATTTGCTTTATGTCGGTTCTGTAATAGAAAGAAAGAATCTTTTGGGAATTATTGAAGCGCTTAGCCACCTAAAAGATTCTGAAAAGATCCCTCTTGTTGTAGTAGGAAGTGGAAAAAGTTATTTGAAAAAAGTACTTCAACGGATCAAAGAATTGAAGTTGCAAGAACTCATCATTTTCAAGAATGACATCAGAGATATTGAAGAACTTAAAGGATTATATCAACATGCCCAAATGATGATATATCCTTCATTTTATGAGGGTTTTGGAATACCGATAATTGAGTCTCTGCTGTGCGAAACACCGGTCATAACCTCCAAAACCTCTGCACTTCCTGAAGCTGCAGGTCCTGGCGCTCATTACATCAATCCAAAACAAACACAGGAAATTGCGGAAGGGATCAGGCTTTTACAAACTGATGTATCCTATCGGAATGAACTGGTATCCAAAGGCAAGAAATATGTGATGAATGAGTTTCACCCTTCTGTAACCTCCGATAAACTCATGAAGCTATATCTGGACTTACTACAGTGCCACTGATATTGATATATTTGACCAAATTCAAAACTCAAAATGCAGAAAGTACTTTTTATTCTCACCATAACCCTGTTCTTTTCTACCCTCTCGGCTCAGGAATTTTTAAAATTTGAAGGTATTGTAACCCTTGAAACAAAGGGTGATGCCCCTCAACTGGTACCTGAACTTACGAGTATGTTGGAGGCTAAAGGATATACTGTTTTTTCAATTATTGATCATCAGGAAAATGCATCGACCGTTGGCACCGAATTAAATTTTTCAAACCTGATTATTTTCGGTAATCCGGAAATGGGATCTCAAGTTTTGGCCGAGTTTCCATTAATGGCTCTTGATCTTCCTATGAAATTTTTAATCTGGACAAACGCCGAAGGAATCAGCTATATCACCTATACCAGACCATCCTATTTATTCCGAAAAAATACAGGAAAAGATGTACCTGAATTCAGTGCTAAAATGGATGAGGTCCTTTTCGGGCTCGCAAAAGAAATAGCAAAATAGATCGGGTTTTAGACCTGATTCCTATAGTTCATACAGGGTATCAAGTACAAAACTATCCGCGTTTTTTGATGGCACTACTTCAAACTGAACGGTTATATTCTCCATAATCTGACGTTCTTTTTTTTAATCTCCACAGAGGGAACAATATGTGCTTCTTGTTTTTTAATCCCCAATGAAGATGGTAGATTTTGTTCCTTTGTTCAAAATTTAAATCATGGAAGAACAGGTAATATTGGTAGACCAAAAAGACGAAATGCAAGGACTTATGGGTAAGACTGAAGCTCATGAAAAAGGTGTTCTTCACAGAGCTTTCTCTGTTTTCCTGTTCAATAAAAATCGTGAATTATTGCTTCAAAAACGTGCTTCATCAAAGTATCATTCCGCCAATCTATGGGCCAATACGTGCTGCAGCCATCCTCGCGAAAATGAGTCTGTACTGGAAGCAGCTCACAGAAGACTGATGGAAGAAATGGGAATTTCTTCCACATTGAATGAAGAGTTTAGCTTCATCTACAAGGCCGAACTCGATAACGGAATGATTGAACATGAACTAGATCATGTTCTTTTTGGAAAATATGATGGTGAACCTATCGTAAATACTAATGAGGTACAAGATTGGAAGTACATGGATATTCCATCTCTGGAAAAAGATATAGAAAATCATCCCGACCGATATGCACCGTGGCTGAGAATTGCACTCAGTCGGGTTCATCAAATTATACACAGTACATCATGAGAGTTACCGTAAACAGAAAAGCACATTTTAATGCTGCTCACCGCATACACAATCCAAATTGGTCAGATGAAAAGAATACGGCTTTCTATGGACATTGTAACAATCCAAATTATCACGGCCATAATTATAATTTGGAGGTAAGTGTAACCGGAGAGGTAGACCCCGAAAGTGGTTATGTTATTGATATGAAGGTGTTAGCGAATATCATCAAATCAGAAGTGCTCGATAGATTTGATCATAAAAACCTGAATATGGATACGGAAGAGTTTAAGACCATTAATCCTACTTCTGAAAACATGGTAGTGGTCATCTACAACCTCATAAGAAATCAACTGGACCCGGTTTTCGATTTAAGAATAACTTTATACGAAACGGATAGAAACTACGTGAGCTACCCTGCTTATTAAATCAGCTACAAGAAATTTTATTTACTCTTCTTTCGTGTCTGCCTCCTTCAAAATTGGTATTCATGAATTCCTCCACACACTTCATGGATACCTCATCATTCACATATCGGGCAGATAAAGCCAGTACATTGGCATCATTATGCAGCCGGGCCATTTTCGCCAATTCCGGTTCCCAACAAAGTGCTGATCTAATTTTCTGATGTTTGTTCACCGTCATGTTAACACCATTCCCGCTGCCGCAAATCACAATGCCCACAGGACTTTCTCCACTTTCAATGTATTCGGCCAAAGGGTGCACGTAATCCGGATAATCAACACTATCCTCCGAATAAGTTCCAAAATCCTTTACCCGATAATCATTGGTTTCCAGCCATGCTTTAATACGCTCTTTTAATTGAAAACCGGCATGATCGGAACCTACAGCTACAATGGAGTTTTTAATTATCATATTATCAGAAAATTAACGGGTTTATTAACTATTGATGTTTATTCTATTCTTAACGTTAAGTCTATGTCAACAGAAAGTTCATAAGCGGTGAATAATTGAATATAAGTTCTCAAAAAAATGTCTTGCAATACCGGATATTTCGCTTCTTATGAAACTCTTTAAACTGACCAAATGAAATCATTGTATTTTTCCTGACTTCTTGTTGACACAAAATCGAACTATTCTCCTCACTAATCTGTCCAATTTTCGTGTTTACTACAAATATCAACCTCATGTTAATAGCTTCTAAAAATACTATCTTTCAAGTTGTTTGGCATGAGTTCTATGTTCATTTCATGTGATTAACTATTTATAAAGCACAATACCAAATTATTCTCGTATAAATTTTTGAACTGCATCAACAGCCTAATAGTAGTATATAAAGATTTTAAACATTATGAATAGATTTATAATGATCGGAGGATTGTTACTTCTCCCCTGGATTTCTTCAGGTCAGGATAATGAAATTGATCCTGATGGTTATAACATTTTCTATCATGCAAACGGAAGTAAATCAGCAGAGGGATACTTTCAAAATGGCCAGCCTACCGGCTACTGGAAAAACTATTACGAGGATGGAACTCTGAGATCAGAAGGAAACAGAGAAGGAAAGTTTCTGGATAGTACCTGGATTTTTTATCGAGAGGATGGGCTGCTCAAGGAGAAAATCAGCTATGAAAAAAGTATGAGACACGGATACTCCGAGGAATATAATGAAGAAGGTATGCTCATAAGGAAAGTACCCTATGTGAACGATACTATTGAAGGGGTACTCAAAGAATATTACTCCGATATTGAGAAAGTGAATTTTGAGATTCCATATACCACGGGACTTTCAGACGGCCCAGGATATGAGTATGCAAAGGATGGAAGAGTAATCTCTGTGAATACCTATGAAAAAGGTGCCCTGAGGTCTACTCTTCCAATAAATCGGTACAATAAAGCGAAAGAAAGACAGGGTCTATGGATTGAGTACTACGAAGATGATCCAGATTTGAAGATCAAGCGTATTGAAGGGAGATATAAGGCAGGATTAAAAAATGGCTATTTCAGAGAATATGACAAACGTGGTGAGCTCTTAAGCACCACTAAATACCTCAATGGACAGGTAATTGAAAACGTAGAGGAATTAATGAATGTTGAAATTGTCCGGGAGTATTTTCCTGATGCAAAAGTGAAGAAGGAGAAGACTTATCTCGCCGGTAAACCACACGGAGTTTGGAAAGAGTATAATGATTCGGGCAATGTAGTCAACGCATGGATTTATGATAAAGGGATCCTTTTAGGGCAGGGTATAGTAGATGCAAATGGATTAAAACAAGGACCCTGGATTGAATATTATCGCGAAGGAGAGAAGAGAGCAGAAGGAGAATATTTGGATGGTGCCAGAATTGGAGCGTGGAAATTCTTTCATCTCAACGGAAAAATTGCTCAGAAAGGAAAATATAAAGAAGGAGGAAAAGCTCACGGAAGATGGGTGTGGTACTTTGATAACGGAATGGTTCTCAAAGAGGAAAACTACAGAAAAGGACTTGAAGACGGCGATTTTACTGAATATGATTCTACGGGTAATGAATTGGTTAGAGGCTCCTATATTGATGGACTTGAAGACGGCGAATGGTGGGTAATAGAGGGCGATTATCGCCACGAAGGAGCATACATTGAAGGTTTGATGCACGGGGAATGGAAAGGCTACTATAGATCTAATGAGCAGTTAGCGTTTAAAGGAAATTATATAGAAGGTGTTCCGGACGGTAAGCATGTTTATTACTACGATAATGGTAGAAAAATGCTAGAAGGCAAGTACCAAATGGGATTGAAACAGGGAGACTGGAAAAGATACGACGAATCAGGGTTCCCGGTGCTAACGATATACTATAATGAAGGAAAAGATGCCAAACTCGATGGCAAAAAAGTGGACCTTGAAGAAGCTGAAGTAGTGGAGTAAATGAGAAAATGAAACATCATTTTCTCATTTGTTAAACACTTGTTCATGGTAATACAGTAATATTGATAGAATAATTTGCTGTTATGAACCCAAAACATTACCTCTCACTCCTTTTCCTACCTCTAATATTCATCGTTGCTTATTCATGCGATACATCATCTGAACAGAAACATCCTGGTCCCGAATACAGTGCGTATGTTTCATCATATACGGCAGGAATTGTAACCAGTCATGCACACGTTATTGTCAGGCTCAATAACAAGTCTCTACTCCAGAATCATGAAGATATTCAGGAGCTCTTCGAGTTCTCACCATCAATCGAAGGTAAAGTTGAATTAAACGGAGACAGAGAATTCAATTTCATCCCCGATGAACCCATGGAAAGCGGCACTCACTACAATGTCGTTTTTAAACTTTCAAAGGTGGCAGAGGTTCCGAATGAGCTCAGCAATTTTGAGTTTGGCTTTGATATCATTGAACAGAATTATCAGGTATTTGTCGATGGGCTTGAAGCATATGAAGAAAGCAACCTCTCTGATCAGAAAGTTAAAGGAAGGGTCATTTTTGCCGATGATGTCAACGAAAACCAACTCAAAACATTTTTTAAGGCAGAGCAGGATGGTGAAAATCTGGAAGTTCAATACAATTTTATTGGGAATAGAGAAATTGGATTTGAGGTGCAGCATGCAAAAAGAATGGAAACCACCAAAGGAGAATTAAAGATTTCATTTAGTGGCAAAGCAGTTGGAATTGATCAAAACATAGAACGAAAGGTGTCAATCCCAGCCTTAAATGAATTTGATCTTACTAATGTTATTGTATCTCATGCGCCGGAACAGCGCCTGGAGCTTTGGTTTTCAGACCCGGTAAAAGAGCAGGAATTATTAGGACTAATTAACATTAGTGGCAACCCTGATTTGCGTTTTGAAACAGATAAGAATAGAATTATCGTTTTTACCGTAAATGACATTTTTGGTAAAAGAACGCTTTCTATATCAGATCGTATCCAGAATATCCAGGGCTATGATCTGGGCACAGCCATAGACACTGTAATAGAATTCAGGGATATCAAACCTCAGATTGTTATGCCATTTGAAGGATTTGTTCTCCCATCTGGAAACGGACACAGGATTGCTTTTGAAGCGGTGAATTTAAAAGCAGTAGATCTTTTTGTGGTCAAGATTTATGAGAACAATGTCCTGCAGTTTCTTCAGGAAAACTCCTACCGACAGCAATATGGATTGCGCTCTGTAGGGTCAACCATACTTAAAAAGCATTTAGCCCTGGAAAAATTAACGACTGAAAACCTCAAACAGTGGAATCGGTTTTACATCAATCTGGATGATGTTATTGACGTTGAGAAAGGGGCCATTTATCATGTAGAATTAAGATTTAAGCACGATTATTCCATCTATTCCTGTGATGCTTTGGAGCCGACAGAGGGTTGGGATTATGCACCGTTTGAAGAGGAAAATGATGAATCTGTTTGGGAAAACTACTACAGCAATGATAATTATTGGGACTATTACTACGACTGGAGTGAGCGTGAAAACCCTTGCAATAAAGCATTTTACAATGAATACAACGCGTCCGTCAAAACCAACTTTATAGCGAGTGATCTGGGAATATTAGCAAAAGCAGGTAGCGATAAAAGCGTACACTTCACGGTTACCGACTTGATCAGTGCAAGTCCAGTATCGGGGGCGACAGTTGATGTTTTTGATTTTCAACAACAGCGAATCGCTAAAGGAACAACAGACGATCAGGGTCATGTTCGACTGACTATGGATAAGAAACCTTTTGTTGCGCTAGCCCGACGAGCCAACAGTGTGAGTTACCTTAAAATGATTGACGGAGAAGCACTCTCAATGAGCACCTTTGATGTTTCAGGTGTGGCTACAAAACAAGGGGTAAAAGGAATACTTTATGGGGAAAGAGGAGTTTGGAGACCTGGAGATTCTCTGTTTCTGACCTTCGTACTTGAAGATAAAAAGGACATTCTACCGGCCGACTTTCCTGTAGTCATGGAAGTGTATAATCCTCTCAGTCAAATGGTCTTTAAGAAAGTTCAGACGCATGCTGTAGATGGATTCTATGATTTTCGCTTTGCCACAAAACCAGAAGATCCCACAGGAAATTATCAGGTCAATATTGGGGTCGGCAACAGGACTTTCTATAGCAGCCTAAAGATAGAAACGGTAAAACCTAACCGATTGAAAATCAATCTGGATTTCGGAGCGGAAAAGCTCTACAGCAAGGATGGTATTACTGGTGACATGCAAGTACGTTGGCTTCACGGAGCCACAGCATCTAACTTAAAGGCACAGGTATCAATGAGTGTATCCAATGCGTATACCCAGTTTAAAGGATTTGAAGAATACTCATTTCAGGACGATTTTAGCCGATATGAATATGCTGAACGTTCTGTTTTTGATAATGAGTTGGATAGTGATGGCTATGCTAAAATAAAAGCAGATATAAATGCAACAGAAGCACCGGGTATGTTGCGTTTGTCGTTCAATACCAACGTATTTGAGCCAGGAGGTAGTTTCAGTGTAGACCGCCAATCTGTTACCTATTCGCCCTACTCTACTTATGCAGGAATAAAAATTCCTGATGGTAAAATGTGGGGAAATATTCATGAAACAGATAAGCCGGTAAAAATCGACGTTGCAAGACTGGATGAGTTTGGGAAACCAAAGGACGGAAAAGTAATGGTGGAGGTCTACTACATTACCCGAAACTGGTGGTACGACCGATATTACCACGGACAGACCCAATACATGTTTGCCAATGGCAATCGCAGATTAAAAAGAGATACACTGAACGTGACCGAAGGAAAGTCCAGTTTCAGTTTTACTGCGCCAAAACGATACTATGGCAGGTATATCTTCCGTATAACCGATTTATCAAGCGGTCATGTTACAGCTCAGGTGGCCTATTTTGATTGGCCCTATTGGGCAAGGTCTGAACGAGGAGATGAGGAAGTACCAAACGTTCTCGGAATCGCTTTGGACAAAGAACGATATAACACAGGGGAGACTGCGGTGATAACATTTCCGTCAACAGAAAATTCCAAAGCTCTGTTGAGCATAGAAAACGGAAATACCGTTCTGCAAACTTACTGGATCGATACTAAAAAAGGAGAAACGAGTTTTTCTATTCCCTTGACCTCAAATATGGCACCGAATGTTTATTGCTTTGTAACATTATTGCAGCCTCATAATCAAACTGAAAATGACAGGCCCATAAGGTTATTCGGGGTGGTTCCCATGATGGTCGAAGACCCAGGATCTCATCTCAAACCAATGGTTAACTGTCCTGACGTTTGGAGACCTGAATCTAACGTAGAGGTAGTGGTCTCTGAGGAAAACGGAAAGCCCATGACCTATACGTTGGCCATTGTAGATGAGGGACTTTTAGATTTAACCCGATTTAAAACACCCAACCTTTGGAACCATTTTTACGCCAGAGAATATCTTGGTGTCAAAACCTGGGATTTCTACGACGAGATTATAGGAGCTTATGGCTCATCATTACCTAATCTGCTCAACATTGGTGGAGGTGAACTTTCAGTACCGGATGAGCCCGTTAATGCGAATCGATTCAAACCTATGGTAAGGTTTTACGGCCCGTACCAACTTAAGCCCGGACAGAAAAGAGTTCAAACAGTTGACATACCCAATTACGTTGGTTCTGTCAGGGTAATGGTGGTAGCGGGTAAATCGCCAGGTTATGGTTCAAAAGAAAAGACCGTTCCGGTTCGAAAACCACTCATGGTACTTGGAACTTTACCGCGCGTGCTAAGTCCTGGAGAAGAAGTGGCTCTGCCGGTTAGTGTTTTTGCTATGGAACCTAATGTGAAAGAAGCCAAAATTGATCTGGAAGTCAATCAAATGTTTGAGATCGTTGGAAAGTCTCAGCAGAAGGCCACATTTAATGAGCCCGGCGATCAACTGGTTGTGTTTCGGTTAAAGGTTAAACAGAAAGTAGGACTCGGAAAAGTCTCTATCTCTGCGAAAGGCTCCGGAGAGCGTGCACATCATGATATAGAATTGGAGGTGCGGGCACCAAATCCACGCATTTCTGAAGTTGTTGATACCGTTTTTCAAGCCGGTACAAACGGCACTATTGAGTTTGATTACTTTGGAATAAATGGTACGAATGCCGCTACCCTAGAACTTTCGACCATACCGGCAATGGACCTTGAAAGAAGACTAGAGTACCTAATACGATATCCTCACGGTTGTTTGGAGCAAACTACATCCAGCGCCTTCCCTCAACTATATCTCAATGGTCTTACTTATCTCTCTAAAGAGGATCAGGAAGATATCCAATTCAATATCAGCGAGGCAATTACCAAACTGATTCACTTCCAAAAAAGTAACGGCAGCTTCTCGTACTGGCCTGGAACCGATTATTACAATGATTGGTCAACCATTTATGCGGGCCACTTTATGCTGGAGGCTGAAAAGAAAGGATACAACCTCCCCTCATCGATGAAGAAAAAGTGGATCAACCATGAAAAATCTCTTGCCCGAAACTGGAAAGATGATAAAGCAAATAGATATGACGAGTTTATTCAGGTTTATCGACTGTATGTTCTGGCTCTCTCCGGAAATGCACAAATGGGAGCTATGAATAACCTGCGCCAGTTTGATAATCTTCAGCCCTCTGTTCAATGGAGGTTGGCGGCCGCATATGCCATAGCCGGTCAGGAAGAGGTTGCAAAAAAGATGACAGAAAACCTGGCTTATGAACCCGTCAAAAAAGATTACTACTACTATGGATTTGGATCAAAAACAAGAGACCGCGCATTCATTTTGGAAGCGCAGACAATCCTTAAAGATTTTACCAAAGGAGCAGAACTGGCTAAAAAAATTGCCGAAGATTTAAGCAGTAGCCGATGGCTAAGCACACAATCAACAGCATATGCACTCATAGCTATGTCGAAATTCCTCAATGAAACCAAATCAGGAAAGCCTCTGAAAGCGACCTACCGAATAGGTGGCGGCCCTGAAACGAATGTCGATCAACCAATCCCATTATATTCCGATAAGTTCCTGGAAAAAGGGGCTTCCGGTTCAGATAAAATAAAGATTGAAAACAATGGACAAGGGATGCTTTTTGCAAGAATCGTATTGAATGGAATCCCACTAGTGGATAATACGACCAATGTTGCTGAAAATTTGAAAATGAACGTAAGGTATAAAGCCCTTTCAGGAGCTTCCTTAGACCCTGGTACGATCAAGCAGGGAACCGATTTTATCGCAGTAGTTACTATTGAAAATCCGGGCACAGCGGGGTCTTTGTCGGAATTGGCTCTGACACACATGTTTCCTTCAGGATGGGAAATTATAAATCAGCGAATGAGAGAAGGTGAATCCAGCCTGAATAATGATTACTTCACGTACCAGGATGTGAGAGACGATGAGGTACTCACCTATTTCAACTTAAGCACCTCAACCTACCGAAAAACCTTTGAAGTTCAGCTAAATGCAACGTATCAGGGTAAATTTTACATGCCATCTGTATACTGCGAGGCGATGTATGATGACGAGGTTCGCGCAAGCGTGCGTGGAAGATGGGTCAATGTAGTGCCTTGATATTTTGATTAAAAAAAAGTTGATCAGGTTAGCGACAGCAGGATTATTGATCGCTTTCTGCGGGTTATGGTATTTCTCCTTACCTCAAGAACTTTTCAATGATCCCTATTCTTTCATAATTGAGGATCGTGAGGGTTCTCTCCTCGGGGCAAGAATCTCTTCTGACGAGCAGTGGCGGTTTCCCATCATCCAAAAAGTGCCCCAAAGATTTAAAGAATGCATTATTACTTATGAGGATAAAAGATTTGACGGGCACATTGGAATAGACTTTCTTGCTATTGCAAGGGCAGTTTGGCAGAATATCCGAGCCGGTGAAATAGTGAGTGGTGGCAGTACCATTACAACTCAACTTATACGACTTTCCAGAAAAGGAAAACCCAGAAAATGGTCAGAGAAAATTATTGAGGCTTCATTGGCTACCCGGTTTGAACTGAGCTATACCAAAGACGAGATCCTCAGATTATATTCAACCCACGCTCCTTTTGGGGGTAATGTCGTGGGCCTTGAAACGGCGGCCTGGAGATATTATGGTAAAAGCCCCAATCAACTGAGTTGGGCAGAAAGCGCAGCTCTTGCAGTTCTGCCCAATGCACCCTCGCTAATTAGGCCGGGAAAAAATGCAACTGAATTCTTGAGGAAGAGAGATTTTCTGTTGCACAGACTATACACTAATAATGTGATCGATTCGCTGACTTATGCCCTCGCAATCCTGGAACCTTTGCCCGGTACCCCGCGCCCTCTGCCGAATAAGGCCGAACACCTTATTGCATCAGAAACGAATAAGGACAGAATCCGGCACAGAATACAAACGACAATAGATGCCGATCTGCAGGAAATGGTGGAAATGATAGCCGAACGGCAGCATGCCGCCTTGTCGATCCGGGGAATTGAGAACATGGCGGTATTAGTGGCTGAGAATGAGTCTGGAAAGGTGCGCGCATATTTGGCCAATGCACAAGGTAGTCAGGAGTACTACAACGATATGATACTCACACCGCGAAGTACCGGAAGTATCTTAAAACCACTACTTTATACTATGCTGATTGACGATGGACTCATCACTCCACGGGCTCTGGTCCCCGATGTTCCGTCTTATTTTTCAGGGTTTGTTCCGGAGAATTACGATCGAACCTTTAGAGGAGCTGTTCGAGCAAATAGAGCACTGTCTTACTCATTGAATATCCCTGCGGTTTGGATGCTTAAATCCTTCGGAATCAATCGTTTTCATTACCGCCTTAAAGAGCTGGGTATGACACTCCCTTACAGTGCTCAGCACTATGGGTTAAGCCTTATCCTCGGAGGTGCGGAAATATCACTTTGGGAGCTTGTGGGTATATATCAAACGCTTGCAGCTTCTGTCTTGAAATATCCCGATTCAGAATTTGCTCAGGGAATTAGTTTGAACAACGAAAAGCCAGGAAAAGGAGGGGTGAAAGAAAGTCCAACTGCGGTAATGCATATGCTCGAGGCTATGTTGGACGTAAACAGGCCGGATGAGGAGCGAAATTGGGAACGCTTCTTCTCCAACCGAAAAGTGGCGTGGAAAACCGGAACCAGTCAGGGGTTTAGAGATGCATGGGCTGTTGGATTGAACTACGATTACACGGTGGGCGTTTGGGTAGGAAATGCAGATGGAGAAGGAAAACCAGACCTGACAGGGTTGAAGTGTGCTGCTCCTGTCTTATTTGAGGTCTTTAATCGGCTACCAGCCAGGGAGTGGTTTGAATTTCCTTATGATGATGCTACCTACAAAAGTATTTGCCAAAAAAGCGGTTTTGCTCCTTCAGAAGCATGCGAAACCATTGATTCTGTTCAGGTTTCGATGAGTACATCAACCGTAAAGAGTTGCAAGTACTGTAAGTTTGTTCAACTCGATCAAAGCAAGCAATTCAGGGTTAATTCCAGTTGTTACGATTTGGCTAGTTCGTATACCTCGCCATGGTTTTCACTACCGCCGTTGATGGAGAACTATTACAAAAACAATAATCCGGGTTATAAACCTCTCCCACCCTATTTACAAGGTTGCAATACCACCTATTCAGATGTATCATTTTCTATTATTTATCCCAATCGAAATTCTACCATTTTCCTACCGGTAGACATGAATGGAAACCTACAGCACATCGTCTTTAGAGCGGTGCATTCAAACCCTGAAGCGATTATGTTCTGGAGCCTGGATGATCAATTCATTGGGCGTACTGAGGGACAACACGAAATATCCGTACAACCCGAATCCGGAAAGCAAGTATTGAGAGTAACTGATATGGATGGCAATTCGGTTTCCAGACCAATCAGGATCGAAAAAGCCGAGAGGTAGCAGGCCTATTCGCTTTCAAATTGACTGAGGATTCCGCCGGTAAGCCTGACTAACTCGGTATTGGATTCTATCAAATTATATGCAGCTTGCAGCCGATCTATCGAAGACAGCACATATCGGGTTTGTATATCGCGATAGTTGAATGAAGATAGCGTTCCGTTTCTGAATTTGGCCTCACCCAGTTCAAGATTTAATTTTTGGGTTCTGACAGTTTCATCAGCTATTCCCAATAGCTTGATTCTATTGTTATAGGTATCAAAAGAATTGGCCAAATCGCGCTCAAGGGACAGTTTCAGTTTGTCCGTATTGAGCTCAGCATTTTGATATTGGATCTTAGCCCTTGAAATAGCACGGCGAACACGGCCTCCATTATAGAGCCGGTAGCTTAGAACAAAGTTTGCGTAGTAGTTAATGGTAGCACCATCAGCAGAATAGGCTATGGATTGTCCATCAGGGCCTTGTCCGTCTACATCTATCCTTCTCCAGCTATCATTGACACCCGTGTTAAAATTTACAGTAGGATATAATCCCGCGCGCTGTAGATCAATATCATTCTCGGCAATTTGTTGATTGTAATATTGAACAACAAGGTCCTGATTATTTGAAAACATCTCGTCTCTCAGTACTTCGTAGTTGTACACCCGAATTTCAGGCAGAACGGTATCACCTAAAATGAATTCGGTGTTTATCGGCCTTGCCATTAAAACATTCAGGTTTCTTTTTGCATTTTGTGTAATGAGTTCCTGGTTCAAATAATTGGTAGAATCAGTAAAATAATTACCCTGAATCTGCAGAAGATCAAAAGTGGTGATACTGCCAAAGTCTTTCTTGTTTTTGTTTAAACTGTAAAGATCACGTGTAAGCTTCTTTACTTCGCCAAATATTTCTAGCCTTTTTTGCTGCACTACTGCATTATAATAGGCCAGAATAATGGATTGAATGGTGTTTTGCACAATGAGAGCAGCATTTCCTTCACTTTGCTCTTCTAACAGAACAAGTTTTGCTTTATTCATTCTTACCTGAAACCCATTGAAGAGAATCCAATTCACATCTGCACCGCCTGTAACACCATTGGTCATGGTCTGCCCCTGTACGAATGCAAGAGGGAAAGAGTTGTCGGACAGATTGTTATTCTGAGACAGATTCAAATCAACCGTCGGAAGGCCACCCGCTTCTCCATACTTGTTGTTTAATGCCGCGATCTCATAATTCTTTTGAGAGATGAGGATATCGAAGTTGTTGGCAAGTCCAATTTGAACTGCTCTTGCTAAACTTAGGGTTTCCTGAGATTGCAAGCCACCATAGAGCAGTAAGATGGTAATGAAGAGGGTAATCGGTTTTCTCATTCTTATTCAGCTGTATTGATTTCCTCTAACCTTTTCACATTTCGGATAGAGGGTTCAACTTCAATCGCTTTAGGTTTTTTCATAAACCAAAGCCATCTGAATGCACGGTTCATGTCATTAAAGAATAAAATTAATGACGGCAGAAATACGAGAATAAAGTAGGTTCCAAAAAGAACGCCATACGCCACAGAAATAGCCATTGGAATGAGAAACTGGGCCTGGAAGCTCTTTTCCTGAATCAATGGGTATAACCCGGCTACAGTGGTAACGGAAGTTAGAATGATAGGTCTGAAACGGGCAATACCGGCATTTCTAACGGCCTCTTTAACGGTCTCCCCATTTAACAAGTTGCTATTATAAGTATGCAGGAATACAACAGCATCATTGATTACAATGCCGAGCAAAGCTATCATCCCATAGGCACTAAGAATAGATACTGGATGTCCTTCTATGCTATGCCCCAATGCTGCCCCGGTGATACCGACAGGTAGAATTACGAGAATGATGAATGCCTGATAGAAAGAGCTGAAATTCAGGGTAATAGCCAAAATAATCATAAATATGGCAATGGAAAGGAGTATGGACATCGAAGTCAAAGATTTGTTGGCATTTCTTTGTTGTCCGCGATAGGACACACCCACCGTCTGGAATTTTTTCTGCAACTCCTGAACTGGACCTTTCTTGATTTTTTGAAGGATTTCAGGGGTTGAAGCATAGGTATCCGTCTGGTCCGCAGTAATTTCAATCTCTTTGGTTCCATCGTAGTGCCGGATTGCGACATCTCCCCGCTCAATATGATAGTCAGCGACCTCATGTAATGGTATTAACTGTCCGTTTTGAGTCTTTATCCTCATCTGCTCATATTGACCGAGAGTTTTTCTTCCTGACTCGGGAAATCGAACCCATACCCTGGCCTCATCCCTGCCGATGATTAATCGCTGAACCTCTTCTCCAAAATATCCCTGCCTCAGCTGGCGGGCAATTTCATTCTGATTTAACCCCAACATGTATGCTTTCGGTTTGGGGTTGATGATGATTTCTCTTTTACCGGCAGAGGAATTGTCCTGAATGTCTTTGAGTTCTGGCATTTCACGGAGCATTTCTTTCAGGTAGTTACTGGCTTTTTTAAGTTCATCGTAATCTTCACCTGATAATGCAATGGAGACGGGACTTCCCCAGCGGTTAATACCTCCTACCATATATTTTTCCGCTCCCCGAACCTCACCAATCTGCCTTTCTACCATTGCAGCTATTTGAAAACTGGAAATATCGGCCTCCTCAACATCAAGGGACACCTGTATTCGTCCGGCATGGGTTCCAGTTTCTCCTATATTTCGTGTAGATCCCACCACACGGGTGACATAATTGATTAAATCCCAACCGTATTTTTCTTTGAGGTCCGCCTGAACTTCTTTAACAGCTAGTTCTGCTCGGTCCAGAAATGCTTCTGTTTGCTCCAGTGGATCTCCGGGCTTGTATGCGATTTCTACCGTGAAATCGTCAAAAGGAATACTTGGGAAAAAAGTGGTTTTGATTAAACCTGTTGAAATGAAGTAGAAAATAAGTACGATGAACATTAAGGGAAAGAAGACGGCTATTCTTCGGTATTTGAGCGATAGATCCAGTAGTTCGCCATAAATTTTTTCTCTCATAAAGATTATGGCCTGGTTCATTTTATTTCTCAATTTTCCAATAACATTGGTTTTTAAAACCGTCCTGCTCGAAAGGTGAGAAGGGAGCACCAAAAACGCTTCTATAAGTGAAAACGCCAAAGCGAGAATGACCACCATGGCCATTTCCGACATGCGCTCCAGACCTTCAATAAAGAGCAAAACGGTAAATGCCATAATGGTGGTAAGAACGGATGTGAAAACAGAAGACATCACTTCAAAAGTTCCGTCAATTGCAGCGCGGTATGGCGATTTACCGCGTTCAAAATGAGTGTATATGTTTTCGGCAATTACAATACCATCATCTACAAGTATCCCCACTACCAGAATCATCCCAAACAGTGAGATCATATTTATGGTCAGCCCGAAAAAAGAACCTATGGCGAACATCCCAAGAAAAGAGAACGGAATACCAAATGCTACCCATGCAGATAACCGGACATTAAGAAATAAACCTAATACCAGTAACACCAGAACCAAACCTATGACTCCGTTTTTGGTCAATAGGTTTATTCGTTGATTTAATAGGTCAAAAAATGAAAAAACTTCGATTATTTTAAAGCCGGTATTCTTGGCATTGTAGGCATCCATATAGGCTTTAACGGTCTGATCGATTTTCTGGAGATCCTCTCCATATCGGCGGTTTACGCTGATACCTACGGATTGGCTACCATCTAAATAATATTTGTTGGGAGTATCGGAGAACTGGAAACTTACATTGGCCACCTGTCCCAGAGTAATATAATCCCCAGAATTACCAGCCCGTAAAACAATATCCTCCATTCCAAGAGGATCTGTGTCTTTTCCTTTGAGCCTGATAACGAATTCTTCTGCGTCGGTTTTTACTGTTCCTGAACTCACATCCCGGTTGTTTTGTCGAACCGCGGCAGCTATTTCGTCAAAAGTCAACTGATAGCGCAGTAACTCAGTCTCATCGACCTCAATGCTGTATTCAACATCGGGAAACCCGTAAAATCCTATATCGGAAATAACTCCGGTACTCAACAGTTCCCGTTCAATGCGCTGTGCCTCATTTTTTAGAGACATCAGGTCATCTCCCCCAGTTAGCGTTATTTCAGAAGCCCTTCCAGCGAGCCCCTGGGTTTTTTGCTTGTAAACGATTGGTTTTTCGGCACCCACTGGAAAAGAGGAAATACCATCAACAGCATTTTTTACCTCCGCTACAAGAACATCCATATCAGTTCCCTGAAAGGCAATTACTGTGATCATTGCAAAATTCTCCTCTGAAACTGAGGTCAATTCGTCAATCTCGGAGATACCTTTGAGTGACTCTTCAATTTTTATAGTTACCCCCTCTTCCATCTCCTGAGGAGATGCTCCCGGATAGAATACCGATATAGTGATGACGTTTGGTGATAATTCCGGAAAAAAGGACCGATCCATCGAGATAAGGCTGAAAACACCAAGAACAATGGTAATTGCGATGACGGCGTTAGCCCAGATCGGATGTTGAATAAAGTAGGAAACAATCTTTCTCATCGGGCAAAAATTGGGGCTACTGTGGTTTGTTTACCTATAAATTCAACCGGTTCTATTACGATGAGCGCACCATTTTCAACCCCCCGAATTACTGAGCTGTCGTCGTCTGAAAAAACGACATCAACTTCTGATTGCACCAGGCTGCTATCCTTGATGATATGGACGGTTCTGTTAGAAATCAGGGCTCTTCTTGGAACCACTATTGAACTCGCTGTTGAACCAGCAGCAATTTCAATGTCATAATACTGTCCGGCATACATCTCATTTTTATTTTTTTCGTCAACTGACAGATATGCCATAACAGACTGGGTATTTGGATTAACCGTTTCCGATATGCGTATCACCTTTCCATCGCTGAAATGGCGCCCTTCACGCGTGTATAACTTCACTTTTGTGCCGTGTTTTATTCTTCTAGCATTCTCAACAGAAACAGGAGATTCTACCTCTACCTCTCCCGTTTTAATAACCCTAATGATGGGTGTTCCCGGATTAACCGTAGCTCCCTGAACAGCTGAAACTGAAAGTATAGAACCTGCAAAAGGCGCTCTTACCTCATATTTGGTTAGACGCTCCTCATCACTTTTTATGTTATAATATTCGGTAAGAACATTTCTGGAAGCTAAATAGGTTAGCTCTTTTGAGTCGTTTACCTCGGGCAATGGCGGTAAATCCCGATTGACATTTATGGATTCATAAAAGGAATTCCATTTTGAAAGAGAATTTGGCAAGTCGACCTGGAGATCAGGAAGAGTTCCTGCAATGAGTTGAATAAAATTACTGCGCTTGGCTTTGATCTGATATTTAAAGTCATCAGAGAACACCTTGAAGAGTAGGTCTCCTTTCTGGAAGCTTGTTCCTGGCCTTAAGGAAACATTTCCCGCCAGCAATCTGCCGCCTACCTCTGCGGATAAATCCGTTTCTAGCGAGGTAATAACTCTCCCATAGGTTGAAATCCATAGCTCATGGTCCTTATTCTCGGCCTCAAGAGCAAGAAGATACTTGATGTTTTTACCCTCTTGTTTATCGGGCAGTTTTCCTGACTTGTTACCAAAAAGGATATTGCCCAAAATAGCTAAGATGACTGCGGTCAGGACAGCCACTATAATTTTTTGATTCCTGTTCATGTTCTGCAGGATTAATTTGAGATGTGCAAATGTCGTTTAAGTTCAGAAACAAGAAGGTAATTTAGAAGTTCAATAGTGAATTGCAGTCCATCAGGGGCATTTACTTATATCATGATTTGTCAACAACCCAGGATGTTGATTAATGTCATCGCTTGCTTTGATTAGCGTCATTGTCAAGTGCAGAATTGAAGGTTTTTTTTGTGTCAAAATGATTACTTTCGGCGTCAAACCCTAAATGTGGTCATGAAGAAGAATAAGTTCATTGGAATAGCGATTTGGATAGTGACAGTAATAGGTCCTTTCAGGGAGTGGATCGTAAGCGATTTTCAACCTGGTTTCTACTACATAGTTATGTTTCTCTTATCGCTAGTTGGCGTAGGCTTAGGAGGCTATTTCTTTTCCAAATCGGAAAAGTCTAATAATAGGGTAGCTTGATTTGGTTTATATTGATTGATTGGGAAAAGCCCCGTTTCTTTTGAAGCGGGGCTTTTCTTTTTATGTATTCCTATGGAATTTATCCGACATGGATATGAGGCGCTGAGCGGATTCGAACCGCTGTACAAGGTTTTGCAGACCTCTGCCTAGCCACTCGGCCACAGCGCCATAAGGCCGGCAAAGGTAACAATTACCTGCAAACTGAGAGTTGAATAATATTCAAGCAAGGGCTATAAATCTCGATCTGTAAGTACTACAGCAAGAGTTTCAAAATGTTGATTAATAGGGGCATGAGGTTTTTCTATTTTTACTTCTACATGAGCTATTCCTTTGAAACTACCTTGAATAGACCGTATAATATTCCTTGCTGCAGTTTCAATCAAGTTGGCCGGTTTCGCCATTTCCCGTTCAACCACCTCTATGACCTTCGCGTAGTCTATAGTTTTGTTCAGGTCATCAGAACCGGAGAGAATGCTGAAATCGTAATCTATCTTTACTGAGGTTTTAAATTCGCCGCCTACCTTCCTCTCAAGCGGTATACACCCATGATAGCTATATGTTCTTATACCTTCAACTACGAGCAACCCCATTAAGACAGCTTTTCAATACCAAGGTCAATTCTTGCAACGGTCTCTTTTTTCCCAAGAAATGAAGCAATGTCAAACAATGATGGCCCCATACCTTTACCGGTTAGAACTAATCTAAGGGCAGGTCCAGCAGACCCAAACCCTATTGCTTTCTCCTCCAGATAGGACTTAAAGATTTCTTCAACACTTTTCGAACTGAAATCCTCTGCATCTGCAAATAGACGTTTAAGGTCTTTGAGAATTTCGGGAGTGTTTTCTTTCCATTTTTTTCGATGGGTTTTTTCATCGTATTCAGATGGACGAATAAAGAAGTACTTTCCTTCGCTAATAATCTCATGAGGGAATACAGCTCTTTCTTTCATCATTCCGCAGACTATGGCTAAAGTCTCAATGTCCACATCATGATTGATCTTTTCGACATCATCAATTAGTAGCTTCGCAAGATCCTCGTTCGGTGTTTCTTTGAGGTATTGTTGATTGTACCAAAATGCCTTTTTTACATCGAATTTTGCCCCAGACTTACCAACACGTTCCAGGCTAAACGACTCTATTAGTTCATTCATAGAGAATATTTCCTGCGTAGTACCCGGGTTCCAACCAAGAAATGCAAGAATGTTTATGAAAGCCTCTGGAAAAAACCCGGACTCTCTGTACCCTCGAATTTCTTCAAGGTCATCTGTAGTCCAGTTCAATGGAAAAACGGGAATGCCAAGCTGGTCGCCATCTCTCTTGCTCAGCTTCCCTTTGCCATCTGGCCTAAGAATGAGGGGTAAATGAGCAAATACAGGAGTTTCATCTGTCCAGCCTAACGCCTCGTAGAGTTTTATGTGCAACGGTGCTGAAGGTAGCCACTCTTCTCCTCTGATCACATGACTGATTTTCATCAAATGATCATCCACCACATTTGCCAAATGGTAGGTTGGCATACCGTCCGACTTGAACAGGACTTTATCGTCTAAACTATTCGATTGTACCACAACCCACCCACGAACTGCATCATGGAAGCGAATTTCTTCGTTGCGCTCCATTTTAATGCGGATTACATATGGCTCTCCTGAATCAATTCTCCTTTGAACTTCATCTTTGCTAAGCGTTAAGGAGTTCTTCATGGATTGACGAGTCACATGATTGTATTGCCAGTTTGGCATTTTGCTTTTTGCCGCCGCTTCTCTCATCTCATCCAGCTCCTGGGGAGTGTCAAAAGCATAGTATGCACGACCAGAATCTATTAGCTGCTGGGCATAGGGTTTATAAATTTCCTTTCGTTCTGATTGTCTGTAAGGGCCGTAACCTCCTCCTTTCCATGGGCTCTCATCGGGAATCATTCCGCTCCACTCCAGAGATTCTTTTATGTATTCTTCAGCCCGTTCAACAAATCGGGTCTGATCTGTATCTTCAATTCGAAGCACAAAAACACCTTTATTTTTTCGAGCGTAAAGGAAATTGAACAAGGCCGTTCGTACTCCTCCCATATGCAATGGGCCCGTAGGGCTTGGTGCAAAACGCACTCTTATTTTTGAATTTGACATGGCAAAAAATTGGGGGCAAAGATAGACAGAAGCCTAACCCGGAAACTGAATAATTTCTAGAAACGCCTTTTCGAATAACCGTTGTATCGGTTTATGAAGTTTTTCGACCTCCCACCTGAAGTTCTTATGTGTTTTCCTACCTTCAGTTGGATCATGCCATAAAAATCATTGTGATCTGCATTTCCTCTTCGGCCGATTCCGTTTCCTTGCGATTTGGTTAACCTACGGTCAGAAAGTTGAGCGGCAATTACACCATTCTGTTCTCTAATCGCATTCAGATCGTAATATTCTGTACTTACATCATCTAAATAATCTGTTAAAGCCCATCGGGCACAAAACTCTAAAGTGATGTTCCATGTTGCACGTTTCATGCTGTTCTTCGATGGAATATCAAACTTAAAACCTATGTTCAAAGGTATAGCCGCCGTAATCCTTGAATATTTTTTGGTTCCCTCTTTGATTCCCTGACCTTCTGTTCCAAGAGGTTGTAATGCGTACCATTCACCGTTTAGTTGAGCCTCAGGGTTGAAGTACAATGCAGTTATACCTGTGGCAATGTACATTGAGAATAACAAGGGCTGACGGTACCATTGGGGCGCATTTGGTGCTAATGGGACTTCTTCAGGGATAATATAGAACTCTACTAATGGAGAAACTTCAATTATTCTTGTTCGGACATGAAGGTTTCTTTCATACCTGTCTTCATTTAGTGTTAAACTGTCACCACTTGAAACCTGAATGTACCCTACTTCACCACGAAGTTTAAACCGATTGTTTAGTCTGTATTTGTAACCTCCGCTTACGCTAAACTGAAATGCTTCTGGATTAATATCACCTAGAAATCTATTTGCCGTCATTTCGCTTCCACCCAAATCTCCCAAAAGGGCAGTGGGGCCACCACCAATATAAATTTCATGACGAAACTGAGTCCATTGCTGACCCTGTGCCAAAAAAGGCATAGTAGCCAACCATAGAACACCTACAAAGATGATATGTTTAAACCCTGCTTTCAAGCAACCCCAAGTTGTAAATGTCGTTTTGCTATATTTCGGTTTTAGAAAAACCGAGTTAACTCACCCTCAAAAGCAAAAACTACGACATTTGCATTTTGCGACAAATATCAACAATTAGTTGGGAATAACTATTCAAGACATATTAAAAAATATCGAAGGTTTTTATAAGAGGTATTATCTTAACCTTCTGATTAGGGGCCTTTTACTAAGCTCCGGGCTGCTGATTTCGTGGTTTATTGTAGTTAATACCGCGGAATTCCTTGGTAACTTCAATGGAGTGGTTAGATTCATGATTTATTACGGAACTATCAGCTTAGCTCTCCTTGTTTTGGGCTTTTGGGTCGTCATTCCCACGCTAAAACTCCTGAAGATAAAAGAAGGTTTAAGTCAGGAGGATTGTGCAATTTTTATAGGAAACCATTATAAGAATATTGGAGATAAGTTGTTGAATACCATTCAATTAAGTCTGGATCGTGAAAAAAACGAACTTAACAAAGCAGCACTTGATCAGAAGATAAACCAAATAGCAGGATATGATTTTTCAGGGGCTGTTCAATTTAGAAAGAATAAAAAATGGCTGCCTTATTTTGTTATTCCTTTTGGAGTTTTGTTTACTCTTATCGTCTTAAGCCCGGATCTAATTATAAAATCATCAAAAAGAATCATTGAATACGGTATTCCATACCACGAAATGGCCCCATTTGACTTTGTTTTTGAGAGCGATGAATATTGGGTTAAGGAAGGCCAGGATGTTTTGGTTAAAGTGGATTTTAAGGGAGATCAGCTTCCAGAGCAAAGTAGTATTGTTCTTTCAGACCGGTATTATCGCATGCAGGGGTCAGGGCTAGGTAAGTTCATCTATAAAATACGAAATGTCAAAAATGACATGGAATTTAGGATTAAAGCGGGCAAATATTTTTCGAAGGTAGTCCCGATAAAAGTATATCCACAGCCTAAAGTCGAGTCCTTACAATTGATCTTGAACTACCCTGATTATCTCAATAAAAGGCTCGATACCATAGAGGTTATAGACAAAGTTGAGGTTCCCGAGGGGACTGCTTTGAAATGGAGAATTGAAACAAGTAAGACGGAAAGCGTAATGTTCTTGGAAGATTCAAATAGTCAATTCCAGAGGTATTCGCCCGGAAACTTTGAGTTTAACCTAAAGCCTATTAAGGATTTGAATTATAGAATTGTACTGGAGAATGAGCTATTGAATGACACCTCAACAGTTCGCAAAATCTCAGTCCTAAAGGATGCTTTTCCCAGAATAAACTGCGAGATGGTTAAGGATAGCTTAAGTCCTAATCTGTTCTATTTCTCTGGAAGAATAGAAGATGACCATGGGTTCAGTTCATTATTTGCTGAAATAAAGCATGGAGGAAGCAAAGATTTAGTCTATCTGAATGTTGATAACAAAGCGATGATCCAATCTTTCTCCTATTTGGTGAACGGAAGAGATTTTATTGAGGAGGACCTGGAGGTGACCTTCACAGTCAGGGACAACGATCAGCCGAATGGACTAAAGAAATCGTCTTCACGGGCATATCTCCTAAAAGGGTTTAATCCTGACCTCGAAGAACAACTTAGGGGAGAAAAGCTTGAGTCTCTTAAATCAGATTTAGAAAAAAGTGGAACTCGGGGTAACGAGCTCAACAAGGAGCTGAATGAATTGAGGAAAGAGTTGATATCAGAAAGGAGTATGGACTGGGAAGAAGTGGAAAAGATAAAAGAGTGGATGAAAGAACAGCAAAAGCTCAATGAAGAGATTCAGAGTTTGAACGAGCTAAAGGAAGAAGTGGAGAAAATTAGTGATGAGGAGGTTAGCAAGGAGCTAAGTGATGAGGCAAAGGCGCTGGAGGAACTCATGGAAGAAATTCTTGACCAAGATATGATTGAGATGCTGGAGAAGCTCGAGGAATTACTTGAAAAAATGGATAAAGACGGCGCTCTTGATTCCATGGAGCAAATACAGGCAGAGTCTGACGAATTGGAAGAAATGCTCGAAAGGACTTTAGAGCTTTACAAACAATTAGAATTTGAATATGAGCTCGAGAAAACAATTAATAAACTCGAGGAGCTTGCGGAAAAACAGGAGGAGCTTTCTGAAGAAACCAATGATACGGAAGGAAAAGATCAAGACGGATTGAATAATGAGTTTGATCAGCTTAGAGAGAAAATGAAAGAACTTGATCAAATGAACAAGGATTTGCAAAACCCAAATGACTTTGGACAAGATGAAGAAAATGCTGAAAAAATTGATGAAGCTCAGGATAAGGCATCGCAAAATTTAAATCAGGGCAAGGATAAAAAGGCAAACGACAATCAGAAAGATGCGTCAGATTCGATGAAAGAAATGGCGGATAAAATGGGTAATTCACTCAATGCAATGAGGGCCCAGCAGAATATGGAAGACCTAAATGCACTGAGAGAACTTCAAGAAAATTTGTTAAGAATGTCTTTTGATCAGGAGGATATAATCAAATCCGTACAAGGGGCTAAAAAGAGTGATCCCGCCCTATCGCAGGCGATGGATCAGCAGAATCAACTCGTGCGCAGTTCTAAAATTGTAAAAGATTCACTTATTGCATTGGGTATGAGGCAACCCATGTTGGATCAGACCATAAACAAAGAGATAAGAGCGGTCGAATTATCCATGAAGGAGGCAATAGAGTATTCAGAGGAAGGTAGAAATGACATGACGATGAGGTCGCAGAGAAAAGCGCTGACATCTATCAACAACCTGGCAGTAATGCTCGATGAGGTCATTAACCAACTACAGCAGCAAATGGCTCAAAGTATGCCGTCAAAAGCTAACTGTATGAAGCCCGGGCAGGGGAAAGGCAGCAAGCCGTCTATGCAGGAAATGAAGAAGATGCAGCAGCAACTCAATAAGAAAATGGGTGAAATGCAGAAACAACTCGAAAAAGGAAATAAAGGAAAGCCGGGCGAAAAGGGAAACGGAATGAATGAAGACCTCGCTAAGGCAGCGGCTCAACAAGCCAAAATTCGTAGTGAAATAAGGCGAATGAGCGAAGAGCTAATGAAAGAGGGCAACCTCAACGATGGAGGTCAGCTAAAAAAACTCGCTGAGATAATGGAAAAGAACGAAGAGGACATCATAAACAAACAGATCAGCAGAGAAACAATGAAGAGGCAACAAGAAATAATGAATCGTCTGCTGCAAGCTGAAAATGCCGAAAGAGAAAGAGAAATGAAAAAAGAGCGTGAGTCAGAAACCGGCATTAACAAAAAAACCATTGAAGATCAGGCGCTTGAAGAATTCCTGAGAAGAAAACAGGAAGAAATCGAAAACCTAAGAAGGGTGCCTCTTCAACTCAATGAGTATTATAAAGACAAGTCAGGGACCTATTTGCAAGACATAAATAAATGATTATATGGATGTTAGCTTTTTCGAGGCTGATGTGAAAATATTAGATCAACTTGATGAAATTGCGATTAGGAGCTGGCTGGATAGTATTGTCCGAACGGGCCATTTTAGTACCTCGGAGGTTAATGTGGTCTTTACATCGGATGAGTATCTATTAGCATTAAATAAACAGTTTTTAAACCATGACTACTATACTGATGTTATCACATTTGAAAAGAATTGGACGGACGGTGTTAGGTTGGAAATATATATAAGTGTTGACAGGGCAAAAGAGAATGCCGAGACCGAAGGCGTGAAGCTTTTAAAAGAGCTCTTAAGGCTTATCATACACGGCGTGCTTCACTCCGAGGGAATGAAAGATAAAAAGAATGAAGAAAAAAGGGCAATGAGGATAAGAGAAGACCGGGCTATTGAGGAGTATTTTAAATGTTTCACGTGAAACGATACGACAAGATGTTTAACACGTATGATGTAATAGTAGTTGGAGGGGGCCACGCGGGAAGTGAGGCTGCGGCAGCAGCGGCTAAAATGGGAGCCAAAACAATCTTGATCACTATGGACATGATGAAGATGGCACAGATGTCATGTAATCCCGCGATGGGTGGTGTAGCGAAAGGCCAAATCATCCGCGAAATAGATGCCATCGGAGGCTATTCAGGAATCGTATCAGATAGGTCGGCGATCCAATTCCGAATGCTAAACCGATCGAAAGGCCCGGCAATGTGGAGTCCTCGTACACAAAATGATCGTGTATTATTTTCAACAGAATGGCGATCTCTACTAGAGCAGGTTGAAAACTTAGATTTTTGGCAGGATACCGTAGTGGATTTGATCGAAAAATCCGGAAGGATAACCGGAGTAAAGACCGCAATGGGTATTACCATCCATTGTAAAGCCCTTATTCTAACTTCCGGTACATTTATGAATGGCATTATTCATATCGGTGAAGAGCAGTACAAGGGAGGGAGGATTGGAGACCGGGCATCCTATGGAATTACTGAAAAATTAAATAGCTGGGGTTTTCACTCAGGGAGAATGAAAACAGGTACCCCTCCTCGCATAGATGGACGTTCTCTGAATTACTCCCGGATGGAAGAACAAAAAGGAGATGAGAACCCGGGTAAATTCAGCTTTTGGAACACAAAACCTTTGAAAAAGCAACGCAGCTGTTGGATAACCTATACCAACCCTGGAGTTCATGATGAATTGAGAACGGGATTTGAATTTTCTCCCATGTTCAATGGGCGAATTGAAGGCATAGGGCCAAGATATTGCCCCTCGATAGAAGACAAAATTGATCGCTTTTCTGACAAAGACCGGCATCAAATTTTTGTAGAACCGGAGGGTTGGAATACAGTTGAAATGTATATTAATGGGTTTTCAACAAGTCTGCCGAAAAACGTCCAACTAAGTGCGATAAGAAGGATTCCAGGGTTTGAGAATGCAAAAATGTTCAGGCCCGGATATGCCATAGAATATGATTTCTTCCCCCCTCTTCAAATTAAAAAGACTCTCGAAACCAAACTGATCGAAGGCCTTTTCTTCAGTGGTCAGATCAACGGAACTACAGGGTATGAAGAAGCAGCGAGCCAGGGACTAATCGCGGGTATAAATGCAGTATTAAGTACGAGAGGAGAGGCACCATTTGTACTGGAAAGAAATGAGGCATATATCGGTGTTTTGATCGATGACCTGGTAACTAAGGGTACCGACGAGCCCTATCGGATGTTTACTTCTAGGGCAGAGCATAGGATTTTGTTGAGACAGGATAATGCCGATGAGCGTTTGTTTGCGCACGGTTTATCTTTTGGCCTGCACTCGGATGAAAGGAAAGCAACTTTTGAAGAAAGGTCTGAATTCAAGAAAAAGGCTTGTAAAGTGTTAGACAATGAAAGCGCAGACCCTGATACCATCAATAGTATACTTGTTTCAAAGAATACCGGAACAATAAAACAAAAAGTTAAGTGGTCTGGCATCATTAGAAGACCTCAAATAAAAATTCAGGATATTATCCCATTGTCTGATGGCTTGAAAAAACTTTCAATAGAGAGGAAGGATTACCAGGAACTTTTAGAGCAAGTAGAAATTGAATACAAGTATGAAGGATACATAAATAGAGAAAAGGAATTTGCAAAAAGACTTAAAGACCTGGACAGTATTTCTATTCCTGTAGATTTTGCATATGAAGAAATGAAATCAATGTCATCAGAAGCTCGGGAAAAGCTAAAAAGCATAAAACCTATGAGTTTGGGTCAGGCCTCAAGAATTAGTGGCGTGTCTCCCGCTGATATTTCGGCACTTTTAATAAAAATGGGTCGATAGTGTCACGTGAAACAATTGTAAAGAACTGATAAACAGATGAATAGATATTATTTTCAACCAAATATTTCACACAATATTTTTAACCACCAACTGTTTTAAATGGTCATCCGTTATATCTATAGATATGTATATTAAAATCCTAACATTCCTTCTACTGTTTTTAAGTAATGGGGTATTTGCTCAACCCTCTGGTGGAGTTGGTTCCTGGGCAGATTATCTGCCTTATAAGAATGGAAAGCACATAGTCAATGGCGGATCAAAAATCTTTTTAGCAACTCCGTATGCCTTAATGGAATTCGACAAGGAGGATAACAGCTTGTCCAAACTGTCTAAAGTGCAAGGATTAAGTGATATCGGGGTTTCTTCCATAGGTTTTGATGAGACGAGCAGAACTCTAATCATTGGATATAGCAATGGCAATATCGATTTGATGACAAATAACACCATCGTTGGCATGACAGATATCAAGCGAAGTCCCATTACGGCCAGAAAGAGCATTAATAGTATTACTCTGCACAATGGATTGGCGTATTTGTCATGTGGTTTTGGCATTGTAGTCCTTGATTTCGAGAGAACCGAGATAAGGGATACATATATTATTGGAGATGGCGGAGACTTTTTGGAGGTTTTAGATCTTGTAATATTCAAGGACTCTATAATCGCAGCTACGAATAGAGGCCTTAGAAAAGCATCGCTTTCAGACCCGAACATCTCCTATTACGAATCATGGCAAATCGATCAGGATATCCCTTATCCAAACGCTCGATACAATCTAATTGCCGCGCACAATAATGACCTTGTAGTTAATCTGCCCATTAATCAGTTTCAGGCAGATACGGTATACATACGTAGAGACGGAAACTGGTCGATTTTTGAGGATCCTGTACAGCAAGACGTGACCTCAATTGAGAGTTTTAATGGCGAAACACTTTCAGTTTGTATTAATTATGGGGCCAATTTTTATGGCCCTGACTATGAGTTATTGGAAAGAGTTTATACTTACGGAGAGGGCACACAATGTAGACCAAGAGATATAGTAATTGACAATAATGGTGTACGATGGTTGGCGGATGATGGAAGCTCAATGATCAGTACCTTGAAAGAAGGAGAGTATACCATTTATGGTTTGCAGGGCCCTCAAAGTGCTAAGGTTCAGAGAGTTAAAGCTTATAATGGCGATATGTGGATAGCAGCAGGAGTTGCCGTAAATTACAGAAATACATGGTCTAATGACGGTTTGTACTACATATCCGAAAACTACAGTTGGACAAATATCAGCAAATCAGACTATCCTGAACTTCAAGATGTTCACGATATGATATCACTCGCAATCGATCCAACAAACAGTCAAAAAGCATATTTCGCATCATTAGGCGCTGGTCTGATTGAAGTGGAAGGAAACAATGTAATGAATATATATAATCATGAAAACAGTGGGTTAAATGATGCTCTGGTACTCGAAGGCTGGGTTGGAGTAACAGGGTTAGACTTTGATGCTTTTGGTAACCTCTGGATAGCCAACAGCAGCAATACCAACCCGGTTGCTGTTATGACTCAATCAGGCGACTGGTATTCCTATCAAGTTCCTGGATTTTCAGAAGACGCCACAGGAGACCTCGTAGTGGATGATTACGGCAGGGCCTGGATTTTTCTTCCAAGAGGAGGCAAGGGGGTTCTTGTTTACGATGCTAATGGCACTTTTGATAATGATACTGATGATAGGTACAGACTTTTAAATACGCAGAATGGTTCCGGGGGTCTTCATTCTAATGAGCTGTATAGTATAGCAAAAGATCTCCAGGGGAATATCTGGATAGGCACTGATGATGGACCTGCGGTATTTTATGATCCATCTGGAATTATGGATCCAGAAAATGGACAGGAAGCTCAAAGGGTTATTGTTGAAACCGGGGAAGAGCTCAAATACCTTTTAGATGGAGTGAAGGTTACAGCAATCGCTATAGATGGAGCCGATCAGAAGTGGCTTGGTACAGAAGGTAGCGGACTATTTCTAATGAGTGCGGACGGCACCGAGGAACTGCATCATTTTACATCAGAGAATAGCCCGCTTTTTTCAGATAATATTATTACTGTCGGAGTTAATCATTTAAACGGTGAGGTGATGATCGGAACAGATGAGGGCCTTCTTTCTTTCAAAGGGTATGCTACTGGCGAAGACGTATTTGAAGAAGAAGTATATGCCTACCCCAACCCTGTTCCAGCAGACTATTCGGGCCTGATTGGAATCAAAGGCCTGCCTTCCAACTCGGACGTGCGGGTAACCGATGCCGCTGGAAATCTAGTTTTTTCTACTACTTCTGAAGGTACTCAAGCCATCTGGAATGCACAGGACATGTCGGGAAACAGGGTAGCAACAGGGGTTTACTTTGTATTTGGGATTGATTCCGAAGGAAACAGCTCTCAGGTAGCTAAAATATTGGTACTCAATTAATCATGTCGCTAAAAAGCGAACTTATTGTTCTGGGTAAGGTAAACTACTCGGACAGCAGCCTAATTGTTAAGTGTTTCGGAGAGAACTTTGGCTTAAGAAGCCTGATTCTTAAAGGGGCCAAAAAAACAAAGTCGCGCTTCCCCCTTTCGTATTTTGAGCCATTAAGTCTTCTAAGTATAACTGCGTATAATCCAAGGGATAATAGATTAATCACACCGTTGGAACTGAGCATAGTGATACCACAAAACTCTACCAGGTTGGATTTCCGAAAACAGAGTATAGCATTGTTCATGACAGAGGTACTTCAATTTAGCATTTCGCATAATGCCGATAAAGCACTCTATTCATTAATACGAAGTTTAATTCTTGAGTTAGAAGCTATCGACGAGGAAATAAGGATATTCCCTATTTATTTTCTCAATAAACTAACTAGAGAGCTCGGTATTTCGCCGGAAATCAATGCATCTGACGAGTATAAGGTTGCAGGATTAGACCTTAAAAGTGACGAGCATATAGTTTTGCTGCATGAAGCTTTTGGTACATCGTTTGATGCAACTTATGGTTTAAGTTGGAACGCTGATCAACGAAGAACTTTGCTAAATGATATGCTCATGTATATTCAATACCATATTGGAATCACAACACCATTTAAATCGCACAAAGTTCTTGAAGCCGTACTTTCATAAAACCCCTATCTATGTATAAACTGGCGGTGCTGTGCGCATTGATTTTGTGGTCGGGTGGGAAGGCCCAGACTCTTCAGCTGATCGATTATGCCAATGGCAATGTCATTCCTGATGTGCTTATTTACAACCTCGATCGGACCAAGTTTAAAACTACGGATCAAAATGGGCAGGCGGATATTTCCGAGTTTTCTGACGGCGAATCCATGATCTTTAGTCATGCATCGTACATCAAAGTGGTAATCAAGAAGAGAGAGCTCATTTCCTCAGGGTATACTTTGGAGCTCCATTCTCGGGTATTAAATCTTGATGAATATGTCATTAGTGCAATAAAAAGACCTGAAAAGTCAAGAGAGACGGCAAACAGAGTACAACCCATATCCATGAAGGATATACAATTAGGACAACCGCAAACGGCCGCAGACGCCGTGGCTCAAAAAGGGGGCGTATACGTCCAAAAGAGCCAACTTGGAGGAGGTAGTCCTATGATTAGAGGGTTTGCTGCAAATAGAGTTCTCATTTCGGTGGACGGGGTAAGGATGAATAATGCCATTTTTAGAAGTGGAAATCTTCAAAATGTAATTTCTGTAGATCCACTTGCAATTGCTAAGGCAGAAGTTCTTTTCGGCCCCAGTTCGCTTATTTATGGTAGTGACGCCTTAGGAGGAGTTATGGATTTTGAAACACTTCCTTTAAACTACAGTGAATCAAAAAAGCCGAAAATAAGCGGAAGTGCTCTTGCACGCTATTCTTCTGCAAATCATGAAAGAACAGGTCATCTTGATTTCTCACTAGGATGGAAAAGATGGGCCTGGACTTCCTCTTTCTCCGCAAGTCAATTTGACGATTTGTTGATGGGGCAGGGAGTGGGCCCTGATGAATATTTAAGAAGAGAGTATGTAGAAACTATTGACGGAGAAGATCTGGTAACAACAAATTCAAATCCACATCGCCAAATCAGTTCTGGTTTTAATCAATTCCAAACCTTACAGAAAATTGGTTTTCGCCCAAATGAGAATATAGAATTTCGATATACCATGCTGTATTCAACAAGCTCAGATATTCCCAGGTACGACAGATTGATTCAGCGTAATGATGAGGATTCACTTCAGTTTGCAACCTGGCATTACGGTCCTCAATCGTGGTGGTCTAATAATTTGACACTCTTACTAAACCAACCCAATGGCGCATTCGATAACATGAAAGTGAATTTGGGGTATCAGTTTTTTGAAGAAAGCAGAATGAGCAGAGCATTTAACAATGAGGAACGAAAGAACCGAATTGAAAACGTTCACATGTTCACATTGAATGCGGATTTTGATAATCGTATCAGTAGCCGAACGACGTTATTTTACGGTATTGAATCGGTAGTAAACCTCGTTGGTTCCGAGGCATACCAAGAAAGTGTATTTGAACAGAATACCAACAAACAAGCCATTCAAACGAGATATCCGGACGGATCTACGCACCAAATGCATTCTGCATATATAAATTTTAAGATGAACAGGGATGAACGTAATACCATCTCATTTGGATTGAGGTACAACCATGTAATTCTGCATGCTGATTTTGACACGACCTTTTACCCGTTTCCCGAACCCACTTTGGATATAAACACTGGTGATCTGACAGGAAGCGTTGGCATTGCTCATCGCCCAAGTGAGAATTGGCAGATAAATGGCACACTTTCTTCAGGCTTCAGAGCTCCAAATATTGATGACGCCGCTAAGGTTTTTGATTCCGAACCGGGACGCGTAATTATTCCCAACACGGAGCTACGACCAGAAACCCTGTATTCATTAGATTTTCTAATCTCACGTCAGTTTGGAGGCCCAAAACCATGGCTTAAAGCTGAATGGTCTGGATTCTTCTCACACTTGGTCAATGCAATGGTGAGGGAGAAAACAACATTGAATGGGGCCGATTCGATAATCTATGATGGTGTTCTTAGCGAAGTTCAAACTATATCCAATAGCGCCAGGGCAACAGTCTATGGGACCAGCTTTAATATAGAGGTTATGCCCATTAATTTCATAAAATTTACAGGAGCCTTAACCTGGATAGATGGCAATGACGATGAAGGTAATCCGCTTCGACATGTTTCTCCAACCTTTGGTGAAGTTCACGCTATGTATGTCACAGAAAAAATCACTTTGGACGCTTACTACCTATTCAATGGCGAGGTTTCACCGGATAGAATGGCATTATCAGAACAGGCGAAGCCGGATATATATTTAGCTAATAACCGCGGTGAGCTGTACTCTCCGAGCTGGCAAACGCTTAATGTCAAAGGATCATGGCAGCTCAACAAACACTTCGGCATCACCGCTGGAGTTGAAAATATACTGGATGTACGATACCGCCCCTATTCATCGGGTATTGTTGCTCCAGGCCGAAACTTTATTGTCTCATTGAGGGCGTGCCTTTAAGGCAATTTTTAAGATTCCCAGAACCGATTTTTCTTTTTCTCCTATTCGTCGTCCTCTTTATTTGCGAAATCCTGAGCAAGCTTCTTTTGAAGATCGCCAGGTACTGCACTAAACTCAGCAAATTCACTTGAAAAACTGGCCATACCGTGAGAAATTGACCTCAGTGTAGTACTATACCTGTTTAATTCTGATAGAGGAGTTTTGGATTTTATTACTTGATAGTTGCCCTTGGCTTCTATTCCCTGAATGATACTTCTTCGCGATTGCAAATCGGTCATGATATCTCCGACTACATCTTCGGGCGCCAGAACTTCTAAATCCTGGATGGGCTCCAGCAGCTGAGGAGAAGCTGCTAAAAAAGCCTGCTTAAAAGCATTAAGCCCCGCTAATTTGAATGAGATTTCATTAGAGTCTACCGGATGCATTTTGCCATCGTATACCACCACACGCACATCCCTTACATATGATCCCGTGATGGGACCCTCTTCCATTTTTTCCATAATTCCCTTGAGAATTGCCGGCATGAATCGGGCATCAATAGCTCCCCCAACTATAGAACTGATAAATTCTAACTTGCCACCCCAGGGCAAATCGATGACTTCTCTTCCCCGTACTGGATGGTTCGACGGGTCGGGCATCCCTTCATACCAGGGTTCAATTTCTAGGTATACCTCTCCAAATTGTCCGGCACCACCAGATTGTTTTTTGTGGCGATAATCTGCCTTGGCGCCTTTTCGAATTGTCTCTCTGTAGGGTATTCTTGGATCTTCAAAAGAGACATGGATGCCATAAATGTTCTTGAGCTTCCAGTCTAAAACCTGCATGTGCAGCTCCCCTTGTGAGTGGATCAGAAGCTGTTTTAATTCTTTGGAATACTCATACCGGATTGTTAGGTCTTCCTGGCTGATTTTTCTCAATGCTTCTCCCAGTTTTTCATCATCTTTTCTGCTCTCTGCTTTTATAGCCGATCTCATTCTAGATGACGGAAATTCTATGGGGCTGATTTTGACCATCTTTTTCTTTGAACATAGAGTGTGGTTGGTATCGGTGTCTTTCAACTTTAATGTGGCACCTATGTCTCCAACCACCAATTCTTCTATAGAGTGCCTTTTCTTGCCGTCCATGATAAAAAGCTGATTGAGATGCTCAGACTCTCCGGTAGTGGTATTCTCCAAAACATCTCCTTGATTAACCTTTCCTGATATTACTTTGAAAAAGGACATTTTACCCAGGTTGGGTTCATTCAGCGTTTTGAAGATGAAAAGAACGGGAGGTTGTGACTCATCAAACGCAACCTCTTCTCCTTCCTCAGTGATTTCCGGGTTCATATCTACAGCAGAAGGAGCCACATTGTCAATAAAACCCATCATACGGCCGCTTCCCATGTTATTTTTTGAAGAGAGGCAGAATACGGGGAATACATCATGGTTACGCATGCCAATCTTTAATCCTTCCCGCAATTCATTCTCATCAAGCTCTCCTTTTTCAAAATAGAGTTCCATGAGGTTTTCGTCATTTTCAGCGGCTTTTTCTACCAATTCGTTGTGGAGTTTTTGAGCTTTCTCCACCTCCGTATCCGGGATTGGCTTTTTCTCTGGCTTTCCACCATCAGGACCAAACTCGTACATGGTCATTTTGAGCAGGTCTATGATTTGATTGAACCCTTCACCTGGGTTCAGAGGATATTGCATGACCGTAACGGCGCTGCCGTAATGATCTACTAATGACTCCAAAGAAGCCTGAAAATCTGCTTTTGGATGATCCAATTGATTTATGGCAAACAAAAGAGGTTTTTGATATCTGTCAATGTAGTTCCATATAAGGTCTGTACCTACCTCAACACCATGCTGCGCATTGATGAGCATCAAGCTTGTGTTTGCGACACGAATCGAGCTTGCCACCTCACCCATGAAATCATCGAGTCCAGGAGTATCAATGATGTTGATTTTATAATTGCGCCATTCTGTGTGTAATGGAGTCGAATAGACCGAACCTTCACGCTCATGTTCAATCTCATGGTAATCGGAAAGCGTATTCTTATCTTCTATTGTTCCTCTTCTTGTTGTGAGCCCGGCCTCAAAAAGCATGGTCTCAGCTAAGGTGGTTTTACCAGATTTAGGACTTCCAAGTAGTACGAGATTTTTAATGTGTTTGGCGTCGAAAACTTTCATGATATGAACGATTACTGTTGGCTAAAATAAAAGGCGGTAAAGATAATTACTCTGTCGAGCTAAAAACCCTGAATTAGTCAGGATTTCTCAAGTATAAGTGACTTAACTCCCCTTTGGTGCAAAAAAGTAAGAAATGAAAAACCAAAGGTCTTGATGGTTTACAAACTCCTTCTCCGCCAACCAACCAGAGTCCTTCGAATTCATTGTATTTTGAGCATCCCCGACCGGCTTCAGCCGCGTCGGGATTGGACGTAGGCCATAAAAAA
>DNTB01000063.1 GCA_003499525.1 Flavobacteriales bacterium
ATATGGCCATCCAAAATTTTAAAACCAAACAGGCTTTTGGGTGAACCTATGGCTTCCCGGAACGCGATAGTCCCGAAAGCTTTCGGGACGCGCACCAGCGCATTATGTGGTTATTCGCGCGTGAACTGGGGGATGGGCGGAGGGTTTTCAAAAATTGCATTCGTACTATCTATTAAGTGAAATAGCTCATTACGTCTTAGCTCATTATCTTTTTTCATCAGAAAAAATAATCTAAAATGATGTTGCCTTAAGAAAACTATGTCACCAGAACTATCAACTAAGACTTCTTTGATAGAATGAGGGCCGTCTTTTTCCATGTAGAAAAAATGCTTTGTATAGTAATCATTGTCGGTTTCAATAATGTCAGTTGTATCCATTAAAAACACTTGTTTCCTCTTGAGTAGAATAGAGATTTTTTCTGATAAAGATTTATTCCTTTCAAGCTCAACAACCAAGCTATCAATGGGGTCTTCTAAATCACATCGGATATCCGTGACATAGTATTTGTATGTTGGCATATCTGTATTTTGTTGATTGCAACTAAATAATATCCAAGCCATTAGTAAGAAGACTGATAACATTTTAATCATTTCCAAACTGAATCTTTGTATCGTCCTTTTTCCACACCCGGAAGAATGATGTTTTCATAAATGTACTCATCAGAAACATACATTTTAAGTCTATTTCTGAATTCTTGGTTTCGCTGAATTGCTATGTTCCAATATGTTGACTTTACTATTATACTGGATGAGTGCTGCCGAAGAAACTTGTTTTTTATTTGACCCCTTGACATTCCCGCTTTAAACTTATCAATGATGAATTCTCCATGTAGTAGCGATTCATGGAGCCAGGTGTCATAAGCAACAAGTCCAGACATAGTGCTTCCTCTAATGCTATAGTCATCCCACATTTTTGACTGTTCGACTACTGTGTGAGTCATGCTCAATAAACCATCTTTTATGTCAAAAGTGGTTAGTCCCAATCCGTAGACATCATCACCAAAAACATCTTTTTCTACACCAGTATTTCCAACAGTGAAATTTAAGTTTACGTTTTTGCTGTTCTTGCCTGATTTTGAAGCTGAAAGAGAAGCTCCAGTAATTTGACCTGTAAAAGTAAATCCAGCCTGAGCATTATCTAAGATGTACTCCTTGCCTTCTTTGGTCTGAATAAATTGCTCGAATGCATAGGCTTGTTCGAAGTTTACAAATTTTCCGTCTTTCTTTTCATACATCTTATTAATGTCAATATTAACACTATCTCCGTACGGATCAGAAAACCAAATTGGACTGTTTTCAAATGTTGCATACTGACTAATCGAAGGATTCGGTTTCGGATCCAAGTTCCACCTTCTCCCCAGTCTTGGATCGTATTCCCAGAACTGCGCAGTGTAGTGGTTTCCCGCCCCTTTCAGTTCATCAGTACGTTCTTGCCCGTTAAACCCATACCTGTAAGCCCTTACGCGTTTTTTTAACCCACTCCCTTTCTTTTCTAGACCCTTTTCTAAAAAAAGTGTGTTTTCTTCTAGTACCCTTTCCTGTGGTTGATATTCAAGTTTTAAACCGCCCATTTATCGGGATTAAAAGTAAAACATCGATCTGGCATTATCCAGTCGATCAAAAAGCAGACTTTAACATAACAGCTTCTTATACGAGCAGCCCCATGCAGCCAGACTAACCCAAAGCTGTCCTATAAGTCAGTTATGTTAAGTGTCGCCTACGGCGCTACACGTCTGTTTTTGCCTTCCGCCCTCCGGTTGGATCATTCCTTAAATTGAAGCAATTCCAGAGCCCGGCCAACGCGATTACTTCACTTCAAGGAACGTCAAAAAGCAATCGTCAAGACCGATGAAGGAAGTTGGTCCCGATTCCTATCGGGAGGTGTTGGCCATGAGGGCTTCCTTCATTGGGATTGATGTTCCAAGCGTCGTTCTTTCGTTTTTAGTAGCGATGGAGTTTCAAAGCGCGGAAGGATTCCACGTCAGCTCATTAGAACTTAAAAAAGGAAAAGGTGCCTACAGCTTCAAGGCTGGGCACGCGATCAGCGTGACCAAGCTTCAGCGAGCCGCCCGCGAGTGCGCCCGAGGGCTGGTGGAGAGGAGGACGCCTTCAGGCGGCTGTGCCAACAGTCCGTTTTACGCAAGGAGCCGCGCCAGGGCGTGGCGACGCAGCCGATGGGCGCCAGCAGGCGAGCACAAACACGGGCAGTGGGTGAACTGATCTGGTGACTGAGTTTAACGAAGTGACCAGGCAGGACACAGGAACTGCCATGAGGCGTACTGCATGAGCTGCAACCAGAGTGACAAGCCCAAAGCCCTGCAAGGGTTTTACTGCTTATTTTTTGACCTTTTATTGATTTCTAACCACCTACTAAAAATGTGCTGCAAAAGCTTGGCGTTATGGTTTGCCGAATGCAGGGAGACGAATACCGCTTTTCCTGCTTACTAGCTTTCCTTTAGTTCGCGATATACGCAGCAACGGACAAGAGGATGGTTTTTAACTAATATAGAGTATCCCGGATTATAGAACCACATGAAGAATCCGATAGCTCCCGATAAGTATCGGGACAGATCTTGCGACTGTAGAAGGGGCAATACCTTGAACATTAATGAATACCGGAGTTTCGTCATCAAGACTTTGATATTTAGTTGGGTATTATTGCTTGAAGAGCATTCGGGTGTGTATTTCAGATCCCGCTTTAATCTGGATAACGTATGGCCCTGGAGAAAGGCCGGCAATGGAGAAGGTGCTTTCAGTTGTGCTTAGAACCCGTTGACCATTGAGATCATAAATTGTAGCTCTTCTATAGGAATGTAGGTCGGCTTCTATTGTAAGCATATTGCTTGAAGGGTTCGGGTAAAAGGTCGGTTTATACTCTTTCAAATCGTTCATACCCACCACGTTGAGGTACTCTTCAATTGCACTGAGCAACTCCTGGATAACCAGCATTGGAGAAGAGGGGGTTTGGTTAATCAGCACAATAATGCTGGCATGAAAGGAGGTATCGTAAACAGCCGAGGAACGATAGCCTATTGAAGCACCACCATGTCCCCAAACAGTTCGTCCATTCAGTTCAAATTCCTGTATACCGAGCCCTCTTCGATCCGGACCGACGAAATCTGTCATTTCATCAAATACATTCGGTTCCAGCAATTGTCCGCTCATTAAGGCATGATGCCATAGCGCCATTTCTTCTGCGGTGGAATACATAGCACCGGCGGACCATTGCGAGGTGTGTAAAGAGGTCCTTGCGGTATCGTTCCAGTCCATCCCGTTATGCCAAGGGTGTGCTACACTTGTGGGAAGGGTATCATAAATAGGAAAATAGGTGTGTGACATGCCGATAGGGTTGAATAAGCTGTCGTGCATGAGTTGCTCCAGAGATTGACCACTGACACTTTCAGCGAGGAGTCCGGCCAGGTGATAGTTGGGGTTGGAGTAACTCTGGCCCATCCCCGGTGCAAATAGAGGAGCAGGAAGCCAAGAAAGTATTTCTGGAGTCGAAAAAATCCTATTCCGATCCTGCTCTAGTGAATCGAGAAATCCGGGCACATCAAAAGTGTTGGCAATACCGCTGGTGTGATTTAGCAATTGCCTTACAGTAATTGTTGAATCGATGTTTGGATTATAGCTTGGCAACCATTGGTGCAGTGAATCATCCAGAGTCAACATCTGATTGCCGACCAATTTGAGCAAGGCAGCGGCAGTAAACGTTTTGGTATTGCTTCCAATGCCGAATATCATTTGTGAGGAGATGGCTACTCCGGGCTCGGATTCTCCGCTAACGCCAGTCCACATTCCCTGACCGGGAAGAAATACCGCCGAGGAGATACCCATGAAATTTTCGCTCGTTCGAAGACTATCCAGGGTATTCTGCAAATCGGACGCCAGGGTAGGGTCGAAGGTTTGCGATTGAGCGCTACTTAACACAAAAACTGCATAGATTAATAAATGAATGTTCCGTAGCCCAAAATGAGACACTAATTGCATATTCAAATTATTTAGTCCGTACTCTGCGGTACTGTTCGAAGCGAAGTTCATCGAATATCCGCAATTAATAAATCATTCGCAAATCCTTCTTATCCGGAATAGTCCAGAGCAAATGTTGCAAAATACAGTCCTTCGCGAACTTGTAGTTTCTGGACGAGAGGTTGGTTTTGAACTAAGATTGTTTTTTGCCAGCAGACGAGCAGACTTTGATTTCCTGTGATAATCTTGTAGCAATGCACCTTACCACAAGATTGGATCCGATAGCTCCATGTAATTATCGGGACGGATCGTGTTGGAGCGATGGGGAATATCCCTTACTGCACGGAAAACTTTTCGGTCACCACTTCATGCTCCATGGTGACAGACAGCATATAGATGCCCGCTTCAAGGCTGCTGCAATCAACGGTTGGGTTATGCAAATTGCCTTTGTAGCTGAATATTTCCTGTCCTTTCAGATCGAAAACCTGCACTTTCGAAATCAATCTTTCCGAACGAATGTGGAGGACATCCTTTACCGGATTGGGGTAAAACGACCATTGCACTTTTGGTTTTTCTATTGAAGTCGTGCTCGTAGGGGTAGTATTTTTATGGACACTTAGTTTATATAGCCAGACCAAGTCCTTTTGACCGTCCATATCGAGATCGGCTAAGGCGACCGTCGTGCAAACATCACCTGCAGCAAAACTTCCAATATGTACGATTTGAGCTTGTGTAAACGTTCCTGTGCCGTCGTTGAAATAGCAAACAATCCTGTTCGACGTATTTGGGTGAACCGCAACTACATCTGAAGCTTGATCATTATTGACATCTTCAACCAATACCCCATTAAATTTGAGTTGGATTGCGGATGGATCTATCGTGGATAGCGGGCTGAAATAGCCGTTACCACTATTCTGGTAAGCTAGAAGGCTCAGAGAAGAATTCCCATTTATGACTAAGTCGTTATGATCGTCTCCATTCAGGTCTTCAAGGTTTACTAAAAACTGCAAGCCAGCACCCACCACGGCTTGCAAAGAATCAGTTCTGTCAATATCCAGAGCAAGCGTGCCCGAGTCGTTCATGAACACAAAAAGACCTACTCCAGCAACGATCACATCGCTAAATCCGTCGGCATCAATATCGGAGAGGTCAAAATCGTAGTACTCTGTTGCATATGGAATTAAGGGGTGTTTGACTTTGGTAAATGAGAGGTTTCCATCGTTATAATAGGTATGTAAAACCTGAGGATCTCCCAAGGCAACAATGTCGTTGTCCCCATCATTATCTATATCTTCTATTTTACACTCAAGGGGAGCCGCAAAGGAATCGAGGGTAATTGCACCCGAGAAAGTACCGTTGTTATTTAAGACATAACCAACAATTGAATCTGAGTCTTGCCCGGAGAACACAATGTCTAGCCACCCATCATTATTTAAATCGCCAATATTAATAGCTCGTGTAGAATTTCTTCCGGAATGTGTGAGAATGGGAACTCTTGGGCCGAAGTTTCCCTGTCCCTGATTGTAGTATACAGAAATGCGATCGTTCGCGCTGGCTTTTTGGCTTATTACAATATCTTCAAGACCATCATTATTCATATCTCCACAAACCGTATGCGTGATGGCGATGTTGTTGCTATCTATGATTTGTCTTTGACCAAACTGAGCAAATACCTGAAGGGAAATCAGCAGAAACATAGTGAGCAAAGCACTACTTATAATTGGTGTTTTCACATACATAGATCCAAATTGAGGGCAACAATGATCGGAAGGTAGTAAAAATAAAGGGAATTCAACTGGAACCCCGTTGGATTGTGCGCCGATAACTCTTGAAGCCTATCAGGAATCGAGTGTGGCAACAGTGGCGGGGCTATGAACTTTACCGCGCGATTCCAATCGCGCGGTATCATTTTATACCTGGAAAGCCTTGCGCTTGCGTTAAAGACAATCGACTATTCCAAGTAAAAAATGTTGAATTAATACTTGATTAATCCATAGTTATCAGGGGTGGTCATGAACAATATAAGAAA
>DNTB01000018.1 GCA_003499525.1 Flavobacteriales bacterium
TTAATATATTTTTTCTTCCCTTACAGCAAAATTTCCCTTTCAAACTGCGAATTAATATCTATCTAAAGAAGCCTTGGTAGCTATATATACTATTCTCCCAATTGATGATTTCCGGCATTTGCTTGAAGGGAAAAGAAACATCTCTTCTATCTTCGGCGCTGTCATTGCAAGATGTGTTTTCTGAATCGCTCAACGCCACCGGTAGCTCATTGAAAACTTCTTGCCCGCATGGAGGCAAGGCAGGCCTGTCCGATATCGGGCAGGGAAATGGGCGCAACTTGAAAGGAAAGAAAAACCAAAACCAGTCTGAAATCTTCCTGGAGGCTGCAGAAAATCTCAGCTAAATTAGAATCGAGTTACAAAGCTCCTATGAGAAACAAAGAATAATTATTCTTTAAAAAAGGGTATTTAGTAAAGAAAAAAGGGTGAAGGAAGAAGCTTATTTACTGAATATCAATTATTCTTCAACTTGCCTAACTCACGAGAAGACGTTTTTAAAGACAATCATCAAAATAACCTTGTTTGCTTTGCATGTGCTTTTCTAAGTTAGGATTGATCTATTGTTAATTGGAAAATGNNCGCATTGAATCTTCCATTGAAATTCTTGATAACTTTATTCCTCACTATATGTTATTTTTATAAATTGTATATTCAACTAGAGGTCGGACTGCTGCCCACACTTAAATGAAATCCAATTGCACTAATACATTTTTGTTGAACGCAAAACTAGTTGCATTAAGCCTATTGATAATATTAGTTGGAAATACGGCAGTTTTAGCCAGCGATTCGATCTGTTTTTACAATCCACCTAGCGTTACTTCAATAGATCATTACACTTTGAATGATGGTCTTGCCTCAAATAACTTGAATAATGTGTTTGAAGACAGCAAAGGAAGAATGTGGGTAAATCCCGATGTGATGACTGCCCGACAATTTAGGACGTCCTTTTTTCAGTTTGACGGTACGAAAAGCATTTTCCATGAATTAAAGCCGGACTCGTTGTCAAAAAAGAGCGCATCACAAACCTGGTTTATTATGGGTGAGGCGATTGATGGGTTTATGTATGGAGCTAATCGTTTAAACAAAATTCTATTTTACTGGCATCCTGATAATGGTATACAGTATTTTTTTAAACTGGAGGCTAATGAAAAGCTACTTAACATGGCTCCGCATCCGGAAGGAGGAGTTTTAGCCTTAACTGTAGAAATACTTGATCAAAGTAACCTTGGCAATGAAACATACCGTGTGATACACGTAAAGAATGGAATAGTAAGACAAGTTGGTTCTATTGAACTTGATTTTAAGGATGATCTGATTCCCATTACTCCCAAACGGTTCGAATACCCATTTGAGGTGATCGGGAGCACTGCCTGGTTTTTACACCAGCGCAAGGGGTTAGTGAAGCTATCGTTGAACAGTGGAACAATGGAGTTTACACCCTGGACTGATTTTGAGGGCATTCCATTGATAAAAAAGAACTGGCTGGATTTCCCCTACATTAGCTTTCATTGGAATATCATTGGAATACAGGAGGATGAATTATTGCTCTATCTCGGTCAGCAAAATGGCTTTTTCATGCTTAATCTCCATAACGGCAAGTTAAAGCAAGATCATCGGCTCAACGAGCGAATAGTGAGGGAAGACCAAGCCGGTTATATGCTTAAGGTCTACTTTGCCCGAGACCACAAAAAGAATGTATTCATTACGTCCGGATATTATAAGCGGGGTGTTTCACCATTCGAGGTAAAGGATTTTCAGGCATTATTGATCGACGAAGCTGGCTGCTGGTATAACTATACAGGACTGCTAGATCAAATGAACAAGAAAGTCAAAATGGATTACCGCCCGCATGGAAGGTATTTCAGTTCCAATTTTCTAAATGAAATAGGATCGACAGTGATGGAAAAGGGGATGGCTGTAGTGGATCTGCAGCCCGATCTGAAAAATGAAACCATTGACACTCCGATTGGATATGGGGCACGTGCAATGATTGGTGTCGATAGCTCGACCTTACTCGTGAATCGAGATGATCGACTCATGCTACTTAATCTAACTGATGATACATGGACGCAGATTGGAGACACGGTTATTCAGTTGGAGGAATTATCTCCTTTAATTTCAAAAAATGGAAGGATTTGGATGTCCAAGAATCAGGGAATTAACGGCACGCTGCTCTCTTTCGATCCAAGAAATAATCGAATGGATCTATTTCCTATTGAAAGAGAATTTGAACGATTTGTTTTTATTAATGATCAGGAAATTGCGCTCTTTCATGATAACAACGAATTGTACCATGTTGGACAATTCCTCATTTACAATACTGAAACGAGGAGCAGCAGGCCGTTTCTGCTGGAAGGCACAGCTTTTAGTATAGAATCCAAAGTAAATGATTTGCTTCTTACTGGAGACCATTCCCTTTGGGCAGGAGCACAAAATGGACTTTGGCACTTTGACTTATCCAACAACAAAGTCGAGCATATAAATCATCACGATTTCCTGAAGGATGTGAACATCACCTGCATTTACCAGGGGGAAGATGAAAGGTTTTGGTTAGGCACTGATAGAAACGGGATGCTCATTTATGATCTTAAAACCAATGATGTCGAGCAAGTGACTGTTCAACAAGGTTTGGCAAACAATGTAGTCGTAGGAATCATAGTTGATGAACAATCGAACAGGTGGGTTGCAACATTTAATGGGATAAGCATTGTAAGTCCCAAAGGAAAAGTGCTCTACAATATAAGGCAATCGGACGGATTGATCGACAATCAGGTTAGGCCTTCAGCTATTGCAAAACTTCCAAACGGCAAGTTCGCATTTGGAGGAACCGCAGGTATAAGCATCCTTGAACCTGATCACATCCTGAATACTTTGGCCAAAAAAGAGCGGAATTTGATCTATCTTACCAGCCTTGGGTATTACAGTAATGAGAAGGAACAGGATGTTGCTATAAAAGACTCCTTTAACAAGCTCAGTACCATTCACATCCCAGCCGCAAAGCGCTACCTAAACCTCGATTTTGCCCTATCAAGTTATACAAGCCTTGGGCAACATTCATACGACTATCGTATACTACCGGCAAAAGCTACAGTTAAGCAAACTGCTCAAGTTCCCTGGATAAATTTGGGGGCGGCCTCACAGGTTACGCTGAATAACCTGCCGGTTGGTGAACATATTGTACAGGTTCGGGGTATGGACAAGCAATTAAACGGAGTGGTTGCCCCACTGGAGATCCCCATTATGGTAGATGATTTTTTCTATCGCAAGTGGTGGTTCTATGCGTTAGGTGCCTTGCCCTTTCTATTAGCCGGCTCCTTGTATACCATGAGGATAAAGGGGGAGAAAAATCGCCTGGAAAGGGAAGTAATGCTCCGGACCAAGCAGTTGTACAAGGATAAGGAGGTGATCAAAGAACAGGCGGTTCAGCTCCAAAAGCTCGATAAGGCCAAAACCCGGTTTTTTACCAACATTTCCCATGAATTCCGTACCCCCTTGACCGTCATCCTGGGAATGGCGGAACAGATCAGAAATCATATCAAGGAGAAGGACATCATTC
>DNTB01000020.1 GCA_003499525.1 Flavobacteriales bacterium
ACTGCATTTATGAAGCCGTTAAGCGGTTCTGGTGCGAGAGGAGCCATGCTGGAAACCATGGAAGCCTATGGTCCAGATTCTTTTGCCGCAACACTTTCCGGAATATTCCAGGGTTCTACAGAAACGACTTTTTATACCATTGCGGTTTACTACGGTGCAGTAAGAGTTAAAAATATCAGGTATACAGCAGGTGCAGGTCTGGCGGCTGATTTAGCAGGTATAATTGCCGCGATACTTATTGGTTACTTCTTTTTTGGATAGATTATTTCGGCTTGGCGTAGTACTTATTGTACATTAACTTTCTGGGTTCATTAGTACCCGCCTGAAAAGGATATTGGCCCATAATATCATTGACCATCTTCTCCATCTTACCTTCTGTTAAATTGTACTGATCAAATTCTCCGGTAGCCGCACCCTGCCATACCAATTTGGTCTCATCCACATCAATAATATCCACAACCACCGTAGATTCATTGTACACATAGGTCCTCGTGTAACTATCCCACCCGTAATAACCATAATATCCTCCATAGCCATAAGTTGGTGTTGAAGTAACCCCCATTTTTTCCTGTACTCTGCTGTTCAACCCGATATATAAATCCGGTTCATCGCTGGTAACATATCCAAGACTAGGCATGTAATCTTTAATCAAGCTCCTCATTTTCTGAGTGCCTGGAGCAGTTAGACCAGAATCCGGCACAAAATTGAAGCTCTCATACATCGAAAAATCAGCTTTCCTGTCATAGTCACTTGAAATCTGGAATGTGCTCGAACATGAAACAAGGTAAAACAAGAACGGCACTAGAACTATTGGAGTAATGCGAGGGTTCATATTTGGAGAATTTGTGGCCAAAGTTAGCCTTTTAAAAAGGCATAGGCATCTGAAATAAACTCGATGATATCAGTTGCAATAAGTGATTCCTCTTCAATGCACTTCGTTGCCAAATCACCGGCCAGACCATGAAGGTACGCACCAATCAGAGCTGAATGCTCAGGGGTATAGCCCTGTGCCAAAAGGCTGGTGAGAATACCGGTGAGTACATCGCCGCTACCGGCCGTTCCCATCCCGGGGTTTCCAGTACTGTTAAAAAAGGTTCTGCCATCTGGTAGGCAGATCGCCGAATGTGCTCCTTTCATCAACACTATAACCTGATGATCCTTAGCAAATGTTAGAGCTTCCTGCACCCGAATCCAGGAGCTGGATTTTCTCCCCATTATTCTCGCCCATTCACCCGGATGAGGAGTAAGGATGGAGTTTTTAGGAATCATCTTCTGTAATTCCGTGTGTTCAGCCAACATATTCAGGGCATCTGCGTCAAGAACGATAGGACATTTAGCCGATTCTAAAAGACTTCGCAACATTTCAACAGTTTCATCTTTTGTTCCTATCCCCGGTCCGCATCCGATAGCATTGAACGGTGCTAAGTCAGGAAGTTCAGAAAGGATGTCTGTATTGATATCCTTACTCGTCATCACTTCCGGTGCAGCAATATTTATAGCGGTCGATGATGACGAAGGAAGGTGTGATGTTACCAAGCCAGCTCCTGCCCTAAGCGCAGCTTTAGACATTAAAACAGCCGCTCCTGTTTTTGTCGCTGAACCAGACAAAGTCAATACATGTCCAAAAGAACCCTTATGATCATATTTCCTTCTTGGCCGGAGCAAGGGTCTTATATCTTCCACTTTAAGGTAGAACTGATTCGAAGGCTCAATGGCAATAAACTTTGCTGAAAGTTGAATATCCACCACATCCCATGGTCCGCAAAATTGATGAAACTCCTCAAAAAGCATGGTCTGCTTTGGGAATTGAATGGTGGCTGTATAGTCTGCCTTCACCGCAACAAGATCACGTCCATCAATACTCTCAACATCACCGGCCAGTCCCGATGGCATGTCGATGGAAATGACAGTTCCATGCTGATCGTTGATCCAATTGACGTATTCCAGCCCCAGTCCTCTCAACGTTCCGGATATTCCGGAACCAAATACAGCATCGATGAGAATATCCCCCTTATCCTTTGGAAGGTCTTTTTTATTTTGAATGATTTCAACAGGGCACCCACTATCTAAAAGTCGCTTTTTGTTGATTTCAAAGTCCTCACTCCCTTTCGACTTGATCTGAACGATGTAAGCCCTGCAGTTCCAACCCAGATCGTTCATCTTTCGAGCTACTACCAGACCGTCACCTCCATTGTTTCCGGTGCCACAGAAAATCCAGTAGTTGCGATCTTCTTTAAAGTTTTCGAATATCCAATTGAACAGCGCTACCCCTGCTCTCTCCATCAAATCTATAGATGCAATAGGCTCATTATCAATGGTATATTGATCTGCCCTTCTAATTTGCTCAACGGAGAATATCTTGGATGCCTTATTCATTTATTTCAAAAGTTTGGGTTTAAGAACCTCCTGGTAAATCTTCCAAACTTGCCCGATTATGGAATGGTTTCCATCGTTCAGAATCACGAAATCAGCTTTCTCCTTTATATCGTTTTGATCCCATTGGTTTTTCATTATGGACCTGATATTTTCAATGCTACGATTATCTCGCTGCTTAACCCGTTTAATTCTAACCTCCTCTGGGGCCTCAACGAATATAACTTTCATACAATCTCTGGAAGCACCGGATTCAAAAAGAATTGCTGATTCTTTGAATACGATGCCACAGTTTTGCTTTAATGTCCAATCCATAAAATCCTTTCGAACGAGCGGATGAACCAGTGAATTGAGTTTTTCCACCAGTCTGGTTTCCGAAAAAACCAATCTGGATAATTTTTTTCTGTCAATCTTATTTCCGGAGAATACTTCGACACCAAAAATTGACTTGACCTTTAGCTTTAGCTCGTTTGATTCTTGATACAAGGCTTTAGCTCGTGAATCAGCGTCGTAAACGGGTATGGAGAGCTGGGTAAAAACTCGGGCAACCGTAGACTTACCGCTACCAATACCACCTGTAATACACCATATTTCCGGTTTTGTATTCATCATTCAATGATGAGATAATCTACGGAAGTTGGATAGTAGGAAATGAGCTTAACAAAGGGTTGGTTACTTGACACATTCACAAATAAGCGGTTACCTGCATTTTGGTCTACATCTACTGTTGCATTAAAATCCTCCGCTGTAACTCTATCCAATCGAGATAAACCACAACTATACTTGACTTTGACTTGATCAGGAATCAGTCTGATCCCGTCTTTTTTATTACTGATAATCGGAATTTCCATTTCGCCCTGAACAATTTCCTCCACATCTAAGGCGACCAAGACATATTCGGGTTTCGTTCTCCAACCGCGTGGAACGGAAATTTTCAACTTGTAAGTGGATGAATGCTCGACGGTCCCCAAATTTTCTTGTTGTGTGTAAAGGGTATCCCACCTTTCAATTTTGCTGGCCGGACCAATTAAGGTAGCCTGGCTTATGGATAGCTCCGGATCTTTCGCTAATGTATAGCCTTCACGCAGATCGAACCTCATTCTGGATGATACATATAATTGGCGCTCTGAAATTGGTTCAAGTTCCAAAGTCAAGCTATCGATAGAGATCTTTTGTATTGAAATGCTTTTGCCATAATGCCCCTGGAGTAGTCTGGACAGCTCTGAACTTGATAAGGTTTCATTTTGGATTCCTCTGTTCTCTATAAAATTCATACGAGAGATGTTCATCACTAAAGTATCCTTCGAAGCATTTACCTGGAACAGATTAAACCCTTCTCCAGAGATACTGATATCGAAGGTTGCCGCAGGATAAACTCCTATCCACTTATTTTCAGGAACTCCAGTAAACTTTAAATGAACGGTTCTGTCCTGATGATATACCTCATTTAGAGAGTTTATCAACCAAAATCCGGCTGAAATAATCAGGCTCAACAAAAAGACGCCAATGATTTGCCTTCTTCCTGGAGGAAGTGATAAGGCTACTTTTGAGTCCTGTCTATGAGATATCATTTTCCACCGGACTGAGCCAGCTCACTTGTTCCAGTGCCCTTAGAATATTCAGGGGATATTGCAGATCGTTCAACCTCGAATCTCGTCTTGCTTTCAGCCTCTAATAGCAGAGTTTTCTCCCTAACCTCGAGCACTTTTCCGTGAATCCCACCAATGGTAACCACCCGATCTCCTTTATTGACTGCTTCTCTAAACTTTTTGGCATCCTTGGCCCTTTTCATTTGTGGTCTAATGAGAAAGAAATAGAAAACCACCATGATAAGCAGTAGTGGTCCGAAGTTTTGTAATAATCCGTCCATGGTTATTCAGTTTCCGGTGCTATAACCTCACCGGTAAGGTTGATTACATTTTGCGAAGGCATGGTATTGGCCACTAAATAAATCTTCTTATTCTGATGTCCTTTTTTACCTTCAGATTTAAATACCACTTTGATCTCACCTGATTCTCCTGGTTTAATCGGAGTTCGGGGCCAGTCCGGCACGGTGCAACCGCAAGATGCATCTGCTGACGATATGATCAGGTCAATTTTTCCCGAGTTTTTAAACTTATAAGTACGCTCGACGACTTCTCCCTGAACTATACTTCCGAAGTCTAGCGTATTTTCCTCAAACTCCATGATTGGAAGTTCTGATTTTTCGTTGGGTGCATTAGCTGTGGATGGGTTCTTAACCAGTTCTGCCGATACTGGTTTATCACTTGATTCACAAGATGTTAAAAGTAATACTCCGACAGTAAAAAATATTGATTTTACGCTCATGATTAGCTGTGTTCAATTAAACCTCTTCCTACTTTTTTGATTAATCCCTTCTCTTTATAATCCGCCAATAATTTGTCCAAAACTCCATTAATGAAAATACGACTTTTAGTGGTGCTGTAGTTTTTCGATATTTCTAAATATTCATTCAAAGATACCTTGACCGGAAGATTTGGAAAATACAGAAATTCACACAAGGCCATCTTCATTAGAATAATATCCAGACGGGCTATTCGATCCAACTCCCAATTTTTAGTATGCTCCATGATCTGGTTCTGCAGTTCGTCTGACTTTAGCACAGTACGTTCCACTAGCTCTCGAATGAAGGCCTTATCCTCCTTTTCATTTTTGTACAGAGCGGGCAACCATTGTTTGCTGGGTTCCTGATTTTGTTGCAATCGGCTCAGGGTTTTTACTACATTAATTCCGGCCAACTGAACGTCATCGTACCAGTGTATGTTGCGATCCTCCATGAGGTCCAATAAAGTTTCATTTACTCCAAGGTGTTTCTTAAAAATATGAATGTACAAATCCTTGGTTTTTTCAAATCCAGGTTCAGTTCCATTCATAAAACTGATGTAGGAAACATCTTCTGAAATCTTTCGCCATACCTTATTCAGCGTATCCGATTCAAGACTCCAATCCACCTTATATTGTTCTCTGAGGGCTTTAAAGCGCAAATTGCTCTCTATGATGGAAATTACAGGGTTATCAACAAATCTGATACTTGGGTTAAGGTCTTCTTCGGTGGCCAACTTCTTTTCCCTTTTGATATCTATTTTTCTTTGAGCAATGTCAGTAATCTCAGGAATAAGAGACATCAAGATGATGAACAACTGGTAGATATCTGAGAGTCCGGAAAAAAGTTTATTCTCGGTGCTGGCCAAATCGCCTTCATTTAGCTCTTTGCTGTACAAAGCCTGCATGGCTTTTACTCTCAAATAACGGCGGTTCAAAAGTCCTTCCATTTTCAAAGATCTTGCTCCATAGAACAGGATGTATAATCGACTGTTTTAACCATTACATTTGGCACGCGACACTCCTGATAAACTGGCGCAAATGTAGTTGAATTGAAGTACCTGAAACCTATTCTGTGAAATCACTTTTTTACCTCAATAAGTACTTTATAAAGTACCGTTGGCGCTTCCTAATGGGAATACTGTTCATCATTGTTTCCAATATTTTTGCCATCTATCCTGCTCAGGTTATAAGAGTGGCTTTGGATATGGTCAGTGATTCGTTGGCTCAATATCAACTCTTGTCAAATACACCAGCATCCGGAAGCTATCAAGTTTTGCTGGGCAGAACTATACTGATTTTCGGGGTTGTGGTACTTGTTCTGGCTTTAGCCAAAGGTCTGTTCCTGTTCTTTACGCGACAAACCATAATAGTCATGTCGAGATTAATAGAATACGATCTTAAGAATGAGATTTACGATCACTATCAATCACTGGATCTGGCATTCTTCAAAAAGAATAGTACCGGCGATTTGATGAACCGAATTAGCGAAGATGTAAGCAGGGTCAGAATGTACTTAGGTCCTGCAGTCATGTACACTATGAATCTAATTGTGCTGTTTATCCTGGTTATTGGAGTGATGCTGACGGTTAGCCCGTTGTTAACCTTTTATGTTCTATTGCCCCTGCCATTGCTCTCCTTATCCATCTACTACGTGAGTAATATCATAAATGTCAAAAGCGAACGGGTGCAAAAGCATTTATCGGGTCTTTCAACATTCGTACAAGAATCTTTTGCAGGAATTCGAGTACTCAAAGCATTTACCCTCGAGCAGGAACGCACACAGGACTTTTCCGAAGCATCATCAAAATACAAAGAAGTTTCTCTTGATCTGGCCCGGGTGAATGCGCTTTTCATGCCTCTCATGATCTTGCTAATAGGGGTAAGTACAATCATAACAGTTTATGTAGGAGGAAGATTAACAATTACCGGAGAGGTTACAACAGGTAACATTGCAGAATTTGTGATATATGTAAATATGCTTACGTGGCCTGTGGCTGCATTGGGTTGGGTAACCTCGATTACTCAAAGGGCGGCAGCATCTCAAAAAAGAATCAACGAATTTTTGAACCAATCTTCGGAAATAATCGGGGGTGACTCCAATATTAAAATCGAATCAGGAGAAATTGAGTGGAAGAACGTTTCATTCAAATACCCTGATAGTGAGGTCTTTGCCCTTGAAAATATTTCATTCAAACTTAAAGCAGGAGAGTCTCTGGCTATTACTGGAAGAACGGGATCAGGTAAAAGTACTATTGCACAGTTGCTGTTAAGATTGTACGATATTACAGAGGGTTCAATAAGAATAGATGAGCACGATATAAAGGAGTACAAACTGTCTAACCTTAGACGAGCAATGGGTTACGTACCTCAGGATGCTTTTCTTTTTTCCAATACGGTCAGAAGCAATATCGAATTCGGTCTTGAAACACAGAATCCCAGGCTTGATGTCCTCAAAAAAGCCGCCGATGATTCGGACATATTGAATACAATTCAGGAATTCGAGAAAGAATGGGAAACCAAACTTGGAGAGCGCGGAGTCAACCTCTCTGGGGGACAAAAGCAAAGAATGTCCATGGCACGTGCTTTTGCTAAACAACCTGTGGTGCTAATACTGGATGACAGCCTTTCAGCAGTGGATACCGAAACGGAAGATCGGATTTTACGAAACCTCGATAGACTGATGAAAGGGCGAACTACTATAGTCATTTCACATCGCATTTCGAGTTTGAAACAAAGCGATAACGTCTTAGTCCTTGAGGAAGGACAAGTTATTCAGTCCGGCGATCATCAATCCTTAATTAAACAAGAAGGCCTCTACAAGCAGTTGTATGAGCAGCAACAATTAGAGCAACAGATGCAAGAGTAATTTTTTGTCGGATTACATTTTTCAATAGATTTGGGTTGAAATCGAAGCTAGTAAAGGAAATCAAGCCAATATGGAAGAAAAAGAAGGGAAAAATAGTGAGCAGGAAGAAATATTTGCAAAAGCCGTAAGAGCAGGTAAAAGAACCTATTTTTTTGACATTAGAGCAACGCGAGGTAACGACTATTACCTAACTATTACGGAAAGTAAGCGACAATACAATGAAGATGGCACTTTCCAATATCAAAAACACAAAATATTTCTCTACAAGGAGGACTTCGAGAAGTTCGGAACTGCTTTAGCAGAATCATTTCAGAAGGTCATTGAACTAAAAAAAGAGCAAGACGATCAATTCGCCTCAAAAATGAACAAGGATTTCACTGACGTGCGTTTTGAAGAGCTGGATGATCAGAACGAAAAAGACTAAACTTCCCATTCAACTCCCCACTCGTTGTAGAACTGACGCAAAAAGGACTTCATAAATATTGTCCTCTGATGAGCAATTTGTCTTCCGGTTTCCGTATGCATGCGCTCTTCCAGTAGCAATAGTTTTTCATAAAAATGATTAATCGTATGACCTTCTGATATCTTGTAAGCCTCATAGCTGAGATGAATCTCAGGATATATATCAGGGTCAAAAAGGGCTCGATTTTTCTTCCCTCCGTAAGCAAATGCTCGTGCAATACCAATAGCACCCAGGGCATCTAATCTATCCGCATCCTGTACAATGGCCACTTCTTTGCAACTCACAAAATCATCAACCCCTGCACCTTTAAAGCTTATCTCATTAATACATTGTAAAAGTCTCCTCGATTGCTGTTCATCAAATTGACTTCTGAGCCAGGTCAATAAATAGGCTTGACCTTCATCCTCAGATGAATGAAGCTTTCTGTCCGGCACATCATGCAGTAAACCAATGAGCTGAACTAAAAGCTGATCTGCATTCCTTTCATGCTGCGCAATAAGTTTGGCCTGTTCAACCACTCTTTTAATATGCCACCAGTCATGACCGGTTCCCTCTCCCGTGTGAAAAGCTTTGGCAAAAGCCCTGGCTCTATTCAGATTTTCAGCCGTAATTCGAATCTCATTCTGCATCATTCTAAAATTAAAGTAAAACTCTTCGAGTTAAATCAAATAAAAATTGCAATTTTGCAGGCTTAAAATTATTAACAGAGGTTTCGCACCCGACAAATAATATCATATGCCAGTAAAACTAAGACTTCAGCGACACGGTAAAAAAGGAAAACCATATTATCACATTGTGGTTGCAGATGCCCGATCAAAAAGAGACGGTCGGTACATTGAAAAATTAGGATTCTACAATCCGAACACGAATCCAGCGTCTTTAGAAATTGACTTTGATCGCGCTTTATATTGGTTACAAAGTGGAGCTCAGCCCACTGATACTTGTAGAGCTATTCTATCATACAAAGGAGTGTTACTGAAGAATCATCTCGACAGAGGTGTGAAAAAAGGAGCCCTTACTGAAGAGCAAGCCAATGCTCGATTCGAAAAATGGATGGAAGAAAAGGCCGGCAAGATTGATGCAAAATCCAATAGTATCGCCAAAGACGCTGAAGCACTTCGTAAGGAGCTGCTTAAGGCTGAAGCTGCCGTCAAAGAAAAGAAGGCCGCCGAATACGCTGCTAAAAATGCAGAACTAGCTGCAGAAGTAGAAGCTGAGGCTGCTGAAGCAGAAGATACTCCAGTTGCGGAGGAAGCACCAGCCGCGGAACCGCCAGCTGAAGAGGGCAAATAGTTTCAGTTAGAGTGTCTGTGTCCATTGTACCTGATAAGTTCGAACTTATCGGGATCATTTCAAAGCCTCTGAGCTACAAGGGAAAGCTTAAAGTAAAGCGTAAAGAGGGAGTTCAGCTATTGAACTTACCTGAATTTTTGCTCCTTCTGCGTGATCAGGAATACGTACCTTACTATCTCGAAGAATTTGAGGAATTCGGTGATTCTTTTTATCTCATCAAACTGGATGAAATTGATACAGAAGAATCTGCACGTGCCCTTCGAGGGTCAGGACTATATGTACAAAAAGAATTTGTGGCCATTGAAAAGTCTGAGCATGCTCATTTGTACGAACTCGTAGGTTATTTGGTCATTGACAAAAATCACGGCGAGGTGGGAATAATTGAAGAAATCATTGACAATGGAAGTCAACAAATACTCCAAATTGTCAGAGGAGAATATGAAGTCCTCGTCCCAGCTGTAGATGCTTTTATGATCAAGAGAGATGAAGAAACCAGAACTTTACAGATTGAAGCTCCTGATGGTCTTATTGATCTCTACAGCTAATTTTCAGGACAATAATCTATATATGGTCCGGATTCGTCTGTAAACGTAATGCCATATTCCTCAAGCTCATCCAGAATTGGGTTGTACAATTCAGGAATCACAGGTAAATGAACCCCCGGAAGATTCAAAGTTCCTTCGAGCACATGTTTGACTGTAATTGCTACGGGTAAACCAACAGTTTTTGCCATTGCCGTTTTGATGGGATTCTCACCAAGCGCAACCATTGAAGAAGTTATAGATGCTGTTTCACCGTTCAATTCATAGCCGAATTTATGGCGCATTACAATCATATCTTTATCGTCAGGGTCTAATGTCCATTTTTTCTTGAGAATATGCTCCAAAATTTTAGCTGGAGTTGCATTCCGTATTCCAATAGGTTCTCTTTCAAAAAGACCGAGCCATTCTAGTTTCTCCATAATCTCCGAGTCCTGATCAATTTTCAGGTAATGCATGAGCTTCAATTCAACCGAATCGGTAGGGTTAAAGGCAAGAAACTTATTGATGAAGCCTCTGTGCGTAAGTGTCTCACTATCTTCGATGACATACGAGTCATCGGTGATTCCAAGTTTAACAAAAACATCCCATGCTTTACAAAAACCAGGTCTTCTTAGCGTGCCTCGAAATAGGGTTCTTATTCCTTCAAGACCATAAAGTGACATGTACTTCAATGAATCTCTGTTCGGATATCCTTCAAACCTTCCAAAACCTTCAATATCCATAAATTCAGTTCGCCTGAAAAGCATGTGATAAGGAATGTACTTGAAACGACTCTCCTGAAGAAATTTAACTGCCCCGCCCTGACCCGCAACTACTACATTTCTTGGATTCCATGTGAATTTATACTTCCATGGGTTGTTCTCACTTTCCGGTGCCAATAGCCCTCCGGTAAAAGACTCAAACTGCAACATGGTTGCACCTCGACTCTTGAGGTCGTCGATAATTCTCATTGCAGACATGTGGTCTATGCCGGGGTCAACGCCTAGCTCATTAAGGAGCATTACCCCCTTATCTCTTGCCTCAGCATCCAATTCATTCATCTCCGGAGAGATATAGGACGCAGTGACCATATGTTTTTTTAACTCGATACATTTGAGTGCTACCGCATGATGAAACCTTGCCGGAAGCATCGAAATGACAACATCCGCATTCCTAACCAATGAATGAAGGAGTTCTTGATCAGAAACTCTAAACATCACTTCATCTACAAGTGGATTTCCCCGATATAAATGCGCCAATATCTCATGGTTCTGGTCAGCAATAGTTAATCGAATATCTTTACCTGGAATATAGTCGAGAAGATAATTAATCAACTCACTACACGATCGGCCAGCTCCGAGGAGAAGAACATTTCTCATTACCTGAAAAATAAGTTTAGTACGAAATTGTCATTGTAATTTCGCCACAAAGCAACAAACAAAACAGAACAAGCCCATGCGTATCTTATTCGTTTTATCAACACTTCTCATCCTTTTTGGCACATCTATAAAGGGTCAAAGTACCCAGGCAACGTTCTTTTCTGAAAATGGAGAAAAGTTCTACTTATATGTGAATAACAAATTGATAAACCGTGCACCTTTTCAGCAGGTAACAGCATTTGATCTGTCTCAAAAAAAGTATTTGATCAAAATAGTTTTTCAGGATTTATCCTTCAAGTCTTTAACAGAAGATATTAAGCCAAAAAAAGGACGTCAAACGGTATACATTGTTAGTGGATCATCGTCCGGAAGCTCACTTGATGTATACAGCAAAGGAAAAAAGGGGACTTATGATGAGAGCTATGCTCCACCAACCATATATGATGACCCTTCATATACTGGCAGGTTGGGGTGTCCGTACCCCATGAACGAAGAGAAATTCCATGAGGCTGTAGATGTTATTCGAAAAGACGAAATACAAAACTCAAAAATGTCTTTGGCCAAAAAAGTTATAAGTGATAATTGTCTGTCTACCAAACAGTTAAGGGTTCTGTTGAGTGCGCTCGATTATGAATCAGATAGGCTGGATCTGGCAAAATTTGCATGGCCGCAAACATATGACCAGGAAAACTTTTACATGCTTAACGATGTTTTCACTTATCCGAACACCATAGAAGAAATAGATCGGTTTATAAATCAAAATCAATGACTCCAGACACAAAGTACTCACTAACCGCAGGATCGACCTTCATTCTTATTTCAATAGTTTTAGGTGCTTTTGGTGCTCATGCGCTCAAGTCGGCTCTCTCTCCAGAACAATTGGATAGCTTCCTAACCGGCGTCCGGTATTCGATGTACAATGGTTTAGGGCTGATTGGACTTGGTTTGGCTAAATCAATTTACCCTAAACTAAAAGTGCAAGTAGTCCGGTGGTTAATAATTGTCGGAACAGTTTTGTTCTCTTCCTCCATCTTCTTATTAGCTACGCGTGAAATCAGCCATTTGGACAATATCGGTTGGATGGGACCCATAACCCCGATTGGAGGGTCATTGATGATTCTTGGTTGGGCAATGCTGGTGATCAATCTCATCCGTTACCGTTGATAAATAAGGGCTTTTCAATGAACAAACTACCAAACCAATCCCTTAAAAATGCTCAAATTTGTGGGCTCAATTTAAAACTCGTTTTATGGGCATAAAGAGTACATTAAACCAAAATCCATCTTTGGAATATTTAGGTATTGAAGATAGCATCGTACATTGGAATGTATCATCAGAAGAGCTTTCTAGGATAGCCGTAGAAAAAGGCATGGCAACAAGAACCAGAAGTGGCGCCATATCCATTGATACCGGGGAATTTACAGGAAGATCTCCTAAAGATCGATTCATTGTAAAAGATGAGGTTACTAAGGATGCCGTGTGGTGGGGAGATATCAATATTCCTTTTGATTCCGAAAATTTTGATGTACTTCTTAACGATGTAACAAATTACTTATCCGCAAAGGAGCTTTGGGCCAGAGATGCTTACGTCTGTGCCGATCGAAACTTTAGAGTAAACGTCCGGGCGATCAATGAATATCCCTGGCTAAATCTGTTCATTTTCAATATGTTCATGCGCTTGGAGGAAAGCGAACTGGAAAGATTTGAACCCGACTGGACTGTTATCTCAGCACCAGGATTTAAAGCCAATCCTGAGATTCACGGCACTCGCCAGCACAACTTCGCTGTACTAAACTTTACTAAAAGAATAGCACTAATTGGCGGAACAGGTTATACCGGCGAAATGAAAAAGGGAATCTTTTCGGTACTGAATTTCCACTTGCCACATAATCGAAATACACTTTCCATGCACTGCTCTGCAAACGTCGGTGAAGGTGGTGATACTGCAATTTTCTTTGGTCTGAGCGGCACAGGAAAAACAACACTTTCAGCGGATCCTAATAGAAAGCTTATTGGTGATGATGAACACGGTTGGTCATCTGACAATACCATTTTTAATTTTGAAGGAGGGTGCTATGCAAAATGTATCGATCTTACCGAGGAAAAAGAACCCGACATTTTTAGGGCGATCAAACCGGGGGCACTCTTAGAGAATGTCCGATTTTTTGAAGGTACTAATGAAGTCAACTTTGCGGATGGTTCAACTACTGAAAATACCCGTGTATCTTATCCCATTTATCACATAGATAATATTCAGAAAGGTTCGATAGGATCAAATCCTAAGAATATTTTTTTCCTAACCGCTGATGCTTTCGGCGTTTTACCTCCCATTTCTAAGCTCACTCCCGGACAGGCCGCCTTCCATTTTATAAGCGGTTACACTGCTAAAGTAGCCGGAACGGAAGAAGGTATCGTAGAACCGCAAACTACATTTTCGGCTTGCTTTGGAGCTCCCTTTATGCCGCTGCATCCCACAAAATATGCCGAAATGCTCAGTAAAAAAATGCAGGAGGCCAATGTGAATGTATGGATGATCAACACAGGATGGACAGGAGGTGAATACGGCGTTGGTGAGCGTATGAAGCTTAGATATACAAGAGCCATGATTGACGCCGCTCTCAATGGCGAACTGAATAATGTTGAGTACATCACACATAGAGTTTTTGGTTTAGCCATGCCGACTTCATGTCCTAACGTACCGACTGAAGTACTTAGTCCAAGAAACACATGGAGCGATAAAGATGCATATGATCGTAAAGCCCTAATACTCGCTAAGAAGTTCAACGATAATTTCAAAAAATTTGAAGACTACGCCAGCGAGGAGATTCTTGCCGCTGCACCAAAATCTCAGCTTTAAAATTTGAAAAAATCCGCATCATTGTTCCATGCATTTTTTCTTTGATCCTGAGCTTAACGCTAATTCAGATCATTTGCCTGAAAATGAAGTTCATCATGCTTTCAGAGTACTTCGGATAAAAAAAGGTGAACGAATCGGGCTTATCAATGGAAAGGGGTTTCGCGCCGAAGCTGAAATTTGGTCTGCTCAAAACACAGAAATCAATTACAGGATTATCCGATCCAGTCAAGAGCCACATGACCATCCCCGAATAACAGTGGCAGTAGGTATTCTCAAAAACGCAGATCGTTTTGAGTGGATGGCAGAAAAGCTTACAGAAATTGGAATTGAAAAGATCATTCCGCTATTGACAGATCGGGTTGAGCGAAAAAGAATGAACCTTGAAAGATTGAACAAAAAAATCCTCTCTGCAGCTAAACAAGCCGGCACCTCAAGAATTCCCGAGCTCTCTCCTCCTGTATCCATTCGTGATTGGATCGAGAAAGTAAAGAATAAGACGTACGTTGCTTATTGCGGTGAGGCTTCACATCGAAAAGAGTTTCATGAGGTACTTGATAATCAGAAGGATGTGACACTTGTCATAGGGCCGGAGGGGGGTATTTCAGACGAGGAAATCAAGCTTCTTGAATACAAAGGTTGTACTGTGATTTCTTTAGGAAAATCCCGGCTGCGAACAGAAACGGCCGCTTTGATTGGTTGTCATACCCTACATTTGACCTATGCTATCAAGAATTACGGCATTTAGTTTTGTTCTATTTCTGTTGGTTTCAGCTCGCTCACAAACGGTGAAACTGGCCGTTTTAAAATATAATGGCGGTGGTGATTGGTATGCAAACCTGGAAACCTCTTTACCAAACTTAATCGTGTTTTGTAACGAGGAACTTAATACGAATATCAACCTTGAGCAAGAAATTGTTGAGGTGGGCAGTACACAGTTATTTGATTTTCCCTTTGTTCATATGACCGGACATGGCAATGTAGTATTCAGCAATTCAGAAATCAACAATCTTCGGCAGTACCTTGAATCAGGTGGTTTTCTTCATATCGATGATAATTACGGTATGGATAAATTCATTCGACTTGAAATGCTACGGGTTTTTCCTGAGTTGAATTGGGTGCGTTTGCCGGATAATCATCCCATATTCAATCAGGCCTTTTCCTTTCCTTATGGTTTACCCAAAATCCATAAACATGACGATAAAGACCCCGAAGCGCTGGCCTTGTTCTACAAAGGGCGAATGATTTGCCTTTATACCTATGAATCTGATCTGGGCGATGGGTGGGAGTCGTCTGCTGTCCACAATGACTCGGAACAAAAGAGGTTAGAAGCCCTTCAAATGGGCGCTAATATAATTCAGTACATTTTTTCTTCGAATGGATATAGCCCCTGAAAAAAGTTTAAAAAAGCGAATACACAACGTCATCTTTTACACAGACACAGCCGCTGGTAAGTTATTTGATATTGTCCTTTTAGCAACCATTCTTTTGAGTATTGTAATAGTTGCGCTTGAGAGCGTGACAGAATTGAAGAAAGATCATGAATCACTCTTTTTAGGATTAGAATGGTTTTTCACCATCCTCTTTACAATGGAATATTTGATGAGAATCTATGTAACAGAAAAACCGAGAAAATATATCTTTAGCTTTCTCGGAATTATAGACCTACTCTCTATTCTACCCACGTATCTTTCTATATTAATTCATGGCTCTCATTACCTTATGATCATAAGGACAGTAAGGCTTTTTAGAGTATTCAGGATATTAAAACTCACCAGGTACGTTTCAGGAATAAGTGAACTGCGAGAAGCTCTCAAAGCCAGCAGTGCGAAAATCACAGTATTTCTTCTCTTTATTTTCATCACAGTAGTTTTAATGGGTACGATTCTCTACCTCATTGAAGGGCCAGAAAATGGATTTAGCAGTATTCCTCTAAGTGTTTACTGGGCCATAGTAACTATAACCACAGTCGGGTACGGTGATATTTCACCACATACCCCTGTAGGCCAGATTATTGCGGCTCTAATGATGATTGTTGGTTACGGAGTTATTGCCGTACCCACAGGTATCATCTCTTCTGAAATGACCAAACAGAAGTCCAATTTGAATCGGGAAAAATGCCCGGAATGCGGGCAAGGTATAGACGGTAAAAAAGGACGATTCTGCTCAAATTGCGGATATAAATTTTAGAGTATCTTCTTTCATACGAGTCAATATTCTCTGACCTTCTCATTTTTGACCTTCTCATTTTCATTACTTTAGCAGATTAACTCAAAAAATAATCCTATGAAAAAAGCTTTACTCATTTTTATGCTGACTGTTGCTACAACTTTTGCGTATAGTCAGTCTTTAACATCAATCTCTGTAGATTCCATTATCGTAACTGTCGATACAAATGACCTTAAAGGTGATACCATCTATATGGATACTGTTGTTAAATCCATAACAGTTGAGATTACAAACAATGATGCCATTACCTTTCCCGGTGCTGTAGCCGGTGATTTGGGGACGGCAATAGTATTTGAAGTAGAGCTGGATGGAACAAAGTTTCCAGCTCCTGGTGGTGGAAGCGGGCTAAATTGGAATGTTACCATACCAGAAGATTTTGAACCGGGTGAAACATTAACATTGATAATGAATCAACTATGGACTCCGTCTGAATCAATTGGTTATCATGATCTTACTGTTCGCCTGACAACTGCAATAGACCAAAACGAACCAGGAAATCCTTACATTAATTCTGATGCCAATCTCGAGAGGACGCAGCAGTATTATTTTGATGCTCCTCTTTCATTTGGTGGACCGGGTCAATCTATTTTCAATGCTGTATATGTTCATCAGGATGAACTTATCATTGAAACTGAAAGTCTATCTGGAAATGTAGATCTCGAAGTTGTAGCCATAACAGGTCAGGTTATGCACTCTGAGAGGCTATCAAATCATCCGGGTTCCATGATCCGAACTATCGATATATCGAATTTAAATTCAGGGATTTACATCATTTCCCTAAAGAATGACAAAGGATATCAATATGCTCAAAAAGTTTATGTGCCATAGAAAGGACTATTGGCCTATTGAAAAAGCCCGCATCGTCGGGCTTTTTTTATGCTATAACCTCCGATTGAATGAATGCTATTGCATTGTGTATGTGGACATATAAGACCTCATCCTGATCTCCGATAACCACATGTTCTCGAAATCGGGACAGAAACTCTTCCAGTGTTTCAGAAGACTTCAGCGGTCTTCGAAATTCGATTGCTTTTGAAGCCGTGAGTAACTCTATGGCAAGAATCATTTCAACATTCTTATAGATTTCATCGGCTTGTAATGCAGCGTTGCCACCCATACTGACATGATCTTCCTGCCCGTTCGAAGAGTCAATACTATCAATTGATGCCGGTGATGCAAGTTGTTTGTTCCTGCTAACCAGTGACGCAGCAGTGTATTGCGGAATCATCAATCCCGAGTTCAATCCTGCATCGGAAATCAGAAATTCGGGTAACCCTCTTTGACCAGATACCAGTTTATAAGTCCTCCGTTCTGAAATAGCTCCAAGCTCAGCCATTGCCAATTTCAAATAATCAAAACCAAATGCTATGGGCTGACCATGAAAGTTGCCCCCTGATATAATTTCACCTTCCTCTTCAAATATTATTGGGTTATCCGTCACGCCATTTATCTCCTTGGATATCAGGCCATTAAAATGATCAAGAACATCTCGAACCGCTCCATGAACTTGAGGAATGCATCGAAATGAGTAAGGATCCTGAACATGGGTTTTTGGCCATCTCGCTATTTCGCTACCGGACAAGTAGCTGGATATTTCTTTTGCAACTTCAATTTGTCCGTCGTGATTACGTACTTCCTGAATTCTTGCAGAGAATGCCTCCGGTCTACCATCAAAGGCTTCCAGAGAAATGGCTGCTATTCTATTCGCGATTCTGAGCAGTTTGGAAAACCTGTTGGACAGGGATACAGCATAAGCCGTCATGAACTGAGTCCCATTGAGTAATGCCAACCCTTCCTTTTCAACCAAAGTTATGGGCTCAATATTCTCTGCTTCTAATGCTCTTTTGGAAGGTTGAATCTCTTCTTTGTAGTGAACCTCACCCAATCCTAAAAGGGGTAAGGATAGATGAGCTAATGGTGAAAGATCGCCCGATGCCCCCAGTGAACCCTGTTTGTAAACCACTGGAATTATATCTCGATTATAGAGCTCTAACATCTTTGAAACGACTTCAAGTCGTATACCCGAATAACCTAAAGATAACGCATTGATTTTCAGCAATATAATCAATCTTGTAGTTTCCGTATCCACAATATCTCCTACCCCGCAGGCATGAGACTTGACCAGGTTTTCCTGAAGCTTGGAGAGGTCCTCGTTCGAAATGAACTTACGATATAGTGCTCCAAACCCTGTGTTTATTCCATAAACCGAAGTCGCTGATTCTTGCAAGTGCTTTTCGAGGTATCCTCTGCAAGATTCGATTTTCTGGCGTGCATCAGGCGCTATTTTCAATGTCAATCTTTTTTTGACTACATCAAATGCCTCAGCAGGTGAGATCGCTTTTTCACCTATATGGAATTCTGAATCTGTCATTTTTTAAAGAATGTACTTAGCTCATCGCTCTTCAATTCAAGCTCATCCCCGCTTTGCATATTTCTGATCTTGAGTGTTCCCTCCGAACGTTCTTTAGCACCCATGAAAACCACAAAATCAAAACCCTTATCGTTGGCGAACTTCATTTGCTTTTTCAATTTGGATTCATCCGGATAGATATCTGCAACGGCATCCGATTCTCGAATAAGGCTTGCAGCTCGTATCATCCACTCCGGTTCAGCTCCCAAATTCAAAATCAAAACTGATTTCCGGTTGAAAGGACTTTCAGGCAGTAATCGTTTTAAACTGAGCAAGTCATAAATCCTATCTGCACCAAAGGAAATCCCTACACCGGAAACACCGGGTAACCCAAACATTCCTGTTAGATTATCATAACGCCCCCCTCCAAGTATGCTCGAGCCAAATTCCGGATGAATCGCTTCTATGATAATCCCGGTGTAATAATCTAATCCGCGTGCTAGTTTTAAATCCAACTCAACCTTGACCTTGCAGTACTTATCAGCCCAATCTAATATTTGCTCCAATTCGCTACAACCAGCTTCAATCATTTGGTTTGATGGAAGCGTTTGGATACTGTTAATAGAGGTATTTTGATGAACATACCTGATAAGTACTTCAATTTCCTTCTCTTTCATTCCGGCCTGTGAAAGCTCGTTTTTTACTGCTTCTAATCCAATCTTTTCCCATTTATCCAATACAATGGTTATTTTCTGAAATGGAACATTGGTTCCAGTTTCTGTGACAATACCTTCCAGTAGCTTTCTATGATTGATTTTGACAATTACATCTGAAAGGCCCAAACTGGAAAATGCTTCGCCTGTAATTTGAATCAGTTCAAGTTCATTCAAAATTGAACTACTTCCTATAATGTCTACATCACATTGAACAAATTCGCGATACCGTCCTTTCTGCGGGCGATCAGCACGCCAAACCGGTTGGATTTGATACCTCTTAAAGGGAAAATGAAGGTCATTTCTATGTTGCGAAATAAACCTTGCAAAGGGTATGGTCAAATCATAGCGGAGAGCCGCATCTGCTAATGAATTAGTCTCCTTTACCGCAATATCAGATTGGCTGCAGATAGAAGATAAAGCACGACTTAACCGATCTCCTCTGTTTAGAACCTTGAAAATCAAGCGATCTCCTTCTTCTCCGTACTTTCCGAGAAGCGTATCAATCTTCTCCATAGAAGGCGTTTCTATAGGTAGAAAAGCATGTCGTTGGAAGAGTTCTTCCAACAAATTCAGCAGGAATTTCCTCCCGCTCATTTGATCTGGAAGAAAATCTCTTGTTCCCTTGGGAACTGAGGTACTACTCATCAGAAATAATTTTGGCAAAGATGTACATCCCGGCCAATATTTTCCTTATTCTAGGAAAGGGTTTCAGTTCTTGAAAACCAAAAATTCTCCGGACTGTTTTGTGCAAAGCACATCCAATGAGCTAGAGAATTTCAAAACGTTATCAATTACTTTTTGGCTGGGAGTAACTCTTGTGGATTTATGAAAAGAAGTAGAGTAAGAAGAATTGGGTAAAGATTGTTTCATACGCAAATTTGTGTTACATCTGATCTGTAACGCGGCGAATGATCGTCTTATTATATTGAACTCAGAATTTCTTCAAATCTAAATTTTCTTCACCCATCCTTTTTCGGATATTAATTAAAGCATATCGCATTCTGCCCAATGCGGTGTTAATGCTGACACCAGTTTCTTCAGCAATATCTTTGAAGCTCATTTCATTATACAAGCGCATAACCAAAACCGTTTTCTGTTCTATTGGTAAGAGATCAATCAAACTACGAACATCGGTATATATCTGATTTTCAACCATTTCATCATAGATGCTCTGGTCATCTCTGGGAATGAAATCAAAGATGTTGAAGTCCTCTCCCCCATCAACAGTCTGCATTCTTTTTCGCTTTCGGAAATAATCAATGACCAAATTTCGGCTGATTCTGAGAATCCAGGGTAAAAACTTCCCTTCCTCATTATATCTGCCCCGCTTTAAGGTTACCACGACCTTGTAGAAAACCTCCTGAAAGATGTCCTCGGCTACTTGTCTGTCCTGTACTTTGGAAATAATAAATCCAAATATTCTGTCTTTGTATCGATCGATTAAAAACTCTAAAGATGTTTCATGTCCTGAAACATAACTTCGTATAAGCTCTTGATCACTGGATAGTTTGGTGCTCATAATATCTACCTTATCCTTGATTGGAATTAGAAATTGTCAGGGTAGATATTTTCTATAAGCGCTTTTTTTGAATTGAACGAAACGCTAAAGTCATAAAAAAATAAACATCGAACAAATTTTTGTGTTTTTAGTAGGCTAATTTTGCCGGTCGAATCGATTGGGGCCAAATCAACTTATATGAAGAATTACAGGGAAGAAAACATCAATATCAGGGGCGCCCGAATGCACAACCTCAAGAATATTGACGTTGAAATTCCAAGAAACAAGCTCGTTGTCATTACGGGGGTTTCAGGATCAGGAAAATCAACTCTGGCCTTTGACACACTCTATGCAGAGGGTCAGAGGAGATATGTGGAAAGCTTGTCGTCCTATGCCCGCCAGTTCATGGGGAAACTGGATAAGCCTCAAGTTGACGACATTGAAGGCATATCTCCTGCCATAGCTATCCAGCAAAAAGTCAATACCCGAAATCCAAGGTCAACTGTTGGTACAACTACTGAAATCTATGATTATCTCAAACTGCTCTATGCAAGAATTGGTAATACGTATTCTCCTATTTCTGGTGAAAAGGTAAAGCGGGATCACACAAATGACGTAGTTGACCACATTCTTTCCATGGAAACAGGATTGCGATTTACCATTTCCTTCCCTTTAGTTCTTAAGTCAAGAAGTGTCAATGAAGCTCTGGAACTTCTTAAAAAACAAGGGTTTAACCGAGCAATACTGAATGAAAACATACTTGATATCGAAGATGAGAAACTGTCAAATGCATTGTCGACAGAAATTAAAATTGTAGTAGACCGCCTCAAAACTGATTCTGAATTAGTAGAAAGTAGAAGTCGATTGTCGGATAGCGTTCAAACCGCAATGTTTGAAGGGCACGGAGAATGTATTATTTCGACCTGGGCCGATGAGGTTTCACATGTGACTTTTAACAATCGTTTTGAACGTGACGGAATGGAATTTGAAAAACCATCAGTTCATTTTTTCACGTTCAATAATCCGATGGGTGCGTGCCGCACCTGCGAGGGGTTTGGCAGTGTTATTGGCATAGATCCTGAACTCGTCATTCCGAATACACAGCTGTCCGTTTACGAAGATGGAATTGTCTGTTGGAAAGGTGAGAAGATGAGCAAATGGAAGGACGAACTCATCATGAATGCTCACCACTTTGATTTCCCCATTCACCGGCCCATTCGAGAGCTAACCCCAGAACAAAGAGAGTTACTTTGGACTGGTAACAAGTATTTCAAAGGGCTTGATCGGTTTTTCCGCTATCTCGAGGAGAAGTCCTATAAAATTCAGTTCAGGGTCATGTTATCGCGGTATCGGGGTAAAACTGTTTGTCCAGAATGCCAGGGAACCCGGCTAAGGAAGGATGCTTCTTATGTAAAAATTGCCGGAAAATCCATTCAGGAGTTGGTTTTAATGTCTATTAAAAAACTCAAAATATGGTTTGACGTTCTTGATGAGCATATCGATGAACACGACAAAAAAGTGACCAAACGATTACTTATTGAAATCCGCAATCGTTTGGACTACCTCTCGAAAGTAGGTTTAGAATACCTGACGCTCAACCGGCTGTCAAACTCTCTGTCAGGTGGGGAAACACAAAGGATCAATTTGGCGACCATGCTCGGGAGTAGCCTGGTAGGTTCAATGTACATTCTGGATGAGCCCAGCATTGGGCTTCACCCCCGAGACACTCTGAGGTTGTTGGAGGTGCTCAAAGGCCTAAGGGATATTGGAAATACCGTAATTGTTGTGGAGCATGAGGAAGAAGTAATGCTCAACGCAGATTATATTATTGACTTGGGGCCAGGGGCGGGAACCCACGGAGGAGAAGTAGTTTTTGCCGGATCAAGTGCCGCTATAGTAGAAGATCAAAACAGCCTGACAACAAAATATTTAAACGGAGATCTATCAGTAAGAATACCTTCAAAAAGAAGGAAATGGCAAAAAAGTATAAACCTGAAAGGTGTCCAAATGCATAACCTGAAATCTGTGGATGTTGCTATTCCGTTAGGCGTGATTTCAGTAGTTACAGGAGTGTCAGGTTCTGGTAAGTCTTCTCTGGTACGTGATGTTTTCTATCAGGCTATGCTCAAACACATTAACGGACATGATTACATCAGCGGGCCTTTTGATGAAATAAGTGGCAATCTGAATTCAATACAGAATATTGAATTTGTAGATCAAAATCCGATTGGTAAGTCATCCCGCTCTAATCCTGTTACTTATGTGAAAGCCTACGATGAAATACGCTCTCTTTTTTCAAAACAACAGCTTTCAAAAGTTAGGGGTTACAAACCGTCACACTTTTCCTTTAATGTAGAAGGAGGGCGGTGTGAAAACTGCAAGGGGGAAGGAACCATTACCGTTGAAATGCAGTTCATGGCCGACGTACAGCTCGTTTGTGATGTATGCAATGGGCAACGTTTCATGAGTGAAATTCTTGAAATTAAATATCGTGGGCATACTATTTCAGACATATTGAGGCTAACCATTGACGAGGCCATGATTTTTTTTGGCAAGGATAAAACCACGCAGGCTCAAAAAGTTGTAGAACGGATAAGGCCGTTACAAGAAGTTGGGCTCGGTTATATTCAGTTAGGCCAGTCATCTTCAACTTTAAGTGGTGGCGAAGCGCAGCGAATCAAATTAGCTTCCTTTCTGAGCCTCGGTAATCAAGCCAAAACCACTTTGTTTATGTTTGATGAACCCACGACAGGGTTACATTTTGAAGATATTAGTAAACTTCTGACGTCTTTCAATGCTTTAGTTGAAAAAGGCCATTCAATTCTCATCATTGAGCACAATATGGATATCATCAAAACGGCAGATTGGGTTATTGATTTGGGCCCTGAAGGGGGCGAGGAAGGTGGAAAAATTCTCTTTGAAGGTGTACCAGAGGACTTGATCAAAAATGAGCAAAGCTATACTGGTAAATACTTAAAGGCTAAACTATTACGTTACGAAAGATCACCATCAAACTGAAGCTCAAAGAGCTTTTGATAGGCCCCTTCAAGTTTGATAAGCTCAGAATGCGACCCTTCTTCGATAATCTCACCTTTGTCCAGTACAATGATTTTATCTGCTTTTTTTACCGTTGCCAATCTATGGGCAATAATCAAGGCTGTTCGATTTTCAGTCAAAACGTCTATGGCTTGCTGGATAAGCCTTTCTGTTTCACTGTCAATGGAAGAGGTCGCTTCATCAAGTATCAATACCGATGGGTTGTAGACGTAAGCTCGAATAAAAGCAATCAATTGTCGCTGACCGGACGAGAGCATTCCGCCGCGTTCACCGACATTAAAGTCATAACCTCCGGGTAAACGATTAATGAATTTATCAGCGCCTACCTTCTTTGCAGCATTCCGAACCGTTTCCAGCGTAATTGATGCATCGCCTAGTGTGATATTATTGAAAATGGTATCTGAAAAAAGAAATACGTCCTGCAACACAATTCCTATAGCTGTGCGCAAATCAGTCCTTTGGTAAGAGCGAATATCGGCATTGTCGATGCTAATCTGTCCTTTCTGAAATTCATAAAACCTGCCTATCAAATTGATTATCGTCGTTTTTCCCGCACCTGTCGATCCCACAAAAGCGATGGTCGAACCTGCTTCAACATTGAAATTGATGTTCTTCAAAATCCAATCCTCATTACTGTAGGCAAACCAAACATCCTTAAAATTTATTTCCCCTTTTAGCCGTGAGATTCTTGTTGCTCCATATTGCTTGATGTTTTCGTCTTTGTCGATCAGTTTAAATACTCTTTCGCTAGAGACCATACCCATTTGTAGAATATTAAACCGGTCAGCTAATTGCCTTATAGGTCTGTAAAGCATATAGATGTACAATATAAATGCCATTAAACTCCCTACTGTTGTGTGTTCTTTCAGGACTTCGCCAGCACCCCACCAGACGAGCAGTGCTATGGATACTGCACTCAGAATTTCAACAACCGGAAAGAATATAGAATTGGCCCAGACCGTTCTGATGTGTGCATCTCTATGCCGTTTATTGATGTCCGTAAACCTCTTGTATTCTCTCCTTTCCTTGGCAAAAGCCTTTACTATGATCATACCGGTAAGATGTTCCTGGACAAATGTATTGAGCTCTGCAACCGCTGTGCGTACGTCCTGAAATGCTCTCTTGATGTAATTCTTAAAAATATTGGTTGCAACAAGTAAAACCGGTACAGGAGCCATGCTGAAAAGAGCGAGCTTCCAATCGGTCACAAACATAAAAATGATGACTACAATCAATTTCAGGATATCACCGATAATAATCAGCACACCCTGTGAAAAGATATCTGCGATCGTTTCGATATCCGAAATTACCCTGGTAACCAAGGTCCCTAAAGGGGTTTGATCAATAAAACGCAGTCTGAATCCGGTAATCTTTTGGAATACCTGAACTCGTATATCCCTTATCACCGACTGTCCAATCCAGTTGGCCAAATACGCTTGCAAAAACTGAAAGATTGCCTCCAGTATCAACAAAATGATCATGAGGATGGTGATGCGGAAGAGATTGGATGGGTCTGGAATTACAATGAAATTATCAACGGCATATTGAATTAGTAGGGGGCGTATCGGGGACAATACTGCCAGCACTATTGTGAGAACCGATGTTAAGATGAAAACGGTCCGGTAAGGTCCGACATACCTCATTACCCTTTTGAAAAGGGATAGATCAAACGCTTTACCTGAAATGGATGATGCCATAGAACGAAAGTAACGAGGCGCCCGGTATAATGTTTATTCCTGGATACCTTTCTGTATAAAAGGATACTCCACCTTATGCAGAAAAAGACCTTCAGCTGGTGCCGAGTATCCGGCCTTAGACCGATCCTTCTCAATCAACAAACCATTTATACTCTTAGCAGGAACTCTCTGCTTTCCAATTTCAACCATGGTTCCTACCAATGCACGAACCATATTTCTCAAAAAACGATCCGCCGAAATCTCGTACATGTATCCGTTTAGAGTTGGTTTCCAAAATGACGCGAAGACCTGACACCAATCCGTTTCAGTAGGAGTACCCATTTTTTTGAAACTTGTAAATTCATGCCGTCCGGTAATAAAACCTGCAGCCTCTTTCATTGCATCAATGCTAAGGTCTTGCCGCAGATGCCAATATAATCCATTTGAAAAAGGATCTTTTAATGTTTTGATGAAATAGCGATAAGTCCTTCTGGTGGCAGAGAATCGAGCGTGATCTTCAAGGTCAACTTCAAAAATATTGTAAATCGCTATGGATCGCGGCAGCATCAAGTTTAGCTTATGTTGCATCAAACCTGTATCAACTCTTTCGTCTACTTCAAAATGGGCATAGAATTCAGTAGCATGCACTCCTGTATCCGTACGTCCACATCCTGTAAGTCCCAATTCTCTGCCAAGGATTTTTTGAATTTGAATCTCAATTGCTTGCTGAACGCTGGTAGCATTACTCTGTTTTTGCCAGCCATGGAATGACGTTCCTTTATAAGCAAGCTTGATGAAATAACGGTGCATCAGAGAATTTTAAATTCCGTACGCCGGTTCCGAGCCCTTCCTTTTTCGGTCTCATTGGTGTCAATTGGCATGGCGAAATTATACCCTTTATATGCTAGTCTTTCTTTCTCTATACCATTGGTTATAAGGTATTTATAAACCTCCTTAGCTCGATTCTCTGAAAGGGTTTGATTATACTTTTCTGAGCCCACATTATCAGTATGGCCCCCTATCTCTATACTCACCTGAGGATAATTATTCATGAATTCGATCAGCTTTTCCAATTCAACCTTGGACTCGGGTTTAAGGTCGTACTTGTTGAACTCAAAGAAGAGATTTTTAAGCACCACTTTTTCACCCTCCTTAATTTTTCTTAGAGCGACATCAAACACGATTGAATCTCCGCTTGCCGTGTCTGGAAAAAAATAATTCTCCGAATAAAAGAGGTAGTCGTCGGCTGCAACATTTAGTGCCATATCTACATTCCTGGGCACTACCACCAAGAAGCTTCCGTCCTGTCTATCAGAAAATGACTCCACCAATCTCTTTCCGGAATTGAGGTCGATAAGTTCAAAACGAGCTCTTACCGGTTGTAATGTTTCAGCATCATATACTCTTCCTCGAGCATAGTTGACCACTTTGGGGCGAAGAGTATCAGGTAATTCAAACTTGTACAGATCCCACTTACCAAATCCTCCCGGCATTCCAGAGGCGTAATAGGCTGTTTTACCGTTAGCGCTAACTACAAAACTCACTTCATCTTTGGATGAGTTTATGGGGTATCCCAAATTTTTAGGGGTTCCAAAAACACCTTCTGAATTTAGTTTAACAAGAAAAAGGTCCCTGCCCCCCATTCCAGGATATCCATTAGAAGAAAAATAAAAGCTTTCCCCATCTGGATGAAGAAACGGAGATTCCTCATCAAAAGGAGTATTGATTTCAATACTTACTGGTTTCTCCCACTTACCATCATCCCCAACTCTTGTTCGCCAAATATCTTTTCCTCCTTTACCTCCCTTTCGATTACTCACAAAATATAGCGTTCTTCCATCTGGTGAAAATGAAGGTTGAGAGTCCCAATCACGCGAATTTACCACGGGCCCCAGGTTCCTTGGTTGTGTCCAGATGTCCCCTTGTCTTTGAGCGAGGTAAATGTCACATCTACCCTGTCCTCCAGGCCTGCCGCAAGAAGTAAAAAACAGGTATTTCCCATCAGGAGAGATAGCAGAAGCACCCTCCTTATACCTGGAGTTAATTTGTTTGCCGAGATTTTTTGCTTTGCTCCAAAGGGCAGAATCTCCGGATGCGTAACTCATGTACAGATCTTCATCCATTACCGGAGTTCCTCCCTCATAGGTCATCCCGGTAGGCTCATTCCGGGTAAAATATATGATGTCTTCGTCCACAGTTAGAGTTGGAGAATGCTCATACCATTCAGTATTTATGTTGAATCCGAGATTAAGGGGATTGAACGTAACTGGATTCTGTATAAGCCTTTCTCTAAAAAGCGCTAGTTTACGAATGCGCTCAGCTGTTTCGAGTCCTCTTCGAGTGGCTTCCGGGTTCAGCTCATATAGCTCAAGATGTTCAATTGATTCGGAATAGGCTCCCATCCCGAGTTCTGATTCCGCCAATTCAAGAAAAAGAGTAATTGCAAAACTGGAATCAATGGAAGCCACACTTTTGTAAGCTAAAACTGATTCTTCATATCTGCCCATTTCGAAAAGTACATTAGCCTTAAGCATAAAGGCATCTGCAAACTCATCGTCTATTTCAACAGCTTCATTTAGAACCTTTAGAGATTCATCCAGGTAACGCAAATTGTAGTACCGAACACCTTCTTCATATAGCTTTATTGCTTTCTTTGATTTGGTGTAGTACTCGCCTTTCTGCCCAAAACTTACCAACGCTATAGGAATGAAAAACAAAAAAAGGGCTAATGATTTCATGGCAAATCGAGATATTTATGTGACTGTATTGACACAACCCATTCGCTATGTTTTGCTTGAAAGTCTAATATCGACTGCATCACTTTTTGTCTTTTGCTCCATTCTGGCTGTACGTATTTTCTACACTGATTTTTGACGAGTGTTCCAAATTCTTCTGCCCATTCGAGGTCAGCTTTGTTAGCCACAATGATTTTTAGCTCATCTGCCCTGTGTAACTGCTCTCTAATGGGAAGCTTGAATTTCTTTGGACTAATACAAATCCAGGACCAAAACCCTGTTATTGGATAGGAACCTGAAGTCTCGAGCCATGTTTTGAGCCCTGCAGTTCGAATTCCTTCTGTTAAAGTGTCTAATTGATACATGCATGGCTCACCACCAGTTATAACAACATTCTTTGCCCCGCTATTTCTAGCTTCTTCTACTAAAAAATCAACTTCAAAGTATTGGTCATCTGAAACTTGCCAACTCTCTTTAACATCGCACCACGAGCACCCAACATCACAACCAGCAAGTCGAATAAACCATGACAATGCTCCGGTATTTTCCCCTTCTCCCTGAATAGACAGAAAGCGCTCCATTACCGGCAATTTACTTGAGTATCTCATAGAACAACGAGAATTCCGGCTCCAAAATTCAGCGTTCTCAATTGATACGACTGCTGCAACTTGTATTCCTTAACCTGATTATATCCATTCAATTTGATCTCTTCTTCAATGTCGTAGTTTCCAATATACGAATTCACATTTAGGCTTAGGTAGAGCAGATTACTTAATGGAATGTCAATTTCTATGCCTGGCATCAAAATCCAGCCCAGCTTTACATCGCCGATGAGCTGTAAATTAGCCGTTCCGGCTTGATCTGGATAAGTTGCAGTTAGGAATGGTGATTTAAAGGAGTTCAACCCTCCATAGAAATGAGGCAGAAACTGGACTTTCCCCGAAAGTATCGAAGCCCGGTATCCTATTCCCATCATAAAGTTTATGTTTTGGTATGGGTTGTATTCCATAGCAACAGAGGATGGATCTTGAGGGTATAGCTTTTCTTCTATTGCTCCTACATCCAAAGAATAGAGAGTGTACCCAAACCTGTAACCTAAAAAGAGGTTAGTTTTATACTCATAAGCTCCCTGAATGCTAATATCAATTCCCGTTTTGATAGGTTCAGTAACAGTTAATTCGCCCAAGGATCGCTCCCACTCATTGAACATCGAGCTAGCTTGCACTGCGACGCCAAGCCTAATTTCCTGGCCATAAGTGAATGCAGGTAAAATGAAAAGTAAGTGAAGAATGCGCTTCATTTATCGATTTTTCCCAACTCCAAATTTAGAGCTTGATCAATCATGAAAAGGATTTTGAGAATTTCTTATCCACAATATAAAGTACTTTTTAAGGTCAATGAAATAGAAATGCATGGCAACTTTTAGTGACAAATTTTAACTTACTTTGAGCGCCTTAATTTGCACTGGCGTTCATCTTTGCAGCATTTTAAAATTAAACCTTAATCGAATGGATTTCAGAAGGCTCAATATTATCGGCGGCTGGTTTGTTTTTGCAATAGCTATGTTTACTTATGGTTCTACTGTTGAGCCAACCACTAGTTTCTGGGATTGTGGGGAGTATATAGCAACATCATATAAAATGGAAGTTGGTCACCCCCCGGGAGCCCCAACTTACCTGCTCATGGCACGCCTGGTTTCAATGTTTTCCCCAACCGATCAGGTTGCATACATGGTCAATATGCTCTCGGCTGTATCCAGTGCCCTGACCATCATGTTTTTGTTTTGGACTATCACCTACCTGGCATTGAAGCTTATCAAAGGCGAGGAAATGTCCAGAGGGAACACTATAGCAGTCCTAGGCAGTTCTTTACTCGGAAGTTTAGCCTTTACTTTCTCAGACACTTTTTGGTTTTCCGCAGTTGAAGGTGAAGTTTATGCCACATCTTCCTTCATGACAGCTTTGGTTTTCTGGGCCATTTTAAAATGGGAAAGCGTATCAGATGAGCCTCATTCCAATCGATGGCTCATTTTTATTTGGTTCATTATTGGAATCTCAATTGGTGTTCACCTTTTGAATCTTCTCGCTATTCCCGCAATCATATTTGTCTATTATTTCAAGAAATTCACACCATCTAGAAAAGGTATTGTAACCACTTTGCTGGTGTCGGTTGGGATTCTGGGGTTCGTGCAATTGATTCTAATACCCCAAATTGTCAATTTTTCCGCAAAGTTTGAATTGCTTTTTACAAATGGGTTTGGACTTCCATTTAATACTGGTTCTACGGTCTTTGGAATCATCCTGATATCAGCAATTGTATTTGGTCTCTATTATTCTCAAAAGAAGAACAAAGTATTGATGAATACAATTCTACTCAGCTTTACGGTGTTGTTTATAGGATATTTGTCTTTTGGTATCATCCTCATTCGTTCGAATGCCAACCCTCCAATTGATGAAAACAACCCTGAAAATATGGTGAATCTCCTTTCCTATTTGGAGCGAAAACAATATGGGGATATCCCTCTCCTTTATGGACAGTATTTCAATTCACCACTTGACAACAGAGAGCCCTATAAAGACGGAACCCCTCTTTACTATCCGGATCAGGAAACTGGTAAATACGAAATAGCAGATGATCAAAAAGGAGCGCTGCCAAATTATGCCAGTGAGTTTATGGGTTTTTTCCCCAGGATGTGGAGTGCCAAAAACAATCATGTCCGAGCTTACAAAGCATGGTCAGGTTTTGAGGGAAAACCACGCAGATACCGGAGCATCGTATCTGGTAAGGAAGAGATCATCAACAAACCGACTTTTGGAGAGAACATATCCTATTTTGTCCGCTATCAACTGTGGTGGATGTGGGGGCGCTACTTTGCCTGGAATTTTATCGGCAGGCAGAACGACTCGCAGGGACATCGTATCGATTCCGGAAAATTGATTCATGGAAATATGTACAGCGGAATTCCATTTATCGACAGTATGTATCTAGGGAATATGGAATATTTGCCGGATGAATTAAAGAACAATAAGTCCAGGAATACCTATTTCTTCCTTCCTTTTTTGATTGGGTTAATTGGCCTTTATTTTCAATATAAATACGACAAGAACAACACCTGGGTAGTCTTTTTGCTATTCGCATTTACAGGGATTGCGATTGCAGTGTATTTGAATATGTACCCTTATCAACCCAGAGAGAGGGACTATGCCTTTGTAGGCTCCTTTTACACTTTTGCCATTTGGATTGGTCTTGCCGTAATCGGTTTATATCGGGCATTGAGAGAAAAAATCAGCGGTATTGCACTGCCCGCAGGTATAACGGCTATTGGATTGCTGGCAGCTCCTTTTCTGATGGCATCTCAAAATTGGGACGACCACAATAGAAGTCATCGCTATACCGCGCGGGAAATGGCCAGAAACTATTTAGATTCTTGTGATGAGAATGCCATCTTATTCACCAATGGCGACAATGACACATTTCCACTGTGGTACTTGCAGGAAGTAGAAGGCTACAGAACGGATGTAAGGGTGGTAAATCTGATGCTTTTGAATACGGGTTGGTACATAGAGCAGATGGCGAGAAAAGCATATGATGGTGAAGGAATTCCGATCAATATGTCTCCTGATGTTTATCGTGAAGGTAAAAGAACCATTTTGCGCTTCATGGAAGATAAAAGGCTCGATCAGGACAAGCATTACAACCTGAAAACCATTGTTGACTATGTAACGGACGACTCCAAGATGGTAACCCTAAGCAATGGAGAAAGAACTAACGTAATTCCTGCTCGCAAGATTAAAATTCCTGTTGATCGTGAAAAGGTTATTGCCAACGGCACAGTCCCTCCGCGGTTTGCCGATCAAATAGTGGATGAAGTAAGGTTTGAGGCGAAAGGAAGGTATATTCTAAAAAATAACCTCATGGTATGGGCGATGTTGGCCAATTTTAATTGGGATCGGCCCATCTATTTTTCAGTGACGATGAGTCAGGATGCTTTTTATGGACTCGAGGATTATTTCATACAGGAGGGGTTTGCATATCGACTGATTCCGGTAAAAACTGAAAAAAATGGATTCCGGGATTTTGGCGCAGTGAATAGTGAAAAAATGTACGAACGGCTTGTTCAGAAATTCAATTGGGGAGGGTATGAAAACCCTGATCTATGGATGGATGAAAACAATAAGCGCTTCATCACCAACATTCGTTTTACCATGGGGCGTTTGGCGGAAGAGCTCGTTAATCAAGGCGATACTGCCCGTGCAAAAGAGACCCTGGACAAATGCGTTGAAGTGACGGTCAATGAGAATTTCCCCTACAACGGAACCCTGGCATCTATCATAGAACAGTATTATAGATTAGGCGAAAAAGAAAAGGCCAATGATCTGTTGATGAAGACTGTTGAGAATGAGCGTCAATATCTTCAATTCGCATTTAGCCAGGATCCTGAAGATACCAGACGAATGAAGAGCGTCATCAGGCAATCCTTAAGTATGATTGGACAAGCAACCATGTACGTCAGCGAACAATACCCTCAGGATGAGTCAATTAAGAAGGAAGTCAACGATATTTACACAGAGTATGTAACGCTTTATCAAAGCGAAGGATTGCAATAGAATCAGCTTATATCCTCACCTTTTTTTTCACTATAGGTATGTTCATGCCAATACTTGAGGCATGATTCAATTTGCTCCGGTAAGAAGGGTTTAGAAATATAATCATCCATCCCCTGGGTGATATATGCCACCTTGCTGTTTCCCATAGCATCAGCTGTTACGGCCACAATTACCGGACGTTCTTTGTATGTGTATTTTCTTATGATTTCTTTGGTAGCAGTTAGGCCGTCCATAACCGGCATTTGAATATCCATAAATATGAGATCAAAGCTATTGGTCTCCAACCGGTCCAGGGCTTCCTGACCATTAGATACAACTGTAGGAGCATAGCCCATTTTATTTAAATTCATTTGGAGCAACTTCTGATTCACAAGGTTATCTTCTGCAATCAAAATAGACATTGGAAATTTGACTCCCATTTCTTTATCAAAAAGTACCTTGGGTTCTTCCGCTTTTTCTGCCTTGGCTTCCTGCTTGATCGGCTCTTCGGCCTTGAGGTCAAGTATAAACTGGAAAGTACTTCCAGTGGCAAACTCGCTCTCAACCTCAAGTGTAGATCCCATTTTAGTGAGAATTCCTTGTGAGATGGATAGTCCAATACCTATGCCTGCATATTTTCTTGAAATACTTGAATCTATTTGGCGAAATGCTTCGAAAATTTGTCGCTGTTTGTCTTCAGGTATCCCAATTCCTGTATCTATAACCGAGAACACCAACTTGTATTTAAACCCATTCAGTGTTTTCTCCTTTCCTAGTACGCCAACCCTAAAAGTAATACTTCCTTCATGGGTAAATTTTACAGCATTGTTTAATAGGTTGAGTATGACTTGCCTTAAGCGAGGTGCATCTGTATAGACCCATCTCGGCAAGTCGTCTAATTCCATTCTGAAGTCCAAGGACTTGTCATTAGCCGGTGGCCGACAAACAGATTCAATCTCAGAAAGTAATTTCGCAAGATCGGCTTTACCATATTCAAGGGTCATTCGGCCTTCTTCAATATTTGAAAAGTCTAGAATATCGTTCAAAAGAATAAGCATGTTTGAACTGCTTAGCGAAATAGAATTAAGATAGTTCTTTTGATCTGGTGTTAATTGAGTGTCTTCAAGCAAATTACTCATGCCAATGATGGCATTCATCGGTGTTCTTATTTCATGAGATACCGCTGCGATAAAATCAGACTTAACTCTCAAAGCTTCTTCAGTTTCACTTTTCGATTTGATGAGTGCCTCAGTTTTAGAGATATTCTCGTCAAATTGCTGCTTTAGCTCTTTTGATTTCCTTTCGTTTAATTCTACCTGGCGTGCCAGAGCTACTGCAATAATTAATGTCACTATAAATAATGCAAAGGAGACGATAAAGTAGACGTTACTTTTTTGCTGCTCCTCCTCTTTTATTCGATTTATTTCGCGCAAGGAGGTAATCGTTTTTCGATTGTTTTCGTTTTCAAACTTTAACTGCATCTCGCGCATTCGCTTATCTGTTTCTCTCAAAAACAGCGAGTCACTCATTACTTTCGAAATCTTTAGGTGATGATAAGCGGAACTGTAATCATTGTTGAGATAGTTCGTCTTTGACAGTAGTTCATACGACTGTGCCAATGCCGTTTCATCTTTCAGGTCGCGAGTCTCGATAGCACGGATAAGCCATTTCTCAGCTTCGATGTTATTTTTCCTCGAATAATTGAGATGTCCAAGGTGAAAACAAACTCTATGGAAAAAATCGGGATCGCTGCGTCGGTCCACAACATTGTAAGCCTCCAAATAGTACTTCTCTGCCATCAACCATTTTTCGCGGTCTTCCCACATGTTTCCGTATTCAACCAGCACATCGGCAAGGCCCAATTTGTCATTCATCTTTTCTTTAAGATTGATGGACTCCTCAAAAGCGCTTACCGCAAGATTGAAACTGTCTAATGATGTGAGTAAGGTTCCTTTGTGCTTCAGAATTTCAGCCAGGCAATAGTTTTGCTGGAACTTTCGGGCAATTTCCTCAGCTTTCGTAAGGTTTTGATAAGCCTCTGCAAAATTTTGCAAGGCAAAGTGATTATTACCAATATTGACCAATGTGGAAATCAGCTCACGTTCTGAAATTCTTTTTTTAATAGATAGGGACTTCGATAATTGCTCAAGCGACTCTTCGTATTCCCCTGACTCAAATTGTGCCTGACCTATATTATTTAGTGCTCTGGCAATGCTTAAGGAATCGCCTTCATCCAATGCTAATTCTAAAGATCGATTGTAAAGCTCGAGGGCTTCGGAATTATTCCCAGTGTATAAATAGATGGTTCCTTGAGCTCTAAGAACGTTTGATAATTGAACCTTATCGCCTGATTGCTGGAGGCCTTTCCGTGCCATGTTCAGAAAAACTGAAGCCGAATCATTCCGCTTCATCATGACGTACATATGTCCCATATTGAACAAGGCATCATTGATCAAAACTGAATCCTCAGAATCCAGGGCTATTTGAAGATACTCTCTAGCTTTCATTCTCGCATCATCAAACGATAGATTCATCAATCGAAGCGTTTCATGACGGAATTCAGTACCGTTGCCACTTATCTCAGTTGAGTTTAGAGCGGAGCTGTCCACATCAACCATCTGACCGGATGAAAAACCAATGAAAAGAAAAATAAAGACTACTGTGTAAAGTTTAGACAATGCCCTACTTTTTAACGAAGTTAGTTTATTGAACAGCTTCAGCGTAATTCAAATGTCTTCTGTCTCATTTTGGTCATCACTCATCTTGGCCTCGTTCCACAAATCATCCATTTCTGCCAAGGTCATTTGATCAAGACTCAACCCTCTTTTTCTACTCTCAGATTCAATATACTTAAACCTTCTAATGAACTTGAGGTTGGTTTTTTCAAGTGCATCACTGGGATTAATACCGATAAATCTGGCATAATTAATAAGGGAAAAAAGAACATCACCAAATTCGTTTTCTATTTGCTCCTTGTCAGTATTATTGACAACCTCAGCATTCAGTTCTTCCAGTTCTTCCAGAACCTTTTCCCAAACCTGTTGTATGTTGTCCCAATCAAATCCTACTCCTCTCGCTTTATCTTGTATTCTTGTAGATTTGACCAAAGGTGGGAGTGATTTAGGAACTCCTTGCAGAACAGATTTTTTGCCTTCCTTCAGCTTAATTTTTTCCCAATTTTCCTTGACCTCCTCCTCGTTCTCAACATCGACATCACCATAGATATGTGGGTGTCTTCGAATAAGTTTTTCATTGATGGTTTCCAAAACATCAGAGATATCAAATTCTCTTTGTTCGGCGGCTATCTTGCTATAAAAAACGATGTGTAGAAGTAAGTCCCCTAATTCTCCTTTTATCTCGTCCCAATCATCGTTCAAAATGGACTCTGATAGTTCATAGGTTTCTTCTATGGTCAGGTGCCTTAAACTTTCCTTCGTTTGTTTTTTGTCCCATGGACATCCTGACCTTAAGTCTTCCATGATAGAAAGAAGTCGATTAAACTCTAAAACTCTTTTTTCCGTTATATCTACACTCATTTGTGACAATAGCTATGCATAGAGTACTATTTAAATTTTAATTTCGCCGTATGATTTTGAAAGTGATTCTTCTCTCCATTGGTTTAATGCTGCTGGCATTTGCCGGAATCGGAATAAAGATATTGGCAAGGAAAAACGGTCAATTTGCAGGTACATGCTCCACAAATAATCCTCATTTAAAAGAAAAAGGTATAGGTTGTGGATGTGGAAATTCCGGAAGTTGCACCAATAAGAATTATTAATCATTGCAAACTCTGAATCTGTCCGGCGATACCGGATGTTGCATGAGTGACGAATTCTCCATCTTCTCCAGAGAGAATAAAATAAGCCTCCACATCTTTCATACTATTCAGCAATTCAAGTGATTTTTCATACCCCAGTACCATAAAGGCGGTTGCATAGGCATCAGCTAAAGCGGAGTTATCTGCGATTACGGTAGCACTCAAAAGATTGTGCTCCACAGGATATCCGTTCTTGGGGTCAATAGTGTGCGCGTATTTCATCCCGTCCTTAACATAAAATTTGCGGTAATTTCCTGAGGTAGCCAGGCCTTGATTTGTCAGTTGAACTATCGATTGTAGCTCTCTCATGTCAGATTCAACTGGGCGATCAATACCTATCTGCCAACCTTTACCACCTGGTTTGAAATCCCCCACACGGACTTCACCTCCAATCTCAACCATGTGGGATTTAATTCCCCTTGCCGCGAGATATTTAGAAAGAACATCTGCAGAATACCCTTGTGCAATTCCATTGAAGTTCAACTGTATATCTGGAAGAGATTTAAGAATCCTATAGTTACCTTCAGCTTTGGTCAAGGTAATTCGTTCATCAGAAAAACCAACTTTTCTGAGGTTCTTATCAATATCTGATGGTAAAACTTCTGCCCTTTTACTTAGTCCAAATCCCCAAAGTTCCACAAGCGGGGCAACCGTAGGGTCAAATGCACCTTTTGTAGCTCTAAAAACCTCTTTGGATATTAAAAAATTATCGTAAAAGAAATGAGTTGGATCTCTAAACTCATACCGGAGTGATTCGGTGTTGTTTACCTTACTGATTATGCTTGTACTATCCCAAAGGGAAAGCACTTTGTCTATTTGAAGCAGGATGGAGTCGATCTCATATTTTCGAATCACCCTTTCCTTACTATAGTAAGCAATATGATATGTTGTGCCCTGGGCTGACCCTTTTATTTCAAACTTGTCGGAATATGACTTCTTATTCGCTTCGGTATTACATGCTGTAAGGGCTGCCAACGCTAATACCAGAACACCCAGCCTTGTGAAAACGAAATAAAAAATATGATCAACTCTAACCACCAAAATCATCAAATGAGACATTCTCGGGTGGAATACCCCAATCGTCTACCATTTTAAGTACCGCCTGATTCATAAGGGGTGGTCCGCAGAAATAGAATTCTATCTCCTCCGGCTCTTCGTGTTTCGTCAAATACTGGTCGATAACGGCCTGATGCACGAACCCGAGAAATCCATCACCTTCCTGATCATCCATACTTTTTTTCTCCACCCAATTATCTTCCGGTAGTGGCTCTGAAAGGACTAGATAGAATTTAAAATTGGGGAAGTTTTTCTCAATTTCTTTGAAATCTTCAACATAGAACAATTCTCTCTTGGATCTACCACCGTACCAAAAAGTTACCTTTCTTCCTGTTTTCAAAGTGTGAAACAAGTGAAACAAATGTGATCTCATTGGGGCCATACCAGCGCCTCCTCCTATGTAGAGCATCTCAGAATCTGACTCTTTAATAAAGAATTCTCCATAAGGTCCCGATATGGTTACTTTATCTCCGGGCCTTTGAGCAAAAACATAAGAAGAACAAATTCCCGGATTTACATCCATCCATTTGTTTTTAGCTTTATCCCATGGTGGTGTAGCTACTCTGATGTTCAACTTAATGATATTTCCTTCAGCCGGATGATTGGCCATGGAGTATGCTCTAAAAATGGTTTCAGGGTTCTTCATCTTAAGATCCCACAATCCAAAATCATCCCATTCCGCCTGGAAGGTATCGGGCTTAGCATGGTAGTCTGGGTGAGCAGTAATATCAATATCCTTATACACGACCTCAGTAGGAGGAACGTCTATTTGAATGTATCCACCAGCTTCAAAGTCTAAAGTCTCACCTTCAGGCAACTTAACTACAAATTCCTTTATGAAAGAGGCTACGTTATAATTTGAAATCACTTCACATTCCCATTTTTTAATTCCAAAAATCTCTTCAGGAATGCTGATTTTCATATCGTTTTTAACCTTTACCTGGCAGCCTAATCTCCAGTCATCAGCTATTTCCTTTCGATTAAAATAAGGTGCTTCGGTTGGCAATATTTCACCACCTCCTTCATGCACCTGACATTTGCACATAGCGCATGTTCCGCCCCCTCCGCATGCTGAAGGCAGAAGAATTTTGTTATTACTCAAAGTTGTCAGAAGTGTTGATCCGGCATCTGTTTCAATGATACGTTCTCCGTTGACTTCAATTTTCACTAGCCCAGAAGGCAGAAGTTTTGCCTTTGCATACAAGAGCAGTGTTACCAGTAATAGTATTAGGATAAGAAAGACAACGGTGGCAAGAAAAATCGTTTGTGTCATGATCTAATTTTCTATAATTCAATACCCATAAAGGCCATAAAAGCTATTCCCATTATTCCTGTTATAATAAATGTAATCCCCAGACCTCTTAATGGGGCAGGTATGTCCGAGTAGCGAATTTTTTCTCGAATTGCAGCAATGGCTACAATGGCCAGAAACCAACCCACTCCTGAACCTAGTCCGAATGAAGTTGCCTCGGCAATAGAAGCATAAGCCCTCGATTGCATAAACAGCGAACCCCCAAGAATTGCGCAGTTTACTGCAATCAGTGGTAGAAAAATTCCTAGAGCTCCGTACAAAGCTGGGGCAAATTTCTCGACAACCATCTCAACTAGCTGCACCATTGAGGCAATAACGGCAATAAACATGATGAAACTCAAAAAGCTAAGATCCACCGTAGCAAATGATGGATCTAACCATTTCAGCGCACCTTCCTTGAGCACGAAATTCTCCAATAAATAATTCAGTGGTACCGTTATGCCCAATACGAAAATAACGGCTATTCCCAATCCTACACCCGTCTTAACTGTCTTAGAAACAGCCAGGTATGAGCACATTCCAAAGAAATATGCGAATATCATGTTCTCGACGAATATGCTCTTTACAAAAATGTTAACCAGCTCCTGCATAATTTTTTCGATTTACTCCTCTTCAATTAATTGTGGGTTCCGTGCCCTTTGAATCCAAATAATAATTCCTACAATGATCAGGGCCATCGGAGGAAGAATCATAAGGTTGTTGTTAGCATATCCTATGCTGAATAATCCAGTACCGTCTAATACATTTCCAAGGACAGGATAGCCCATTAGTGTTCCTGACCCGAACAACTCACGGAAGAATGCTACTACGATTAAAATCCATCCATAGCCAATCGTATTTCCAACCCCATCCAGAATTGACTGCCATGGCTTGTTACCCAGAGCAAAAGCCTCCAGCCGGCCCATGATGATGCAATTTGTGATGATAAGTCCGACGAATACTGAAAGTGCTTTACTCGCATCATATACGTAGGCTTTCAGAACCTGATCAACAATGATCACCAACGCAGCGACGATAACAAGCTGGACGATAATCCTGATTCTGTCGGGGATGAAATTTCTCATCAGGGAAACAAATAAATTGGCAAAAACGAGGACAAATGCCACGGAAAGGGTCATTACCAGCGCCTGCTTCACCTGGACGGTTATTGCTAAAGCAGAACAAATCCCGAGTACCTGAATAGTAATGGGGTTACTCTCGTTCAATGGATTTGTTATAAGCTTGAGATTCTTTTTCGAGAGCAGAGCTTCACGCTCTACCTTCTTAATTTCTATGGTTTCTGTTGTTTCACTCATGATTTCTCGCTTGTATTTTTCTTGAAGTACGGCTCATACATCTTCAAGGTGTTGTAGATCATATCGCGTAATGCAAAGGAAGTAATCGTACCTCCGGTAATTCCATCTACTCCGTGTGGGTTTTCCTGACCACCACCACCTTTCATAACATCTATTGACACAAATTTCTCATTCTTGAATATTGTCTTGTCAACAAATTGATCCTGAAAGTTCGTGGTTGATATTTCAGCACCAAGTCCGGGTGTTTCCTTTTCATGCGCGAAAGTGGCACCGTAAATGGTATTCATATCTTCTCTAAAGGATACATAACCCCAAATTGGACCCCACAAGCCCGTTCCTTCCATTGGAACAATAAACAGCTGCTGTCCATCTATCTGTGCAACATATAAAGGGTACTCATAATCCACTTCTCTAAGATTTTCGTAGAGCAAGCTTTTGTCTTTCTTGAATTTGGAAATGATAGGCTTTGCAAGGGATTTATATTGCTTTTGTAAATCAACGTTAAAGGCATCGGCTTCATTCAACCTGTCAACCTTTCCTTCTTCTTCGGAAATGACATCCCCTGAGGAATCGAGGATTACTCTTTTTATAATGTACTTGTCAAATAGATCAGGAGCATTACCCATGTCATCGTCTTCTGTCATTGCCCGAATCGACATCATAATAAATTTCATTTTTTCCTGGCGCATGTTCTCCTGCTGAGCGGGTTTGAGTGAAATGGACAGAAACGCCAAGACCGCCCCAACTATCACAACCAGCCCAACGGCAAAACCGAAAGTAAATACATTGCTGTTTTTGTTGAATGCCATAATTCTTTAATTAAGCTGATGCTACTTTTATTCTTTTTAGTCTCTTTTTGATGTTCGCTTCTACCACATAGTGATCTATAAGAGGCGCCATGATATTCATAAACAGAATTGCCATCATAACACCTTCAGGATAAGCTGGGTTGAACACCCTAACAAGTATGGAGAAGAATCCTGCAAAAAATCCATAAATCCACTGTCCTGTATTTGTTCTTGCTCCGGTAACAGGGTCGGTAGCCATGAATACAACTCCGAATAAAAATCCTCCTAGAAGAAGTTGGTGAACCGGGGGTAGATCCATGTATGCATTTGCTCCTACAAGGTTGAAAATGAACCCCATCAGCAATCCACCTATGAATGACGATATGATAATTCTCCAGCTTCCAATTCCCGTAAACATCAAAATTGCTGCACCGATTAGAATGGCCAGTGCGGAAGTTTCTCCTACGCTTCCGGGAATATTTCCGATAAAGGAATTCATCATACTGAAATCTCCGGCAGCACCAAACTTGTCTACAACTGACGTAACTTCAGGGCTTGTCTTGTCTAAAGGAACAGTTAATGCAAGTTCACCAAGTGCGGTAGCTCCAGAAACACCATCCGGCAAATCTCCTACCCAGACTTTGTCTCCTGACATTTTGGTAGGATAGGCGAAGAATAAAAAGGCACGTGCGGTGAGCGCTATATTGATAATGTTCATCCCGGTGCCTCCAAAAATTTCTTTTCCGATAACCACTGCAAATATTGCAGACAATGCGAGCATCCATAATGGTATGTCTATTGGAACACAAAGTGGAATGAGCATCCCCGAAACGAGGTAACCTTCATGAAGTGCATGTCCCTTTCGCGTAGCAAAGACGAATTCAGTTCCCAGCCCGAATGCATAAGAAACCACAATGAGAGGTACAATTTTTTGGATGCCATACCACACTTTCGGCCAAAAGCCCTCAGCCATATCCAGATACTCCCCAGAGAATACATAATGCTGATGACCGGCATTCCAGATACCAAATAGTAAGGCTGGAACCAGTGCTATAACCACGACAATCATGGTTCTTTTCAGGTCAATTGCATCTCTGACATGAGACCCACTTTTGGTCGTATGATCAGGCACATATAGAAAGGTATCTATGGTACCAAATAAGGGCATGAGTTTTTCGTACTTCCCTCCTTTTTCAAAATTTGGTCGATATTTCGCCAAAAAATCCTTCATAATCTATCGATTGTGTTTATCCTAATTCTTCAATTGCAAGGTCAAGTGAATCGCGAACAATTTCCTGCAGGTTAAGCTTGGATGTGCAAACAAACTCGCAGAGTGCAAAATCCTCAGGTGCAACTTCATAAACACCCAATTGCTCCATTTTTTCAAGATCTTTCGTAATAAACGACTTAATAAGATGCTCAGGAAGAATATCCATAGGAAACACCTTATCGTACTCCCCGGCCATCACTATGGCCCGATGTTCGCCATGTAGGTTGGTATTTAAATCGTAGGGTTTGAGCGGCATCAACCAACTCAGAAAAGTCTTGGATAGACTCAGCTTGTCCAAGCCAGGAAGAAGCCAACCAAAAAATTCTGTTTGATTTCCTTCAGGAATTGCCGCCAGAGAATTGTCATAGAAACCCAAAAAACCATCTTCCGACACCTGAGTTCCGGTTAAAACTCCTCCGGAAATTAAGCGGGTATCTTCTCTATCAATATTATCTACAACCAAATTCTTGACCTGAGCTCCATACATGGATTTAACATATTGGGGTTTATTAATTTTGCTTCCACCAACGGCAACCGTTCTTGACAAATCAACTTTGCCTTCCATAAATAGCTTTCCAATGGCTACGACTCCCAATGGTTTTATAGTCCATGAAACTTCGCCCTTGTTCACCGGAGCAACATGATTAATCTGTATTCCAACCACCCCTGAAGGGTGTGGGCCAGAGAAAGTTTTTATTTCAACTCCGGTCGCATTTCTGAAGATTTCTTCAGTATTATGCTTTTCATGTACACCGAGATATACTGGTCCATTTATCAGCTTCCCAAGAATATCCAGCCCTTTCTGGAAATATTTTTCTTCTCCTCGTAAAGCGAATTCCTGATCGGCAGTTAGCGCTTCAGTATCAAATCCTGAAATGAAAAGGTTGACCGGCTGATCAGTAGGCCAGGCTACTACATCATAGGGTCTCCTTTTGAAAAACGGCCACAGACCGCTGTTTAGGAGTACCTCTTTGATTTCTTCGGCTGAACCCTCGGAAGGCTTGAATTCTTCATATTCAATTTTGTCATCTGCCAGAATAACTATTTCCAGGATTCTTCTCTTTTCTCCCCTCCTGATCTCTGCAATTTCGCCGCTTACGGGTGAACAAAATTTGATTTCCGGATACTCTTTGGAGTAAAAAAGAGGTGCTCCGGCTTTAATATTTTCACCTGGCTTGACCATCATCTTTGGTACAACTCCGTGAAAGTCTGTAGGTTTTACGGCATAAACTTTGGAAGCAACAGAAGTTGTTACCTTTTCCGCTTCACCAACCAGCCTGATATCGAGGCCTTTTTTAATTCGAATAGTCTGTGACATAAATTCTGAACCTTTGAAAAGACAAAAAACTGCAGCTAGATATAGTGCAAGTTTTGCCTAACGTATTTCGTGCGAAAGAATATTCTGAAAAGTGCATTCAGAGGCAAATAAAATAGTGGACAAAAGTAAAAATTTGTTCTTTTGACGTACTGTTAAATGTCATTTTTATCCTGATTAAAGTTTTGCAAAATCGTCGACACGGTCAGCCCGTATTATTCGCAACTTATTGTAGTATGCGATTGACACTTCATGTCTTATTAATTAACCTGATATTTACATCATCTTATGCTGTTGAGCCAGATTATTATGATCTCAATTTCCTCAGATATGAGAACTACATTTACGATTCCCGTGTAAAGACAGTACAATTATTCAGAAAGGGGTGGAAGGAGGCTTTTCCTGTACTCAATCTCAAAGAATCTGGCGAAAGACTGCACTTAAGTTTTGATTTGCTGACCACAGAATACCAAAACCTGGAATACCGATTTATCCATTGCGATGCCCAATGGAATCCATCTGATCTACTCCCTATCGAATACATTGATGGAATTGAAGAGAATACAATTCTCGATTATAATTTTTCGAATAACGAATACATCCGCTACATAAACTACAGGTTGGATTTCCCAAACCGAAACATAAGCCTCTCCAAATCAGGAAACTATATCATAGTTATATATGACCAAAGTACAAGGGAGCCCTTGCTTACCTGGAGGTTTTTCGTTCTTGAGCCCATAGTCCAGGTATCGCCCGATATCAAAAGAACTACTGCAGGTAAATATCGTGAAACCAGTCATGAGGTAGATTTCAACATATATGTAAGCGATCCTGATATTATGCAGCCCGCAGCTAACTTATACGTTGTTGTTACCCAAAACCAACGGTGGGACAATGCCATTAAAGGGCTTGAGCCCCGGTTCATAAATGGAAATATCCTTAAGTATGACTACGAAGTAGAGAATATATTTCCTGCTGGAAATGAATTCAGAATGTTTGATTTTAGAAACATGAATTACAACGCACTCAAGACAGTGGCAGTAAAATATATAAACGATACCCCCAATGTTTATTTGATGCCAGAAGAAATCAAAAACAAGTCCGTATATCTCAATCGGCCTGACATCAATGGAAGGTTTTACATAGAAACAGATGATCCCTTATTCGATTCAGACTTTGAAGGTGAATATTGTAAAGTACACATGGCCTTGATCTATCCTGCGCCACTCTTCAAGGCCGATATATATGTCTTTGGACAATTATCTAACTGGGATTATTCCGACCGGTATAAGATGACCTACAACCAGGAAAAAAGGTCATATGAATTAAGCCTGGTGCTAAAACAGGGGTTTTACAACTATCAATATCTATATGTCAGAGAAGGTTCTAAAACCGGTGATGCAAGTGTAATTGAAGGTTCTTTCTCACAAACTGATAATGATTATTCCTTCTTTGTTTATTACCGGGATCCGGCTCAGGTCTATGACCAACTTGTGGCCTATACTTCAACGACTTTCCCGGTTCGTGTCAATGAAGAGAACTAGCTCATCAGATCGTTCCTATTTACTTAATTTTGCAGCGCTTTATTCACAACAAAAAACATACGAAATGGCAACAGGATTTTTCAATGTTCCACCCGCAGAGAATGAGCCCGTACTCAGCTATGCTCCGGGCACTAAAGAGCGTGAAGTTTTACTCAAGAAATACGAAGAACTCTACAATAAAAAAGTGGATATACCTATGTACATAGGTGATGATGAGGTAAGAACAAATGATACTGTAGCTATAACTCCTCCTCATGATCATCAGCATGTCATAGGTCATTTTCACAAAGGAGATCAATCGCATGTCGAAGCGGCTATTTCATCTGCACTTAAAGCAAAAAGCCAATGGGAGAACATGTCCTGGGAACACAGAGCTTCTATTTTCCTGAAAGCTGCCGATTTATTAGCGGGTCCCTTTCGTGCTAAGCTCAATGCAGCTACTATGCTCGCTCAATCAAAGAATATGCATCAGGCAGAAATAGATTCAGCATGCGAGCTTATCGACTTTTTCAAATTCAATGTGGAATACATGACTCAGATATATCAGGAACAGCCTGAGTCTGATGACATGATATGGAATCGAATGGAGTACAGAGCACTGGAAGGTTTTGTATTCGCACTAACACCGTTCAACTTTACCTCAATCGCCGGTAATCTGCCCATGGCTCCTGCACTTATGGGAAACGTGGTAGTATGGAAACCCGCTCAAAGCCAGATATATTCAGCAAATGTGATTATGGAGCTTTTTAAAGCTGCAGGACTTCCTAATGGAGTGATAAATATGATCAACGTAAGGGGAAGTGAAGCGGGAGAAGTTATCTTCTCTCACCCTGAGTTTTCGGGATTGCATTTCACAGGATCAACGGGAGTATTCAAACAATTATGGAAGACTATTGGAGGAAATATTGATTCCTACAAGTATTACCCACGAATTGTTGGTGAAACGGGAGGAAAAGACTTTATCGTGGCGCACAAAACCGCACATCCTAAAGCAGTGGCCACCGCAATGTCCAGAGGAGCTTTTGAATTTCAGGGACAAAAGTGCTCAGCGGCTTCGAGAGTTTATCTTCCCTCGAATATCTATGACGAGGTGATGGAGTATGTCTGCGCTGATTTGAATGATTTCAAGATGGGAACACCTGAAGATCCTTCAAACTTTATAAATGCGGTCATCGATAGAGGTGCCTTTGACAAAATTGTTTCATATATCGAATATGCACGAGAAGCCGATGATGCTCACATTGTAGCTGGTGGAAAGTACGATGATTCGAAAGGCTATTTCATTGAACCAACGGTAGTGGTAACATCAAACCCCAATTTCAAGACCATGGAGGAAGAGATTTTTGGACCCGTCCTTACGGTTTACAAGTATCCGGAAAACGAATGGGAAGAAACATTGGAGTTATTAGACCGCACATCGGAATACGGTTTAACAGGAGCTGTTTTTGCACAAGACCGTTATGCCATAGAACATGCAACAACAAAGCTTCAACACTCTGCCGGAAACTTTTACATCAATGATAAACCCACTGGTGCAGTAGTAGGACAACAGCCATTCGGTGGTGCAAGAGGATCTGGTACCAACGACAAAGCCGGATCGCTATTAAACCTAATTCGATGGACATCTCCAAGAACGATCAAGGAGAATTTTGTCCCACCGACAGACTATCGCTATCCTTTCCTGGGCTAAATGAATAAGTATAGGCGAGAGTTTTCTCTACTTTATTTGTTGACAAGTCATAGGTAAGGTTTTCAACTACTTCAAAACTTGGAGATACTTTTGAGCTATGTTCTCGAAACTGTATTCCTCGTTGCCTGGATGGTCTAAAAATCGTTATGCACTGTCGGTGCTGATTTTTACAATTTGGATGCTCTTTTTCGATCAGAATGATCTTTTCTCCTTATACAAGATGCGAAGAGAACTGAACCAGATTGAACACGACAAGGCATTCTATCAGGATCAAATTGAGAAATCTCAAAAAGATTTAAGCAATCTGCTGAATGACCCTAAGAAACTTGAAAAATTCGCTCGCGAAAAATACCTGATGAAAAAAGAAGATGAAGAAATCTTCGTAATTGTTGTTGAGGAATGAATATCATGTACCATTCCGGCCAGGCCTGAACAAATTTTAATTTCGTACCTCCAAACTTAAGCTATGAGAATACCTGATATCGATTTTCCTCCGGTCAGTTCTGACGAATGGAAAGAGAAGATTATTAAAGACTTGCGGGGAAAACCTTTCGAGGATCTTATCAGAAAAAACAAAGAGGGAATTGAAGTAAAACCGGCCTATCATTCGGATACATCAATTCCGGGCCATATCAGCCAAACTATTCATGATGTCCAACCCTTGAACCATAAGTGGAGGTTAAACCGGGTTTATCGCGAAGGAGAAATAGACGTGAAGCCTTGGATAGAGAGAGCTGAAGATGAAGGTATAAAAAGTATTGAGTTCAAGGATTCTTCGCTATTTGCAAAGGTCGGTTATTCAGGTAAATCGATCGAACAGGTACGAATCCATCTCAAAGAAGACATTAACGATTTGTATGGAATTCTACAGGAACTGAATACTTCAGATTTTAAACATAAAGGATTGTATATCAACCGGTTAAAAGAGGTTGAGTATTCCGAGTTGGAGCCTGTTGCTGACCGGTTATTTCTGGTACCCGCCTCTAAATATGCCGAAATTGGAGCATCTGCTACAACAGAATTAGCCATTGCTTTGAGCTGGGCACACGAATATCTGGTTGAACTGCTCCAAAATGATGTACTCCCCACCAGAGCTGCACAGCTTATAGAAATTGAGTTGGCGAGTGGGACTGACTTTTTTACTGAAATTGCAAAATTCAGGGCAATTCGGGTTCTGTGGAGCATTTTAACTTCCAAATACGAAATTGAGAGTCCCACTCTACATCTTTCTTCAATCAATTCGAGGTGGTATTTCACTAAAAATGATGAGCACACCAATCTTTTACGCGCCACAACTCAAACCATGTCGGGCATAATAGGGGGTTCACAAACTCTAACGGTCCTTCCTTTTAATGGTGCCGGAGATGCCTTCTCTGAAAGGCTTGCAGCCAATGTGGGTAACCTTTTAGAACAAGAATCCTATTTCAAGAAACTGCATGACCCTTCATACGGTAGTCATTATTTGGACGATCTCACGTACCAAATCGTCCAGCTTGCATGGAAACGCACTGCTGAAATTGAAAATGTCGGAGGCTTCAGCAAGGCTAAGAATAACGGGTTAATAAAGAAAATGTACAAGGATGATGCTGATCTTGAGAGTAAGAAAGTCGTTGAAGGTTCCAAAACTCTTTTGGGAGTCAATAAATTTCCGAATCCAAACTCTCCAATTATTCAGAGTATTTCAGTTGAATCTCTTGAACGAGCATATTTTGAGGCGAAATGAAAAAGAAACTCGAACAAAGCGATCTTGACTCTTTCTTTGCTAAAGAGTCTAAAGAAAGAAGGACAAAATCCGATCTGGAAAAATATGTCTCTGGCATTGCGCCTTTCGTAAGAGGGCCTTATTCCACAATGTATACCGCTCGGCCCTGGACCATTAGGCAATATGCAGGGTTCAGCACTGCCGAGGAATCCAATGCATTTTACAGGAGAAACCTTGCAGCAGGTCAAAAGGGGTTATCAGTAGCCTTTGATCTTGCTACACATCGAGGCTACGATTCTGACCATGAAAGGGTAGTCGGAGATGTAGGAAAAGCTGGCGTAGCTATCGATACTGTCGAGGACATGAAAATTCTCTTTGATCAAATACCTCTGGATGAAATGTCAGTTTCAATGACCATGAATGGTGCGGTTCTTCCGGTAATGGCGTTTTACATAATTGCAGCTGAAGAGCAAGGCGTGGCTCCGAATATGCTTTCAGGTACCATTCAAAATGACATCCTTAAAGAATTTATGGTAAGGAATACTTACATCTATCCCCCATTACCAAGTATGAGGATTGTTTCGGACATTTTTCAATATACTAGTCGGTTCATGCCACGTTTTAATTCCATTAGTATATCCGGATATCACATGCAGGAAGCGGGAGCTCCGCCCGCTCTTGAACTGGCATACACACTTGCAGATGGGTTGGAATATGTGCGGACCGGAATTAAGGCTGGCTTGGATATCGATGCTTTTGCACCCCGACTATCTTTTTTCTGGGCCATAGGTATGGATCATTTTACCGAGATTGCCAAAATGCGAGCTGCGCGGGTTTTATGGGCGAAACTCATAAAAGAGTTTAACCCTCAGAATCCTAAGTCGATGATGCTTAGAACACATTGCCAGACTTCCGGTTGGAGCCTTACAGAACAGGACCCTTTCAATAATGTGGCCCGTACATGCATCGAAGCACTTGCAGCGGCTCTCGGTGGAACGCAATCATTACATACCAATGCTCTGGACGAAGCTATTGCGCTGCCCACAGATTTTTCCGCAAGGATTGCCCGAAATACCCAAATCTATATCCAGGAGGAAACCGGTATTACGCATACAGTCGATCCTTGGGGAGGCTCAGTTTATGTAGAGAAATTAACAGAAGAGATTATGGCTGAGGCATGGGAAAAAATTCAGGAAGTAGAAAGCCTTGGTGGAATGACAAAGGCTATTGATAGTGGCATTCCAAAAATGAGAATTGAGGAAGCTGCTACAAAGAAACAGGCCAGAATAGATTCTGGTGAAGAAATCATAATTGGTGTCAATGGTTTCAAATCCGAGGATAGTGCGGAGATAGATGTACTCGAGGTGGACAACACAGAAGTCCGCAAGAAGCAAATTGAAAGGATTCAACGTGTCAAGCGCGAGCGTGATAGCAAAGCTGTGAAAGAGGCACTTAATGAATTAAGAAAAGCAGCCATTAATGAAACCGGAAATTTATTAGACCTCTCAGTAAAGGCCGCACGTGTAAGAGCTACCCTTGGAGAAATATCCTCGGCTCTGGAAGACAAGTACGGTCGATTTACAGCGCACAACCCTCAAATAACCGGTGTTTACAGCTCTGTACTGGAACAGGATTCCAAATACCTGAACGCAAGAAAAAAAGCTGAGGAATTTGCTGAATTAGACGGTAGACGACCAAGAATAATGGTTGCAAAAATGGGGCAGGATGGACACGACAGAGGTGCGCATGTAGTTGCCACATCCTTTGCCGATATGGGGTTTGATGTGGACATAGGTCCATTATTCCAAACTCCTGCCGAGGTGGCAGATCAGGCTTTGGAAAATGATGTACATATTCTAGGTGTAAGCTCACTCGCAGCAGGCCACAAAACATTGATTCCTGAAGTAATTAAAGCACTCTCAGAAAGAAATGCTGAAGACGTGATGGTCATCGCTGGAGGTGTTATACCCCGACAGGATTATGACTTCCTTTATAATGAAGGGGTGGTCGGAATATTTGGGCCGGGAACAAATATTGCTGAGGCTGCGGTTGAAATTCTTGATGTACTAATTCAAAAAAAGAAGCTGAACTGACCTGAAAATCATGGAGTTAAAAGTATGGTCTAAGATTTGATCTTCTTATAACATGATTAACTTTGGTTCTCAATTCAAGGATATGCAGAAATATATGACCCTTTCATCTATGATATTAGCTTTAATTCTACTCCTGGCCTCTTCCTTTGGAAAAGCACAGAATAATGTGACGCTCAAAATAGATGGAGTTGTAGAATACAGGGGAAATCCTCTGAGTAAAGCAAAAGTGACCATAACCAAAGATGGGGTTGTAATCAACGAAATAAAAACTGAAGACAGAGGAAAATTCAGAATGGAATTGGACCGAAACGCGAATTTCACAATTAAAGCCTCCCGAGATGGCTATTTAGATCGGTTCCTTCTTTTCAGTACCTATTTACCCGAATCTGTTTCAGGTAAAGAGGTTTTTAAATTTGCCATAGACATGTTCAAAGAGGACAAATCCGGCATACCAGAATCGGCATATGAAGTGCCGTTGGTAAAGTTTGATGAAAACGCGAAAGAGTTTGTCTACACTGAAAACATGTAGGCTCATTCAAAAAAGAAGAATATTCCTGTAAGAACTCCAATAGAGTTCAGGTTATCATAGAAAATGGCATTTTCAGCAGTCGGTATTGCATGTCGATATGTTGGTTCTAAGCGTAGCATCAGGTTCTTGTTTAAACCATACTGCAAGCCAATACCTAAATTGAAACTATACGCTTGTACTCCCAAACCACTGCTGTAAGAATTTCCACCTTCAGCTGCCGTTGACGTGTAGGATGCAGAATATCCTGATGCTAAACTAGCTGACATCCCCCCCGACAAGAAATAAGATAACCGATTGCTTCCGATATGATACCTTAGGGATAATGGTACTTCGATTAAGTGAGCTGTATAATTCGCTCTTACTGTATCCGTCAGAGGTGCTTCACGTTTGTTTACTATCTTTCTGTATCCTCCCTCTACAGGTTCATAGGTTATTTCAGTAATTTCCTCAATGCCCTGGTAATGTGATGTTTGTGTCCCTATAAAACGATTGTACCCAATACCAGAATATACCTCCACTCTGTTTGTAACAGCCTTCCCAACATTCACATTAATAGCCAGCGCATTATCTAATGTTCCATTCACTAAACTCGTGTTAGTGTGATTTATATTCTCTGGCGAAAAAGAATTGATGGTACTTTCATTTGGTGGTTTCACAAATGCATTTGCTGACTGCGGACCGGCAGAACCACCAGCCAACCATTGATTCTTTCTTGAAAACTCTTGAGTATTTTTTTTGTCAAACTGAACCTGAGCATACTGCATACGAACAACTCGTTCATAATCGTATTCAACAACATCAACATAATTCACTGTAAATCGCCCTGACTCCTTTCGATACAACATCTTTATAGCTTGTTCGGATCTAGAATCTGCCCGATAAAACTCTGATCTTACACTTCTAGGCGGTGACTCGTCCAAAGCTTTATCAGAGGTATGCACTCCCGAGGTTTCCATATCCTTGACATAACGAGGAGCGATTCTGATTTCAACTTCATTTTCTGCGTGGGTTGCAGCTGATTCGAGTTCCTGAAATAATGAACTCGTTTTGGCCCATTCCGCGTTTGCCTGAGAAGAATTAGATGAAGACAGAAAATCATACCGTCCGGAAAAATCATAATTTAGAGTAACCAGCACGAGGAAAGTACCTATCACATACAAAGGCCATAAAGGTCGTTTGGGTCGAAATGACGCCACCCCTTTGTAATCGTTACTTTCAGGCGTTTTACTCATTGTTTTAAATTCAGGCGGGGTAGCTCTTAATGATCAAAAGTAAGTCATGATAGTTCATTTTTAATCAAACTTTTATTTGCATCCCACTTACTTACCATTCGATTAGGAATAATTCTTGACAGTTCGCACAATTCCTTCTTACATTCGTTGATCTGAAAAGAAAAATCTTGACAACTGAACAGAACATTCTTCAATTACTTGATGCAGAGCGTTCTGCATTAAAAAGAGGGGAACATCAGGTTATGGGCCAGGTGTTAGAGATTTTAAATCTGCCGTACGGAGAGGATGTGGTGGTCAAAGAATCTGATTTTGCAACTTCGCACAGGAACAGATTAGAACATATACAACAGTGCCTAAATGAAAGGTTCCTATACGACTCTACGATTATTCAAGCCGTTAACGACCGACCTTTTGTACAACTCATCAATCTTAACAGAGGGGATCGCATCATTCCAGAGGAGTCAATAACCCGAATTCATGCCATTCAAAGAGACCATAAAATAGAAGTCCTGGACACCTTCCTTCTAACCTTAGATCCAAAAGAAGATAACCACAAACCATCGCATGTTATTCTCGCCCATCTCGAATCCGATCAGTATTATGTAGTGTACTACTGGGAAGATGAGGAAAAGTGGTATCAAAACGTTAACACTTTCTCTAAGACTCTCATTTATAAAAGTGCTCTCCTCTCAATCATCATAGGATTGGTAGCTTCCATATTCGTTCCTGTTGACCTTTTCCCAGCTGATTTCAATGGCAAATGGACTGCATTAGGTCTGGCTCGATTATATGTTGGTATCTCTCTTGGAGGGTTAATTTTTGTCGTAACATTGTTTGCAAATGCGATATTCAGCAAAGACAAAAATTCCAACGACCAATAAATATCCATGCTTCAAAGAGTACTTTTTCTGGCTTTAATGCCTTTATTTTTTGCCATTTCTTGCCACAATATGAGCAATGATCCATGCAGCTGGGACCACTATCAAGTAGAGATGAGGGTGATTGAAATTCGATTTGATTCGGCATCTAATTCGGGTGAAATCTTTCTTGATTTTAATAAAAGTTCTCTTGCAGAAGCACCTCGAAAAATGAGTGAATTAAAAGATGTAGTAGTTGATCGTGAATTTATTGAACTCAACAGCATCAAAGAGGGAAATATATATACAGGTGTTGTCAGCGAGCTTACCGATGGAAATTGTGAGGAGCGTATTGTTTCGTTTGACCAAAAATTAGTGGGTAAAAAAGCCAAATAGCACCAAGTGCAATCAGGAAAGCGAAATTCAATACGTCAATTCTTAGACAAAAAAGCTGATCGATTCTCATTGGAAGAGCTTTTGTCGGGCATTCAGCAAGGAAATAGGCGTGCTCTTTCAAAGGCGATTACCCTTACAGAAAGTACTCGAAAAGCAGACAGAGAACTAGCTAATGCCATTCTTAAGAGCCATCAGGAAAATTCCACAACCAGAAGAATTGGCATCACAGGAATACCGGGAGTGGGTAAAAGCACATTCATAGAAAGGCTGGGCATAGACCTGATCAACAGAGGACACAAGGTTGCCGTCCTTGCCGTTGATCCCAGCAGTCCTGAAGTTGGTGGTAGTATTCTGGGCGATAAAATGAGAATGCCTAAACTGGCGGCAAATCGTGAGGCATTTATTCGTCCAAGTCCTTCATCAGGTGCTTTAGGGGGTGTAGGAAATGCGACCCGTGAGAGCATTGCCCTATGCGAAATGGCAGGTTTTGATATCATACTGGTGGAAACAGTTGGTGTAGGTCAATCCGAAGTAACCGTGCACGGCATGGTAGATGTATTTCTCTTACTTATGCTTGCCGGCGCCGGCGATGAAGTACAAGGAATTAAGAGAGGTATTATAGAAATGGCAGATCTGATCCTAATCAACAAAGCCGACGGTAACAATCTAAAGAACGCTCAAATGGCCGCAGGCAAGTATCAGAGTGCCCTTCATCTCTTTCCGCAAGAGGGTTTTTGGACTCCATCTGTTCTCACATGCAGTGCACTTTCAGGCAGAGGGTTTGACGAGCTTCTCGATATGATCAACAAATATTTCGATCGGGCAATTAGTACTTCTAAGCTAAACGAAAAACGCACTTTGCAGCAAGTCCACTGGTATCGTCAACTTGTCAAAAACGAGGTGATCAATGCGTTTTTTTTCAAAGAAGAGAACAAGGTCCGATATACCGAACTTGAGGGTCTGGTCGCTCAGCGAAAGCTAACGCCTTTAGAAGCCTGCTTTAAAGCTGTTTAGCCAAACTGCTCCCGAAATTCTTTCTTCAATCCTGAAATTGCCACATCACTAGGCATTTTTTCAAGAGAAGAAGTAGCCTTGAGCAAGGCTGCTGTCCAATCACCGGAAGAACTATTTTCTTTGATGCCGGATGCCGTGATGTTGATAATTTTTACGATCTCCTCTTTGGCAAAGGCCACCAACTTCCAGGCCTCCTCACTCACATAGAGCTGTTGGGCCAGATTATGCTCATATTCCTTCCTAATGGTTCTTAGCATTTCTAAATGAAGGTCCCTGCCCGATAAGCCCGGTTTATTGATTCGCATAACCAATCTATCGGGATGAATACGCTCTAAGAAGAGGATGAGACGTTCATAGGCCTGCATCCGTATCGGAATAGTTTCTTTCTTGTTTTCTTTTTTAAGAATTGCCAAATCCCGCATCTTTTGCTGCGTGTGGTAATTATTCATCACAATCTGAACCGCAATGACCACGAGGGTTCCAGGGATCAGGATTTTCATTATTTCAAAAATTATATCCATGTTCAAATAAAGACAAAATTGAAAGACTAAACTACCTAAAGCTCAATGGATCACACTAAACGAAAGAATGGAATACATATTTTTGACCGCTACAACAAATATGCTATGAACGAACTTCTGTCCGACCGAATCAACAAGCTGGGTGAGTCCCAAACCATCGCAATGTCGAACAGAAGTCGCGAGATGAAGGCAGAGGGGATAGATGTAATCAGTTTGAGTTTAGGAGAACCCGATTTTAATACTCCAGACTTTATAAAGGACGCTGCTCATCAAGCCATCAGAGATAATTATTCACATTACCCTCCTGTTCCAGGTTATGGGCCTGTGCGTGAATCCATTAGTAAGAAATTCGAAAGGGATAACAATTTGAAATACAAGCCTAATCAGATTGTTGTTTCCACGGGAGCGAAACAGTCTTTGATGAATGTAGTGCTAAGTTTGGTCAACTCTGGAGACGAAATTGTTCTTCCCACCCCCTATTGGGTGAGTTATGAGGCTATGGCCGAAATGGCTGAAGCCAAAACCGTTTTAATCCCAACGTCCATTGATAATGATTACAAAGTGAAAGCCGATGAGTTGAGGTCCTACCTTAGCCCAAAAAGCAAGCTGCTTATGTTCAGTACGCCCTGCAATCCAAGCGGTTCGGTATACACTCAGGCTGAGCTGGAATCTCTTGCAGAGGTCATCGAAGAGTATCCAAACCTCTATGTTATTTCAGATGAAATCTATGAACATATAAACTTCACAGGTAATCACTTCAGCATCGGTTCTATCAAAAGTATAAGCGACCGGGTCATTACGGTAAATGGGGTATCAAAGAGCTACGCCATGACTGGCTGGCGAATCGGTTACATTGGAGCTCCCGAATGGATAGCCAAAGCTGCGACCAAGATGCAGGGACAGTTTACTTCAGGTGCCAACGGCATAGCCCAGATGGCGGCAAAGGCTGCAATTGATGCCGATCCGTCTGTTACTTATGAAATGCGCGACAGGTTTTTACATCGCAGGAATCTGATGATTCAGCTCCTTGGAGAGATTGACGGATTTCGAATCAATGAACCACAAGGAGCATTCTATTTGTTCCCCGACGTTTCAGACATTCTAAACACGGAGTTTAAGGGAGTAACAATTGACTCCACCTCAGATTTGAGCATGTACCTTATTGAACACGCCCATGTAGCTACTGTGCCAGGTTCCGCATTTGGTAGTCCTCAATGTTTAAGGCTAAGTTATGCAGCATCTGACGACGTTCTGGAGGAAGCACTTTCACGAATAGCAAAAGCACTCTCATAATGATGGATCAGCACCTCATCAATAGAGCATTTAGCCATTTTAAAAATTCTAAAGCACTTGTTATCGGTGACGTAATGTTGGATGCCTACTATGTGGGCTCGGTGAACCGGATTTCACCAGAAGCCCCTGTCCCAGTTGTACAGATATCAAGTATTGAGAAACGTCTGGGTGGCGCAGGTAATGTTGTCCTCAACATGAAATCTCTGGGATCTGAGGTTTTTCTATGTTCTCTCACGGGTAATGATGAAAATGGCCGCTTGCTCAGAGAGACGATGTTAAAACAGGGGCTTCCACTCGATGGACTGGTTCAGGATGATGCCCGAAGAACTACGGTAAAGACGAGAATTATTTCCCGAAATCAGCAAATGCTCAGGGTGGATGAGGAAACGATTGAACCCTTGTCTTCAAGCCAGATGGAAGACCTGTTTAAAAGAATTGAGTCCGTGATCATGAGCCATGAAATTGATGTTGTGGTTTTCGAGGACTACGACAAAGGAAGTATTACTAAAGATCTGATATTCAATGTTGTAGAGCTTTGTCGACGTGAAGGTATTCCAGTGGCTGTTGACCCGAAAAAGGACAATTTTCTTAACTACAAGGGGGTAACTTTGTTTAAGCCAAACCTTAAAGAAGTCCGTGAGGGACTTAATATTGATTTTAACCCGTCAAACAGAGCGGAACTTCGAAAGGTTCATGCTCAGTTGACCGAGATTATGAACATTGAAATGCTCATGCTGACTCTTTCAGAGCATGGTATTTTTTCAAAAAGTTCCGACGAGGAGGAATGGGCTCAGGCCCACATCCGAAATATAGCAGATGTATCAGGGGCTGGAGATACCGTAATTGCAACAGCATCATTATGCATTGCCGCAGGACTCGATTTATCATTTTCAACCCAACTTGCGAACATAGCTGGTGGTCTGGTATGCGAAAAGGTGGGCGTTGTGCCCGTAGATGCCCTTCAACTCAAAAGTGAGGCAATGAAGTTGGCTCGCTAAACAGCGTTCAGGTTTTAATCGACAACCTTCTCCATCAGTTCTTCTATATCCCCCGGAGTTGACATGATCTTACTAAATGTCCCCATGGTAAGATCTGGAAAAGAGATGGCTATTCTATAGCGACCGTGCAACATCAGCACTTCGTCGCCCATAACTAAAATCTCATACGGAAGAAAAGCAGTATGCTTTGGATCGCCGATGTCTATAATCGGCATAAAATTGCCCTCTCCGTTTTCACCGGACAATGCTAACCCATACAGCTTCAACTTCTTACCCGGAATTTCAACGGCATATACTTTCTCAACATCGGCAACACCGCTTTTCAAGTTACTCTCAATTTTTGCAACGGCATTTTCATATGAATCAAATTCTCTAAGCTCTTCAAAATCATCAAAATAGGGCATTCCAAACATGTAGTGGTACTCCCGCAGCTCTTCTTCTTCAATTCCTTTTTCCGAACCAAAGGGTGTATTCTTAGCGTTTCCCAATTCCATCATTGTCGCCACCAGCTTCTCTTTAACCTTGACATATTTTGAAGCTACTTCGGAGTAGTTTTCTCTAAAATAAGCGTTCCCCCAATACTCCGGATTGTTGTAGGATATCAATGTTTTACCTCCCTCCATTGTAATTCCACATCTCAAAACTGCAGCAAAACCTGTCGCTCCGCCTACTGATTGTATTGCACTAATCAATTCTTCACATGTGAATGCCACAATGTATCTGTTTTTATCAGATGCTGGCATGTATGAACCCACCACCTCAAGGTTATTGTTTTCCAAACTTTCTATAAGTGCTGTCTTTACTTCAGAAACAGAGCCGCTGGCCTCAGCTCCAATGACGTATGGTTTTAGTTTTTGTGCGGACAATAATTGAAAGGAAATGAACAGGATTAGGGTAAAAGTAATTCTCATAGCATCTACAGTTTAATGCCGAAAGTTAGTTCAAAATAAAAAAGAAGAGGAGCAAAGAATTCACTATTCGTTATTGTTTATTAGGCTTTCTTTGCAAGCCTTGAATTGAGAATGGAAAAAACCGTAAAACCATATAGTGCTGAAGGGAGCAAGAAAGAACAAGTAGCCGAGATGTTTGACAACATTGCAGCGGACTATGACTTTCTGAATCATTTCCTGTCGTTAGGTATCGATATTCTATGGCGAAGAAAGGCTATTCGGAAACTAAAACCTCATAAACCAAAGATCATCCTGGATGTTGCTACTGGAACAGGAGATTTTGCAATAGAAGCACTGAAACTCAATCCGGAGAGGGTGATTGGAGTGGATATTTCATCTCAAATGATTGCAGTAGGAAATGAAAAGCTTAAAAAAAGAAAGCTCGATCCCCGTATACAACTTCAGCTTGGTGACTCAGAAAACCTACCGTTTGGAGATAACACTTTTGACGCTATAACTGTGGCTTTCGGGGTGCGAAATTTTGAAAATTTGAAGCAAGGTCTAGACGAAATGCTCAGGGTACTAAAACCTGACGGGCATGTTGCCATCATTGAGTTTTCCCAGCCAACTGGAACTCCGTTCAAGCAGTTTTATAAACTTTATTTCAAACACATTCTTCCGCGATTAGGTAGAATAGTTTCGAAAGATTCAAGAGCTTACACCTATTTGCCTGAATCCGTTGATGCCTTTCCATATGGACAGGCTTTTCTGGATGTTATGAGTGTTACCGGTTTCACAAATGCTTCCGTAGTTCCCCTTACACAAGGGATAGCCTCACTATATTTGGCTTCAAAATAATAGGTACAGCACTTCGTTTGAGCTACACTATGAAGAATGCGTTGAAGAGTTTAGGGTATTTGGTGTTAATCATTTTTACGATTAATTGCGCAAATGCTCAAAGGCGCATACCGGACAACCTACCTTTCTTTGAACAAAAATCCCTCCATTTCGGGTTCTCTCTTGGGGTCAATGTTTCCAGTTTCATCATGGATCATAACCTCTCAGTATATGATACGCTCACCGGAATTGAAATTCGACCGCAAACAGGGTTTAATATCGGAATAGTCTCATCGCTTCGTCTACATCGATATTTCACACTTCGATTCTTACCTGCCATTTCATTTGCTCAAAGAAATTTTGAGTACAAATTCTTCGATGTAGATCGCTATATAATTAATACCCGAATTGTTGAATCAACTTACATCATATTTCCTCTGCATATTAAGTACCGATCAGAGCGGTTCAAAAATATGGCCGCCTATATTGTTGCAGGGCCTAATATCGGCCTGGATATCTCCTCTCAGGCGGATGTAGACAATGACGTTCCAGTTGACCAGCAAGTCTTGAAAGTGAATCGGACAAATTATATGGTCGACCTGGGTTTTGGGTTAGATTTCTTTCTGGTTTACTTCAAACTATCTACTGAAGTAAAACTAAGTGTGGGGGCTAATGATGTATTCAACAATGATGGGAGTTTCTGGGCGCCACCCATTAATAGTCTGAGGCCTAGAATGTTAACATTGTCACTTCATTTCGAAGGATAACTCCTTCTGTAGTCATAGAGCATAATACTGGCCGCAGAAGCAACATTGAGCGACTCTGCATTTCCTGAAGAAGGTATGGTGATTTGATGGTCAGATCTCGATGCCCATCCCTCACTTACCCCATGTGATTCGCTCCCCATAACAAGAAGCACACCTCTCGGCCAATTGAAATCATACAGACTCTCTCCAGACATATCGGCTGAGCAGATTTCAACCTCCCCCACCTCCTCCTGTCGGACAAACTCTTCCATATCCACAATTTGTGGAACAACCCTGAAAATAGAGCCCATTGACGCTTGAACTACTTTGGAGTTAAAAGGGTCAACCGAATCTTTCGTAATAAATAAGCCACTTACTCCAAACCAATCGCATAATCGAATGATGGTACCGAGATTTCCAGGGTCTGACACCCCATCCAGAATTACGTTCATACCTTCTACCGAAATTCTGCTACTCGACCCCGGAATTCTCACTAATGCCAAAACCTCGGACGGAGTAGCCAAAGAGGAGATTTTTTTCATTTCTGCTGTCGGAATGATTACTGCACTTTCCATTTTATTCAACCATGCCTCATCATAGCTGTAAATCCGGACAACTTCATAGTTACTGTTAAGGGCCTCATGAACACTCTTAACTCCTTCCGCAACGAATAATCCCTCACGATCCCTAATTCTTTTTCTTCTTAGGGACTGAATCTGTTTTATCTCCTTTTGAAATAGGTTTCTTTGCAAACTTTCTTGTATTGTAGATTTGCAAATCTATAATCGAACTGAGCGAATTGACACGTTTCCATTTTGTTATTCTGTTTGGAAGTGCATTTGTAGTCCTTTCATCTTGTAAGGGATACAAATATCTGGAGGAAGATCAGAAGCTCCTGACAAACAATAAGATAGTTGTTGAGCAAGGTAAATATGATACCGAGGATCTTTACCCTTTTTTAAGGCAAAAGCCTAACCGTAAAACTCTTTTTCTTTTTAGAATTCAGCTTGGGATCTACAATGCATACAACGATGAAAAATTAGCAGAGCGTAACTCGAAAAAGAGAATCAGGTGGGATAAAAAAAACGCGCGCAGGCTGGAAAAAGGCAAAGATACTTTGGAGTTTGCGCCGGTATGGGGATATCGGCTTAAACATAATTCCGGTGAACCTCCCGTTGCATACGATTCTAACCTGGCTGAAAGAAGTGTGCAGCAATTAAGTCAAAGACTGTTTAATAAAGGCTACTTCAGAAATCAGGTAACATTCTCTACGGAGACTTTTCGAAATGGAAGAAAAGTAAAGGTTACCTACTTTGTGAAGGTTAAAGATCCCTATCTGATTAAGAAAGTACAAAAGGCCATCCGCGATACTTCTTTACTTGATGAGGTAAAAATCTTAAGCCGACAAACCAAATTGAGGGTTGGTGACAATTACGACGTTGAGGTACTCGACGCAGAAAGAGCCCGAATTGTGAGCGGTATGAGAAATATGGGTTACTACGATTTTATACGAGACTATGTAGCCTTTGAAATTGACAGCACCTATGAGACTACTGCAGTAAAAGTCAAAGTGATCATAAAAGATCCCCGCAATACATCCACCAATGAACTCAATGCGGACAGTAATGAATTTGGTAAACATTTGAGGTATAGAATAGACAAAATATACCTCAACAGCAGTTTTAGCCCGAAGTACTCTCCTTCTGAAGAAGACACTATTCTCTATGATGAACTGATCATCCAGAATGCCTCTCACCTCAAATATTTTCCTAAAAGACTAAGAAGAGCTGTTTTCATCAATTCGGGTGATCTCTTTTCGGAAGAGACTCAGCGATATACTTATTCCAGGTTAACCTCATTGAGCAACTTCAAGTTTATCAGTATCCAATACGAAAAAGGGGACGAGCCCAATACCTTGAATTGCAGAATCAATATGACCCCATTTCCGAGACAGTCTCTGGGAGTTGAAGGTGAAGGAACCAATTCTCAGGGGAACCTTGGTATTTCAGGCTATCTCAGTTATAACAACAAAAATACTTTTGGCGGCGCTGAGCAACTTCTCATTCGATTAAAAGGAGGATTGGAAGCGCAACAAACCAATACCTTCAGCTCGGGAGAGGCAAACCCTACAAATACATTTGATGTTTTCAATACCGTTGAATACGGTCTCGAAACATCCATTCTTTTACCAGATCTACTGCTGGTAAGACAGCGGTCAAGAAGTTCTATTCCGAAATATCGGGTTCCTAAAACTTCTTTAAACCTTATTTTCAACTTTCAAAACAGACCAGACTTCGTCCGCACTCTAATCAATACAAGTTTGAAATACAGCTTTCAACTCAATACAAAAAAGCTAAACTCTTTTGTGGTCTATCCTATTAATGCCAGTTACATCAACATTAACAAATCTCCTGATTTTCGAGCTCGTTTAGATTCCTTAAACAACCCTACTCTTTCAGCCACTTATGACAGTACCTTCATTCTCGGAACACAGGTGATCCATCTTTGGAGTAATAAGCGAGGGTCAGTTCCCAATTACACTCAAAATCAGGTGAACGTTGAATTCGCCGGTAATTCCTTAAATCTGGTTAATAACCTTTTAGGCACCGAACCAATTGAAAAAGACGGCGAATCTTTTTATGTGCTGGGCAATATCCGGTACGCACAATTCTTCAAAATCAGTGATGATATTCGGTATTACACTCAGCTCACCAGGCATCAAAAACTAGCTTATCGACTTTTCGGAGGTATAGGAATCCCATATGGAAATACCACTACACTTCCCTTCGACAAGAGTTTTTTCGGTGGTGGTGCAAATGATATCAGGGCCTGGAGGGCTAGAACTCTTGGGCCTGGGGGGTTATTATTAGATAATCCCAACAAACAAGGCATTGATCAGGTAGCGGACATCAAGATAGAGGCCAATGCCGAATATCGATTCGACCTTATTCGACAGCTCGAGGGAGCTCTATTCATGGATGTGGGAAATATCTGGTTGCTTTCTGCAGACTCTACCCGCCCAAATGCCGATTTTGACATTAACCGATTTTACAAGGAAATTGCTGTAGGAGCTGGTGCAGGACTGCGACTGAACTTCGGCTTTCTGCTTGTACGATTCGATTTTGGTTTCAAAATTCGCGATCCGGCATTGCCAGAAAATGAGCGATGGATTTTTAATGACCGACCCTCCTTAAGAGCACTAGAAGAGCAAGGATTCCAGTACGAGTATTGGACCTTTAATTTAGGTATTGATTATCCTTTTTGATACTTAATTCTACGTCAAAATTAACTTCACTTAATATTAATTCCGGGGCTCAGATAATTTTTAGCTTTGCAGCCATTCAAAAAACGCTAAATCAATATTCATGTCAGATTTTGGAAGGATACAAGAACTATTAGGCTCAAAAGCAGAATATCTGTTAGATCATAAAAGCAAGACGGTTTTAAAAGAACAACTACATCTCCCAGGACCTGATTTCGTTTCAGAAAACTTCGGTGATTCGGACAGAAGCCCACAGGTTTTACGAAGCCTGCAAGCTCTCTATGGAAATGGCCGCTTAGGTGGAACTGGTTACCTTTCTATTCTTCCAGTGGATCAGGGAATAGAGCACACCGCTGGGTCATCCTTCGCTCCTAACCCCATTTATTACAACCCTGAAAACATTGTGAAACTGGCATTGGAATCAGAGTGCAATGCGGTGGCATCAACCTTTGATGTGCTTGCGGCTCATGCCAGAAAGTATGCTCACAAAATTCCATTTGTGGTAAAAATCAACCATAACGAATTGATGACTTATCCTACCACATATGATCAAATCATGTTCGGATCAGTTGATCGGGCCTGGGAATTGGGTGCGGTAGCCGTAGGTGCTACGATTTATTTTGGAAGTCCTGAATCTTCAAGACAAATACAGGAAGTTTCCATGGCATTTGAGCGAGCACACGAATTGGGAATGGCTACCATCCTATGGTGTTATCTGAGAAATTCGGGATACAAAAAAGACGGTGTGGACTATCATACATCCGCAGATATGACGAGCCAGGCCAACCATATCGGTGTTACAATAGGAGCAGATATTATCAAGCAAAAGCTACCTACCAATAACGGTGGTTTTAAAGAAATCGGATTCTCAAAAACGCACAAGAACGTTTACGAGAAACTTACGACAGATCATCCTATTGACCTTACTCGCTACCAGGTAATTAACACATACATGGGCGCCAGAGGATTGATCAACTCAGGAGGAGCTTCAGGAGGTGATTCTGACCTTGCAGATGCAGTAGAAACTGCGGTTGTAAACAAACGTGCTGGAGGCAGTGGTTTAATCCTCGGCAGAAAAGCATTTCAGAAACCAATGGACGAAGGAGTAGGTATTATCCGGAGCGTTCAAAGTGTGTATCTGACCGATGAAATAACCATAGCTTAAAAATTCTTCTACTTTAGTTCTGGAATAGTGCCAGATGTATGAGTTGGTTTAAGAGGATAAAAAAAGGTATTACCACCCCTACCAAGGAAAAAAAAGAGACTCCCGATGGCCTTTGGTTTAAGAGTCCTAGTGGAAATATCATAGAATCATCAGAGTTAAAAAAGAACCATTACGTGGTTCCTTCAGACGGTTTCCACAAACGAATTGGTTCTGCGGAGTATTTTGAGATTCTTTTCGATGACAATGAATTTGAGGAGCTCAATGCGAATATGACTTCTGCTGATCCTTTGAACTTCAGTGATACCAAAAAGTACAAAGATCGACTTGAAGCGACCCGGAAAAAGACCAATCTAAAAGACGCTGTTAGGACCGCACACGGCAAAGTGAATGGTGAAGATTTGGTCGTTGCTGCTATGGATTTTGCCTTTATTGGAGGTTCTATGGGATCAGTAGTTGGGGAAAAACTGGCACGGGCGATCGACTACAGCCTTAACAACAAGATTCCTATAATGATCATTTCTAAATCTGGAGGAGCGCGCATGATGGAAGCCGCCTTCAGTTTAATGCAGTTGGCAAAAACATCAGCTAAGCTCTCCCTTCTGGGGAAAGCAAAAGTGCCCTACATATCTTACATTACTGACCCAACTACAGGAGGGGTAACAGCTTCTTTCGCTATGCTGGGTGATATCAATATGGCAGAACCAGGGGCACTTATCGGTTTCGCCGGACCAAGAGTAATACGAGAAACCATTAAAGCTGATTTACCGGAAGGTTTCCAAACATCTGAGTTTCTTCTCGAGAAGGGATTCGTTGACTTTATTGTTGATCGCAGAAACCTCAAGGAAAAGATGACCCAAGTGCTCAGAATGTTCAAAAATTAACCTGAACCGTCTGACAGAGTGTTTTTTAACTATCTTTGCAGGCCAATTTTGGAAGATTACAGATATTCAACGATAGTAATATGTATTTAACTCCTGAGACAAAACGGGATATTTTCAAGAAACACGGTGGAAATGAGATCAATACAGGGTCTGCAGAGGGACAGATTGCGCTTTTCACCCACCGAATCAATCACCTGACCGGGCATCTGAAAAAGAATCAGAAAGACTTTAATACGGAAAGATCATTAATCAGACTGGTGGGTAAGCGTCGTAGATTACTCGATTATTTAAAGGAAAAAGATATCACGCGATACAGAGATATCGTCAAAGAATTAGGATTAAGAAGATAACTTATCAATAGGGCAATGAGAAATCATTGCCTTTCTTTTTTAATCTTGTAGGCTCCAAGAATTACCTATAACAACTGTTTTTGTCTATCTCAACCAGAGGGGCATCTTACAACGGCAAGGATCAAAATAAAATAACAACTAAAGAAATGTAAACCCCTCGCTGTCAATCAATTAAAAGAAAAGTAAACAAAATGATTAATCCAAAAAGTGTTGCCTTCGATATAGAAGGTGTAGAGTACAAAATAGAAACCGGTAAACTTGCAAAACAAGCCGATGGGGCCGTTGTTCTTAGCGTCGGAGATACCATGCTCATGGCGACCGTTGTAAGCAATAAAGATGCAAAAGATGATGTAGACTTTCTTCCATTAACTGTAGACTACAGAGAAAAATTTGCCTCAACAGGACGTTATCCGGGTGGGTTTATCAAAAGAGAAGCCCGGCCATCTGATTCGGAAATACTAACTTCAAGGTTAATAGACCGGGCACTGCGCCCACTTTTTCCCGATGATTATCATGCTGAAACTCAGGTATACGTTCAATTAATTTCATCAAATAAGTCTACCATGCCAGATGCTCTGGCAGGATTCGCTGCTTCAGCCGCCATCGCAGTATCTGACATCCCATTCAATGGTCCGGTTTCAGAAGTTCGGGTAGCAAAGGTTGATGGTTTGCTCATCATTAATCCAACACTGGAACAACTTGAGAAGTCTGAAATCGACATGATCATTGCCGGAACCCAGGACAATATTGTCATGGTTGAAGGTGAAATGAAAGAAATTAGTGAGGACGAAATGTTAGAAGCCATTTTAAAAGCTCACGAAGCTATTAAAATACAATGCGCCGCTCAGAATGAACTTGCCTCTCAAGTAGAAAAGGCAAAGACCAAAAGAGAGTATCATCATGAGAAAAAAGATGAATCTTTACTCGAGAAAATTCGAACTGCCACGTACGATAAACTTCTTGCTATAGCACAAAACCCTTCCTCAAAACAGGAACGTAGTGAAGGAATAGATGCCCTTAAATCGGAAATCAAAGAATCATTTGATGAAGATTTCTTGGCAGAAAACGAATTTCTCATCAACCAATATTTTAAGAAAGTACTCAAAGAAGCCGTTCGAAATTCTATATTGGAAACCGGTATTAGGCTCGACGGTAGAAAAACTGATGAGGTTCGCCCAATTTGGGGTGAAGTAGGTTACCTACCAGGAACTCACGGGTCGGCCATTTTTACCCGAGGCGAGACTCAATCCTTAACGACAGTTACACTGGGCACCAAACTAGATCAACAGTCCATTGACGGAGCATTCATCTCGGATAGCCTTAAGTTCATTCTTCACTATAACTTCCCTCCCTTCTCGACCGGTGAAGCACGCCCTATGCGAGGAACTAGCCGAAGAGAAGTTGGGCACGGAAATTTAGCACAACGGGCTCTTCAACCGGAAATACCAGAAGATTTTCCCTACACAGTGCGTGTGGTTAGTGACATTCTCGAATCGAATGGAAGTTCAAGTATGGCCACTGTTTGTGCCGGTTCAATGGCTCTTATGGATGCGGGAGTTCCTGTTAAAAAGACTGTTAGCGGCATTGCAATGGGCCTTATATACGAAAGCGGAGACCGATGGGCAGTGCTGAGCGACATTTTGGGAGATGAAGATTTCCTGGGCGATATGGATTTTAAAGTAGCAGGAACTGCTGATGGAATTACCGCATGCCAGATGGACATCAAAGTTGATGGACTGAAAGTTGAGATCTTAAAGAAAGCTTTGGAACAAGCCAAAGCAGGCCGAATGCATATTGCTGAAAAGATGCAAGAAGTAATAAGTGAAAGTCGGGAAGATCTTAAACCTACAGCCCCAAGAATAGTGCAGTTGAGCATTCCTAAAGACATGATTGGTGCGGTCATCGGACCTGGAGGAAAAATAATTCAAGAAATACAGGCAGAAACCGAAACTACCATTGTTATTGAAGAAGAAGGTAATATAGGGCTTGTTGATGTATTTGCTGACAATAAAGAATCTCTTGATCTGGCAGTGGCCAGAATTAAAGGTATTGTTGCGGTTCCTGAAGTAGATGAAGAATACCTGGGTACAGTAAAGGCCATTGCACCTTACGGCGCTTTTGTTGAAATTCTGCCCGGTAAAGACGGACTGCTTCACATTTCGGAAATTGACTGGAAACGCATCGACAAGGTAGAAGATGTATTGAAAGAAGGTGACCAGGTAAAAGTCAAGCTAATTGCTGTAGACGAACGCTCAGGAAAACTGAAGTTGTCGCGCAAAGTTCTGTTTCCAAAACCTGAGCGTAATCCAGAAAACAAGCCGGAGAGCGAACCTCAGGAGTAGCTCTGGAAAAATATTTTTTGACACCACCAAACCACTTGGGTCTATTCTCGTGTATATAGGAGAAACTACGTATCTGTTTTTTCTAATACAACATGAGACAATTAAAGATCACCAAACAAATCACAAATCGTGATACCGCTTCTCTCGAAAAGTACCTTCTGGAGATCGGTAGGGAAAGTCTGATCTCTGCAGAGCAGGAGGTTGAACTCGCCCAAAGGATCAAAAAAGGAGATAAAACTGCCTTGGATAAACTCACCAAAGCAAATCTCAGATTCGTCGTGTCTGTTGCAAAGCAGTATCAAAATCAGGGGTTGAGCTTACCGGACCTTATCAACGAGGGAAACCTCGGGTTGATCAAAGCCGCCAAGAGATTTGATGAGACTCGCGGGTTTAAATTCATCTCCTACGCCGTTTGGTGGATCAGACAATCGATACTTCAGGCACTTGCAGAACAATCGCGAATAGTACGACTTCCACTGAACAAAATTGGATCGCTTACAAAGATCAATCGCGTGGTTTCTGATCTCGAGCAACAGAATGAGCGTCAGCCAACGGCTTTCGAAATTGCAGAAATCATGGAAATGGACATAAATGATGTCAAGAAATCTCTTGAGCACAATCAGAGACAACTCTCCATGGATGCACCTATACGCGGAGAAGACGACGACAGCCGAAGCATGTATGACATCTATCAATCCCTTGAAGAGCATGATCCTGAGTCCGCATTGCTCAGGGAATCCTTACGCATAGAGATCGATCATTCTTTATCCAGGCTTCCGAGTCGTGAGGCGGATGTAGTAAAGCTATACTACGGGCTCAACGGAGCACATGCTATGACTTTAGAGGAAATTGGCGAACAATATCAGCTCACACGAGAACGTGTTCGGCAAATCAAAGAAAAAGCCATTCGGAAGCTCAAGCATACTTCAAGAAGCAGAAAGCTGCGAGGTTATCTGGGTTAGACATCATATGCTAAGATTAGGTAAAAGCCCAAAATGATACGATGCGAGTGGACCTCAGGATATAGCGAACAGTATATCCGTTACCACGATGAGGAATGGGGCCTACCTGTTCATGATGATAGAAAGCACTTTGAATTCCTGATTCTTGAAGGAGCTCAGGCGGGGCTAAGTTGGGCCACTATTCTAAAAAGAAGAGAAGGGTACCGAAAAGCGTTCTCGAATTTCGACCCTGAAATTGTAGCTCAATACGATGAGAAGAAAATTTCTGAACTACTTGATTTTGAAGGAATTATCAGGAACAAACTCAAGGTGAGATCGGCAGTTACCAATGCTCAAATTTTCTTAGAATTACAAAAAGAATTTGGCAGCTTCGACCGGTATGTTTGGAGGTTTGTAGGTGGGCAACCCATAAATAATAAATGGAAGAAAATGTCTGAAGTTCCAGCCACTTCAATAGAGTCGGATGCTTTATCCAAAGACTTAAAGAAACGTGGATTTAAGTTCATTGGCAGCACAATCGTGTATGCTTACATGCAGGCGTGCGGATTAGTCAATGATCATACCGAGGGTTGCTTCAGATTTTCCGAGATTATCGACCTTCAACATATGATTGCAAATAGCTAAAATTCTTTGTCAATTGACCGTTTCGTGAAATTGTAGCGTTCTCAATGACATCACTATGAGGTTTCATCAGTTCTGGCAGAATCGAGTCTAAGAACTGTTCCCCAAATCCCTCTGATGCGTCCAGAGGCAGTTCGGCGGGTAAATTATCAACAGCCATGACCGTGATGGATCCTGGAGCATTGAATTTTACTTCTGTTCCAGATTGACGGTCAAAACCATATATGGGATCATCAATAGTTGATGCTCTTATTGTGGATGCAATAGGCCCATCGATATCACAACTGATGTCGGCCACAACTTTGATATTAAAATGAGGTGATTTAGCCTCTTCCTCAGTAAAGAAAGACGGAGCCCCCTCACCCCAGAAATGACCCGCAATAAACACATCAGCAACCTCCGTATATTTTTGAAAATTAGATACATACAGATCTGGACGTCGATAGAACTCATACCGTTCAAACTCACCTCCATCCGCTTTCTTGTTGTAATCTGCAATATCTAACTGTACATAAACCGGCTCGTCAAATGCATTATTCAGAAACTCTTCAACACTCACTTGATCAACATGTGCCATAGCAAGGGTTTCCATTGCACCGTGTGCCACCTTTCCCCTACCGGTAAGTACTATTTTGACGGGAGGCAGCTTGACCTTTGAAATGTACTTTTTCATCTCCACGAGTGAGGTCAGTTCGTTGACCGGAGGCAACTCAAATAGTTCATATCTTAAGCCATAGGCCTTGATCCCGTTGTAGGCTCCCACTATTCCTGCATACCTTCCAAATCCAATCAAACGCATCGCATTGTGCTCAAGGCATTCCCAATCCGTTAGGGTGACCTTTCTTTCGAGAATAGATCGAAGGAGATTCCTGTTATACGGTTGTTCCTTAATGGTATGAGAAAAGAAAAAGTAGTGTTTCCCCTCTATCAACCTCTCCGGTGGAACTTCCTTTACTCCTAAAAGCACATCGCACTGGCTCAAATCTTCGGATAACTCGATTCCTAACTGTTCATATTCCACGTCTTGAAAAACCCTAATTGGAGAGGGTTCAACTACCACCTTTACCGGATAGTTCTTCATCAGGTCAACGCATTGTTTTGGACTTAGAGGAACTCTAAAATCTGGTGGAGTTTTTCGTTCTCTGATGATGCCTATTTGTCTAACTGCCATGGACTTGTAATTTGGGGGCACAAAGGTAAACCGACAATCTGAGAGCAATTGGCTGAATAGCTGTAATTTTGCACCTTGTTCTTTGGGGTCGACTGGTTTTGACTGCAAGTTGAACGGTACTGTAAGCAAGTCGAGCGATGAAGTGTGGCTCGTAAATATCGTACTTCAAACCATAATTGGCGAGAATAATTACGCGCTTGCTGCTTAATTCGTCGAGTGATGAATTAACTTAATCCATCCCGCAAGGCGGGAGGACAAGCTGTCTTCGGAATAGCCCGGCCCGACGGCGATTCCAACTGAAGGCACCAGAAATGCCGGGATAGGAGTGGTGAAGTTTCGGCGCAACTCCGAAATTTAGAAACTAAGTCGGTAGTAGGTTGCTGATGGTCAGCTGCCGATCGAAAATCAATTGTCAGATAAACTTGTAGAAAGCACTGCGGTTGCTTGTTAGGACGAGGGTTCGAATCCCTCCGACTCCACAATTGATAGAATGAAGAAGTTGTAAGCGAGAAAACAGAATAGCAAGCTACTCTGTTTTCATAATAGGCAAGCCTAATCGTATTTATTTGGTAAATTAGCAATACCATGGGCAAGCTGTTCTATATCATATTATTCACATTTACTATCGCATTGTCTCCAATTGCTGCAACAGCTCAAACAGGACCTGTTTTTTTAACTGGAGATATATATGAATTTAGCGTTGGCGATGTATTTCAATTCAAATATGGCACAGATTGGTTTATGGATCCATTCTGGGGGTTAGACAATAGGCATCAAATTACAATTCTATCCAAGGATACCGTTGATGGAGGTCAGCGAGTAAAGTATATACGCCACCATAGTTGTTGGCGCACAGTATTACAGATTCCACTGGATTCGATCTTCTGGCAGTATAACGACACTGTTACCTATAATCTCTATGATACTTTAATCACTGGTGATATGATTTATGAATTCATTTGGGATTCGGTACAATTGGACACCATTTATGAAGAATGTGACAGCTCAATTTATTACGACGATTGTAATACTAAAATAATCGAATATCAATGTAATCAAGGAAGGCATGAGCCCGGTACGGTTAGATATAACTATGGATTAGGAATAGGGATGACCAGCAAATGGATTACTGTGGGTGGTGACCCCGCATCTAGTGAAATGCAATTTATGACTTACTACAAGAAAGGATCAATTGAATGTGGAAATAAGCATTGGATTCTAACTGGGATTGAGGATGAATTCACTTCTTCCGATCTTAAAGTTTATCCAAACCCCGTGAATGAAATACTAAATATTATAATCAGCGATAATTCAGATCCTGCAAAATATGAATTAATCGATCTCAGCGGAAAAACACTTTTAGTGGGAGAGCTCAAAAGCAGAACGAATAGGGTTATGTGCTCAGATATACAGAAAGGAACGTATTTTCTTCGGATAATTTCTTCAGCGGAAATTAGAACAGAGACCCTAATTAAGCGATAAGATCAATTTTTCTTTTATGGGCTAAGTTTTCCGATTCGTAAATCGCACTCCTATGCTAATAAAACGCTAACGACTGGAATAGTCCGTAATTTCCACAAAACCATCCAAGCTGTTCAGCCAATTCGATGTCCATTTTATTTCCTGCCCTTGTCCTTCAGCAAAATCAAAGGTGTAGGTAATGCCTGATCCTGTCTTTTTATATGACAGTGTGCATATTGTGTTTCCTCCACTGGAAATAGTGTTGGGCATATTTTCAACCAACTCGCTTTTGGTGCTGGTATTCAGAGCAGATGCTGCAGCATGAGCTACTTTCGAAATGGATGCATCGGGTACATTGCAAGAGGAATTTGCATCCGCATCATTGACTGAAACTACAATAATGCATCCGTTCTTAATCTCTCCGGATTGAACGGCTTCAACAAATTTCGACTTTGCGGGGCCGGAATTCTGCGCTTGAACAGTAAAACCGATGAACAAAGCAGTAAGGGTGATAAGAATTCTTGTAGTCATCATCAATCTTTATGATCAAACTTAGTCTAAAAAGGGTTTCCTACGCGGATTCCTCAATCATACTAAATGCAGATTTTTTATATCTGAAGTAGGCAACCGTCCCAATAATTACGACAGCCGCAATGCTGTAATACACAAACATCGGTATTGGAAGGGGGTCTCCTGCTGCATAACTGTGAAGTCCACTGAGATAATAGTTTACTCCAAAGTAGGTCATGATAATGCTACTGAAAAATGCAAGAGCACTCAGGTTAAAGGCATAAAATCCTTTCAATCCAGGAATCAGCCTCATGTGTGCCACAAAAGCATAGAACAACACCGACGCCAAAGCCCATGTTTCCTTTGCATCCCAGCCCCAATATCGACCCCAGGACTCGTTCGCCCATACCCCGCCGAGAAAAGTCCCAATAGTAAGCATGAATAATCCAAGCTGGAGCGTCATCTCATTGATGTAGGTTAACTCTTTAACAGTCAACACTATTCGTTTACTTCTACCCCCGTCAAATATGATAAGAAGAAGGTTTAATAATCCTAAAATTGCTCCTAAGGCCAAAAAACCATAACTCGCGGTGATGATAGCTACATGAATCATGAGCCAATAGGAATTCAGCACAGGAACCAGATTGGTGATTTCAGGATTTAACCAATTCAAATGGGCCACCATAAGTATAAATGAAGACAAAACTGCTGTGGCCGCCAGTGCAATTTGTGAAGATCTTGAGAAAATAAAACCAGAGAGCACTGTGGCCCAGGCAATGTAAATCATGGACTCATACCCATTGCTCCATGGCGCATGACCCGAGATATACCAGCGAAGTGCCAGTCCTCCCGTATGCATTAAAAACCCTAATATCACCAATCCATACAGAATGTACTGAACTATTTTGAGCGCCCTATTGTCCGCAAACAAGCGCGTAAATAAAACGATAAGGAAAAGCATTCCTACCATCAGGTAATACGGAAATAGTCTCCCGAATACATCGACTTTATTGTAGAACTGTTCGGCCTTTAATTTGGATTCGGAAATACGAACCTCAGCTCCATTTTTTATTTGAAACTGATTGATTGATTCGACCAAATCGTCCGCGAGTTTCCAATCTCCTGATTTACTGGAAGAAGCTACTGCACTGCCATACATGGGTAGTATTCCGTACACAAACAGTGAATCAGTTCCGGAAAAATTGTTTCTCATCACATCCGGAGCTACCCATGTGTTGTTGGGATCACCGGGTACGGGAAATAATCTGAGGAAACGTCCCATGTAGATCATGTAACTGATGTTTACCCTTTCATCAACATTTAGGAGCTCATTGTCATATTTACTCCGGTATGCTGGTTTTTTACGGTTTATTTCATCAACCTTGCTCCCTAATACATAGTTAAACTCATCGTCAAAGAAATCCAGAAAAGTTGCATAATTTCCTTCAATGCCCAGTTCATTCCTGAGTTGTTCATGACCTACTTTGATCATGGGTTTGCCCTGCCAATAATGCGGTTGAACAATCATCCCCAGCATGACCTGCTCGGGTTCGAGCCCCTCATAATTCGATTTTCTGTAGATCTTACGTAACATTTCAGAGGCCAGCGTACTTACTGGCTTCATACGCCCCCCCTGGTCCTGCATCTGCAGCGAACCGAACTTATATGCATGATCAAGATCGATGTGGATTTGATTTGTATCCTGTGCATTTATGTTAAGGGTGAAAATGAGAGCTAGTAAGGCCAGTGATTCCTTCTTAACTCGAGCTTTCCGGACCAATTCTCCAAGCTTTCTGAAACGACTTCCAGGATGAAAGAGTGTGATAATAAATCCGAGAGCTAGAAAGAAATATCCCGCGTAAGATACAAGAGTTCCAGGACGGTCTTTATTCACTGAAAGAACGGTCCCCAGTTCGTCAGTATCATATGAGGACTGGAAGAATCGATACCCTTTATAATCCAGAACGTTGTTCATATAGATACGCACCGGTCTTTCGACCTCTGCAGCCTTGTCGATTAATGTTACCTCACTTGCGTAGGAGGAAGGACTGTTCGATCCAGGGTATCTTTCCATTTGAAAATCACGAAGCATAATGGTAAAAGGTAGTTTTTCGTATACCGACCCATAAGCCAAATGAAAATTGAAGCCGCCCAGCATTACATGTTTTGTGGACCGAACAGAGCCTTTTCGCCCTTTTATTCCAACCTCTTTAGTTTCATCATCCACATTGATGCGGACTTTAATCAAATCTAATCCGTCTCCTTTTGTTCCGGTGCTCACATAATCTATTTTCTTTTTTGTATGCAACTGCTTGAATACAATGGCCTCACCAGCTATTCGGTATAGCATTCTGTTTTCAAAAGGGTGGGTAGTATCCGCTCCCAGTATTCCCTGAGATTGATCTGCCATTTTGAGAAAGCTTGCTTCGAAGGGCGCCCGGAACGTAAAGCCCGTTGAATCCGTACCCAGCTGAATAGTATTTTCAGGTCCAAACCCTATGCTCATCCGACCCAGGTTAATCCTACCTCCAACTGGTATATAATTGGATTTCCGCCCATTACCATCGGTGGTTACGAGCTCAAGAAAATCAATGCCTTGAGGGTCGTCAACGATCGTATCTTTAACATTCGGCAGATAGTCAAGATACTCTACTCCTATATCTGTTCCATTGAAATCCACCGAGCTCGAAAATCCTGAATTGTATAGCGGATTAAGAAATAGCTTTTTCTTAAAACCGTACTGCAACTTCTTATCATCCACAGAAAACGAGAAGTAGGTATTGTCAGAGATTACCTTATCATTTGCGTTCCCTTCACGGATATGCAATAAACCTTCACTACCAAAAAACCTTGTAATTCCTGCACCGACAATCATAAGAATGAAGGAAACATGAAAGAGCAGTACCGGCCATTTAGATCTGCGATATAAACGATAAATAAAAATATTTCCCGTCATGTTGATGACCAGAAGAAGCAGGAGTATCTCAAACCACTTGGCATTATAGATTACCGCTTTGGATGCAGGTGTGCCGAAGTCATTCTCTATAAACGTCGCTATCCCTATGGCGATTGCAAAAATCAATATGAGTACGGCCATCCATTTCATGGAAAATAGAAAAGAAATCAACCTGTTTTTTTTCATATGCTGATTGAAATTTAAGGGTCGAAATTACAAAACTTATATCAGTAAAAAGTTTACTGAAAATACCAAACAAAAAACGCCCTTTCGGGCGTTTGTATTTATATGATCGAAGCGATTTAAATCGCTTCTGTTTCGACTATTTTGGCCAGAATATCTGAATATTGAATAACCAGATATTTCTTTCCATCCATTTCAATTTCGTTCCCTGAGAACTGTTTGAAGAATACGGTATCCCCCACACTTACTTCCGGACTTTCAATGGTACTCAATGCCACTACTTTGGCAAATTGTGGTTTTTCTTTAGCCGTATCCGGTATATAAAGTCCAGATGCTGTTCTTTGTTCTTTTTCCTCCTTTATTTCGAGGATAACATTCTGATTTACAGGCTGTAGTTCTTGCATAGTTTATTTATTTAATGTCTAACAATTGATCAATTCTATTCTGGTCAAACCCAACGATCATAGTGCCATTGATGTCGATTTGGGGAACCCCGCGTTGGCCACTTCGACTCACCATATCGTTTGCGGCATTTTGATCCACCGAAACATCAACATCTCGAAAACGAATGTTGTTTTTCTTCAGGTGATCTTTCATTCTTGTGCACCACGGGCAGGTTGGTGTAGAAAAGACCGTTACTCTTTTTCGGGGTTTATCTTCTGCAACATTTGAGGCAGCATTGAATACTTCGTTTTTCAAAACCGATTCAAGATATGACTTATCCTGGCATCCCTTATAAATATTCCTGAGTTCTGGTCCTTCGAAGGTCAGTAGGGCTGGCACTGTAGTTATACCATATTTCCCATGAATATCTCTCACTTCCTTAACATCTGCTATCAACACTTCATCCAAACCTATTTCTTTCAGGTTATTCAACGCACAGTTGCTCTGCTCTGATCCAGCTTTATATAAAAGCAAAAATGCCCTGTTTGACGATTTCAGGTGTTCCTGCAGATCATTATACGATTTGATGTTCATTTTTCTAATTTCAACCATTCAGTCATAATTCATACCAAATGGATAAAAAAGTTCAATCTATATGGATTTACCTATGTTTTCTGACAAGCTTTCGTTAGATAGTATCATTTTGTCATACCTCAATGACAGATTTATAACCGCACATCCTTCAACCCATCAATTATGTATTTCTTTGACAAGTGAATTCATCACTAAGAGTCAGTTTTGTTGGAGCGGGTAATGTAGCCGGCCATATGGCCATGGCTATGCTTCGTAAAGGTTTGACAATCAGTAATATAATTAGTCTGAAACGTCAAAATTCGGTCCATCTTGCAGACATGGTCGGCGCCCATTCAATTGATCACCTGGACGATATCACCAAGAATACCGATATCATTATCGTTGCGGTAAAGGACGATTCAATTGCAGATATCGCAGCAAAACTAAAAACCGAATTAATCGTTGCGCATACTTCAGGAACGGTTGAATTGCCGATCCTAAACTCTGTTGGGAAGAATACTGGTGTATTTTATCCGCTTCAGACTTTTTCCGGGGATACCCCCATATCTTTTAGGGAGGTCCCCATTCTGATAGAAGGTAGTAACACACAAACTACAGATATTCTAACTGAACTTGCAGAAATGATTTCAGATAAGGTTTTACTCCATAGCTCTGAAGAGAGAAAGAGAATTCACCTATCTGCGGTCTTCGCCTGTAATTTCACCAATCACCTATTGGCAATAGCTCAAGATCTATTGACCTGTAATGAATGCTCATTCGATCTTCTTCATCCACTCATAAAGGAAACAATGCGCAAGGCTCTTGCGGAGAATCCACACGACTCGCAAACGGGCCCTGCACGAAGAGGTGATACTGATGTTATTGATAATCACAGGTTTATGCTCAACAGGCATCCTATGTATCTCGAAATATATAATTTAATTACCCAATCCATTCAAGAAACAAAATATGACGGATAGTTATCTGAACAGACTTCCTGAAATAAAAGCCATGGTCTTCGATATTGATGGTGTTTTTACCGACGGAACAGTTACAGTTACAAATGATGGCAAGCTTACAAGAACTCTATATGCACGAGATGGATATGCCATCCAGTTAGCAACAAATAAGGGTTTTATTATAGGCGTCATTACCGGAGGACGATCAGAATCAGTAAAGGAAAGGTTACTCGACCTTGGAATTCAAGAGGTTTATTTAGGTGCCCGCGATAAATGGCAAATAATGCAGGAATTTCTCAATAAATATAATGTCAGCGCAAGTCAAACATTGTACATGGGAGATGACCTGCCGGATTTAGAAGTCATGAATAATGTATCCATTGCCACTTGCCCAAATGATGCTGCTTACGAAATACTTGAAATTGCACATTATATCTCTCACCGAAATGGCGGAAAAGGATGTGTACGCGATATAGTAGAAAAGGTACTCCGGGCCCAGAATCAATGGATGGTATCTGAATCAGATTATAAATGGTAAGCCTCTGGCTCAAAGCGATTCGACCATTGAACATCCTGATGGTCATTGCTACGGTGGTGCTCATCAAGTTTGCCCTGATTGAACCGCTTTTATTCCGGTTGAATGCTTTAATGAAAACTGATTTTCGCAGTGAAATAGGCATAACTGATTTTATTCTCCTTCTTCTTTCCATAGTCTTTATCGCAATGTCAGGTTATATTTTCAATGATCTAAACGATGTAGACACTGATAGGGTAAACAACCGTAATAACCCTTTTATCAGTGCTTTAAACCCCGATTTAGGTCTGAAGATATATTACATCTTAACTATTGCTGGTCTTATTTTGGCCCTGACCGTTGCCCTGAACTCAGGAAACTACAATCTGGGTATTCTGCAATTGACTGCTGTGATTTCCCTTTGGTTTTACAGCACTTATTTTAAGGGGGTTCCTCTTGCCGGAAATATCATAGTGGCCGGCCTGGTCGCTCTGGTTCCTTTGACTATTGGCATCTATGAAGTCTATCAGCTCCAAACCCATTACATGCAGGTTTTCGATGACTTTAAAAATTTCAATTTTATTGCATTCTGGGTTTTAGCCATAGCCTCGTTTGCCTTTCTCCTTACGCTTATTCGGGAAATCATTAAAGATATCGAAGACCTGGAAGGTGATCAATCCGTTGGCTTGCGAACTTTTCCGATTATAGCAGGTGCCGTTTCATCAAAAGTTTTGGCCTTATTCCTCTCCATAATTGCGATGATAGGTGTCTACATTGCCATAGATCGTTTCGTGCCCGATCTATTCAGCAGGGTCTATGGCGGATTCATAATCACTTTGATCTTTACCGCTGGTGTACTTATTGTTATTGCCAAAAACCAAAAGGACTATCACCGGATTTCCCAATTTATTAAGATGATCACCTTTGTTGGTCTCATGTATCTTGTTCCATTAGCTTACATGCTCTACAATGAAAAGCTCGTTATTAACTGATCATCTCCGCCAATATAAACTCGTCCTGGCATCGGGGTCTCCACGACGGAGGCATCTTCTTTCTGAAATGGGCTTATCCTTTAATGTCTTGACCACCGGAGTAGACGAGATCATCCAGTTTCCTCAGGATCCTGAACTCTCTGCACGTCAAATCGCATCTGATAAGATCAGAGTTCTGAATAATTACGACGAACACCAGCTTTACATTGCTGCTGATACGGTTGTTGTAAAAAACGGAGCTATTCTGAACAAACCGAAGGACAAACATGAAGCACAGGTAATGCTCAACTCACTTTCAGATTCTGAACATCAGGTGATTACGGGAGTTGCTCTTCGGTCAGAATCCAAAACTGAAGTTTTTTCAGAAACCACCATTGTTACATTCAACCCTTTGAACAATGCCGAAATTGATCATTACATCAGCTCTTACAAGCCTTTTGATAAAGCGGGTGCCTATGGTATTCAGGAATGGATTGGAATAAACTTTATCCGAAAAATAGAGGGTTCCTATTTCAATGTTGTAGGATTGCCCACTGCACGTTTGTATCAGGAGTTTATGCGCTTCTGACGATATCTTCTGCTAACTTCTCCAGGTTAATTCCCCCATAGTTTCCAGAGCTCATAAACAAGAGGTTGGTATTCTCCCAATTCATATTCAATAAGAACCTTTCCAGTTGATCTGATTTGGTTACAGTTAGAATATCCATTCTGTCAAAAGCCATCATAATATCATTTGTGGAAACAGTCGGGAGGTTCTTATGTTTTAAAGTATCGGGAAGGTAAAATACCAATCCTACATCTGCTTCATCTAAAGCGCCCTTGTATTGTGAGAGAAAATTCTTGTTCAGGCTACTAAAAGTATGCAGTTCAAAAACAGCTACCAATTTGCGATCAGGCCATTGTTCTTTAACAGCCCTTGTTGTGGCCTTTAATTTAGAAGGTGCATGGGCAAAATCCTTGAAAACAAGAGTCCCGGGCGATTCTGCAAGCTGCTCTAATCTTTTGGAGGCACCTGTAAATGAGGTGATGGCTTCATAAAAAATATCATCAGATATGCCTAGTAATCGAAGCACTTGATGTGCTCCTTCTATATTCTGTAAGTTATGAGCTCCAAAAATGCCGAGCCTGATCCATTCGTCCTTATGATTGCGAACCCACGTTGTGCTCCCATCGATTCTGTATTCCGGCGCCTGATAAGGTATCCATCTGATTTGATCAAACTCCTTTACCAGGTCCTGCAAATGCTCATCCCCGGAGTAATAGGCCATTTGAGCACCTTGCGGAACGGATTTCAAAAATTGCCGAAATGCATCTAAATAGTCTTCAAACGTTGGGAAAACATTGATATGATCCCATGAAATTCCTGAAATGAGCGCAATTTGTGGCTTGTACCATAAAAATTTAGATCTGAGATCGATGGGTGAGGACAGGTACTCGTCACCCTCGAGTATCGCCAGGGGAGCTTCCGTCATTTGAACCATTCGGTTGAAACCGTTGAGTTGAGCACCCACCATAAAATCAAACTCATGTTGAGCATAATGAAGTACATGTAGTATCATGGCAGTAATGGTAGTTTTCCCATGGCTACCTGCAATAACCACCCTGGTCTTACCTTCAGATTCTTTGTATATAAACTCAGGATAAGAATAGATCTTCAAGCCCAGCTCCTGTGCCTTAAGCAGTTCCGGATTGTCTTTTCGGGCATGCATTCCCAGAATTACGGCATCAAGACCCTTATTAATCCGACCCGGATACCAACCGTTCGAAGGCGGCAAAATGCCAGCTTCTTTAAGTCTCGATTTTGAAGGCTCAAAGATATCATCATCCGAACCCGACACTTCATGACCCTTATCATGCAAGGCTAATGCAAGATTGTGCATTGCACTACCTCCTATGGCAATAAAATGGACTCTCATTTATGCAACAATTCCAGTCGGTAAACCTATTGCAGCATTTCGTCGAAAGAATATGGGGCTTCTGGAGTTATAAACACTTGGGTATTAACATAGCAATGCCATTCATCCTAAATGTAATCCGCCATGCTCTCTCTAATAATTATTATTGTCGATCAGTTTTTTAAAACGATAGCAATGCATAAACTTACTTCAACATTTCAAAGAATTATTCTTGTCTTAGTTGCCATTTTCTTGGCCCACATCGGGTCTTTCGCTCAGGAAAAGATAGAGCAACATACCTTAGAAAACGGACTTACTGTATTCTTAAAAGAAAATCATACATCACCCGAGGTTTTTGGTCTTGTCGTATGTAAGGTTGGAGGTAAAAATGACCCTGCTGACGCTACAGGAATGGCTCATTATCAGGAACATATGCTTTTTAAAGGCACTGATCAACTAGGAACTAAGGACTGGGAGAAGGAAGAGCCTTTAATCGATGAGATTGTAGAGCTTTACAAAGAACTTGGTGCAACCAAAGAAGAAAAGGAGCGGCTAGAAATTCAGCAGAAAATCAATAAAAAATCTGTTGAAGCTGCACAATACGCCATACCTAATGAATTCGACAATGTCACGAAGGGAATGGGGGGAACCGGAATGAATGCCAACACGAATATGGACAGAACCGTATACTTCAATACTTTTCCGTCCAATCAAATAGATAAATGGCTCGAGCTACAGAGTCACAGGTTTACCAAGCCCGTATTCAGATTGTTTCAGTCGGAGCTGGAAGTTGTTTACGAAGAAAAAAACCGGGGCAATGACAATTTCATTTGGCCATTGATTGAAGAATTCAACGATAATTTTTACAAAGTCCATCCCTACGGGCAACAAAGCGTAATTGGAACAACGGAACATCTCAAAAATCCGCCATTGCACAAAATGATCGATTATTACAACACCTACTATGTTGCCAACAATATGGCGCTGATTCTTGTAGGCGATTTCAATTCTGATGAAGTATTGCCAAAAATTGAGGAAAAATTTGGCCAATGGCGTTTAGGAAAAGTACCTGAATTTCCAGAATACAATGAAGACGAATTCAACGGAAGAGAGTTTGTTGAACGGAAACTAAGCCCGGTTAAACTCGGGTTACTCGGCTTCCGTGGTCCTGCGACCAATCATCCCGATGAACCGGCCCTTCGGGTAGCGAACGAAATGCTGAGTAACTATGATCAGACCGGGTTCATTGACGAACTCGTATTGGACAATGATATTCTTGCAGCTGAGGTTTTCAATTGGACACAAAATGACTACGGCGAAATAATAGTGCTGTTTGTTCCCAAAATTATCGGCCAAAAGACAGCATCTGCCGAAGAACTGGTTCTTCAAAAACTGGATTCATTAAAAAGCGGGAAGTTCAAAGATGAAAGTCTTGATGCCCGCAAAAAGAGTATTTACAGAGAGCTTAAACTGAATGAGGAAGAAAATGGGTCGCTCGGAAATATCATTGCCGAAGCCTTTCAATCTGGAATGACCTTAGAGGAAATGCAGAACTACCCATCACTGATCGAAGCAGTTACAAAAGAGGATGTAGTGCGCGTGGCCAATAAATATTTTGGAGACAATTATCTCGCCTTCCATTCCAAAATGGGTTTCAAAAAGCCCGAAAAAATCAGCCAGCCCGAGTTCGACCCTGTCGCAACTAAGACCAATGAAAAATCAGAGTATCGCAAGTTTCTGGAAAAAATACCCTCTTCAGAAATGGTTCCAGGATATTTGGATCTCAAAAAGGAACTCAAACCCATAAAGATTTCACAAGGGAGAAATCTCTACCATACTAAAAATGAGATCAACGACATTTATTCGATGAAGATCCGGTTCAAAGCCGGAGAGGACCAATTCCCCAACCTATACTACACCGCGAATTTGATGGACTATGCCGGCACAGAAGAATATCCTGTGAAGGAATTCAAAGAAAAAATGAGTGCATTAGGAGCAAGCTATTTCATATACTTCGATGATAATTATACCACTGTTGAAATAGAAGGTGTTGAGAATCAGGTAGTAGATGCAACCAGGTTGCTCTTCGAACTTATCACGAATCCTTCTGCCGACGATGAAAAAATCAAAAACATTTACGATGGAGAAAAAGCAGAACGCAAAATTGAAGAATCGGAAGTCGACATCGTTGCAAATGCCCTAAAAGATTATATGCTCTATGGCAAAGAATCGGATTATTTAGATCGTCCCTCATTAAATGAGGTCAAGGAACTGAAAGTAGCTAACTTACTATCAGACTTTAAAAAGGCAACCGAGTATGAGGTAGATGTTTTTTACGCTGGAGCAATCAGTCCAAGCGAGATTCATAAACTTTTGGCCGAAGCTTTTAGCACTTTCGGTCCGACCAAGAACGGAGACGTCCCTCAGGACAAAAAACGTACGCAATACACCCAAAATGAGGTTTTTATGGTTCCTATGAAAAAAGCGAATCAGAGTAAGATCTATTTCTTTATAAATGGACAACCTTATGAAGTCGAAGAAGACGCCTATCGTATGGCTTTCAACACCTATTTTGGTGGCGGGTTTTCCGGACTGGTAACACAGGAAATCAGGGAATACCGGTCATTGGCTTATGCATCCGGGGCTAAATACAGCGCTCCGAAAAGGGCAAAAAACCCGTCTTACTTTATGGGCTATGTCGGCACACAAAGTGATAAGACTCTCGAGGCTCTTGAGGTGTTTAATCAACTCGTCCGTGACATGCCTGAAAAGCGCGACCGTATTGACCTGATAAAAGATTACCTCATGCTTTCTGCATTAACAGGACGCCCGACATTCAGGGAAAAGAGCGAGGCTTTGCTGGATATGACCTATCGCGGATTTGAGGAGGATGCGGTAAAATACAACCAGCCCAAATTCGAACGTTTAACTTTTGACGATATCCTTAAGTTCTACCAGAAAAACTTAAAAAATCAACCCATGGCGATCGCTATAGTCGGAAATACGAAGGTTTTTGACACCGGAGAACTTGAAAAATATGGAAAAGTCTCCAAGCTGAAGACAAAAGATATCTTCTCAAAATAGGTTTTTAGTCTTACCGAAAATGAGAATTTAGACAACCCCCTTTTCTCCCTATTTTTGCGAACTATGGAGTTTATCACACAGAAGATCACCATGGGCAAAGATCTCGGTGTTCATGGGAACTTATTTGGGGGGAACATGCTGAGCTGGATTGATGAGGCAGCTGGTACTATGGCAGTTACCATATGCCGGACACCGAACATGGTAACCCTTAAACTGGAAGAAGTCATCTTTCGAAAAGCTGTTAAAGTTGGCCATCTCATTAAGATTTATGGGAAGGTAGTCCGAATGGGAACTTCCTCAATTACCTTATGCATGGAAGCCCGCAAATACAATCCTATCTCTGATGAAGAAAACATCGTTTGTGATACCTTTCTCACCTTTGTTCGAATTGATGAGTCCGGCGAGCCCGTTCCCATTCCATCCTCAGTGCGCGAGAAATATAAACACCTCAGCGAAAAATGATTCTGAATACACTCCAAGATCTGGTTATGTCATTCATCGAGCTCTTTGCTCAAATGGCCCCTTATCTGCTATTGGGCTTTTTTCTGGCGGGTGTACTTCATGTGATTATTCCACGAGATAGAATGATTAAATATCTGGGCAAATCGAATTTCAGATCAGTGTTTTTGGGAACACTTGTTGGAATTCCGCTCCCGCTGTGCTCTTGTGGGGTTATCCCAACGGGTATTTCATTGTACAAAGATGGAGCCAGCAAAGGGGCTACTAATTCGTTTCTTATCAGTACACCACAGACTGGTGTGGACTCAGTTCTTGTTACTTATTCCATGTTAGGATTACCTTTTGCGCTGATCAGGCCCATAGCTGCATTTATCTCAGGTATTGCTGGTGGGGTGATAACCAACAAAACAACAGAACCCACCCAAATGACTGAAGTAGAAGAAGAGATTTCAAGCTCTGATCAATCAGTTTGGAAAAGACTATTTCAATATGCCTTCGTTGATTTTATGCAGGACATCTATAAGTGGCTACTTATAGGTATTGTCATTGCAGCAGGTATTTCTGTATTGGTGCCGGATGATTTTTTTGTAGAGTACCTGAATCAACCATTGCTAAGTATGGTGGTTATTCTTCTGGTTTCCATTCCCATGTACGTCTGTGCCACGGGTTCCATACCCATAGCTGCGGTACTAATGCTCAAAGGCTTATCACCAGGAGCGGCATTTGTATTCCTGATGGCCGGTCCTGCGACAAACGCGGCTACAATAAGTGTTATTCGCAAATCGATGGGCAATAAATCGCTTTGGGCGTTCTTGATTTCCATCGTAGGGATGGCATTACTTTTTGGTTACATCATCAATACCTTCTTACCCATCAATTGGTTCGACCTGAGTTCGATCGCTCCTGTTCATCATCATGAAGAGATCTCAATCCTGGAGTGGACATCAGCGACTATTCTGGCAGTTTTAATTCTCAACCTTTTCAGATTGCGATGGTTCTCTAAAAAAAATGCAAGTTTTGCAGTCATGAGCGATGGAGAAAAACAATTCAGGGTAAATGGAATGACGTGCAATCATTGTAAGTCTACTGTTGAGAAAAATTTGGCGAAGATAGAGGGCTTATCAAAAGTTCATGCTGATTTTGTAAGCAATACAGTCACTGTTAGCGGCGATGATATCGATGCCGAATCAATTGAGAGGCTCATCAACGAACTGGGTTACGACTTTAAAGGCGAGGCATGATAACCGGCATTGACCTCTGCTGATGGATACTTTTCAGGATGTACATCTCGATTTTTCAGAGGATAGCCTTTGGGTTCTGAATCTTGCTATGGCATTCATCATGTTCGGCGTCGCTCTTAAAATGGATGTTCGCGAGTTTAAAGAAGTGGTAAGAAACCCTAAAGGCATAGTTACGGGCTTTCTCAGCCAGTTCATGTTGCTACCTGCCGTTACCTTTCTGCTCATTCTGATTGTCAAGCCGCTGCCTCCACTGGCATATGGAATGATGCTGGTTGCAGCCTGTCCGGGTGGTAATGTCTCGAACTTTTTTACTCAACTGAGCAGTGGGAATGTCACACTTTCTGTTAGCCTCACGGGTATAGCCACAATGGCAAGTATTTTCATGACCCCTACAAATTTTCGTTTTTGGACCGGGTTATATGCCAGAAAACAGCACTTCGCAGAAATAGATCTTGAATTTTGGGCGATGTTTAAAACGGTCCTGCTTCTTCTGGTGATCCCGCTGTTCCTTGGGATGGCCTTGAAAAGATTTTTACCGGAACTTACCGAAAAAATAGGTAAACCGATACGTATTCTGTCCATGCTGACTTTGGCTACCTTTATCCTTGTCGCTTTCAGCAAAGACAGTGAAATATTCATGGAATATTATCACCATGTTGTTTGGATTGTCCTCATGCACAATGCTATAGCCTTACTGTCCGGTTATTTGTGGTCGGCAGCAATGCGACTTCCTCAACGAGATAGAAGAACAATAAGTATGGAAACGGGGATACAAAACTCCGGCTTGGCACTGGTTATCATATTTTCGTTATTTGACGGTAGTGGAGGCATGGCCATTATTGCTGCATGGTGGGGTATATGGCACATTATCGCTGGTTTTGTATTATCATGGTTCTATCGAAAATGGGTACCCCTACCCGCATAATCTGAAGATTGGCTAAAACACTCTTTTACATCCTTCTTAGATCGTATTCAAAACTTGGGTTTTGGTTTTTCTTCGATCGCATTCAGGTGGTCATGAGAGAACCCGACGCGATGAAAGGTACCGTGATTTTTGCAGGAAATCATCAGAATTCCTTCATGGATCCGTTGGCCGTTGTTTATACTCAACCGAGAATAACTTACTTTTTAACTCGAGCAGATGTTTTTTCCAATAGAGTTGCCCGCTTCTTTTTAGACTTGCTTGCCATGCTGCCCGTGTACAGGTCGGAGAGAAACGGATTCAGATCTGTGACGAAAAATGAAGAAACTTTTGCAGTTTGCAGGAAATATCTCCTTGAAGCAAGTCATCCCATTGGCATCTATCCTGAAGCAAATCACAACCTCAAACGTTCATTGCGAAAACTATACCCGGGAGTGGCCAGGCTGGCATTTTCTACATTGGATTTGAATCCCAACCTTGATTTGAGGATTGTACCTACTGGGGTAAACTATTCGAACCATACCTCCTTTCGAGGCGATTTGCTGGTTATATATGGTAAATCTATTAAAGTCCAGGACTACTACTCCACTTACCTGCGGGACGAGAATGAAGGTATACAGGCCTTGCTGGACATTCTAAGAGTCAGAATGTCCGATGTGATCATAGATATTCCAGGCCAAAACAACTACGACGAGACGCATGAAAAATGGTTAGAATCAAGGTCTGATGAATCCAATTTATATACCGATTTCAAACGCGACAAAGAATTGATATTCAATATTCTAAATGAAAAAAGAATAGTCCGTGAGAAAAGCAAACGTGCAGAACCTTCATGGCTGTATTGGTTGTCCTTACCAGTATTGATATTCGCCAAAATCAACAATACCTTGTCCAGATATCTAGTTAATAAAATTCTGGCAAAGCTTGTTCAGGACCCCGCATTTACGGCTGCCGTAAAGTTCGTACTAGGAATCTTTTTGGTACCAATCATATTCTTTCTTCAGGCCATCTTTGTTGGATTAATTTTCGGCAGCTGGAATCTTGGATTAATTTACTTTTTCAGCATTCCTTTGCTCAACCTCTGGTACTTCAAAGTCTATGTCAAAACACCTTATGTTTAGAGCACGATGAGCGATCTGTTTAAGGGTAGTAGTAGGTTTTATCTTTTGGGATACTTTTTGGGTTTTATGGTTCTCATGGTTGGGTTGTTTACCCCGGAACTTATGGAGGTGGATGCCAGTCAATATGCATCGATAAGCCTGGAAATGTCGCGCAACGGCAGCTACCTTCAGGTATATCATTTTGGAAATAATTACCTTGATAAACCGCCATTAATATTCTGGTTTAGTGCAATACTCATCAAATTATTCGGTGCATCACATGCGGTTTATCGATTCCCTACTTTTGTTTCTACCTTAATAGGGATTTACGCGACTTATAAATTAGGGCGGAGACTCTATGATAAAGAAACAGGCTTACTGGCAGGTTTATTCTTGCTCACCTCACAAGCCTTTATTCTCCATAATCATGATGTACGCACAGATACTTTACTGACCAACTTCGTGATCTTCGCTATATGGCAATGGAAGATATACTTAGATGATCGGAAATGGCTCAATTTCATAGGAACTTTTACTGGCATAGCATTGGCCATGCTTACCAAAGGGCCCATCGGCATTATGGTTCCTGTTCTTGCTATCGGATCGCAACTGCTTTACGAGCGAAACTGGAAAATGATATTCAACCCCCGTTGGTTCCTCGGTGTACTTTGGGTACTGGTTCTCCTTTCTCCAATGTTATGGGGCCTTTATTATCAATTTGATGCTAATCCTGAAGCTGAGGTAAATCAGCGGGTTGGGGTATCGGGTCTTCGGTTCTATTTCTGGGAGCAAAGTTTCGGTAGACTGACCGGTGAGAATGTATGGAAAGATGATTCGAGCTATTTCTTTTTTATCCACAACTATTTATGGGAATTTATGCCCTGGGCTTTTTTAGGTTTGGGGGGGCTTTGGTTGAGGTTCAAATCCGCCTTTTTATCGAAGTTCAGAGTGGAAAAAGCAGAGGTTATTACTATTGGAGGGTTCATTTTGCCTTTTATTGCCCTGAGTACATCGCACTACAAACTCCCTCACTACATTCTTATCATTATGCCGTTAGCAGCGATCATGGCGTCAAACTTCACACTCTACCTCATTACAAAGAAGGATCATGTTCTGAGAAACTGGTCTGTTTTTCAACTTGTCTTCGCAATTTTAGTTTGGTTTATCGGTATCGCGATAATGACTCGTGTTTTCGAGGCATCCTTTTTTTGGTGGGCCCTCTTTTTTGTGGCGTTGGTACTCATTGTTTTTAGTTATGCAAGTGAGCTCCGACTCAAATTGGTAGTGCCATCTCTTATTGCAATTGTTGCACTGAATTTCTTTCTCAATGGTTTCTTTTATCCCAGGATAAATGAATATCAGGTTGGTTCAGTACTCGCCGAATACGTATTAGATAAAGACATCGAAATTGATGATATGGTGCTATTCAGGCAACATTATCACAATTTGAATTTTTACAGTGGTAGGTACTACTATTGGGTGCCTGTTGAGATTATCAGGGATACTCCAGTACCCTTTGAATATGTATTTACCAATGAAGAAGGCCTGAATATCATGCAGGAATACCACCTGCCCTATGAAATAGATACCGTATTCTACAATTTTCCCAATACTGAATTGAGCATTGAGTTTTTAAATAAGGAAACTCGTCATAACGTCTTGCAGGAAAACTATCTTATGAGATATCGCGGTAATTAATTTTTTACGATTTCCATTTCTTCGATAAGGTGGTCTGCCCCGGCATATTTATCAATGATGAAAAGGATATAGCGTACATCTACCATAATATTCCGACAAATTCCACGATCGTAGTTGATATCACTCATGGTTGTTTCCCAGGTTCGATCAAAGTTTAATCCAACAAGATTTCCTTCTGCATTCAATGCAGGACTACCTGAATTACCTCCGGAGGTATGATTCGAGCCAATGTAACAAACTGGCATTGAGCCGTCCTTACGGGTATAATCCCCATAGTCTCTAGACTGATATAGTTCTACTAACTTCTTTGGTAATTTGTACTCATACGAAGTTGAGTCCATTTTCTGAATGACCCCTTCCAGAGTTGTATAATAGCCATACTCGACCGCATCACCTGGGTTATAACCTTCAACCTTGCCATACGTTACCCGAATCGAAAAATTCGCATCGGGATAATAGTGCTTGGCATCGGGCATTACCTCCATCAAGGCATGCATATAGGTCCTTCTCAAGCTGTCGATAGAACCATTCAGATCATTATATCGAGGTTGTACCTGGTTCTTGTAGTTCTTCAGTATATCATCCGAAACAAGAAATGCCGGATCATTTCCTATCTTTTTTATAGCTTTTTTTCGACTCATGGCTAACAGCTTATCTACACCAGCTTGACTCGCAAATAGAGAATTCTTGAATAAATCATGAATCTCATCTTCATATAATTCTTTGACCGTTGAAGAAACCATAACATCATCTTGATTTTTTATGTACTGTGGGGTCATTACCTGCATCAATTGAGCATCAACCCCTGCATTATAGTCCTTAAAGTACTTGACCATACCCCGCGCAATTTTGTCCTTTTGAGACGCCCATTCTTCATTTGAAAGTTCTTCATTCAGTAAGGGTTTGAACCTTTGTGCAAAGCGCAATATTTCTGGGCCGTAGTAATAGTACTCTATGAGCATGCCTCTGGCCATCTCATAGGGTTTGTATTCATCATAAGTTTTCCGGTAGTCTTCTAAAAGAGATCCATATAATTCTTGCTTTTCAGGATCCTCTGCTAATGAACGGGCAAAATTCTCTTCCCATTCCAGTTTTTTATCGACTGCATCGGTTCTTTTCAATCCCCAGACCTGACCTTTCCACTTTTTCCAGGCATTGGATATTCTGGACTGTTTTGAGGCATATTGAAGGTTGATCATTTTGTTTTCACGCATGGCCTTATTAATAACGGACAGGGATTTGTCCCGCATCGATATTCGGGCTGGGTTGGATTTTTCGACTAAATAGTCCACCGCAAACGACGGCAAATACTCATCTGTACGATAGGGAAATCCGTAAACCATGCTGAAGTCTCCTTCTTTAACTCCTCTTAGGTCTACCTTGAGATGATGAACAGGTCTGTAAGGTCTGTTGGCCGTATCAAAAGGAGCTGGTTCGTTATCACTGGAAGCGTAAATTCTAAAGAGCGAAAAATCGGCATTGTGCCTTGGCCAAACCCAGTTGTCGGTATCAAAACCGTATTTGCCTATTGAAGAAGGGGGTGCACCCACCAATCTGATATCTTCAAACTTCTCTGTGAAATACATGAAGTATTGATTTCCGTGGTAAAACGGTTTGATATCAATGTCAAATTCCTGACTTTTCATCAATGTATCTCGAATACTGTCTATTCGAAATTGAACCCTTTCTACCCTTTCCTGCTCAGGGGTATCAAGCTCAATGTCCTTCAAGACTATATCGCTTATATCTTCAATTCTTCGTATAAATGTTACCGAGGCTGATTTATTTGGCAGTTCCTTTTCAAATGATTCTGCCCAAAACCCGTGCTCAAGCAGATCATTTTCCATTGTACTGTGCGATTGTATCATGCCATATCCGCAATGATGGTTGGTTAGAATCAACCCCTGATCTGAAATGACCTCAGCAGTGCAGCCCCCATTAAACAGGCAAATGGCATCATTGATACTCGGTTTATTGGCATGATAAAGATCCTCTGCGGAAATTTTCATACCCAGGTTGATCATATCTGCTTCATTGTACTGCTTGATCAATAAAGGTATCCACATCCCTTCTTTAGAGTGTGTTGATAATGAGACGATTACAATAGCTAAAAGAAACAATCCTTTCTTCATACCCTGTGTTTTTAGTTCGACGAAACTAAATAAATTGAGAAATGAACTACCCGGGATTGATATGGGTTCATTGGATGCATAAATTTGAGCCATGCATGACATAGAACCGCACTGGAATTGGAGGAATACGTATTGTGCTGAAGAGGACAAAATTTCGCCATTCTATGGTCGCGAATACAGTGAGTTTGAATTTACTGACAGCATTTACGACCATGTGATTCATCCGCAATGGGATAATATTGGGTCGTCCACCCTTTTTATCAAACTCCTGTTTGCTGACTATCATGAGGGTAGTTGCATTATGGAGCTCATAGGTGAATGGAATGATTTGCTCTACAACGACATCATGATCCTGAAGCGAAACATTATTGATCATCTGCTGGATGAAGGCATAAACAAATTTGTACTCATTGGAGAAAATGTTTTGAATTTTCATAGCTCTGATGATTCATACTATGAAGAGTGGTTTGATGACGTGGAAGAAGGTTGGATAGCGCTTATTAACTTCCGAGACCACGTTCTTGCAGACATGGAAGAAGCTCAAATCGATCACTTCTTCGTCATGGGTGGAAAACTGAATGCCCAGAAATGGAGAGTATTACAGCCTGATCAACTCTTAAAGGCAGTTGAAAATCAGGTGATGCGGAGAATTTCGCTAATCTAAAAAGCTTCGCCAAGCGCAAAGTAAAAACCAAATGTATCTGGACCAAAGCCAACATCTACTCGCAAGAAGAATCTGTCTTGTGGCCGGGTACTAAACCGCAAACCACCTCCTGTTGTCCATTTCAAATGCCGGGTGATATCGCCAAAATCCTGCCCTACTCCACCAATACTGCCGAAAACAGCAGCAGCGAAGTACTTGTAAAAAACAGGACTGCGATATTCGCCCTGAATGGCCATAAGGTTGTTATCCCGATAAACTCCGCGCTGATAACCCCTCATAATTTCATTTCCCCCCAACTGGGCCGTGAGATTAAAAGGAGGAGTTCCGGTGTGTCCTTCATATATTCCCTGAAATGCCAGAACATATTGGGCATTTACTTTGAAATACTTACGCGCATCGATCGTCCATTTCACATCGGTGTAGCTGCTTCCTGTAGCTGAACCCATACCAACAAAACCAACATCTACAAACCACCCTTCATGTGCTGATAGCACATGGTCTCTGCTATCATAGTTAGCCCCCAAACCTATTCCGGATTGTATGCTGCCGCCGCTGCCGGGCACTTTCCCACCGCTTAACTGACCATCAGGATCGGTTTTGGTGATGTTCGTGTTTTGAAATTCATACTTGATACCGGCATAGAGATTGGGTTTCCATTTTCTATAGGCACTCAGAAAGAATCTGGGAAAAGAAGCGGAATATTCTTCTTTTCGGTTGCTTGGAGGATTGTTTCCTATTCCCCAGAAGAAATACGGGAATAGCCAGTAACCGATCTCCCCTCTAAAAACATAGTTTTCAACGGACAAAACCTGATATCTGGCAGACAGAATAAGCTGGCGATTAAACGTGTACAATGCTATGGGTGAAATATTAGAATAAGCCATAGCTGAATCAGACCGGTCGAGCTTGAATTTATACATTCCTACCGCTCCAACTCCAAGGCTGGTTTCCGGAGTATACGACACCGCCGGTATGATCTGAAGTGTATTAACCTTATTCTGTTTGCGTTGATTGCGCTCCCATCTGCGTTGGAGTTTTCGCACCTTGTTCTCAATCATGTCTTCTTGCGCGAAGGATTGATACACGGTTATATATAGTAAAACGAAAAGTAAAAACCGGAGAAAACTCAAAGCGCTGCAAAAATAGCAGGGATTTTATGCCCAAAGCACCTCTGGTTTTCTGGCTCTGAGCATTTCTCTTTTGCCGGGAGGTCCCGGAATTCTTTCCACTTCAAAACCAGCTTGAACGAGGTTTCTTCTCACCTGACCTTTTGCAGAATAAGTCACCAAAATACCTCCAGTTTTAAGAAACTGCAGTATTCGAGAAAAAATGGAAACCGTCCAAAGCTCCGGTTGTGCTTCAGGACTAAAAGCATCGAAGAAAACAACATCAAATCGGCATGGAGTCTGAAAATCTTCAAACAGAATTTCCACCTTTCTAAAACTAAAATGATGATCGAGAACAACAGTTTCATTCCAGGAAAGCTCATGCAGCTTCATTGCCATATTCCGCTGTTCACCTTTCAGGTTAGACGTCCATGCCTCAATAGTATCATCAGAAATTGGATAAGCCTCCAAGCCGGTATAATGGACTATTTTCTGAGTTTCTTTCCCATAAATCCACGATAACATTGCATTGAGCCCTGTACCGTATCCAAATTCAAGAATATCGATCTCCATTGCGTTGAAAGTCTTAAGCCCGGCTTCAATGAAGACATGTAACGATTCAGAGACCGCACCGTGCAAGCTATGGTAATGCTGATCAAACTCTGGAGAGTAGAGTGTTTGACTACCGTCTGATGTAGTAACTATTTGATTCTCTTTCACCTAACTGTTTTAATAAACTCCTTGCATTCCAGCACAAGTTCGGGAAAAAAAATGCGAAAATCATTCTCAATTACTTCAAGGTATTGTACTAAAAGTTCAGGGGCCAGCTCCATTCTTGAATTGAACGATGCTCTTCTGGACATCCCTTGAAATACCAATGAAATACCTTCAATGAATTGATAATTATAAAGAATATCATTGGTGAGCATATAATGGTAAAACCTCAGAGCCCGCCCAGGCATTAAATCCACCCTATCAGTCAACACCTGATACATCGAGTCGGCAAAAAACCGAAGATTAGCTTTTTGATATTCCGTCCACTCCTTGGCCAGAATATGATCATAGTATACGTCAATTACAACCCCTGAATAACGTCCGAATTCAGATTTAACGGTATTAACTGAGTTCCTTACTTGGGGGTGTTGATCGGTGAACCGATCAATAAATCGGTGAAGTTCCAGACCCATAGCAGCGCTTCCAGAGAGATCTTTGATTTCATTTCCCTTAAGAAAATCTCCGAGGAAATTTCCGAAGATTACCTCTTCATCGCTCCCCGACAAAAGAAAGTGTGCCAGAAAATTCAATTTGAACGGTGAATATTGTGCTCTTCGAAAAATCTGATTTTGTCTGTTCCATAAGCAATCAGTTGCCCGTTATTGAACAATGCCGGCCTGAGATACACTCCAAAAGGTAAATTACGATTCTCTAGTTCCATGCCCTTCTCTATAAGGTCCTTGAAAATTTTGACCCTATCGGGACACCAAAGTTTTGACTTTACAGCTGACATAGTTTTAGGTTACTCACAAAGTTAATCAGCCACCTATGCAGTGCAAATGACGAAAAGACCAGATGGGAAAGACGGCTTTTTTGGTGGCGTCTAAGAGTTATTCTTCCAAATGCATTTTTTTATTTTCAAAGGGCTAACATTTTATACCTTTGCAGGCCATTTGCCCTGGTGGCGGAATTGGTAGACGCGCTAGGTTGAGGGCCTAGTGTCTTTAACAGGACGTGCTGGTTCGACTCCAGTCCAGGGCACAACGCCCAGATGGTGAAATTGGTAGACACGCTGTCTTCAGGTGGCAGTGCTTCATGGCGTGCAGGTTCGAGTCCTGTTCTGGGCACACGATAGAGTCTCGTTCAGTAAATTTTCTCATTCGACTTATTTGACTCATAGAGGTGAGAACAATTTCATAACCCTTCCTTTTTTAAGCACTATTTTGTTCTTTATGAACTTTAACAGGCAGTGAAAGTGTAATTCAATATATGCTCATGGCATTGAATTTAGGAACGATCTTGTTCCAAAAGAAATGCTCCAAAAAGTGATGAATCTGCAATACTTCATGTTGAATGTCGGGATTGCAATTTTCCATATCTCAGATTCATTAGATTTGATACAAGATTCTATATATGGGCTGGTTAGAGGTACTATTAGATTTCATTTACCAGAATCTTTGGCTATTCCTTATCGTTTTCTACTACTTTATAGTAACAATAACCATAGTATCGCTCCTGCTACAAAATACCAACCCGATAAAAACCCTTACTTACATCATTGCACTTCTTACCCTTCCGGTGATAGGTTTGATCGTTTACTATTTTCTTGGGCAGGACTATCGCAAGGATAAATTATTCTCTATTAAAGGGGTAGTGGACAACCAATGGATAAAAAAATGGATGGATGCTCAAATAATAAGCGTTCAAAAGAATCATCTTCTTACCAAAGAGGTTATGGGGCGCAATGTAAAAGTCGCTACTCAGGTTTTTCGGGCGAATAACAGCATTATTACCACAAAGAATAGGGTTAAAGTCTTAAAAAGTGGAGATGAAAAATTCGATGCATTGATTAAGCAAATATCTGGTGCTGAGAGTTTTATATACATGGAGTATTATATTATTGAAGATGATCGACTGGGGAGCGGGATTCTTAATTTACTTGAAGAAAAGGCAAGGAACGGGGTTCAAGTTAGATTTATTTATGACGATGTTGGCAGTTCAGATCTAAGTTCGGCTCGACTAAAAAGTCTAAAGAATAGCGGGGTTTCGCTTTTTCCTTTTATGCCGGTTCGTTTTCCTGTATACAGCAGTAAGCTCAATTTCAGAGACCACAGAAAAATCGCCGTCATAGATGGTAAAGTAGGTTTTATAGGAGGCATCAACATCGCCGAAAGGTATTCCAGCAGGTTCAGCCCTAAGAATTGGAGAGATACCCACTTGATGATCGAAGGGGAGGCCGTTCGATCATTAATCATTGTATTTCTGCTTAACTGGAAATTTGTAAGCGGAGAAGTACCTGAATTGGAATCAAAAATATTTGAACCCTTTTCAAATGTTGATGACCAGCAACTGGTTCAATTCGCCTTTAGCGGGCCTGATTCCGATTGGGCTTCGATTATGTTGAGCTTTATAACCGCCATTTCTATGGCGGAAGAGAAAGTGTATCTGCAATCTCCTTATTTTATACCTACAGAAAGTCTTATCACGGCATTAACTAGTGCTGCTCAAACGGGTGTAAACGTTAAGCTCATGCTTCCCGGCAAGTCAGACGCAAGAATTACACAATGGGCTGGCGAGAGTTATTATTCACCGTTGTTGGAAGCCGGAGTTGAGATTTTTTTGTACCAAGATGGCTTCCTTCATGCTAAAACAATCATTGTAGATGATCTATTTAGTAGCGTAGGAACGGCCAATTTAGACTACAGGTCATTTAATACAAACTTTGAAGTGAACTGCCTGATATACGATAAAGGAGTGACAAATGAGTTGAATAATATGTTTCTGGAAGACTTAAAACACTGCATCCAGGTTGATGCTGAAAGATGGCACAAAAGACCCTGGAATAAGCGACTGGTTCAATCTTTATCCAGACCACTTTCACCTCTTCTCTAAGATGAAAAAATGAGCTATTTTTATTTATTGTCTTAGATTGCAAATATGACGATGGATAAGCGCATAATAGTAACCACAGATTTTTCTGACTCTTCTTTTGAAGCAATCAGATTGGGAATTGAATTGAGCGGAAGAGCGAACTTGCCGTTAGAGCTGGTACACGTGATCGACATACCAATTTCGCTCAATATTGAAGATGTAAAATTCAACAAGGAACGTCTTGACCAAGGTGTGAAGAAACTCGAGGGAATTATTGACTACATCGATGAAATTAGAGACGCGGTTTCCTCGATGTTTAAGGTTCTCGATGATGTTGATGATGAGCTTCAAATCAAAGGACATATTCTGTCTAACAAAACACCGCGAGAGCTAAATCGGTTTTTTGATGTCTGGAATGCTGAAATAGTTATTCTTGGAACCAATGGAAAGGGACAAAGTCCTTTAATCGGATCTTTTGCACAAAGACTTTTAAGCCGAACGGATATTAGTGCCATCAGCATAAAATCTACCAGCAGGTCAAAGCTCAATAAAGTTCTGTTTGCTTCGGATTTTTCTGAAAATGATATTCTTATAAAGGCATTTGATAAGCTCAAGGCTTACAGTAGAGCGTTTCAGTTTGAAATTGAAGCCGTTCGAATCAATACTCCAATAAACTTCTTATCCACAGATAAGATCAACGCTCTTTTTGACTCTTTCGCAGGAAAATGCGAATTTGACCGACAGAGACTTCACAGCTACAACGCCTTTACCGTAGAAGAAGGCGTTTGCAGCTTTGCGGAAATGATTGATGGCGATGCAATAGCTGTTTTCTCACTAGGGCATCGAGGAATAAAAAAGCTTTTTCACCACAGCTTCTCGAACCAAATCATACAATACTCCGATATTCCTGTCCTCACGATAAAACAATAAATTCAAAGCTTCCTCTTAATTTGGTTCAACAATCTTGAGGTTTGTTCACGGTCGAGATGCATACCGAAAGGAATAGGTTCGGAACTACCATAAAACTCCAGCTGTTGATTTGCAATAGTCCAAAATGACTTTGCGAATCCTTCGGAAATTGACTTCCGTTCCCTCGTAACTTTGCGAATACCTCTAATGTTTTTTCGTTCCGTGCTAAATCTTCTCTTCCTCCATCCGTAATTTATTTCCAACGAAACTTGGTCACGGGTAATGGTAATAAGCTCAAAACCACGGATCTTATAGATCAAAGCTTCTAATCCCTTCCACTCAAAATAGAGCCAAAAAGCAAGATAAGCGGTAAAGAATAGTATTTGTCCTGAATCTTGAAGATCAAATACAACTTTGTACAAAACATACAGCCCCATGGTGGTCCATAAAATATTCCAAAACCAGAGAGTCATTCTCATCCAGTTCTCGGATTGGGCTTCTATTTTAAAGTTTACCTCATCTTTTTGAGAATGCATAATTATCCCTGGCGCGATACTTGTCATGGTGTGCTCAATTTGATAAAGGATACAAATATGAGGAATACTATTAGTCCGTTATCTTTGCCAACAAAGAACTTAGCTATGAAGAGAAGAGATGCAATGTTAACGGTGGGGTTGATTTTTTCGATGTTAGTTTCCATAGGTGGGTCTGCACAAGTGGCCGATGGGAAGCACCAAAAGTTATTTGATTTATACGTTCTTGGAGAGTTTGAAGATTGCCTAAAAAAGGCCGAACGTTTGTCGGAAAAAGACAAGTATAAATCTGATAGTGAGGTTTATCTGTGGATATCTATGTGCAATTATGAAATCTGCATGGACAACGAGCTTTCCTTCTACCACAAGAATTGCCAGAAAGATGCTCTAAAGAACGGGGTTAAATTCAAAAAGAAAGATGACAAATTAAAATCCAAGGAGGAGAAATATCTGTTCGATCAAAACGTGGATTATATCACAAAACTCAAAGAATACGGATGTAGCGAAGCAAAATCGTACTATTTGGAGAAAGACTATCGGAAAGCGGCTTACTACTACAATCTTTCTTATGATTTAGACCAATCTGATGATGCCATTAGGTTGATGAAAGGAGTTGCGGACCTCAAAAACAGGAATTATCGCGAAGGACAGGATATGGTTGACCTCAGCCTCACCAACTTCAAGACATTGGCTGAAGGCGAAGGTTATACTCCAGACCCGTTAATTGAGGAAGTTTTTGAAGATGGATTTGTCAACTATGCAGATCATTTATTAAGTCAGAATAAAGTGAATGAGGCTATTGAGGTTGCACAGCTTGCGGTTACTCTTTCACCCCAAAACGCAAAGTTTATTCGTCTGTACAAGATCGTTTCAGAAGGATAAACTCGAGCCATGATCATTGAAATTGCGACCCTTTTTCCTGAAATGTTCAAGGGACCATTTACCGAGTCTATTATCAAACGGGCCGTTGAATCACAATATGTGGAATTCAAATTCCACAACCCACGAGATTTCAGCACTGACAAGCATAAAAAAGTAGATGACTACCCATTTGGGGGGGAGGCCGGCATGGTAATGACGCCTCAGCCTTTGGCAGATATGATCAACCACCTTACCTCAAAAGAAGCCTTTGACGCCATTATATTTATGACACCAGATGGAGCCCGGTTGGATCAAAGAATGGTCAATAGTTTTTCTCACTTCAATAGAATCTTAATTCTCAATGGACATTACAAAGGCATCGATCAGCGCATTAGAGATAAGTATGTAACCCATGAAGTTTCCATAGGAGATTATGTCATTTCGGGCGGCGAACTGGCAACGGCAGTTTTTTGTGATGCTTTGGTTCGCATTATTCCCGGCGTACTTGGAGATTCCTCTTCTGCACTTACAGATTCTTTTCAGGATGGGCTGCTTGCTCCTCCTGTATATACGCGTCCTGCTAGTTTTCGGGGGATGAGTGTACCGGAGGTGTTAAGATCAGGTAATTTTGGAGAAATTGATCAGTGGAAACTCGAAAAAGCACTCGAAAAGACAAAAATACGCCGTCCAGATCTCCTTAATCCAAGCAAGAAATAGAAAATATTCGTATTATTGCAGCCCGAATTTTTTAGGCAAAACCTTAGAGAAATGAATCCGAAAATAAAAGAAGCGTTGGCAGATGCTGAATCGGCAAACCAACTTCCCGATTTCAAGGCCGGTGATACGATAACCGTTCACTACAAGATTAAAGAGGGAAATAAAGAACGGGTTCAGCCTTATCAAGGGGTTGTACTTCAACGAAAAGGTACAGGAGCAACAGGTACTTTCACTGTTCGTAAAATGAGTGGTGGTATTGGAATCGAAAGGATTTTTAATGTCGGGTCACCGTTCATCGACCACATTGTGGTGAATAAAGTTGGAGTAGTTCGAAGATCAAGGATATTCTACCTGCGAGGCCGAAGAGGAAAGGCTGCACGAATTAAGGAAAAGCAGCGCTAGATTCTCTTCCTTAGGAAATTAAAACTTCAGTTTTTCAATTTTACCTATTGGACCCGGGCAATTGTGTTTATGACATGCCACGCAGGTTTCCATGACTTTATTGTAATTCTCTCGTGATGGTTCTTCCTTGAATTCATTATAAGCACTTAGCCAGACTCTTGCCATAGCGTCATAATTAGCATCAATCTCATCCGGATTTGTCGGTGTGGAACCAATGATCCCTGAATAATCAGCAAAACTGATTTGTGGTTCTGGATTATCTTTTAGTTCAATTCCTGTTTGTTCCAGCTCCTCATGCATTTGACGCATCAATAGTGCCAGTTCACTCGGCTTGTAAAGCACTCCTGATGTGCTATCAGCAGCGTTTTGTATCGAGCTCGACGTGTTTGCTTGTTCATTACTCTTGCTCTCCCCATTGCATGATATCAGCAATAGAGAAAGCAGAGTAAATAAAATAGAAATGGAAATGAGGCTATTGGACATAGACTCCTGTTGCTTCATATGATAAAACAACTTTTGGATCAGTGATAGATTCAACTGAATCAGCATCCGCGCCGGCGTCCATTGCGTAATGTCTTAATTCCTCAACGCTAATTGTATCGTAATAGGCAAAACCATTAATAGTAGTTCTGTGACCGGCAGCATCAAGAGGAACAAAAAAGTCATAATCCTTAAATCGAACCATCATTTCTCCTGCGTCAGCGGCATCTACTTTCATCCAGCATCCTTTTCGCTTGCAGCTTGATAAAACTTCAGACTCAATGGTCACTTTCATGGTATCTAATCCTTTGGTAGAAAACATGGCGTAAAACTCCTCGGGAGAGACGGCATTGGATGCATCAAACTCTTCACCAGCAGTGTAAGGGTAAACATTCTCCACTAACTCTTCAGAAGTGCTTTGCTCATCAGAGCCCTGTTCCTCGTTAGTTCCTGAACCACAGGATATTACAAATAAGGTTGAAAAAATAATAGCTAAGTATTTCATGCTGTAAATTTTAAAACGACAAAATTACCTCATAATCATGATATTTCAATACGTAGGACCCTGTGTTCTCGAACCCACTCTCAAATCCCACTTGAACAAAATCATAAATTGAAGCACTGCATTGCTTGGGATTTGATTTGATGTGATGAGCATACTTGCTCCCATTTGTGAGCATCGATTCTCCAAAATACATGGTTAAATCATAGGCCAAAAAAGAATATCTATTGGGTTCTTTGCCGTTCTTAGCGATGAATTTTTCAGCAATAGATATCGTCAGTGAATCAGAGTAATTAACAAAGTAACGACTCGGGTACCTTACTTTCAGTGCACTTAAGTGGTCAAAAGAAAGGCTCTTAAATGATTGCCACGATTCCAAACCAATTACCTCTATTCTATGTGTTGAATCTGCATTGGTGGAAAGATCATAAGCCATGCTCAAAACCTGTGATACAAAAGGCTCAAAATTACTGGCCACGACCAGAGTTACATTTTTTGAGTCTCCAATAGCATTAGTAAGCTGTTTTAATTCTGGCTTTGGCATAGTCAAAACTGGCAGGGTATCATTCGGGAGGTCTCTCCTTCCTGTGTATTTCTTAATAAGATCCAGAGCACGTTTGTCAGAGTATTTACCGCTGCTTACAATAATGTTAGTTGAGTCATGGACCTCTTTCTGGACGTATTTTGCAATTCTTATATTCTGCGATGCATCTGAAGCATAAGCTCTAAAAACATAGGGGTTACTTAACAGGTTTCTACCAGATATTTTAACCGGGCTTATGATTGGAATTTTATGTGTCAGTGCATACTTCGAAAATATTTCAAATAAAGAAGGATACAGCGGACCAATAATTAAATGAGATCTGGAAAGATGACTATCCTCTAAAATTGGGGTAACATTCTGAGTATCCGTAAAAACATCATAGTATTTTATCTTTATGTTGGTGTGGAATTTTTCTTTAAGCGAATCCAATGCAAGATTAATTCCATGCATAAAGTCAAGAGCTACCAAAGACATCGGTTTTAGCTTAACAGATTCTAAATCAGAATGAGATGCACTTGCTGTTTCTATGGTCAAAACATTTGCTTTGAGATAAAATGGAAGTAAAACGGACATGAATAAAGTATCGATGTCATCAAACTTTTTAATCCAGGAGGAGTCTACAATTTCTACTTCATCCTCAAAACTGACAAACTCCGGATTGGGTATTGGAATTCGAATGGCAATACCTTCCAGCAATCCTTGCTGAAACCCATTGTTAAGCATTTGTATTGAATCGGGTGATAGTCCATAGTCGTCTGATATGCTCTGCAGTGTCTCTCCTTCTTTGATTTTATGGTACTGAAGCGAATCTTGTTCAGGCATTGAAATGGATAAACTATCAGTTTTGGCCTCCGTGTTTGCAGCAGGTATTTTTACCACCATTCCCACTTTTAAACCTTCTCTTAATTCAGGGTTGTACGATTTTATGCTCTCGATATCCGTGTCATAAAGCTTTGACAAACCATAAAGCGTCTGTTTTTTAATGACTTTATGGTAAATGGTATCATTACTTAACTCGACCCGGGATTTTTTGGCTGTTTTCCTGTCTGCCTTTTCAATGGGGATAAGAAGGGTTTGATGGATGCGCAGTCCATCGCCAATTAAGTCTTTATTGGCCTGTTTTATATCGTCGACAGTAATGGAGTATTTCTTAGAAATCGCGTACAAGGTTTCTCCCTTTTTAACTTCATGAATAACAAACTCCTGTCCGTCAATATCGAGTTTCTCCTGAGCAAGAAGACTTACTGCAGAAAAACATAAGAATAAAAGGACTATTAGAATTCTCATTCCCATTCAATCGTCGATGGTGGCTTAGAGCTTATATCGTATACCACACGGTTAATACCTTTAACTTTATTGATAATTGTACTCGAAATTCTTGCCAGTATTTCATACGGAATATGAACCCAATCTGCTGTCATGCCGTCTGTTGAGGTTACTGCCCTTAGCGCGACAACCTGCTCGTAGGTCCTTTCGTCGCCCATGACTCCAACCGATTGTACGGGCAACAAAATTGATCCGGCTTGCCATATTTTGTCATACCAGCCCGTTTCCTTGAGGATATTGATATAAATGGCATCTGCTTCCTGAATTAGTCGCACTCGCTCTTTAGAAATCTCGCCCAGAATACGGATGGCAAGCCCAGGACCAGGAAAGGGATGTCTGCCCAATATTTCTTCTGAGATTTTCAAAGCTCTACCTACCCTACGAACCTCGTCTTTGAAAAGGGAGCGCAGCGGTTCTACGACTTTCAAGTTCATTTTCTCAGGCAGACCTCCAACATTATGATGCGATTTAATGGTGACTGACGGGCCATTAACCGATACTGATTCAATGACATCCGGATAGATGGTTCCCTGACCGAGATATGCAACATCACTAATCTTATTGGCCTCATTATCAAATACTTCAATAAACTTATTGCCAATAATCTTACGTTTCTTTTCAGGGTCGGAAACTCCGTTCAAAGCGTCTAAAAAAGCCCGACTTGCATCAACTCCTTTGACGTTGAGTCCCATCCCTTCGTATTGCTTGAGAACCTCAGGGAATTCATCCTTGCGCAGCAGTCCATTATTGACAAAAATGCAATAGAGCTGTTTGCCAATGGCCTTATGCAGGAGTGTAGCAGCTACGGTAGAATCTACTCCACCGGATAATCCAAGAACTACCTTGTCTTTTCCAATTCTTTCTCTAAGCTCATGAATTGTTGAATCAATAAACGATTCCGAAGTCCAATCACCCTTACATCCGCAAATGTCATAGATGAAGTTCTTCAATATTTTTTTTCCTTCAGTGGTGTGATAGACCTCGGGGTGAAATTGGACACCATGAAATTTTATTTTGTCCATTCTGAAGCCGGCGTTTCCGACATCACTGGTACTGCATATAACTTCTGCTCCTCTTGGAAGTTTTGTAATGGTGTCCGCATGTGACATCCATACCTGCGATTGATACTGCAACCCCGAAACCAGTGGGTCTAGGTTGTCAATGTACGATAAATTGGCCCTCCCGTATTCTCTGGAATCGGATTTTTCGACATCCCCTCCCCGTTCTAAGCTGATCATTTGTGCTCCAAAGCAAATACCTAAAACAGGTATGTCTAAACTCTCAAAAGAAATCTTTCTAAGAGGTGCGTTCTCGTCTTTTACAGAAAATGGGCTTCCTGAGAGAATAAGTCCATCTGCTCCCTGGAGCACTTCATCTGAAACGCTAAAAGGATGAATCTCGCAATATACGTTGTGCTCTCTGACCCTCCGCGCTATAAGTTGGGTGTATTGAGATCCAAAATCAAGAATGATTATTTTTTCTTGCATGTGCAAATGTATGTTTCACTCCTAAAGCCTTGCATGGGCTATGCGGGTTGCTTTTTAACAATCTCGTGAATTTGCAAGCCTTCCTCCCAAGGGTTCAGCTCGCCGTAAATGATAGGGATGGGGTTTTCGCCCAACATTTTGAATGCCTCTAAAAGGTTGAGCTTTCTTTCCTGAAAAGTTCCTCCCGGGAACGCTTCTTTCCTCAAACGATTCAAGACTTCCAGTCGGTTCTTAATTTTTCCCTTTCTGGCTTTTTTTACTTTTTTGTTGAGTACGAGCAGCTTACGGATCATTTGAGCTTCAGCGGCACCTGCTGAAGGAACAAGGGAGTTTTCAATGCTTTTGATCTTTTCTTTAATGACTCTGAAGTCTTCGCGGATTATTCGTTCCAGCTCGGGAAGCCCAAGATCCTCCACTTCTTCTTCTTTCAGCATCTCACTGAGAATTGTTTCATCATCACGGAATACATCAGTTAATTCAAATTGAGAAGACTGTATTTTCATCCTGCTTTGATTTCTCAAGATCAAAACCGACGATCTGAGCTTAACCAAGGGGAAAGGAATGGAGAATCGCTTGAATGATTCTCTCAATTGCAACCAGTATGCTACTTCTGATCCGCCTCCAACATACATAACATTTGGAAGAACAACTTCTTGATACACCGGTCTCAACAAAACATTTGGACTAAACCTTTCCGGGTTGCTTTCTAATAATTCATTGATTTCTTCTCCTGAAAATATCAGGTCGGTATTCAGAACGGAGTATTCATCCTCCCCGGATCTGGTGATCCGTGACCTCAGGTTTTCCTCTGTATAGAAAATGTTCAAATCTCTCGGATTTACCTTTTGTCGATAGGGGTAGTTCTGAAGTGTTTTGAATACAGATTTATTTGTAATCTGCCGTTCCATCTCCATTTGAAAATATGGCACAAATGCCTTCTTAAAGGTTGAGTTGTTCGCGTCGACTACTACCAATCCGTACTTCTCGAAAAGACGGTACACCAATTTTCGGGTCGCCCCGGTCAAAAGAGTTTTATCAGTGTAGCAATCTCTGAGGAGTTGAATAAATTCCTGACAAGCCTTACAATTGTCTATGCGCCGCTCAATTTCATCCAGCCAAGACAGGTCATCCATTCCAAAATCTCCAACCATACCTTTTTGATCGCTATTCCAGGTAATTTTCTCATTCTCAAACCAGAAATGATTGATCTCCTCAAAGTCATGATCTTCTGTGGCCATCCAGTATATTGGAACAAAATGAAATTGTTTGTACTTCCTATTCAAGTCTTCTGAAATTCGAATGACGGTCAGAATCTTGTAGATAAAATACATTGGACCCGTGGCCAGATTGAGCTGATGCCCTGTTGTGACGGTGTACGTGTTGTTCTGTCGAAGTGCTTGAATGTTTGCGACGACGGATGGATGTCCGCCCGAATACTCGGCTTCAAGATTCTCAGATAATACATTTCTATCGAGACCTCTAAAACCCGATCTGGCGGAAATTGCTTTTTCTACATTATCCAATGAAGGATATAACTCATAGAGATGTTGCAGCGCGGGATCATTACGCAAATAATCCAGTACTATTGGCGGGACTATTTTTTTGTTGAATTCAATACTCTCCAAGCGAATTGCTTTTAGTGTGGCAATGCAAATAAATCATAGGGTTCCACAGAATCGACCTTTACCTTGTAAAATGATCCTGATTTCCATCCTCTTGTAGCATCTACTGGAATAAAAACTTCATTGTCTACTTCTGGAGAATCATGTTCTGTGCGGCCCACCCAATACCCGGACTCCGCACGATCGATTAAAACTTTTTGAACAGATCCTACTTTTGCCAGATTATGCGCCAGAGAAATATCCTGCTGAGCTGCCATTACTTCTTCCATTCGCCGTTTTTTCACTTCCTCCGGGACATCATCTTTAAGAAGATGTGCAGTTGTGTCTTCTTCATGAGAATAGGTGAACACGCCTACACGATCGAATCTCTGTTCTTCCAACCATCCAAGAAGCATTTCGTGATCGACATTCCGTTCTCCGGGAAAGCCTGAAATCAAAGTCGTTCTTATTGCTATATCAGGTACGGTGTTTCTAATTTTTTCTAATAATCGATTTGTGGCCCCGGCATTGCTCATTCTGCGCATTCTTTTGAGCATATAGTCGCTAATGTGTTGGAGAGGCATATCCAGATAGTTGCAGATGTTGGTCCGGTCACGTATAGTAGGCAATATTTCTTCCGGAAAGGCAGATGGATAAGCATAATGTAGTCTTATCCATTCTATACCCTCTACATCAGCAAGGCGAAGCAAAAGCTCATTAAGCATTCTTTTACCGTAGATGTCAATACCGTAGAAGGTCAGGTCCTGAGCAATCAATAGGAGTTCTTTAACTCCTTTTCGAGCAAGATTAGAAGCCTGGTTCACAAGATCTTCCATCGGGAACGATGTATGGCCACCACGCATTAAAGGGATAGCACAAAACGAACATGTTCGGTCGCAACCTTCGGATATCTTGAAATAAGCATAATGTGAGGGTGTTGTAATAAGACGCTCTCCAACAAGTTCCTTTCGGTAATCTGCTTTGAGTGTTTTTAGAATTCGGGTAAAATCATGTGTTCCATACCAGCCGTCAACTTCAGGCATTTCTGCCTTTAGATCGCTCATATACCGCTCTGATAAACAACCCATTACAATAATTTTTTGGGTTCTGCCCTGTTCTTTAGCATCTATCCAGTGAAGGATAGTATCTATAGACTCCTCTTTGGCATCACCTATGAAACCACAGGTATTAATGAGTACTGTATGAGGGTCTTCGTGAGTTAAATCCTGAAGAATTCTGCCGGTTTGTAGTCTTCCCATGATCAATTCAGAATCATATAAATTCTTGGAGCAGCCGAGGGTAACTACATGCACCTTTTCATCTTTTGTGGACTTAGTCTTCATTTAATCGCTAAAAATTGAATCGACAAATGTCTTTTTGTCAAAGATCTGGAGGTCTTCAATTTTTTCACCAACCCCAATATATTTCACAGGTACCTGAAACTGATCGGAAACACCGATGACGACTCCGCCCTTGGCTGTTCCATCCAGTTTAGTCAGTGCAAGTGCAGAAACTTCGGTAGCTTCCGTAAAGTGCTTAGCCTGTTCGAACGCATTCTGTCCAGTGGAAGCATCGAGCACTAATAGTACTTCATGCGGTGCATCCGGAATCACTTTCGACATGACGGATTTTATTTTTGAAAGCTCCTTCATCAAATTCACTTTGTTGTGCAATCTTCCTGCGGTGTCAATAATTACGACGTCTGATCCTTTTGAAACGGCTGAGGACAAGGTATCGAAAGCTACCGAAGCTGGGTCAGAGCCCATTTTCTGGGAAATAACAGGAACGTCCACTCTTTCTCCCCAAATCTTGAGTTGGTCAATTGCCGCGGCCCGAAAAGTATCCGCTGCTCCAAGCATCACGGAGTAGCCACTTTTTTTCAGTTGATAGGCCAGTTTACCAATGGTTGTGGTTTTGCCCACTCCATTAACACCAACCACCATGATGACGTAGGGAACTTCTTTTTTTGGAATGATGAGTTGATCCTCTCCCAGAACATCATTATCAGCAAGTAAGGTGGCAATTTCTTCTCTCAAGATTTTGTTCAATTCATTTGTGCCCAGGTATTTGTCTCGAGCTACACGTTTCTCTATTCTTTCAATAATTCGCAAAGTGGTATCCACACCAACATCAGAAGTAACCAGAATTTCCTCCAGCTCATCCAACACCTCATCATCCACTTCAGATTTACCGGCCACTGAGCGGGAGAGCTTTGTTAGAATACCCTCTTTGGTTTTTTGGAGTCCCTGATCGAACTTCTCTTTCTTTTCTTTGTCTCTTGAAAATATATTACGCCACCCCATTTTCTCTGCAAAATCGGCCAAAATTAAATAAAAAAGGCCCCTTCAATTGAAGGAGCCCCGTCAATGCTGTGCTCTGCAAACTAAACTACTTTGCCAGATAGTCTTTAACCGCGTCCACTGGTAATATCTTCTCTTCAAAGAAATACGAACCAGTTTCTTTAGATTTCACTGCCTTAATGACCTTTGTGATGTCTTTTGCTCCACCCCTACCAAGGGTTGCTACAGTTTTCTTAGCCATGGTCTGTTATTTTATCTCTTTATGAACGGTTACTTTTTTCAAAATCGGATTGTACTTCTTCAGCTCAAGTCTGTCAGGAGTATTTTTCCTGTTTTTTGTTGTGATATACCTTGATGTACCGGGCATCCCACTCGTTTTATGCTCTGTACATTCCAGAATAACCTGAATTCTATTACCTTTTTTCTTTGCCATCTCTTACAGTTATTAGCCTTTATAAAAGCCTTTTTCACGGGCTTCTTTCAGACAAACGCTAAGTCCTTTTTTATTGATGTTCCTTATTCCTGCGGCAGACACTTTCAATGTAATCCACTTATCCTCCTCGGCGAGGTAGAATTTTTTTACATGCAGGTTGGGTTTAAAAACTCGCTTCGTCTTCTTATTGGAATGAGAAACGTTGTTTCCAACCATTAATTTTTTACCAGTTATTTCACAAATATTCGCCATTGGAAATCCTCTTGCTGTTCTGTTTCTGAAAACGGGGTGCAAATATAGACTTATTTCTGAATTTTTCAGGCGCTAATTAATTCTTTTCGAAGCATATGGAGCGCTGTTTCTGCACTGACACGGATGTTCGTAGTTCTATCTTTTAAGAAATTGTATTTGCGTGCTTTCAATCCGTTCTTACCTGCTACCGCCATCCAAACTGTACCTACAGGTTTTTCCTCTGTGCCTCCATCAGGACCGGCGATACCTGAAATTGCGATACCATAGTCTGTATTCATTAACAGCCGGACATTTGTTGCCATTTCAGAAACCACTTCCATACTGACTGCCCCATGATCGGCAATAGTACTTTCCTGGACATTGAGTCGATCTATTTTTTCCTGATTGCTATAGGTGATCAAACCACCAGGAAAGTATACTGAACTTCCCGGAACGCTTGTTATTAAATGGGAGAGATAACCACCAGTGCAGCTTTCGGCGGTTGCAACCGTTTTTCCTCGTTGTCGAAGAATTTCTCCCACAATATCTTGTAATGAGCGATCTCCCAATCCATAAATCATTCCGGGTATTACTTTATGCAACTCCGCAGTCCACTTCTCGATTTGTTGATTCATAGCATCCAAATCATCTCCTTCCAAACCAATTCTTAGCCGAACTTTTCCAATAGAAGGAAGATATGCGAGCTTGGCCCCTTCCATCTCAATCATCATTTGCCAATCTCTGATGCGCTCCATTAATGAGGACTCTCCCAATCCTCGTGTAAGAACGGTATACTCAACTCGTTTTACTCCTTTGGTATTTTGAGCGATGAAAGGCAATACCTCGCTCTTCATCATATCTTTCATTTCAACAGGTACACCGGGCATAGAAACTACAATCTTTCCGTCCTGATGAAAAAGCATACCAGGGGCTGTGCCTATCTGGTTTTTTATCGGGATACAGGACTCCGGCACCATCGCCTGTTCCCTGTTGACCTCTGGCATGGGCACCCCAATGCGCTTAAATACAGCTTTAACATCCTCAAAAACACTTTCATTAAATACCAGTTTCGTATTGAAGAAACTGGTTAGTGCATTCTTGGTAAGGTCATCGTTTGTTGGGCCTAGTCCACCCGTAATCAATACAATGTCACTCTCCTGTAACGCTCTCTTGAGCGTTTTATGAATGGCTTTTTGTTCATCCTTAATCGTGGAGATTCTATTAGCCCGCATACCAATTTGCAGAAGTTGAGCAGCCATCCATTGCGAATTAGTATCCACAATCTGGCCAATAAGGATTTCATCACCAATGGTTATTATTTCAACACTCATTTCTCAAAGGTAGATTTACAATGTTATATGTTTGGACAAATCAAAAAGAATTGGCTTCTCTAATAAGTTCAGAATTAATCAAGGCTAATAGTGGTAAAGTTTACCATCTAGATCTAAGAAAAGAAGATATTTCAGATACCATTATTCTTGTTGGTGATCAGGATAGGGTCGCTAAGATTTCTTCCAGGTTTGAATCCATAAGATTCAAGAATCAGCATCGCGAATTCGTCACTCATACGGGCACTTACAGAGGTAGAGATCTTACAGTCATGTCTACTGGAATAGGAACCGATAACATCGACATTGCCATCAATGAACTGGATGCTTTGGTCAATTCGGATCCAGATGAAGGTCTTGTTAAATTGACGTTGTTGCGTTTGGGAACGAGTGGTGCGCTGCACAATGACATTCCTATCGGTTCTTTTTTAATGAGCTCAGGAGCATTGGGACTGGACGGTCTGATGCATTATTACCGCACTCATCAATCATTTGAGGAGCAACAGATTCAACAGGCTTTAGCTCGTGAAATAGATTGGCCAAAAAATGCCGCTAAACCCTACTATTTTGATGCAGACCCGCAACTAATGAATACTTTATGCGGGGATGGAATTCTATCGGGTATTACAGCAACAGCTCATGGTTTTTATGGGCCACAGGGAAGAAGACTTAGGGCGGAGTTGAGCACTGATATTGCTACCTCTCTGGCCGAATGGAAGTATGATACCCTGCGCATAACAAGTTTTGAAATGGAAACCTCTGCTTTGTATGGGTTGAGCAAGACACTAGGGCATAGAGCCTGTACGATTTGTGCCATTATTGCCAATCGGAGCCAGGGTGTTTTTAGCTCAGACTATCAATCTATTGTCGACCAACTCATTGAATATGTGCTCAATAAGTTAACAACTTAATTGTTAAAAGAAAATTCATACTCATTTAATACAGAAAATCGTCGTGGTAGATTTGGTTTGGTTAAAAAGCCGATAAATAGCTTCGATGAGTAAGGATATTCAGTCGTTAATAAATCTCCTGGATGACCCCGATGAGGGGATATTTGGGCACGTTCGAAACGAATTGAAGACCATTGGATCTGAAGTTATTCCGAGTCTGGAATTTCATTGGGAACGCAATAGAACAAATCCTATTTTCCAAAACAGAATTGAAGAACTCATTCATGAAATTCAGATCGAGAATATCAAAATTGAGTTGACCGCGTGGAATGAGCAGCCTACTCCTTCTCTTGCTGAGGGCATCTCTATTATATCCAGGCTCGAGTATCCTGAGGTCACAAAGGAATATGTTGATGAAGCCATTCGCGAATTCAGCAAGGAAATATGGCTCGAGCTGAATGACCAGCTGACGGCACTGGAAAAAGTCCGTATCATCAATCACTTTTTGTTCGATGTACATGGTTTCAGTGGGAACTCTGACGACTACCATGCTGTGGTCAATAATTTCCCCCACGTTGTAATGCAACAGAAAACAGGAAATCCCCTTTCGTTATCCATAATCTACATTCTGATAGCAGAAAGATTGGAATTGCCCATATACGGAATCAATCTACCAAGACATTTCATTGTAGCTTACGTGGATGAGTTCTTTCAAGAAAACAATGGTGAAATGCAACCCATTCTATTCTATATAAATCCATTTTCATCAGGAGGGGTTTTTGGAAAACAAGAACTCATTGATTTTTTAGAAAGAATCAATATTGACTACAAGGAATCTTTTGCCTCACCTTGCGACAATCGCTCAATAGTTAGAAGGATGCTCAATAATCTTATTTTTTCGCTTTCGAGAGAAGGTCGTCATGATGACGCAGCAGAGCTGAAAGAGCTTCAAAACGTTCTTACCGAATAATTCTAAGTATCGTTCGAAAGATTATTTTCAAATCCACCCCAATAGATTTTTCCCTAATATATTTCAGGTTTAAGTTCAATTTAGTCGGCATTATTTCCTCGATATACATTTTGTATGGATCTTCTGCCTGAGCCAATTGCTGGCTCTCATCAACATACTCAAGGGTAGCATAATCGGTTAATCCGGGTCTAACGGAAAAGACTATTCTCTGGTCTTCGGAATATAGTTCAACATATTCAGGAACTTCTGGTCTGGGACCTACTACACTCATATCTCCTTTCAGAATATTGAGCAGTTGCGGTAGTTCATCCAGTTTGTACTTCCTCAAGAAGAATCCGGCTCGAGTTACTCTCGGGTCCCGATCTCCAACGGTAATCTTCACTATGTCATTATTTGGATGCATAGTTCTGAATTTCAACAATTTGAATAGCTTTCCACCTTTTCCTACCCGTACCTGACGATAAAAAATCCCACCCCTCGAATCAAAGACAATCCACAAACCGATGACGAGAAAGAAAGGAAGAACTAACAGCAGTAGAGCTAAGGAAGAGAATATATCGAATAGTCGTTTCAAGGACTACTTTTTAAGTACTTTTTGAACGGAGTCTGCAACAACCTCCACCACGATATCGACTTGTTCATCAGTTAAATCATAGTACACGGGGAGTGTTATTTCTCCCTGGTAGTTGGCGAAGGCCACCGGAAATTCAGACATCTTGTAGCCTCTATATTTATAGAAGCTAAGCATAGGTAGCGGCTGATAATGGACGTTCACAGAAACTCCGCGTTCAGTAATTTCATAAATTATTCGGTTCCGCTCATTTTCAGAACAATCCTTTATTCTTAGCAAGTAGAGATGGTAATTAGATTGCCTGTTTTCGTCTTCGTATATTGGAACTCTGGCCCAGTCGTATTTCTTCAGTTTTTCATGGTATTGTTCAAATATTTCGCGACGGCGAACCAAAGTGTCGTCATCATAACGGTCTAACTCTACCAAACCGATACTGGCCAGTATATCTGTCATATTGTATTTGTAACCGGCTTCAACCACATCATAGCGCCATCCTCCCTTTTTCACTTTTGCAAAAGCATCTTTGGTTTGACCGTGCAATGCACGAATATTGAGATTCTGGTAGAGTTTTCCAGGGTCAAAACGATCTGGCAGATTTATTATTAATGCACCTCCTTCGGCAGTGGTCAGGTTTTTAACAGCGTGAAATGAAAAGGCTGTGGCATCGGCAAGGGTGCCTGAATTTTTGCCTTTGTATTTGGCTCCTATAGAATGAGCACCATCTGCCATAATCATGATACGCCCCAGGAGTTCCTGATTTTCCGTATGTGGGGAATACAGTGATTTAATACGCCTCTTACGAATAATGTCATGTATAGCATCATAGTCACAAGGCAGTCCGGCGATGTCAACCGGTATGATAACCTTGGTCCGCTCCGTAATGAGTGCTTCAATTCTAGCTACATCAATGTTAAAATCAGAGTCATGAACATCGCACATTACCGGAGTTGCTCCGGTATGTACAACAGCATTTGCAGTAGCTGTGTAGGTATACGAAGGAATAATTACCTCGTCTCCCGGCCCAACGCCAAACCAACTCAGCATAAGCTCCATAGCTGCTGTGCCACTATTAAGACAAACCACGGCCTTTGCTCCGGTATAATCTTTCAGGTTTCGTTCAAAAAGTTTCGTTTTTGGTCCGGTTGTGATCCATCCTGAGCGCAATGCATCCACCACTTCGGCGATTATTTTTTCATCTATTCTTGGAGGAGAAAAAGGTATCATAGCAATGGCGACAAATATAGCGATTGGAACTAGGGTTCCGCCTTTTTTTGATTTGTGGCAATTTCATAGGTAAAGAAAATTACCGAGTTCATTACAGCGTAAAAAACGACACCCGCCTGAGTTTTCAGAACAGATTCAGTCAGGAAATTGATGCCTAGTACAACGAAAAAGAGAGGGTAAAAGAATCTACCCCTACGTATTGACGGCCAGAGGGGAAGAACCAGCATTACCACCAAGGATAAGGACCCAAATACGCCAACAGCCACTTGCGTTTGTAAGAATTGATTATGAAGGTTTAAGTTGTCCCTAACTGCTCGTTTAATTCCGTCACTTGCAAACTGCTTTTGAAGTTCATCATTTACATCACCCGTTCCAACTCCAAAAAAGAAATGATCGAAAACCAGTGTTTTTGACGATTTCCACATGGACAGCCGAACTCCAAAACTCGATTCCTGATCATCTGCATTCACCTCTCTTTGCATTTCCGTATACTGAGATGTTAAATAGGCAAGTGATGTAACCAAAACGATTACTCCCAATGTGAAATATAAGCTCTTTCTTAGATTAATTCTATTGATAATCAAATATATAAGGCCATATAAATAGAGTAAGAATAGCGTAATGATTCCTGTTCTGGAGGACAATTGGAATACCATTAACGACAGAAAAAAAAGGAGTACAAATTGCCACCATTTTGGTTCTTCTCTATGATGGAAGATGAGCACGAAGACACTTGCAATAGCTAGATTGATATACATTGCAAAATAGGTGGGGTGCAGATAGAAAGAAAGGTATTGGTAATAGAAAATCCCAAAATCACCGGTGAGTTCAAAGCCATAAAATGCAATGATCAGGTCAATTGTTGATGCCACTATGATTCCGACAATGAATGAATGAAGGAAGGAATAGACTGTATATTTATTGACTACATCAGTGGTCAGTAAAACCCATGGAACGAGGAACAAACTCAATTTTACCTCCATGTCGAAAAGGCCATCTTCCATGTTGGAGGTGTGGATGAGGCCAAGTGCATAAATGAGATAGATTGCCGAAAAAGCCGAAATATATAATGCACGTTTTTTAAAAAGTTTTTTACGTAATGACCAGTTTGTACCAAGAAGATTGGTTAGAGCAAAAAGCACCAAAAATGGTGGAACTAATCTCTCTTCAAAGGGGAGAAGAAAAATGAGCAAATGCAAAACATAATAACTTAAGGTCTTTAGTTTATCCATCCTTAAGACATTTTATCTTGAACTCTATTAATCGCCTGTAAGCCTTTTAAGTAAACACACATTCCAAAATTTAATCCCATAGGGTCAGCCCAAACTACAATGAACGGACACATAAGCCGTCGATAAGCACCAAAGTACATTTAGTTTTTTGGTTTTCAGAAATCAGTGAAAGGAAACCTGAGGCTTCATTCTCCATGACACTCAAACTAACCCATCCTCAATCTCAATTCGTAACGGCGAACCGCCCATACTGCTGATATTGCAAACACAACTATTGCAGAAACCTCCGCAATGGTAAGCCAATAAATGAATTCACTAAAATCTGTAAATGGTATAAATAATAGCGAGCCTACTGCTAAGAAGTATACCAAGGGATACACGGATGCCAATTTAACCTCCTTGATTGCGGTAAGAACAGTACTGATCGGTAAGACCACAAATTGAAGAGCATAGCTGATGATTAGAATTTCTGAAATTCTTCCAGAAATAGCCCATTCTTCCCCCAGGATAAAAGCGAATAGCTCGGTACCCCAAAAATGCAGAATACCTATAGCCAGTGCAGCAAACACAAGTAGCAAAAAAGTAACTTTCAGCATGCTGGATTGTACACTAATTTTTTCTTGTTGTCGGGCCGCAATTTTTTGAAAATAAACTTGAGAAAACGCCATTCCGAAAATAGTTAAAGGGTTGTATATCAACATCCTGGTCATGTTATAGTACCCTGTTTCTTCTAAAGTAAACAGGTAGGTGATCAAAAAAATAGTTGCTTGCTTAGAAAACTCCGTAAGCATTATAGGAGTGGCATTGTAAATCGGAAAATCGCGGTACTCCTTCATTGATTTCCACAGCGTGGATATGTCGAATGAAACCAAATGAATTTCATTCTTGAAGCAGAAATAAAAACTGGCGATGGTGAACACTACCCAACCTCCTATATATCCGAGGATCAATCCTCCATCGACCTTTAAAAAGCCAAATGCCAGCCACAAAACCCCAGCTGAAGTAGTTTGAACGATTTTAAGCAAGGCTAGAGCACGATATCGCTCTTTTCTCACCAACCAAAAATTGAATGGTCTTTGCAGACCGACCAACAGGACAAAGACTGGTGTTATCAACAACCATCTTCCAAGCTCATTTGCAGAAAGAAGTTCCCTAATAGAATCATCAAAAAGATATAGAAGAATTCCTGAGACTAATGTGAATATGATCGTAACTAAAAAAGATGCATGTACCAGTGCACGAGCTTGATCTTCACTTTTGGGGACTACTACAGCCTGGCCGTATCTCCCTCCGGGAGATGATCCCAGAACTTGCATTACACTGTTTACCTGACCATAAATACCGAATTGAATGGGTGTAAATAGTCTTCCTAAAACTGGTGTGATCAGGAATGGGAACACCTGAGCCAAAGCAGACCCTGTAAAAAGTGTTACTACATTCCGTGTAAAGGAATTCTTGAAAAACTTTTTTAGTTCAGATGACACTGAATCTGTTAGTTGCATAAATGAGCAGTCCTAATGAATTTCAGGCTGCACAAAGATGTACTTTCCTTTTTCTATTTTTCTATTTTGCCACACTTACGGATCTGGTCTCCCGAATAACCGTTACCCGCACCTGTCCGGGATAGGTCATTTCTTTCTCAATTTTTGTAGAAATGTCCATGGATATTTGAGAGGCCATGTGGTCGTCCACTTTGTCTGATTCGACCATGACTCTTAGTTCTCGACCTGCCTGAATAGCATAGGCTTTGGATACCCCGTCGTGATTCATCGCCAGTTCCTCAAGGTCTTTCAACCTTTGAATATAACTTTCAACCACCTCTCTCCTGGCTCCCGGTCTGGCTCCGGATATAGCATCACAAACCTGCACAATAGGTGAAATCAAACTGTTCATTTCAATCTCGTCATGATGCGCACCGATGGCATTGATAACATCGGGGTGCTCCCCAAATTTTTCAGCTAATTTCATTCCCAGAATAGCATGAGGTACTTCAGGCTCGTCCTCTGGAACTTTACCAATATCATGAAGCAAACCTGCCCGTTTAGCTTGCTTTGCATTCAGTCCAAGCTCAGAGGCCATAACTGCACAAAGGTTTGCTACTTCCCTGGAATGTTGAAGCAAATTTTGCCCATAGGAAGACCGGTATTTCATCCTTCCAATCATTCTGATTAGTTCAGGGTGAAGGTTGTGAATTCCAAGATCTATTGCAGTTCTTTTACCTACCTCTATGATTTCATGATCAATATTCTTGGTCGTTTTGTCAACTACCTCTTCTATCCTTGCGGGATGAATTCGGCCGTCAGTAACGAGCTGATGAAGGGAAAGTCTGGCGACTTCGCGCCGAACCGGATCAAAGCAGGATAGGATAATGGCCTCTGGAGTATCGTCCACGACTATTTCTACACCGGTGGCGGACTCCAGCGCTCTAATGTTTCTGCCTTCTCTCCCAATGATACGGCCTTTGATATCATCACTTTCAATATTGAAGACAGAAACAGAGTTTTCAATCGCCTGCTCAGTCGCCACTCTTTGAATGGTCTGCACTACAATTTTCTGAGCTTCTTTATTGGCGTTAATCTTAGCTTCTTCAATAATATGCTGTGCCATGTGGGCTGACTTAGACCTTGTTTCTTCTTTGAGCAATGCAAGAAGTTCGTTTCTAGCCTGTTCTGCTGAATATCCTGAAACATCCTCTAGTTTTTGAGTCAGCTCAGTTATCCTTTTCTCTACCTCAGCTTTTTTTGATTGCTGAATATCAAGTTGGTTGTCCAACTGATCCTTTAGTGAAGAGTAATTCTTCTCGGCCTTGTTAACCTCCTGAAGTTTTTGGTTCAACTTCGTTTCCTTGTGCTTAACTCGTTGTTCGGCCTGAGATACTTTTTGGTTTCGTTGGTTGATCGATTTTTCGTGTTCTTCTTTCAGTTGTAGAAACTTTTCTTTTGCCTGGAGAATTTTTCTCTCTTTGAGAACTTCGGCTTCGGTTGCTGCTTTTTTAAGCAACTTTTCAGATTTTCTCCTGAGATTTCTTCGCAACCCAAGGAATAATCCTCCTCCACCTAAAATGAGCCCAAATAGTGCTCCAGCTATCATGCTTACTGCATCCATTGCATTTGCTTTTTGATGTTTCAAAAAAAACCCGCACGGACCTCATCGTGTAAAACCCATAAAGTTCATGGATCTGGATGCACCGGTTGACGCAATTTTCCCCCGTCTTCTGCGTACAGAAAATCTCCCGGTAAACCGGGATAACCTGGGCCTGATTTTGTCAATCCTAAGTTGCACCCATAACGGATAAAATGTTGATTTTACAAATTATAAGTCAGTCCGTGCGGGATGTTATAAATGAATTGATATGCTAAAGAACGTTCGTTAAACCAAACCTAAAACCTTCGAAAGCTCATTGTCCATCTGCAAAACCTCTTTTGCGATTTCTCCTTTTAGAAGGTTATTTCGATCTTCTAAGATAAGGCATTTATTCGCAAAATAAAGAGCAGCCATGGCTAATAAATCCTGTTTGTCTTCTACAGAGTAAGTCTGTTCAAGATTTCGGATGTTCTCATTAACCTGTCTGCCAGCTTCACGGATCATTTCTTCTTCCTGAGCTTCTATGTTTAAAGGGTAAACCCGGTTTGCTATATTTACTTTTATCGAAAGCTTTTCCAAAGTTCTGCGGGTTTACTGGTTTAATAATGATATGCATTTATCAACTTCCCGTACCAGCTCATTGATCCTCAATTTTAATGCCTTCCGGCTTTGATCGTCTTGTATGTTTTCGGCGATTCTTCCAGTTAACATTTTCTTCTCCTGTACAGCGAGCTGTTCTTTCATATATGTTCGCTTCGCTGACATCTCATCCCTTTCGTCTTTCACCTTCAACAGTTCTTCCTTCATCCGCACATGTTCCTGAATAAACTTATCGAGTTTAGCAGATACACGTTTCAATTCCGGGAATTCATCTGTCATGTACAATGAACTTGCGCAAACGACAAAGTTAATTTCCCGCCCAATGGATTACAAGTTTTAACCGTTTCTTGTGAATATGAGTTGGATAATCTCCGAAATAAGGCAGCTTTATGAGGATAGATTTGCCAATATGAGATTTACTTTTCTTTTTGCTTTACTGATTCATGTCTTCACCGGAATATCACAATACGATACCACGGTCAGTTTTCGGGCACCTTTGACAATACCTATGTATCTATCTGGTAATTATGGCGAAATAAGATCAGGTCATTTCCACGCCGGAATCGATATAAAAACGAATCAAACAGAAGGTTGGCCAGTTATTGCGGCAGAGGATGGGTACATTTCGCGAATAAAGATCTCGCTATCCGGGTATGGAAAAGTACTTTATATCAACCACCCGAATGGCTACACCACTGTCTATGGTCATCTGCAGAAATTTAATAAGGGTATTAATGATTACATTAAAGTTCATCAATACCGGGTAAAGAGCTTCACTGTAGAACAGTTTCCCTATACAGATGCATTGAAGGTAAAAAAAGGTGATACCATTGCCTGGTCTGGAAATACTGGAGGTTCAGGAGGCCCTCACCTGCATTTTGAAATACGAGAAACCAAGTCCGGTGTGCCCCTAAACCCTCTCCGTTTCGGTTTTGATATTCGAGACGATATCGACCCGCTATTCAAAAATATTGGAGTGTATCCTTTAAATGACACCTCCATTGTCAATGGCAAAAACAAGCCGTTTATCTTCAAATATTCAGGAGTAACTTCGATTCCAGATATCAGAGCAAGAGGAAAAATAGGCTTCGGCGTAGAGGCAATAGACAAGATGAATGGAACGGGAAACCGATGTGGTGTTTATGAAATCAGCCTATCTGTTGATTCTCATGAAATCTATCGACATGAGATGGATTTTATTCCATTTCAGCTTACAAGATACATTCAGGCACATGTGGATTACTATGAATGGAGTAAGAATAAACGACGCATTCAGCGCAGTTTTATCGATCGTCGAAACCAACTTCCTATTTACAAGCATCTAACGGATTCTGGTGCTGTTATCATTTCTGATTCACAACGGGAAATCATGTACAAAATCAAAGATGTTTATGGAAATCAGGATTCTGTCAAATTCAGAATCAGGCCAGACAGTTCAACTCTGATTCTTGATTCTACCACTGATTCAACATCAATTCCAATATTGGCAGATAAACCTTATACTTTCAAAACACAAAACATTCAAATTGAGTTTCCGGAACAAGCATTTTATTCTGATGTCATGTTCAGTTATCGCATGAGAGATACTCTTGAAAATGGGGTTTCGGCCATACACGAGATTCAAAACTTATTCACCCCTCTACACAAATACATGACCGTTTCAATCAGAACACCAGATGTTTCTGACAAAGAGGGTTCTTCTTTCATTGGAGTTTCATTGAACCGTAAAGACAAAATCCTGGCAGTAGAAGGGGGTAATTATCATGATGGATGGGTGACTTTCAAAACAAGAAGCTTAGGGCCTTACATGATTGCACGGGATACTTTAGCTCCAAAGATTACTCCTATATCTGGAGCTTCGAATGACATTCATCTTGTTAATAATCAAGAGGTTAAATTTAAACTGACTGACAATTTATCTGGAATTAAATTCTACAGAGCAGAGATTGACGGAAAGTGGGCTTTACTCGAATACGACAAGAAGACCGGTATGGCCATTTACAACGCCGATGCGGATAGGCTTAAGCCAGGAAAACATCAGTTTTCCCTCTACATTGAGGATGCAGTGCACAATTCGGCATCTTATTCGTTCATTTTTATTTGGTAACTTCACCGCCCAAATCAATCGGATGTCCCGAATTATTTATTTTCTTCTCGTCTCGGTTTTTCTATTGGGAATCAATGATTTATCGGCACAAGATGACAATTTAATACAGTTTTCCGGTGTAGTACTTGACGCTGATAGCCTTCTTCCTATTCCATACACCAGCATCATAGTGATGAATAAAAAAAGGGGAACTTCAACGGACATGAATGGGATTTTTTCCTTTGTGGCCGAAAAAGGAGATTCGCTCAAATTTTCCAGTGTCGGTTTTCGAACTGAATATTTTGTAATCCCGGATACATTGACGGTTCAGAGGTATTCGTGGATACAAATACTGGCCACTGATACCGTATTGCTCAAAACTCATATGGTATATCCATGGCCAAGTAAAGAACAGTTTCGTCAGGAGTTTTTGAATACCCGGATTCCTGAGGATGATTTAGATCGGGCAAATCGCAACCTGGCTCAGGCGCAGATGCGGGATCAAATGCGGAACATGCCTATGGCAGGAGGAGGTGCAAATTTCAAGTATGAGCAGGGTTTTAGAAATGAAGCCACTTATTATCAGGGACAGTACCCGTCATGGTCAGTATTGAACCCTGTCGCATGGGCGCAATTTATTGATGCCTGGAACAAAGGCGAATTCAAAAAGAAATAAAGCCTACCCACAATATTCGGTGAGCATTGAAGTTTTCAGTCAGCAAAGAAAAACATCGCTTGAAATCCTTTTTTTTTAGTGCTTCCCTCATCATTCTTGGGCTTAGCAGTAGTATGGGCCAAGAAGCCACTATCAAGGGTACTGTCTTAGACGAGAACGGTGCTTCCATGGTAGGTGTTTATGTATCTTACGGAGACTATAAAAAAGGAACATCAACCAAGTCTGACGGATCCTTCAGCTTGTCCATTCCAGCAGGTAATGATATAGAAATTGATTTCATCTTTCTTGGATACGATACTGTTGTATGGACCCTCAACCCATTGGACGGAGCCGAATACACAAAAGAAATCAAGATGCGACAGCGCAGTTTGATTTTTGATCAGGTGGTCATAGAAGGAAAACAGAAAGCCGAGTTAGGGCTTGAACGTATTGAACCTAAAATTGCGAGTCAGGTATCTTCACCCAACTCCAGTTTGGAACGAACTCTTATTTTTCAGGGGTTAGGGGTAACCTCAACGAATGAACTCAGTTCGCAATACAATGTAAGGGGAGGAAATTTTGATGAAAACCTCATTTATATCAATGGAATTGAAGTTTATCGTCCTTTTCTGGTGCGGTCTGGACGGCAGGAGGGATTAAGCATTGTAAATCCTGAGCTGGTAAATAGAGTCTATTTCTCTTCCGGCGGATTTTCCTCAAGGTATGGAGATAAAATGTCTTCAGTTTTAGACATTGAATACAAACAACCAGACAAGAAATTTGGTGGTTTTGTGGAGTTAAGCCTCCTTGGTGCCCAGGTGGCGGTGGAACATGCTTCGGATAACCGGAGATTCACTCAGATTCATGGTCTCCGTTATCGCACCAACAGATATGTACTCAACACGCTGGATACGAGAGGAGAATATACTCCAAATTTTGTCGATTATCAGGGGTACTTTACCTATGATATATCAGACCGGGTTGAGCTGGGTCTTTTGGCATCACTATCTCAAAACAGCTATCGGTTGGTGCCAGATGATAGAACCACGGAGTTCGGCACTTTCAACGAATCACTACAGCTCAACATCTTCTATGATGGACAGGAAATCAATCAATACCGAACCGCACTCGGAGCACTTCAACTTACTGTTCGGCCTACAAAAGACTTAAAGTTAAGATTTACAGGATCTGGTTATGCTTCTCGAGAAGAAGAAACTCTGGATGTAAGTGGAGCATACAGGCTCGGAGAACTTGATAAAGATGTTGGATCGGAGTCTTTTGGGGAAGTTATTTCGTTGCGAGGTGCGGGAGGGTTCATCGATCATGCTCGTAATTATTACGACATATTGAATTTGGGATTTACCCACGATGGAAGCCTGTTTAAGAAGAACTCAACCATATCATGGGGTGCTCGGTTTTACCTCGAACAGGTGGACGATATCTACCGGGAGTGGGAGTATCAGGACAGCGCGGGATACAATATCCCTCAGGCTCCCGGAGACAAAATTGCACTGTTCGAATCTTTCCGAAATTCTAATTCATTAGACTGGTTCCGGACCATGGGATTCCTGCAATATGAAAGGAATTTTGATATTGATTCACATTTATTGTCTTTTAACCTAGGTGGTAGAATAAACTACTTCGAATACAATGGTGAATTGGTAGGTGGTCCGCGAATAGCCGTTCTGTTCAAACCCAATTGGAGACGGAATATGACATTTAGAGCGGCGTGGGGTTACTATCATCAACCCCCGAGCTACAGAGAAATGAGAAATTTCGAAGGAGATCTAAACCCCGAAATCAGATCGCAAACTGCTATCCACTATGTCTTAGGTTACGATTATATTTTCAGTATGTGGAAGAGACCTTTTCAGTTCACTACTGAGGCTTACTACAAAGATTTAAGAAATCTTATTCCCTATGAGTTAGACAATGTCAGAATTCGATATTATGCGACCAATAACTCCAATGGGTATGCTACAGGGATTGACTTTAAACTCAACGGCGAATTTGTAAAAGGTGTGGAGTCATGGTTTAGCATGTCATTTATGAGTACCCGGGAAGACCTAACGGATGACTTTTACTACAATTACTTCAATGAAAATGGAGAAAGAACGGTGCCCGGTGATCCGTTTAATCCTGTAGCAGACAGCTCTATTGTTTACCCCGGGTTTATTCCGAGACCTACAGAGCAGTTATTCAGTTTTGCCGCATTCTTTCAGGACTACGTTCCCGGGAATCCAACCTACAAGGTCAATATTCTTTTATATCTGGCTTCAGGGTTACCTACAGGTCCTCCGAGCTATAACCGATACGAGGATATTTTAAGGATGCCCTGGTATAGGCGAGTTGACATAGGTTTTACCAAAGATTTTCTCATTGACAAAAACCTAAACCGCAGTAAGCTGGGACGTTCCCGGGCCTTTAGTAAGTTCAAATCATTTGGATTGGCTGTAGAAATATTCAATTTGCTCGATATTCGAAACACCATATCTTACCGATGGCTACGAGACTTCAATGGCAATTACTACGGAATACCCAACTATTTGACTCTAAGGCAGATAAATATCAAACTCCAGGCCCGATTTTGATCACTTCTTTTCTGGAATCTGCTCTAGAGTAGCCAGAAAAAATTTCCAAAACTTCTGAACGGATGCAATTTTCACACTTTCATCCGGTGAATGCGCACCGGTTATAGTCGGACCAAAAGATATCATTTCCATTTCTGGGTAATTTGCCCCAAGTATTCCGCATTCCAGACCCGCATGACATGCATTCACGTCAGCCTGTTCTCCGTACATATTGGTATATAAATCATCCATTAGTTTGACGATAGACGAATCGGGTTTTGGGGCCCAACCCGGATAAGAACCTGAATGTGTAACGTGGGCTCCCATTAATGCAAATGCATCTCCAACGGCATGAGCTACTTCCATTTTACCAAATTCCAGTGCACTTCTTTGAAGGCTTTTAACGGTAAGCTTGCCATTGGCAACATTTACCTTGGCTAGATTTGACGAGGTTTCTGTGAGACCTTCTATTTCAGCGCTCATGCGAAACACCCCGTTAGGTGCTGCGCTAATTGCCGCAATTAAATCTCTTTGGGAGGTTTTATTCATGACATTCTTCGGGACTTCCACTTCCGATAAATCAATAGTGAGATTTGGATCCGTCTTTCTGTAAATCTCTTTTAAGTGCATTGCGAGCTCTCGGATATGCTCTGAAAAGCCGTTAAAATCCCGAACTGCCAGAATTGCGGTGGACTCTCTTGGTATAGCATTACGAAGACTACCTCCACGAATTGAATGAATCGCAGCTCCATAGTGTAAGCGCACATCGCGCACCAAAACATTCATGATCTTATTGGCATTGCCCCTACCTAAATGAATATCCATGCCTGAATGTCCACCGACTAAACCGGATACGGTAAGTTTCACTCCTACCGAACCTTCAGAGCTTTCTTTTTGTATATAGCTCATCTCAGCAGTCGTATCTATACCACCAGCACAGCCAATGGTCAATTCTCTATCGTCCTCTGTATCGAGATTCAATAGATACTTCCCCGTCAGTTCTCCTGCTTTCAAATTTTGTGCTCCCGTCATGCCAGTTTCCTCATCTATAGTAAACAGAGCCTCAATTGGAGGATGAGCGATATCATCAGCATCCAACACAGCCATAATAGCAGCTACCCCCATGCCGTTATCCGCGCCCAAAGTGGTTCCGTCGGCTCTTACCCATTCTCCATCTATGTATGACTTGATGCCCTGAGTATTAAAATTAAAATCGGTACCCTCATTTTTTTGATGCACCATATCCAGGTGTCCCTGAAGAACTACGGTATGCCGAGATTCCATGCCACTGCTTGCGGGTTTTGTAATAATCACATTTCCTATATCATCCACACGTGTTGGCAGACCTCTCGATTGACCAAACTCAACCATAAATTTTCTGACCTGATCTTCTTTCTTCGATGGACGTGGAACTGCATTTAAATCTTCAAAGAAATTCCAAACTGAAAGTGGCTCTAACTCCCGAACTGCTTTACTCATAAATCTTAAAATTTGGGCAAAGGTATTTTGGAATATTCAATACCCGCTTGAAGACATAAAAAAAGCACTTCAACTTGGGGGGAGAAGTGCTTTTACTTTTGAGGGTGAGTTAACCTAGCTTAAAAGCGGGTTATTATGAAAAATCGTCTTGGCTTCCGCCGATGGGTTTGATCTAACTATTCCGTTGAGATCATTTTTTAATTCGTTCAATTGAGCTCCTTTGAAGAAGAATATTGGAAAAGAATTTTTTATCGTTTGTCCAGCACCTGTTTCATAATTGATGTGTAAGCGAGCACCATACCATTTACCGATAAGCTCAAAATCCTTTATCCTGTATTTTATGTATCCTCTTTGACCTGATCTTACAGCAATGTTTGATGTAAACAATCCAGATCTCTCAATCTCCAGTACTTCATCACTTGAATCATACTTTAGAAATATATCCCGCGAGAGAAGCAGACCGCTCACCGCAAAGAATACTACCGCAATGGAAGCATGACTAAGATCGGTGAAAGGATGAATGTTTGTAAAAATGATTGCAACATTCAAAATGCCAAGAGCAACCAGTACGAAGAACAGAAGTCGTAAAATTGGCTTGGAATAGAGATTATTGGTTTTCATTCTTTTTCCATTATTGTTCTTTCAAATGTATCGGATCAATAATCTGATTCTAAGAACGCTACCACTGATCCTTTAACACCAAATTGTTGAAAACCACAGGATATGAAAACTCAATACACAACTGGCATTCCACTTCCCGAGCGAATGCGTCCTCATATTTTACAAGAAATATTAGGGCAAGAAGAACTAACCGGACCCGATGGTATTATTCAACAAATGATGGCGAGTGGATTTTTATCCAGCATGATATTCTGGGGGCCTCCCGGTACCGGTAAAACCACATTGGCCACTGTTATTGCTGAAGAATCTGACCGCAGCTTTTTCTCTTTAAGTGCTATCAGCTCCGGTGTAAAGGAAGTCCGAGAGGTCATTAAGAAGGCGGAGGAAATCAACCTGTTTAAGGGGAAGCCCCCTATCTTGTTTATAGATGAAATTCATCGGTTTAGTAAGTCTCAGCAGGATGCATTGTTAGGAGCAGTTGAAAAAGGCACGATTATTTTGATAGGAGCCACCACAGAAAATCCATCGTTTGAGGTCATTTCTGCCCTGCTTTCCAGATGCCAGGTTTATGTGCTGAAGCCTCTTGGAAAAGAAGATTTGTTAAAACTGGCTCACCGAGCTCTGCAAGAGGATGTCATATTCAAGAATCGAGATATTCAACTCCTTGAAAGCGAAGCTTTGCTGGCCTATTCAGGAGGTGATGCACGAAAACTTTTAAATACACTTGAGCTGGTCATTGCCAATACAAAATCTGATATTGTTGAAATCAAGAATGATGATGTGGAGAGAACAGCCCGAGATCGTCGCAGTTATTACGACAAAACAGGAGAAAACCACTATGACATCATTTCTGCGTTTATCAAATCGATGCGGGGTAGTGATCCGAACGGGGCGGTTTACTGGCTAACCAGGATGTTAGAAGGAGGTGAAGACCCCCTATTCATTGCACGAAGAATGGTGATTTTGGCTTCAGAAGACATTGGAAATGCAAACCCCAATGCTCTTTTGTTGGCCACGAGCTGTTTTCAGGCGGTTCAGCAAATCGGTATGCCTGAAGGAGCCATCAATCTTGCACATGTAGCAATTTATCTGAGTACATCAGAAAAGAGCAACCGGGCCTATTTGGCACTAAGAAATGCACAAAAGGAGATCAAAAAAACCGGAGACCTTCCGGTACCATTACATCTTAGAAATGCACCTACTTCTCTTATGAAGGACCTCAATTACGGTACGGATTACATTTACCCTCATGATCTTCCGGATCATTTTGCACCACAGGAATATTTACCAGAGGAGATTACCGGATCATGTTTTTATGAGCCCTCCGACAGAGTATCAATGGAAAGGAAAATAAAAGAGCGGTTGGATTCGCTTTGGAAAGAACGGTATTCATCAGGAGAATAGATTTGCTCGGTCTTGCTATTATCATGACTTTTGCCTGATGCAGATTCGGGCCATTCAATTGATGTTAATATTTACAGTGCTTCAATCCTGCCAAATTGGTAAAGATGATGCCTACTGGAATATTGATACTCTGACCCCACTAGCAAAAAGTACGGTAACCCTGCAACAGGCATTTGGAGATTCTATATTTACTACAGACCCAAATAACGCATTAAGCCTGACTTATTCCTCTGAACTATTCGAGTTTGAATTAGATACCCTGTTGAGCATTCCGGATACTTCAACTGAAGAGTTTTTCAGGTTACCCATCGGAGCCATCACCTTAACACCGGGCCAGGTTTTCCTTGCTGATACTCAGGAAACGAGCTATGATCTTCAGGATATACAATTGTCATTTGCGATTATCCGCAGTGGTACCATTCGGTTTGAATTAACCTCTACACTTGGTGAGCAAAGCGTATTTCTTTATGAGTTTGCCGGAGCTTCAAAAAATGGGCAACCCATTCGCATATCAGATACCGTTGCGGCAGGATCAGCCTCAGAGCCGGTAAGCGTAATTCAGGAAATTGACATGAGCGGTGTGGTACTAGACCTTACCGGTCCAGATGGTAATTCTTTCAATCAAATTTTCGGAATATATCAGGCCTTTATTGACCCAGGCGGCAATGCCGTTCAAATCACATCGTCAGATTTTTTCAGGATGAAAATCGAATATCTGGAACTGGTTCCGGACTATATCCGGGGTTATTTGGGAAACCAAACTTTTAACCTGGAGGGAACAGAAGAACAAGTAGAAATATTTCCTGAGCTTATTTCAGGAAATATAAGGTTTGAAGAAATCGATCTCGAGTTTCTTGTGGACAATGAGCTTGGAGCAGACGTTTCATTTTCCATCAATAGGTTTGAGGGTGTCAACACGACTAGCGGTCAGAAAGAGACATTATCAGGATCCATTATCGGGTCGAATAATAATCTGAACCGTGCCTTCGAACCGAATGGAGCCACTAACGGATTTGAATCTTTTACTTCTTCGATTAATGTGAACGATAACAACTCGAACCTACCTGATTTCCTTTCTGTGTTGCCCGATCGAATTAGCTATGATATTGGGTTGAACATCAATCCACTTGGAAACATTAGTGGAGGAAATGACTTCGTCTACTACGGATCAGGAGCAGCCATTAGAGCCAACCTGAATATTCCCCTGAATGCAGCAATTACCAGTGTCCTAATTATGGATACTACAGAATTTACCTGGGATTCTACGAATGACGAGTCCATAAATCCGATTCAGGGAGGATTAATATGGCTTAATTACAAAAATTTCTACCCTCTTGAGATTACTGCACAAGCGTATTTGCTCGATGAACAAAACGAAATATTGGACTCGCTATTCCTGACCCCTCAGTCTATTCTTCCTGCGAATATATTTTCAGGTAATAAAGTAAGCGTGCCATATGTGGGCCGGATTTCATCCACTTTAAACAAAGCCCGAATACAACACCTGAGGAATACAAAAAACCTATTGATAAGAACAACTTTTAATACCCGGCCCACCGGCACCACCCGAACGATCTATGAAGATTATAAACTTGACCTCCGACTAGTCGGTGACCTTAGCTATGAAGTACGGTTTTAGGGTTTTTCTTGTATCCTTATTTGTCTTTCCTTACTTCATTGGCTGGGCACAATCCGTGATTAAGCTCTATGACTTTTACCCCAATGAACTTGAAAAAGGAGCCTTCGGTATTCGTGCTGAATTAAACTCAAATTCTACTGCCCTTACGGCTACTTTTCAAAACAAACGTCTAACCGGAGGATTTATAAACGATGCTGAAAAAGATGCTATGCTTTCCAGGGCAAATCAAACAAACAGCACGGGTTCAATGACTGAAGCCGCTGCATTCATGTCATTTAAACCATCAAAGATTTTAGATGCAGAAAATTCAAAGTTTTCATTTCTGTTCCTACTTTCTGACCGAAGAATACAGAATGCTTACTTCACTGATCAAATGCTCGATATCTTCCTGAATGGTAATCGGTCATTTGCAGGGCAAACTGCATACATGAGTCCTTTCTATCAAACCAATATTGGATATCAGAGTTTTCGGTTTATGTCCAACATGGAAGTCAATGACAAAGTCAATGTTGGGTTTGGAGTTTCTCTAATTAATGGGGAGCAGCTACAAAATATCGATGCCAGCACCCTCAACCTTTTTACTTCCGAATTTGGAGACACTTTGATTTTAGAAGGTATGGGCACTATTATAATTAGTGATACCTCTAATGTTGGGTTTCTAAAAAACAATGGAATCGGAGGGGCATTTTCCGGATATATTAATCTGAATATCAATATCATACCCAACCTAAACATTCCTGCCCAGTTGTACTTTGAAGTTCGGGATTTGGGTTGGGTAAACTGGAGTAGTCGCACAGAAACATATCGGTTTGATACTACCTATCTGTTTGATGGCATTGAATATGAAAACATCTTTGATGATGGTTCCTTTGTGGACGACAGGCCCATCGAAGACCGTATTGAAGAAGTAAGTGAACTAACGGTAGGTAGCAGAAATGCAATGCTGCCAGCAGAATTTCAGTTGAGGTTGCGCCAGGAATTCGAAAAGTACTTTTTTGAAATGGGAACTTCCTATTTTCTGAACTCAAATTTCAGTGCTTATATTCACGGATCGGCTTACAGAAAACTCAATGACCAATGGTCTTTGGGTTTGGAATCAAACTATGGCGGATATGGCCGGTTCGATCTTGGAGTTGGTATGAACTATCAAAGCGAACATGTTGGTCTTATATTAGGTTCAAGGAGTATGAGCGGATGGGTTAATCCGGACAAATGGGCCGGGCAAAGTTTTTATTTTCAAATGCATTGGTTGTGGTAAGACAAGGGCTTTTACTTGCTGTGTTTCTCGCTCAAGGCTGGCTATTCGGACAGAGCGATACGGCCTGGGCTAAAATATACAGTGGTGACAGAGACGATTTCGGATACGATGTAATAGAAACACAAGAAGGAGGTTTCATGATCGTTGGGCAAACCTCAAGTTTCGATTTGGATAATGCTCAGATTTACATGCTCAAAATCGATAGTGCAGGAATCCCTGAATGGAGCAAAAGCTTTGGAGGACCCCGACACGAAGAAGCCCGGTCGGTTCTCCAATTGAGCGACGGCAGTTATATCATGGTGGGGACCACCAGTTCTACTTCCGATGGTAGCTATGATCTGTATCTTTTGAAAACCTCTCCTACGGGAGTCTTTGAATATGAATTCTTCTATGGAGGAAGCGACTGGGACTTTGGCTACGACATTGAAGAACTTGGATCAGGTAAATTCCTGCTCGCCGGAAAGACCTACAGTTATGGAAACGGTGATGCCGATGGCTGGTTGATGGTATTTGATGAAAACCTTCAACAAGTAGTATGGGATACCACAATTGGCACTGGAAATGAAGAATTTTTCAATTCCCTCACTGTAACCGGAGATACCCTTGCATTCGCCGCCGGAGGCGGCAGCTCTCCAGAGAAAGATGATATGGATATGATGGTGGCAAGAATTAGGATAGATATAGGTTCTGATAAATATCAAATTACTCAAGTTGAATACATTGGAGATTCTTTAATCGAATATGCCAATGATGTCGTTCATTTAGGAAATGGAGAGGTTATCATAGCAGGTGCCTCCTCTGATACCAATGATCTTGAGGGAAGCTTACTTGTACGATTGGATACTTCATTTCACCAGACATGGAGCACGCTATTTCTTGCACCGCCTTTAAGTGGTATTGTCCATTCAATTGAGTTAGCCGGTGGTGATACCCTATCCTTTCTTTCCGATACTCGTTTCGATAACACCAACCGCGATTTTTACTTGGGTTCGGTTCGCGTATCCGACGGTTCCTGGCTCAAGGGAACAACCCTAGGCTCGGGTGAATTCGAGCAACCTTCATCCTTGAAACACCTAAAAAGAGGATATATAGCTGTTGGCTCGAGCAACGGATTTACCCAGGGCCCATTCTCCGTAATAGTTTATAGAACTGATGAAAAGTTCTCAATTCAGAATCAGGATGTTCAAATAATTGAAGACACTATTCTTATCACTACCTATCACTATGAAAGAAACCCAAACATTCTACAAATATTCTATGCGTCAAATGCTCAACAATTAGCAGTTAAATCAACCTCAAAATCTGTGAAGGAAGTTTGGCTTTATGATTTATACGGCAGAATTGTAGGTTGGGAAAAAACTACTCACGACTTCATTTCTTTTCAACCGAGCGCCACGGGAATTTATATTGCAGTAGTTAAGCAAAATGGAGAAATAAATCGAATTACCTTTTTTGCTTCATGCCAATGATTCATTTCAAATACCGGCCTATAACTCTGGATTTCACATTTTCTGCAGGTACCTCAAGAGGAGTATTGAGGTCTAAGCCTTCCTGGGTGATAATACTTGAAATCGAAGGCTCATTGGGCATCGGAGAATGCTCCTTAATTCCGGGCTTGAGTCCGGATAATCCAGGCGTTATTGAGAGTAAACTGGAAAACCTGCGAAAAAACGGAGTTTACCGGAATAAGATTTGTCGAAAGGAGACGCCGGCTTTGTTCTTTGCTCTGGAAATGGCTTACAAAGGATTAGAAAACCGAAACCCCTTTCTGCTTTTTGATAATGAGTTTTCCAAATCCCGATCTGCGCTGAACATAAACGGTTTGGTATGGATGAGCGATGCAGAGAGCATGCTGGCTCAGGCAAAAGAAAAGGCCAGCTCGGGCTTTAACTGCATTAAGTTTAAGGTAGGTGCTCTACCGTTTGAGCAGGAGTTGAAATTGCTCCAGGAATTTCGGGATTCTGAATTTGGCGTTAAAATGGAAATTCGACTGGATGCCAATGGTGCATTCACGAAGTCCGAAGCATTGAACAAACTGGAACAATTGTCCAGGTTTAACATTCACTCCATAGAACAACCCATTCAACCGGGGCAGTGGCCTGAAATGAAGAGATTGTGCCAGGAATCTCCCATTCCCGTTGCATTGGATGAGGAGTTGATTGGAATCCAGTCAAAAGAAGATATTCAACATCTACTGGACTACATTGAGCCTCAATACATCATACTCAAACCGAGTTTGATTGGAGGCTTCGAGGTATCGGATTGCTTTGTGGAAGAAGCAGAAAAAAGGAATACCGGATGGTGGGCTACCTCAGCACTTGAATCCAATATTGGTCTAAATGCCATAGCACAATGGGCCGCTTCCAAAAATAATGATCTTCCGCAGGGATTGGGTACTGGCGGACTGTTTCATAATAACTTTGAAAGTCCACTTCAGGTTGAACGGGGCTGTTTAAACTATCGACCCGATGCGAGCTGGGCCGATATCGAAACATGGATCAGGGAAAAATAATCTTCAGGGAGAAGTCCTATGAGTTTCTGCATTTCGCTGATGAGTTCAATGCTCATCCTGAACTATGGTTAAGGAGTATATCGGATTTTATACTTGAATGGTTTGATACTAAAAGTTTTGTCAGCACACACACTTCAGGATCAACGGGAATACCAAAGACGATTGAACTGCCCAAGCAGACTATGCTTGAAAGCGCACTAAAAACAATTCAGTACTTCAATTTTAAAAAGGGTATTCAAGCTTTCAACTGCCTCCCGGCAAAATACATCGCTGGAAGAATGATGTTGGTGCGTTCTATGGCAGGAAACTGGAACTTGTTTATTGAAGAACCTTCTGCGGCTCCAACAATTCCACCGGGTACAGATTTCACTGCGCTTACTCCACCTCAGCTCAGCCGCGTCATTTCAATGAAATCATCTTCTGGTATAGTACTGGTAGGAGGTGCACCGGTATCCATAGGCCTGGAATCCAGAATATTACAAGCTAAATCAACAAAGATCTATCTGACTTATGGCATGACTGAAACCGCATCACATGTAGCCCTTAGAAAGATGAACGGCAAAGACCGAAGCCCATATTTTACGGCTATGCCCGGAGTCAAATTTGAAACCAACGAACATCAACAGCTCATTATTCATGCAGATCATGTACGGTCAAGTCCATTGACTACCAATGATGTCGTGGACTTACTATCGGATACCGCATTTTATTGGAAGGGCCGCCTTGACAATGTCATCAACTCCGGTGGGCTCAAATTATATCCTGAAAAGATTGAGAATGAACTCGGAAAGCTAATCTCAGTTCCATTCTTTATCACTGCTATAGAACACAACAAGTGGGGCGAAGCTCCTGCGATAGTAATGGAAAATGATCCTAAATTCTGCCTTGACTGGAATCAGACCGACCTGAGTAAATTTGAATTCCCTGAAAAATTGATATTTGTTCGAAAACTGATCTATACCGCTTCTGGTAAAATCGACCGGAAACTGACCCTAAAAGAAGAAAACATAAAAAAACGTCAAAAACTAAAGCGGTGAAGATTACTGAACATCTTATACTGCCCGGGATACTCCTTGTGGCAGTGGTCATAAGGCTTATAGGAGTTGACGTAAATCCCGTAAATCTTGATGAGGCATTTACATTATTCAATGTCCAGTATGGTTTCGGGCCGCTCACAACAATTATTCTCGAAGGCGACAATCCTATATTGCATTATTATTTCGTGAAAACAATCGTTCTTATTACACAATCAACCGATTCCTATTTTCCGCGCTTACTCTCAGTTTTATTCTCCATCGGTACCGTATACGTGTCGTTCAGAATATCGAAAAGCTGGATGGGGCTCCTGCCAGCGATCCTAGTCAGCGGACTGATCCTCTTCAATACCCAGCATCAATATTTCTCTCATGAAATCAGGCCATATTCCATGTTCATCTTCCTGAGTGTCTTGCTCTTATGGGATTCACAAAGGATTTTGAAGGGGGGAATTTCCGGAAGATTCTTTCTACACGGTCTACTCTACACCGCTCTAATCTATACGCACTATCTCGGACTGATCGTTTCAGCCGCTGATCTGATTTTATTGCTAGTCGCGTTTAAAGAAAGTAAGAGGATTGGGAGATTTCTTCCAGGATTAATTGTTTCAGCAGTGCTTTTAAGTCCATTAGCACTGGCCTTCATAGGCAGACTCAAGAGTTACAGTACAGGCAATTCATGGGTGCCCAATGTCAACTTTAGTGCGCTAAAAGGTGTGCCCGTGTATTTTTTAAATGAAAAATGGGTCGTTCTACTTATTGTGGTCCTTTTTGCAGTCGTTTTTTATTTATTGATCAGGAAGAGAATAAGCTATCTGAAGGAATTAAAATCTGATCGGTTTTTTGTTCATGTTCTTTTATTTCTGGCAGCAATATTTTTCCTGATGCTTTTCATCTCGATCCGGGGGAATTCAGTATTTATAATTCGGTATTTATTGTTTTTAAGTATCCCATTCTACCTGCTGTTAGGAAAGGTATTAGGACTCCTTGAAATGAGAATTCAGACCGCGGTATCCGGTGTGATCGTTCTCGCGGTTGTTTTGTCGTTTAATATTAAGCCAGAATTTGAGAGGTCTCCCAGAGAAATAGCCCAATACGTTAAAGAGTATAAAGTGGAATATCCTACAGTAGTTCTGTTTCCGGGATACTATGACATCAATTTGCTTTATTATTATGACCGGAAGGCTTTTGAGAGGCCGGAAGAAAAAGATGAATATCTGGCCAAAAATAGTATCCTGGCATATTACACTTCAAATGAAGTGATCAACAGGGTTTTCAGAATGAATAAATTCCAATGGGTCGTTGCAAATCCTGGAGATGCTGAATCAAATAACAAAATCCGTGAAGCTCTTAAGAGAACGCACAATTTGGTAAAAGAAGAAACCTTTAAAGGTGATTTTGCGGTGCTACATTACCGCAAAAAAGAGGAGAATTAATTTCCCTCAGGTTTGTTTTCCCGATAGTTACGCCACCTTTCAAGGACCGCTTTCATATCTGAGGGGACAGGGGATTCGAAATGCATCCTGTCACCTGTCGACGGATGAAAGAAACCCAGGGAATGTGCATGAAGAGCCTGCCTTGGAAGTATCTCTAAGCTATTTGATACAAACTGCTTGTATTTGCTAAAAGTTGTCCCCTTCCAAATACGTTGTCCGTCGTATTCGGGGTCGCCAAAAAGTGGATGCCCTATAAACCTGAAATGCACCCTGATTTGATGAGTTCTGCCTGTCTCCAGCTTACAGCGCACAAGCGAAACATAGTGCAGGTCTTCAAGGGTTTCGTAATGTGTTGTGGCGGTTTTACCAAAACTGCCATCCTCAAAAACCTGCATTCGTTTTCGGTTTTTAAGGCTTCGGCCAATATGACCTTCAATGGTACCACTTTCACCCGGGAATCCCCATACCAGTGCCAAATAGCGGCGTTCGATACTTCGATGAAAAAACTGCATCGCCAGGTGATTTAGTGCTTCTTCTGTTTTACCCACCACCATTACTCCACTGGTGAGTTTATCTAACCTATGAACAATCCCCGGACGATCAAGTCCATTTTTGCTTTGAGGCAAATGCTCAATATGGTATAGAAGCCCGTTCACCAGAGTTCCCGACCTATTTCCCTGCCCAGGATGCACTACAAGACCGGCGGGTTTATCCAATACCAGAACATCGTCATCCTCATAGAGAATGGTAAAATCTACTTTTTCCGGAATGAGTTCTGAGGGCTCTGTATCCCGCGCAAAGACGACATCAACGACATCGCCGGGTTTAATTTTGTAGTTTGACTTAATAGATTTCTGATTAACCGTAATATTACCTGACTTGATGCCGGCCTGAATTCGCGTTCGGGAGACATTTGGCAACCTGTCTGATAAGAAGCGGTCTATTCGAAGAAAGTTCTGACCGACATCGGCTGTTATAGTGGTTCGTTCAATCCACTCCTCTTCATTATGTTCTTCGTTCTCCACTTTTTAGTTGACTACGATCTTCTGAACTTGCCTGTGACCTGCCTCAGTGCAAATCTCAAGCAGGTAAATTCCGGCACTCACATCTTCCATTGGCAAGTTTATCAGTCCTGTGCCTTTGGATGATTTTACAATATGACCACTTAGATCTATGAGTTTAAAGCTATACAAATCATCCCGGTCAGGTTCAATAAACAGGTGGTCATCCGTTGGAACCGGATATACAGTAAAATCTATTGCCCCTGGAATTTCGTCGGCTATACCTACTGGATAAGGATTTGTTTGTCCAAAGTCTGGTCTTAGAATCACAGAGCCATCATAACTGATACTGACCCATGAACCGTCAAAATTAATCCAGCTCAAATCTCTTGCATTCGTATTATTATCGAATCCTGTAATTATGCTGCCTCCATTGGCTATTTCAAAACCGATGTAAACCTTTCCATTTAAGATTAATTCCTCTTCTAGCTCGTAACCCGTAACTAAATCTCGACCGATGCTGTAAACCGGAAAGTACAAATCACTTCTAAACAACTGTATTTCTGGCACTAATGAAGACCAAACCACAATTCTGAAGGCTCTATCCAGCATAGAAGTTTCTGTTCTGGGGAAATAAATGTTTAGCGCCTTCAGCGTATCTTCTTTGGCCAAATCAAATTCAATGGCCAGCTTGGCATCCGTTCCTACAAGTTCCCATGCATTTTCAGAGCTTCCGTCGTCATAAGCATACTGGGTTCCAAATTGTTGATTGAAAAAAGTCGTGTCATTAAAACGATTATCGTCAGGAGTGGTGTTAGTGGTATACCTTATTTCAAAGTTTTTGTACGGTGCATCGATCTTGGGAAACTCAAAAATATCAAGGCTAAATTGTTCTGCCTGAATAGTATTGGCTGGGAAGTTGGGTTTACGTCGAATATCCGATTGAAAAATACGAGTATCCCCATCATAGACTTCAAGCACGGATTCCACATTCTTCGCTGTATTGCTATTGTTTCGGATGAACATTTCAGACTGGTCGATCATCCAAAACTGAGACGATTGCCAGTAGTGCTCCCAGGGCATCTGGGTGTACCTTGAGAGCAGGGTCTTTCCTTCTTCGAGATAGGCCAGGTCGTCTATTTCAAGGTCATCGGAAGAACGGTTTGCACCTAATCTGACGTAGTCGATATGCCAATTGTCAAAGGCCCCTGTGAGAGTTGCATAGTTTAGGAATCTGAAGCGAAATCCATCCTGAAGAAACTGGTCCAGTGTACGAAATGATATGGCTACTTCTTCGAAAGGCTTGTTGTCCCCACCTTCTGAACTCCACATTCTAACCCATCTGTCTTCATCGGGCAAATAGAATTCCAGAATTAGAGAATCTCTTTCTTCCGGGGCATCTCCCAATCCTGCCGGTTGATAAAAGAAAGTGAAATAAATGGAGTCTAAAGTGGTGTAGAAGCCACCCTGAGGTTTGGTTCCAAGGAAAATAGGTTTCGAGGTAACCACATCGGAAATTCCGTAGCTCGATGTCACCGAATTAGGGTCATGCGGTATTCCGGCTGAATCCACACCATCAAGGGTGAGCACCCCCAGAGTGATGGGATCATCAGGCATGGTCGGATTGATCCAACCATCGTTTCCAACCCACAATGATTGTCCATCATCAGGAATTATATTAACGGTATCAAATTCGTTCAAACGAAAAAAACCAAAGTTGGTATTCTCCACCAGGGTATCATTTACAAGGATAGAATCAGGTCTGGGCCAGAATAAAACCGTATCCACAGGTATGTTCTCAGCCCTGTAGATGCTGTCGTTGTAAATAACTTCAATTGTTCCGTTAGCTAAGGAGTCCCAGGTAGAAGTACCGCTATTCCAGACATACTGATAGGAGGTATCGGTATAAACCTGTAAAGTATCGTTTATAAAACCGTCCACTGTGAACTTATGCCAAAAATTCTGGGTTATTCCAGGGTCATTGCTGTCAAATTGAAAGGTCTTTAAGGTGTTTCTTGAAAAATCATCAATAAAGGGTAGTTCCAACGTATCTAGTTCAAAATAATAGGATTGATTCTCCGCTGCTCTTGAGGAAGGTGAGTTCATCAACTGCTGGTAGTCCTTTTGTAGCTGTAGGTTCTCGCTTAGCGGAACAAGCCTGTCCTGTGCAGTAAGAAATGAAGAATAAATGAAGAGAACAAAAAGAAGATAAAACTTAACCATCCTAAGGGATTGTATCAGCAGGTGCTGCATTCGTGTCGTTTAACAAAGAATCTTCTATTTTATTGCTGTCAAGGGTAAGGTATATGTCGACGGATTTCCCAAGTCTGTAACTCTTGTCAATATCTGAGCCCGGAATTTGACGATAGACTTTTGACATAGCCGAGTCTTCACCGGTCTTGATATCACTCTCAAAAATGATGAGCCCAACGTTAAATCCAGCATTCATTAGTTTCAGTTTTGCCTCTTCAAGAGATTTGGAAAGTACACTTGGTACGGGCATTTCATCAGAACCTTCACCGGCTCCAACAACCAAAACAATGGCAGCGCCTTTTTCTATTCTGCTGCCTGAATTTAACTCCTCATCATTATGTCTGGCCGATAAAACGCAATTAGAACACTCAGCGGGTCGGAATATCACAGAGTCCAATTCAAGACCATAAACTTTCAGCTTAGCCAATGCCTGTCTTAATGTCAAATCACGTAATGGAGGAACCGGTATTTGTGGTTTTATAACAGAGTTGATGGTCAAATAGATGGTTCTGCCCGGCTTTACCAACATTCCACTATCTGGAGATTGCTCAACGACTACCCCTCTTTCAATATAAGGATCTGATATTGAGTCACTTATAATGTATTCAACTTGTTTATCAGCCAGATAACCTTTAATCTCGGTAAGGTGAAAGCCTATGAGATTGGGGACTCGAACCTGTTTATTCTGACGTGTTTTTACATCGAGCAAGATTTTTATTCCAAATATTAGCACAATAAGAAACATCAAAATAATCAACAGATGTATCCACAATCGGCGAGTAAGAAAAGCGTGCAAAAAACCTGACATTACGCTGTTTGGATCGGCGCAAATGTAATTATTTGGATAACCTCAGCTCACCAACATTTTCAATTGTTAACGTGGATGTGCGCTGAGAGAAAGATCGTGGAAATAGTATAAAGTTGTTATAGCTGACTACTTTTGGAAGGACTTTTCTGCATTAAATATTGAGTGATGCATTTAAAAAGCATTCGGTACAATCTAGGCCTTCTTTCCAGAAAGTTTGGCGTCAGTCCGGGAATCTTGAAACAGATAAAATTCTTTGATGCATTCAAGAACCAACATCGTATTATGGGGGAGGCCCGTGTAATTTTTGATGTAGGAGCCTATGACGGCAGAACGGTAAAGGAGTATCGAAAATACTACCCTCAGAGTCGTATTTATTCCTTCGAACCCTTTCCAAGGTCATTTCAAAAACTTAAAGACTATAAGGCCACCACCAGGGATAATCATCTTGAGATCATACAAATCGCCCTAACGGACAAAGACGGTCCGGTTACTTTGTTTAGCAACAAATTAGCGGTTACGAATTCAGTGCTTCCTTTGAGCAAGGGAGCGGT
>DNTB01000002.1 GCA_003499525.1 Flavobacteriales bacterium
ATGTACATCCCTGTATTCTCCATACATATTAGACAAGAACCCTTTTCAACACCCTGATTACACAACCATTGATCAAACTGCCTACACCCCTTGATCGAGTTTTTGAACTGATTATGAGTCGGTTCTACATGACTCACATTCGAATCCAACAATACTGCGTCAAAAACATCCTTAGAAACATCGACCCCAACGTAATACCTAAATTTGTTCATCCTATATTTCATTTATAGATTGACAAGCAATACTGTAATTCAATCGAACCCTTGATAATGAGCCTAAGAACTCTAATAACTATTTGATGCGTTCACAGTAAAACGGGTAAAGTACCACATCGGGGGATAAGCCTGAGAACTTTGCTGCCGCGAAGGTTCACTCTTCCCGTTGGCTTGTTAATCTGATTATCAAATAAAATTAAGATTCAAACCTAAAGACTGTCGCACGATTGTACCTTGATTCCGTAACTCCCAGAAAATCTTTTCAGGTTTGGTTGAGTTGGTCAATTGGAGATGTAAAATGAGTTGAGCTTGGATCATCTTTTTAATTATTTGGTCAATCCTTTCCATATAGCGTCATGACCAAATAGAAATAGGAATTGGTCTTGTTTGACAAGATAATCTTTGGTATTGGGGGTAATTTAGTGCTCGTATTCAACACGTACAAAAGTTCTTTAAACAGCAATATCAACCCCTTAAATTGGAATATCATGAACGCAACGACGAATTATCCGACCCTTAAAACCTTAGCCCTCATCTTTGGGCTGATCTTCAGCACAACTGCCCTTGCCGACAACAGCCTGGTAAAAAACACAAAAGTTAAAAACGGACTCTACTTTCAAGTCCTTGTGACAGGCTACCAGCTTGACGACCATATTCTAAGTCAATTTGAAACCATTGAGCAGTTTAAATCAGAAAACAGCAAGTTCAACTATCGGTTGGGCGTTTTTGCCAATTACAAAACTGCAAAAGCAGAGGCTAAAAGACTTAGGGAAAACAGTATCCCCGGGGCTTCAGTTTTACCTTTCTTCAACCATACTGAACTGACCATGAATGAAGCCATCATTCTCGCTTCAGACCAGTCTAAATACGAATCAGGATTCTCTGTTCAGGGGCAGGATGTGTCTGTAGAAGAACTGAACAGCCTGCTTTACAATAGCGGTCAGGGCGTTGAACTCACCTACCGCATCCATATGGGCACTTATCCCGACCCTGTTTCTAACGTTGACTATGCTCCTGAAGCTCATAGCATGGAAACTCAGGAAGGTTTCTTTACCCTTGTTTCCAACAACTTTGAAAGCAAAGGTGAAGCCATTACTTACCGTAAAGACTTACTGAACAAGGGATGCAACGAAGCATATGTGGTACCTTACCTCAATGGAAAAAGAATTTCTCTGCTGCTTGCAGAAACCATCTCAGAGCTAACCTTTTCGGATATGGCGCTCAACAACTAAAGCGGACACCTGCGATTCCTGATACCCAATTCCGAAAAAAAGACCCCGTCCCTTTCGCGGCGGGGTTTTTTATTTGGTGCTAAGAAGATAACTTACTGGTGCATAATCGTCCCGAAGAACGAGCGCCTCTTCCAGACTTCCCGGGTCGATCTGATGCTTTAAGTACCTCTGATAAAATGGACTGCCCGGATCAAAATTAAACGGCTCAGTTTTTTTTGACGCAACTACGATATGATTTTTCAGCCCCTGGCTTTCCTCTTCTTTGGACTCGAAAAGAAATACCTGCGGAAATACCGAACCAACCGTTTTCACCTGGCTTCGCACAAAATTAGCTCCGTACCCCTCCAAATCGCCAATTACATTGATCAGAATAACTCCATCGTCTGACAGTAAGTTGTAAATATCCTCATAGGATTCCTGAGTAGTTAGATACCACGGTACCGACAAAGGCGATGTCAATGCATCATAAACTATTGCATCGTACTTTTTGTCCTGTACTTTCTGAAAATATCGTGCATCTTGATGATAAATAGTGGTCGTTTTCAGCGGTTCAAACTCAAAATAGGTCATTGCCAATTGGGTGACTTTGGGATCCAACTCAACAACATCCAACGCTTTGTCCGGAAATCGAGATTGAAAGTGCCTGGGGTAAGAATAACCTCCACCCCCGACCACGAGCAGGTTTTCAAATTCAGGAGCGAAGAATTCAAACAAATCATAGAACTGAGTATATCTGAATAGAAGACTGTCACTATCATTCAACAGCATTCCTGAATTAATGTGTTCATTGATATACAAAAGACGTGTCTCTTGTCCTTTGTATTCCTGATCGCTTACAAAAACACGGGCATATTCAGTATCAATATCTATATAGTCTCTATTCCGCCATGAGTTGTACAGGTTCATTATAAGAAGCAGGCCTAACCACACTCCTTGCTTCATCATCTCTTTTTTAGAGATAAACAAAACCAGTGACATCAGTACCAAAGCAAGAACCCATATCAACTGGTTAGTGCCAAACCAAATGATGAGAAAAAACCCACTAAAGAAGGTGCCTAATATGCTCCCCAGGGTTGAAACCGCATAAATAGATCCGGCACTATTTCCGGATTCTTCAACTTTCCGGACATCCAATCTTATAGCAAATGGACTGACAAATGCCAACAAAAAAGAAGGTATAGAAAACAGAACAGTGGAACTCAAAATCGCCTTTATCACCAAAGGAATACTTAGAGATGTAACGAAGCTGAGAAAGACTCCCTTACCAAGGTTCATTATCAAAAACAAGGCAGCAACCAATGCAAGTACCCGAGCAAGAAATTGAATGGAGTGGTGCTTATCCGCAAGTTTTCCACCGTACCAATACCCCAGTGACATAAAGGATAGAATCACACCTATGATAGCGGTCCAGACAATGGTAGATGAGCCAAGAAATGGAGCCAGAATTCGCGACCCTACTATTTCAAATACCATCAGAACAAAGCCCGAGGTGAAAACTACGACCAGCAATTGGCCTCTCGAAACCGATTTTTGTTGCATAGAATGAACGACCTAAATTAGGCTCCGTTCTAGTTCCGAAGTATCTTAATCAAATGAAGTTATTTACAGGTTTTCAGCCTCTCTTTTTGTACACGGGAACGGTTGAGCAGGGCTCTCCAAACATAAGGCTGCGCACGCAAGGCATTAATCTGGCCGTTAAATCAGCATACACTCCTTCAGGAATAAAAAGGGAACCACACCCTTTTACAATCACTTTTTTATCCTGATAATCCTTCCAGTCCATCTGATTGAAAATCTCTTTCCAGATATTCATTTCCAATTCAACACGAGAACCAAAAACTACCCTTGAGTCAACATCGGCTAAGTATTTAGCTAAGAGCATGAATGCCCATGTGGGTATTATAGAATCTTCAGTACCCTCAACAGCTACCCAGACTTCTCTATATTTCTCCCAGTCGGTGGCGGCAAGTGCTTCACGAAAGGGCTTTTCACGTAAAATAGGATCGGGGTGCACCCAATCCATAATCCTAACAACTTGCTTTTTGGGGTGGGTATACCACTGACCTAAGTCGAGTTGAACAACTCCGCTCTTTTCTACACGATTTACAATGGCCTCTTCCATCAGTACATTCCTAATTCCATCATCGCTTCCTCACTCAGCATGTCTTTGGTCCATGGCGGATCGAAGGTGAGATCCACACTCGATTTATTTACGATCTCGATCAGGCCCACCTTTTCTTCCACCTCAGCCGGAAGAGACTCTGCTACCGGACAATTCGGAGAGGTGAGTGTCATTAAAATGTTGACATCATAATTATCCAGAATTTTAATGTCGTAAATCAATCCAAGCTCATATATATCCACAGGTATCTCAGGGTCATAGATGGTCTTGATTACCTTGATGATTTCTTTTTCTAATATTCTCTTTTCCATTTTAGCCCTCCGCTTCTTCCTTTGCCCGATGGGCCAATGCCATCAATTTTATCTTGTTAACCATCGCATTCAGGCCGTTTGCCCTGTTCGGAGACAAATGTGCCTGCAGTCCAATTTCGTCCAGAGCATAAAGTTCTTCGGTAGCAATATCGATGGGTCGCTGTCCTGAAAAAATCCTCAATAAAAGCCCCACAATACCTTTCGTGATAATAGCATCCGAATCTGCCTCGAAGTGCAGAAGGCCGTTGTTCATTTCCGAAACCACCCAAACATTGGACTGACATCCCCGAACCAGATTCTCTTCCGTTTTTAGCTCTTCGGGTAAGCCCTTGAGGCTTTTACCGAACTCGATGATTTCCTCGTACTTATCCATCCACTCTTCAAAAAAGGAGAAATCCTCTACAATTTCTTTTTGGATTTCTTCCATAGTCTTCATCGGTTCTCCCATTAACTCAACATTTTTAGAGCTCTATTCAGAGCATTTACCATTATCTCCACTTCCTCTTCCGTATTATATACCGCAAAAGAAGCTCGTATAGTTCCTCTTATTCCGTAGCGATCCATTAAAGGCTCTGTACAATGATGCCCAGTGCGAACCGCAATGCCCAACTGATCTAGAATTACTCCTACATCATACGCACTAACACCGTCTACAAGAAAGGATACCACACCGGCTTTCTCTGGAGCAGTTCCAATAAGACGAATTCCTTCAATATTCTTTAGCGCATTCGTTAGTTTGTTTTCCAGTCGCTCCTCAACATCGCTAATATGCTGAATATCAGTTTCCCGAATAAAATCAATAGCTGCATGAAGCCCAATGGCGCCCGCCATATTGGGTGTTCCGCCTTCAAACTTGAAGGGCAATTCCGCATAGGTTGATTTCTCGATGCTTACCCTTGAAATCATCTCTCCCCCACCGTGGTAAGGAGGAATGGTATTAAGTAAATTCTTTTTTCCGTAGAGGAAACCAATCCCCGTTGGCCCGTACATTTTATGGCCGCTTGCTGCATAGAAATCTGCGTCAATGTTTTGTACATCTACCTTCAGGTGAGGTGTAGATTGGGCCCCGTCAATTACGACATAGGCTCCGACCTGATGAGCAGCATGCGCCATCTCTTTAACAGGGTTGATGGTACCCAAGGTATTGGACACATGACCAACTGCAAATATTTTGGTTCGCTTTGACAGCAGATTTTTAAAAGACTCCTGATCCAGCTGACCGTCTTCCGTAACTTCTACTGCTTTAATTACTGCTCCTTTTTCCTGTGCAATCATCTGCCAGGGAACTAAGTTGGAGTGATGCTCCATGAATGTGACCAGGATTTCGTCACCTTCATTCAAAATTTGACGCCCGAGTGTTTGTGCAACCAGGTTAATCCCTTCGGTGGCCCCCCGGGTAAAGATAATTTCGCTAGCTGATTCAGCATTAATGAACTCCGCTACAGCCAACCTGGCATCCTCATACATCATTGTCGCTTCCTGGCTCAATGCATGAACGCCTCGATGGATATTCGCGTGGTGGTTTCTATAATAGTTGTCAATGGCATTAATGACCTGAATGGGTTTTTGACTGGAAGCAGCGTTATCAAAGTACACCAAAGGTTTCCCGTTCACCTCGCGACGGAGTATCGGAAACGAAGAACGGATGTCAGACGCGGTCTTGATCATTATTTCTGCATTTGACTGAACTTCTTCTGTAACAGGTGGTCTAAATATTCCTGAAGACAGATTTGCTCAATCCCATTAATGGCTTCACGAATAAAGGCGCTGACCAACATGAGTTCCGCATCTCTTCTTGGAATTCCTCTGGTCATCGCATAGTACAAAGCATCCTGATCCAACTGTCCGGTAGTACTTCCGTGCGAGCATTTTACGTCATCGGCATATATTTCCAATTGCGGTCTGGAATAGGCCGTGGCATCATCGGTTAAAACGATGTTTTTATTGGATTGATAAGCATTGGTCCGCTGCGCATCCGGTTGCACATATATGATACCGTTGAAAATACCTTCCGATTTGTCCGTCAGGACTCCTTTGAAGTTCTGCGAAGAATTAGATTGACCTGCTTTATGATTCATGACCACCCTAATATCGGATTGTTCTCGTCCGTTCAGCATGTAGCTTCCAAATAGATTGGTTTCACATCCTTCTTCCTCAATATCAATGTGTAAGGTGTTTCTGATCATTCGTCCTCCGAAGATGAAATGCCCGGTGGTATAGCGGCTGTTCTTATGCTGCTCGACGAAATGATTGCGCACTACATGCTCTTCCGCCATGCTCGTGATGGCACAATGGTGTTGCACTTCGGCGGATTCTCTCAACCTGGTTATTACATGGGTATTGTAGAGACCTTCATCTGAAGACTCCAAATACATCTCCACAATGCTGACCGAGGAACCTTTTGCAGCATCAATAACAAACCTTGATGCACAGTACCCGGAGTTACCCTGTCGTGCGTGAATGATGAATACAGGCTTGTCTATATGAGAGTCCTCTGGTATTCTGAAAATAACCTCTGTAGTAAAGGTTGCCGTATTGTAGAGTGCAAAAATGTTCTTAATAGAAGGCTCTATTCCGTTCTCAGGTACACTGGTATGGGCTTTTATCTCCAGCCAGCTTCCATCAGGGATCACGCTTAATTTATGATTGAATTGGCCGTTCACCAACACCACAGAGTACGAGTCTCCGATCATACGCATTACCGCTTCCGGTAACTCATAACTCACAGGTTCGATCCTCTTGTATGATTTCTTGAGCAGAGACCCTACTTTAGAATATCTCCAATCTTCTTGTTTTCGGGCGGGAATGACAACAAATCTGGCATGTTCCAAGAATTTTTCGTACTCACTAACCTCAAAAGCATTCTCTGCACTAAACAGCTCGGGCAGCTTAATATCAACTAAAGTTTCACTCATCCTCAGACGGTTTCCAGTTCAGATTTTATCCAATCATACCCCTTGTGCTCCAGCTCAAGCGCTAATTCTTTAGTTCCGGATTTCACTATTCTTCCGTCGTACAGAACATGAACAAAATCAGGAACGATGTAGTCCAGGAGTCTTTGGTAATGGGTAATCACTAAAAAAGCGTTATCCCTGGATCGCAATTGGTTTACCCCGTCAGCAACCACTTTCAGGGCATCGATATCGAGTCCACTATCGGTTTCGTCAAGTATGGCAAACTTTGGGTTGAGCATCGCCATTTGAAAGATTTCGTTTCGCTTTTTCTCACCACCCGAAAAACCTTCATTCACCGAGCGGTTAGCAAGTTTGCCCGTCAGCCCTAATAACTCTTGCTTTTCCTTTACAAGATCGAGCATTTCTCTTGCTTTTAGCGGTTCCAAACCCCGGTATTCTCTGATGCTGTTGAGCGCTGTTTTTATAAAATTGATATTGCTGACTCCCGGAATTTCAACTGGGTATTGGAATGCTAAAAAGATTCCTTCCCCGGCACGCTCATCTATTTCCATTTCCAGTAAATCCTTTCCATTAAAATCGACGGTTCCCTGTGTCACCTCAAAATCTTCTTTTCCGGCAAGAACGGATGCTAATGTGCTTTTTCCAGTTCCATTGGGCCCCATGATGGCATGCACTTCGCCGGCATTAATTTCGAGATTAAGGCCTTGAAGAATCTTGTGGTCTTCCACCTGTGCGTGGAGGTTGTTTATTTTAATCATTTCTTAAGGTTATCCTACGCTTCCTTCCAGCGTTATTTCTAATAATTTCTGGGCTTCTACAGCAAATTCCATGGGCAATTGGTTCAGTACTTCGCGAGCATAACCATTGACAATCAAACTCACCGCTTTTTCTTCATCCATTCCTCTTTGCTGACAGTAGAAAATCTGTTCTTCTCCAATCTTGGAAGTTGTTGCCTCATGTTCAACCTGAGAGCTCTTGTTTTTTACCTCAATGTATGGGAAAGTGTGTGCCCCGCATTGATCCCCCAACAAGAGAGAATCACATTGGGAGAAGTTTCTTGAATTGATTGCATTCTTTTGAATCTGGACCAATCCTCTGTAGCTGTTCTCCGATTTGCCGGCGGAAATCCCCTTGGAGATGATGAGGCTTTTGGTCTTTTTCCCAATGTGGGTCATTTTGGTGCCTGTATCCGCCATCTGATGGTTATTCGTGACGGCTACACTGTAAAACTCTCCCTCGGAGTAATCTCCCTTTAATACGCAGCTCGGATACTTCCATGTTATCGCTGAACCTGTTTCTACCTGAGTCCAGGATACTTTGGATTTATATCCATCGCACAGCGCTCTTTTAGTAACAAAATTGAAAACCCCACCCTGGCCTTTTTCATTTCCCGGATACCAGTTTTGCACGGTAGAGTACTTTACTTCAGCTCTGTCTTTAACCAATATTTCTACTACCGCTGCATGAAGTTGGTTTTCATCCCGTTGTGGAGCGGTGCAGCCCTCGAGGTAGCTCACGTACGCATCATCCTCTGCGACTATGAGTGTCCTTTCAAACTGTCCGGTACCCGCCTCATTGATTCTGAAATAAGTTGAAAGCTCCATTGGACAGCGAACTCCTTTGGGGATGTAGCAAAAAGAACCATCTGTGAAAACTGCGGAGTTCAATGCCGCATAGAAGTTGTCGCTTGGTGGAACTACCTTACCCAAATACTCTCGAACCAGATCTGGATGTTCTTTTACCGCCTCAGAAAATGACATGAAAATGATTCCCCGTTCGGCCAGCGTTTCTTTGAACGTAGTTTGAACTGAAACTGAATCTACCACAATATCCATAGCCACACCGGCTAATCTCTTTTGCTCTTCAATGCTAATTCCAAGCTTGTCGTACATAGATTTCAGCTCTGGATCTAAATCATCCAGACTGTCCAATTGCTTCTTTGGCTTGGGAGCAGCAAAGTAGGTAATATCCTGAAAATCTGGCTTTTGATATCTGACATGTGCCCAATCAGGCTCTTCCATACGCGTCCAATGCCTGTAGGCATTTAAACGAAATTCCAAAAGCCATTCAGGTTCATCCCGTTTGGATGAGATAAGGCGAATCACATCTTCATTAAGACCTTTTTCGATCCGGTCTGTTTCAAAGTTTGATGTGAATCCATATTTATACTCCCGTTTCTCTAAATCAGAAGCTAAATCCGTTTCTGTGTAGGGCATATTCTATCTTTTTAAACTGCGAAACTTTCGCCGCATCCGCATGTCCGGGATGCATTAGGGTTGACAAACTGGAACCCTTTTCCATTCAGTCCGCCTGAAAAATCCAATTCAGTACCGGCCAAATAAAGAAAGCTCTTCTTGTCTACTACCACTTTAACTCCATTGTCCTCAAAAACCTTGTCTTCCTCCCTCATTTCGGAGTCAAAATCTAAATCATACATCAGTCCTGAGCATCCTCCGCCCTTAACCCCAACACGGATAAAAGCGTCGTCACTAAGATTATTCTGTACTTTGAGTCGATCGACTTCATTTTTCGCATTGTTACTAACCTTGATCATGTCTTATTTAGATTGATTCTAAAAAACAAAAGTACCACTTTTTGGTTCACGCTTTTGTGATCCTAAATACTTAACGGATTTAAGACCCATGCGCCTACCTTTGTTCCCCATGAGAGAACAAAAAGACGCTAAGAAAAAACTCATAGAAGACCTTGGGGAGTTTGCCCTGATCGATCATCTTACGCAAGGTTTTCTAAAACAAAACGACTCAACGTATTTAGGGGTCGGTGATGACGCTGCACTCATAGATATAAATCCTTCCGAATATCTTGCCTTTACCACTGATCATTTGGTTGAAGGAATTCATTTTGATGTTACATATGTCCCCCTTAAACATCTGGGGTACAAAGCGGTAGTAGTTAACTTATCCGACCTATATTCCATGAATGCTATACCCGAGCAGATTTCTGTTTCATTGGCCATTTCGAGTAAATATACCCTTGAGGCCATTGAGGCAATCTATGATGGTGTTTACGAAGCGTGTCAGCGATACGGGGTGGATTTGATCGGTGGTGATACTACCTCTTCGCAAATCGGCATGATGATCAATGTGGCTGCCATGGGCAGGGTGAAAAAGAACCAGGTGACGCGGCGATCAGGTGCGAAAGAACATGACCTCATCTGTGTTTCCGGTGATCTGGGTGCGGCCTACATGGGTTTACAAGTACTAGAGCGAGAAAAAGCTGTGTTCAAGGATAATCCCGATATCCAACCCGATTTGGCCGGATATGAATACATCCTGGAACGTCAACTAAAACCTGAGGCTAGAAAAGACCTTATTTCATGGTTTTCCACAGAGAATATCCTCCCTACTTCCATGATTGACATTTCAGATGGTCTTGCATCTGAGCTACTGCATCTTGCCAAAAACTCAAAAGTCAATTGTCGGGTTTATGAAGAAAAAATACCCATTGACCCACAGACGGTAGGAGCCGCAGAGACTTTCCAAATCAACCAGACTACAGCTGCTCTAAACGGAGGGGAAGATTACGAACTGCTATTTACTTTAGACCAAAAACACTTCGATAAGATCCGCGAAACCGAGGGTATTTATATAATCGGACATGTAGTCGACTCAACAGAAGGAAATTATTTAATAACGAATTCTGAAAGTGCTGTGCCTTTAAAAGCACAGGGATGGACAGCTTTTTAGAGCAGTTCGCTGGCCAGGTTGGCCAATTCAGACCTTTCCCCTTTTTCGAGAGTTACATGAGCGAACATATCGCTCCCCTTTACCCGGTCAATGAGGTAGGAAAGTCCATTAGAATGTTCATCTAAATATGGAGTGTCTATTTGATAGATATCACCAGTGAACACCATTTTTGTGTTTTCCCCTGCCCGTGTAATTATGGTTTTGATTTCATGAGGAGTTAGGTTTTGCGCTTCGTCAACAATGAACATTACATTGGATAAGCTGCGGCCTCTGATGTATGCTAGAGGTGTAACAAGAATTTTTTCCTTATTCACCATGTCTTCAATTCTTTTATAATTGGTGTCGGTCTCTTTCCACTGATTTTTTATCAGCTTCAGATTGTCCCAAAGCGGTTCCATGTATGGGTTAATCTTTGATTTAATGTCACCGGGCAGATAACCAATGTCCTTATTGCTCAAAGGTACAATTGGGCGTGCCAGGTAAATCTGTTTGTACTTTCTTCTGGATTCGACTGATGCCGCCAACGAAAGCAGTGTTTTACCTGTCCCGGCAATGCCCTGCAGGGTCACCAGTTTTATTTCAGGATTGAGAATGGCGTGCGCGGCAAATGCCTGCTCGGCATTCCTCGGAACGATACCATAGCAGTTTGTCTTTTCAACCCTATCTATGGTTTCATTTCGCGGATTGTAAAAAGCCAGTACTGAACTCTTGTTATTTCGCAATATGTAGTAATGGTTGTTCTGAATTTCCATAAAATCCCTGGCCTCAAAAGCAGGAATTGAGAAGTTTTGAAAAAGGGCATCAATGAATTCCTGAGGGGCATTTTCGATTACAGATCTGCCGTTATACAAGTTTTGAACATCCTGAATTTTACCAGTTAGATAATCATCAGCATGGATTCCAACGGCATTGGCTTTCAGCCGCAGGTTAATGTCTTTAGAAACTACTGTTACTTTGGCCCCCTTATTTTCTTCTGCTAAGCGCAAAGCAGCATTCAGAATTCGATGATCGTTCTTGTTGGCACCAAATATTTTATCAACAATAGTTTGACCGGCCTGATCTTCCATGATCACCTTGAACTTGCCCTTATCAGGGCCGTTGATGCGGTTCCATTCCTGAAGAGAATTATCTTTTGAAAGCTTGTCCAGAATTCGGATGAATTCACGTGCTTCAAAATTTTTGGTGTCGTTGCCTTTTTTGAAATTATCGAGTTCTTCCAAAACCGTTATCGGTATGGCAACATCGTTGTCTTCGAAGCTCTTTATCGCGTTATGGTCAAATAGAATTACAGAGGTATCGAGTACAAATATTTTGCGCTGCTTCTTTTTACGAGCCATTTATTAGAATTGTTAACGTGTTGATTTAGAATGGGTTATTTAAGATTTTCACTGTGTCAACGCCTACCGATCTTCAATGTAAAACTGCAACATATTATCCCCCTTGATTGATGATGTTGCTGAACTTTTCCAACTCCATTGTTGAATAACTACATCACAAAAAATGGCTTTATCGAAAAGATAATCTACTATATTCGTCGTTGATGGAAAATCCATCGACGAAACGCGGAGGGATGAAACTACTTTCTCAAAACGTCTCGTGAAGTTAAATCAATAAGAAAGGAGGCGGTGTAAATGACATCGGATAAACGTTCTGCACATTTAGGTTTAATTTCAAAATTCACTGAGAATTAACCTTTACAGGTCTGGGGATTAAACCTAAAGACCAGATATTTATTCAAGTGCCCGGTTGCAGCGATGCCCCCGGGCATTTTTATATCCCTTCTCTACCCTGCCAATTCGACGAAAAGCAGTACTTTTGCAGCCTTTAAATCTTCAATAAAAGTGGGTTCAACCTCTAAATTTCCGGAATACCAAAAACTCGATTTATCCGGTATAGCAGAAGACATTTTGAAATTCTGGGAAGACCAGGATGTTTTCCGCCGTTCTGTAGACGAAAGGGATGGAAATGAGCCCTTTGTGTTTTTTGAAGGTCCCCCGAGCGCCAACGGAAAACCGGGCATTCATCATGTAATGTCCAGGACGATTAAAGATTTGTTCTGTCGGTATCACACTCAAAAAGGAAAACAGGTTTTACGCAAAGCAGGTTGGGATACGCATGGACTTCCAGTCGAATTAGGAGTAGAAAAAGAACTTGGAATAACGAAAGAGGATATTGGCAAAAGCATTTCCGTATCGGAGTACAATAAGGCATGCAAAGAGGCTGTAATGCGCTACACCGGAATATGGAATGATCTCACAAAAAAGATGGGCTACTGGGTAGATATGAATGACCCTTACGTAACCTATCAAACTAAATACATCGAAAGTGTTTGGTGGCTGTTGAAGCAACTATTTAATAAAGGCCTGCTTTATAAGGGGTATACTATTCAGCCTTATTCACCGAAAGCCGGAACAGGTTTGAGCTCTCATGAACTTAATCTTCCAGGAACCTACAGAATGGTAAAGGATACAACCGTTACTGCACAATTCAAGGTTATTCCGGATGACCAACACAATATCGTGTTTGATAAAGTTAGTAATGAGCTCTTTATCCTCGCATGGACGACCACTCCCTGGACTCTTCCAGCCAATACTGCATTGACCATTGGGGTTAAAATTGATTACGTTCTCATCGAAACATATAATCAGTATACCGGTGAACGCATTGATGTTATATTGGCTGAAGCACTGATAAGCAAAGTCTTCGGTAAAAAGTATGCCCCTGTCGGAAACGGAGCTTTAGAGTCTTACGAAACTGGACAAAAAACCATCCCCTATACGATTAAGTCAAAGTTTAAAGGAATTGATCTCATCGGGTTGCACTACGAGCAGCTTTTGCCTTATGCCAAACCGATGGACAACCCTGAGCGCGCATTTAGAGTAATCCCTGGTGATTTTGTCACTACAGAAGACGGCACGGGTATCGTCCATACCGCTCCCACCTTTGGGGCAGATGATGCTCGTGTAGCCCGGGAATCAGGTGTTCCCGCAATGCTCGTGGAAGATGAACTCGGAAATCCGGTTCCTTTAGTAGATCTTCAGGGAAAATTTGTGGCACAGATGGGCGAGTTTGCAGGGCGCTATGTCAAGCAGGAGTACTATCAAAATGGGGAGGCTCCCAAAGAGAGTGTCGATATTGAATTGGCCATTAAGCTCAAGAAAGAAAACAGGGCTTTTAAAGTTGAAAAGTACGAGCATACCTATCCGCATTGCTGGCGCACGGACAAGCCCGTGCTCTATTATCCTTTAGACTCTTGGTTTATTAAAGCCACAGCCGTAAAAGACCGAATGTTCGAATTGAACAAAACGATAAACTGGAAACCCAAGTCTACTGGTGAAGGTCGTTTTGGCAATTGGCTAGAAAATGTAAACGATTGGAACCTCAGTCGGACCCGCTACTGGGGTATCCCCTTGCCGGTTTGGCGGACTGAAGATGGTACGGAAACCAAGTGTATTGGGTCTGTTGAAGAGCTACAGCAAGAAATCAACCGCTCAGTCGAAGCCGGAATAATGACCTCCAACCCCATTAACGGGTACAAAGCAGGAGACATGTCTGAGGAGAATTATGCTCGGGTTGACCTCCATCGACCTTACATGGATGAAATTACCCTGATTTCAGACAAAGGACTACCCATGCATCGTGAGAAGGACTTAATCGATGTGTGGTTCGATTCAGGTTCTATGCCTTATGCCCAGTGGCATTACCCCTTCGAGAACAAAGAAAAAATTGAAAAAGGCACGGCTTATCCTGCTGATTTCATTGCAGAAGGAGTAGATCAAACTCGAGGTTGGTTCTATACACTTCATGCCATTGGGACCCTGGCATTTGATAGTGTTGCCTATAAAAATGTTGTTTCCAACGGCCTTGTGTTGGACAAGGACGGTCAAAAAATGTCCAAAAGGCTGGGCAATACCGTGGATCCGTTTGAAACGATAAAAACCTATGGCCCTGATGCCACACGGTGGTATCTGATAACAAACGCCCAACCATGGGACAATCTCAAGTTCGATCTGGACGGAATTGAAGAAGTCAAAAGGAAGTTCTTTAGAGCTCTTTACAATACTTATGCGTTTTTCGCCCTGTATGCCAATGTAGACAGTTTTACTTTTCAGGAAGGTGACTACACTTCTGAACAACGACCGGAGCTGGACCGATGGATTTTGTCAAAGCTAAACTCTCTGATAAACCATGTGGATGAGGCCTATGCATCCTATGAACCAACCAAAGCCGGCCGTTTGATTCAGGAATTTGTAGTAGACCACTTGTCAAACTGGCATGTGCGTTTGTCGAGAAAACGTTTTTGGAGGGGAGACTATGGTCCCGACAAAATATCAGCATACCAAACGCTCTATCATTGTCTGAATACCATTGCAAAGCTCTCAGCACCCATTGCCCCGTTCTTTAGCGATAAACTGTACATAGATCTTAACAGGGTTACGTCGAGTGAAGCTTTTGATTCCGTACATCTGGCCGATTTCCCTGTAGCCAATGTTGTTTTAATTGATCCTGATCTTGAGGAGCGGATGTCACTTGCTCAGAGAATATCTTCCATGGTTCTTTCATTGAGAAAAAAGGAGACCATTAAAGTTCGACAACCGCTACAGAAAATTTTACTTCCGGTGGACAATGATCACCTTCATGACCAAATAGAGGCGGTAGCGGATTTGATAAAAACGGAAGTCAACATCAAAGAGATTGAATATATCAAGGATACCCGCGACATTCTCGTTCGGAAAGTAAAACCCAATTTCAAAACTCTTGGTCCGCGATTTGGTAAGCTCATGAAGCCGATTTCACAAGCAATCAATGGCTTAAAGGATGAAGCAATTATGGACCTTGAGGCTGGCAAAACCTACACCCTCAGCATTCATGATGAAGAAGTGATACTTCAGCCTCAGGATGTTGAGATTACTACCGAAGACATCCCCGGCTGGCTCGTTGCAAGTGAAGGAGGGCTGGTTGTTGCATTAGACATTACAATAAATGAAGAATTGCGGCGCGAGGGAATTGCGAGAGAACTCGTCAACAGGATACAAAAATTAAGAAAAGAGATTGGACTCCAGGTGACTGATCGAATTGAAATTCAGATGGTTACACAGGAGGACATCCAAAATAGCGTAAACGACAATTTCGACTATATTTGCGCTGAAACGCTCACCGATCGGTTGACGTTTGAAACCTCCCTGGACAGCGACGCGGTAGAAATTGAAATTGATCCGGAGATCAAAACCGGGATAATAATTAAAAGAATAACTTAAACACCATGACTGAAAAAACCCGTTATTCAGATGAGGAACTTGAGGAATTTAAAGGCCTCATCAACAAAAAATTAAAGGAAGCACAGGAAGATCTTGATTTGCTCATGTCTTCCATATCGCATGAAGACAATGGTACAGACGACACCTCTCCAACATTTAAAATGATGGAAGATGGATCGGATACCTTAAGCAGAGAGGAAACTTCTCAGTTGGCTTCGCGTCAGGAGAAATTCATCAAACATCTCCGGGATGCACTCATTAGAATTGAGAATAAAACCTACGGTATTTGCAGGGTAACTGGGAAACTCATCCCGAAAGAGCGACTTCGCATTGTACCCCATGCTACATTGAGCATTGAAG
>DNTB01000001.1 GCA_003499525.1 Flavobacteriales bacterium
TGACCTTTTGGAAAAATGAATTTTTTCACGGAATGGAGGCTGAGTATTGTCATGTAAGCAACCTCCTATAACTGGAATAATTTATGTTCGATATTTGCTAGGCTAATTTCCTTCAAATGAAATACTTCTTAATTGCCTTTTGCCTCTCTATTTCATCCTTGACATTATCACAAAATCAGGAACTGTTTTCAACTGGCAATCGCGTATTTGATGTTAAATCATATTCTACGGCTGCTGGCGTGCTTATTCTAATTAATGGCGATGAAGATCAACTTATTCTATCGGACGGCACCTTATCAGGCACTCAACCTTTATCCATAGGTGAAAGATGGGTTTCTGTTTTCCCATCGAAAAATGGTTCTTATGTTGTTCTAGGTCAGCACTCTAATGAATTAGGTTTTGTTGATGAATACGGAATTCTGAATCGATATTCTGGTCAGTTTGGATCAATCCATGTTGCGAAGTCGAACGTAGAAGCAGATGAATTGCTCACAGTTATAAAAGATGATTCGAATCGAATTGTAGGGTTTAGTGAGGCGCTTGAACCAGAGCAATATTTAGTCACAAATGATGAAATAATGCTTGCGGTTCGGCATGCAGGGGAAATTCTTTTTGCCTTACAGACTGATTTGGGTTATAGCCTGAATCTCATGAAGGAGGATAGGAGTATAGAATTCTTAGTTGAAGTTGAAACTGAAGACCTAGTGTTGCTTAAACTATGGGAGACTACCGAGGACGAAATACTCTATTACGAGAGCTATAATAACCAAGATAGGAGACTGATTAGAACCGACAAATCAAAAGAGGGAACAATCGAATTGCTGACTGGAGTGATTGGCAATCCTAGCAAAACTGTTTCGGATCATTCAGTAATCAATATGAATTTGGTTGATCATTTTAGTGACCTCCTTTTATCATCTTACCTAGATGTGCTTAATAATAAAAAGGACAAAGTTGGAGTATTATCGGATGACTTAAAAAGTGAAACTTCTAAGGTTATCCGTCATTTGGAAAGCGAATTCTACCTCATGAATTCAAATGAACGAGGTACAGAGCTTGTTAGACTGAATGAAAATGGGGAATTTGAATTGTATCATGAACTCAATGAAGGACCTGGAAGTTCATTCCCAATGTTTCTGGGGTATTCTCCTAAGTTGGGAAAGCATTATGGGCATCCATTGCCACTTCACATTGACGTAAATAGCAGAGATGTTTATTCCTTTTTAACAAGGGGAACCGACAACTACTACTATTTGTATAGGTTGAATGAGAATGAGGCTATTTCCTTGTTTCAGCTCGACCCAGAAGTGGTTCCTTCTAATTTGCACATTCATAAAAATAACGCCATTTGGATAGAGAAAAGTAATGACTCCTTTAAGATAAAGTCAAGAAGCCTTGATCAAATTGATCCTCCCCAACCAGAACAGGTCGAGATCCCAAAGAAGAAAATGGTGCAGATTGGAATTTCACAATATCAGGTGGCTAGCCAAGGGACCTATGATACTGGTTTTGTGAGTCTTGTTCAAGAAGAATTAAAAAACTTTTATTCTGAAGTAGATAATTTCGGAAACCTAATTGTTGGTGCTTTTCAGTTGAAATCTGAAAGGGACTCTTATATTGTTTTTGAGCAATCCTATGAAGAATTCATCAGCGATGAATCTATCACGCTATTTAAGATTAATCCGCAACAAGAAGTAATGTGGTATAGAACATTTCATTCTAATTACTTAGAGTCCGTCAAAATTGAAGTGGATTCAAATAACGATATTGTGTTGGTAGGGGCCTTTCTTAAGAGTAACGCCTCAAATGCACTCGAATTAGAGATAGCTGAAACCGGTGTTACTATTTTGAAATTAAGCGGAATTGATGGTTCAATTATTTGGCAGAAGCTCTTAATCAATAGCGACTCGTATTCCTTTGGTTACGACTGGACTCATAGAATTTTAGACCTCGCTATTGACAAAAGATCAAATATCTATGTAGGGCTTATGTACTCGTATCTAATTGATATGGAGTTGATTGACTTTGATCTTTTATCTCTAAATTATGAGAATGATGTCTTGCTCAAGCTGGACGAAGAAGGTAAATGGTTGAATACTTTCGACTTGACATCGAGCTACTCCGAATATATCTCAGGAGAAACACAATTGGAATACATTGAATCAATCGATGAAGTAGAAATTGTTCAGACTAATAAATTCAAAAGAGGGTTGGGTTATTACACTTTTTGGGTTACCAATGTATCGAGTGAGGGTGAAATCAAAAGAAGGAAATCTTATGATCGAAAAGAATATGTGGGTATGCGAGGATCTACCTTTAAATCTGATGGAAAACTTGCACTTACAGGAATATATGGGAACGATGCACCACAATTCGATTTCTATCACATTACCCATGATTCAGAAAGAGTAGGGGACGACAGTTATCTTGCAATATTTAATCCTGAACTTGGTGGAATGGAATATGTATTAAACTCAGATAGAGGATCTTTTATTTCGCATGACATCGCATCATCTGAAGACTTTATATTCCTTGTTGGTAGTGATTCAGATGAAAACCTGAAGCTGGCTAAATTCAGCTGGAATGGCGAGTACTTGGGTACGAAGAATTTGAGGCAGAATGTAGGGCGAAATTGCAAAGATGGATGCTATACAATTGAGTATAGCGAAGGAGATTTGATTCTTACTGGTGTTTTTAAGTCATGGAATGCTGAATATGGGATCACACCAACTCTCAATTACATTCCAAACTTCGCAGTCTTACGAGTGGAAGATAAAGACTGGAATCGCGAAGAGAAATCCTTTGTCTCTGCAGAATTGGTAATTGAAAGTGAGGAACCAAACTCCAACTATGTATTGTATCCCAACCCGACAACAGATAAACTAATTGTGGTTCAAGATAATAATCGTCCTTTAAAGGCTTCCATATTAGGTATAACCGGACAGTTTATAAAATCTATCCAATTATCAGGAGAGAATCATAGCATTCTTAATGTTCGTGATCTAAATGCCGGAGCATACTTTCTCTTGCTCGAATCTGAACAGGGCAATGAAACCAGAAAATTCATTAAACTTGGGAACTGATCCTGCTAAAAGAAAAGCTGGGATAATCTTCCTCCAGAACTATTGATTAAGGCTATTCCGGAAATTCATATCCAAAAAATGCACTTTCTCTGGCGTACATTTTTCGAATCATTTCATTTTCCTCCTCTGTGAAAAGGTTGGCTGTGCACTCTTTTTTGAGATTTCGGCCTCTGCTGAGACTCCCCCAAACATGATCGCAAC
>DNTB01000078.1 GCA_003499525.1 Flavobacteriales bacterium
AGGTGTAATTACGGATATTCAGAAGAAAAATATGAAAAAAAGAAATACCAAACACCATTTATGTGATTTTCATACAAGGCTTGAATTTTATCCCTTGCCTGACAAATGCAATAAATAAAAAAACCCGACCCCGCAAAGCGGAGCCGGGTTTTGATCTATATGAAGTCCTCCCTTAGTTGACTTGAACTAACTTTTTGGTTTCTTCTTTATGCACCTTGGGAAGATCGATGGTTAAAATGCCAGCATTATACTTGGCGTCGATATTCTCGATATCGACTTCATTCGTATTCAGCTGAAATCTTTTTTCAAAACTTCTTTTACTGAACTCTCTGCGAGCATAGTTTTCTGTGAGCTCTTCTTTATTGTCTTCAGTATTGGCACTGATGACCAATTCATTCTCAACCACTTCAATTTTGAAGTCTTCTTTATTCCAACCCGGTACTGATAGTTCGACAAAAATGTTTTGCTCTTCATTTTTGATATTTACTGCGGGCATGTATGAAGGAGTTTGGAACATTCCCTGAATCCATTCATCGTCAAAAAAACTGTTGAGTAGGGGGGCGTTTTGATATCTTGCTAAAGCTTTCATTTTTATTGTTTTTTTTATGTTCAACTCCCATGAGTCAAATGCTTTGCCATTACAATTATCCTGACTTTATTACTTGTTAATCAGAAGTTTAACTGACAAAATTTCAGATTTGTCCTGGAAAACCTGAAAAAATTTCAGCTTTAGTAAACCTAACTTAACCTAGACCTCAAAAGAGGGCTTTCACACACCTATCATTAGCCGTAACTTCGCGAGTTAAAATTGCGACGCATGATATCTAATACATCCGAAGTAGTTCAACAAGCCCAAAAATGGTGTGAAGCACCATTTGATGCTCAAACCAGAGAAGAAACCAGGAAGCTTATTGAAAGGGGAGGAGAGGCTCTTGAAGACGCTTTTTACAAGGATCTTGAGTTCGGCACCGGCGGAATGAGAGGCATCATGGGAGTGGGGACGAACCGCGTAAATGCGTACACCTTGGGTATGGCCACTCAGGGCTTAGCTAACTATCTTCATAAGAAATTTAAAGGGGAAGAGATATCTGCTGCCATAGCTTACGACTGCAGAAATAACTCAGACACCTTTGCCAGAGTAGTAGCTGATGTACTCACTGCCAATGGTATCAAAGTGTATCTTTTTGAGAGCTTAAGACCCACTCCGGAACTTTCATTTGCTGTGCGCTATTTGAATTGCCAAAGCGGTATCGTTCTTACTGCGTCTCATAATCCAAAGGAGTACAATGGATATAAAGTTTATTGGAAAGATGGAGCACAGGTCGTCCCTCCACACGACAACGGTATAATTGAAGAAGTAAGAAAGGTTCAGATAGAAGAGGTAAAGTTTAGTGGCAGAGAAGAGCTCCTCGAGATCATTGGTGAGGAAATAGACCATTTGTTTGTGTCAGAAGCGCTGGAGCAAGGTTTTTTTGAGGGCGATAAAAGTGCAATTAGTGTTGCCTTCACTTCTCTACATGGAACTTCTATTACCCTGATTCCCAAACTGCTGAAATCTGCAGGGTTTAAAAACGTCCACATTGTGAAAGAGCAGGAAATACCCGACGGAAATTTTCCGACGGTAGAATCACCAAACCCTGAAGAGTCCGCCGCTCTGAAAATGGCTATGGAATTGGCCGAAAAGACGAACTCGGACCTCGTTATCGGTACAGACCCGGATGCCGACAGGATTGGAATTGCCGTGCGAAACAGGGAGGGAAATCTCGTATTGCTCAACGGTAACCAGACGGCAACCCTGCTGACCTATTACCTACTGGAAATGTGGAAGAAGGACGATTTACTTTCTGGCAATGAGTTCATCTGCCAAACGATTGTGACCACAGATTTACTAAAAGACATAGCAGATCACTTTGGGGTTACAACCTATACCACTCTTACTGGTTTTAAGTGGATCGCTGAAGTAATACGCAAGCAGGAAGGTTCTCGCAAGTTCATTGGTGGAGGTGAAGAAAGCTTCGGATTCATGATCGGAGATTTCGTTCGGGACAAGGACTCGGTCACATCAGCTCTGATCATATGTGAGATTGCCGCATGGGCTAAAGCAAAGGGTGCCACTATTTATGAACTCCTCCTCGACATATACCAGAAGCACGGCTTATATCAGGAAGATCTCGTTTCATTGGTCCGAAAAGGAAAAAGCGGATCTGAGGAGATAGCATCCATGATGGAGGGGTTCAGAAAAAGACCCCCGCATTTCATTGCCGGAATAGATGTTATGCAGATCGACGATTATCAGTCCGGTCAATCGCTAAAGGTTAAGAGTAATACCATAGAGGAAATTAATTTGCCCTCGTCAAATGTCATACAATTCACATTGCGCGATGGCAGTAAGATTACGGCCAGGCCTTCAGGTACTGAACCCAAGATTAAATTCTATTTCAGTGTTAAAACAAAATTGGGAAGTGTAAGCCAATATGACGAGAAGGTGTCTGCCCTAAAGGATCAGATTGCTGTGCTCAAAGCAGAGATAATACCGTCTTAAATTCCGCTGTGTGCGACTTGCAATAGGTCATTAACTGTTTTCACAGGGAAGAAAGTCTCTACAGGGACTTCAATAAAAATGGTGTTCCAATGGGCCATTCCTCCATTCCAGAGTCCGGGCCTTTCAAGTACTTTGATTTCCTGCCCCTGGTACGATTTATCGGCAATGAAATAAGCAGATTGATCGATATAGTCATGGAGATTATACTTTTTTCCGTGATGATCCCGAACACTACAAATAATATCTACAGGATTAAAATGAGTTGATTTTTCAAGTAGTTCTTTTTGGGAATCATCGAATTGAGCTGCTTCAACAATCTGCAATGACTCCATGCCTTTATAATCCACCCAAAAAGGGCCTCCTCCAGCTTTGCCTTCGTTCCTGACCATGCCGCATACTCGTATTGGGCGGTCGTAAAGCTTATTGATTTTATCAACGGACGCATTTTTCAGATCTACTCCAAGATGTTTGAGTGTGAAATCCCGAACAATTTCTTTCTGTTTGTCGGTCATAAACCCAGTTTCGCACCATGAAAGTATTTCATAAACCTGCTCACGATATTCAATGAGATAGCCCGCCAATACTTTTTTGTACTGCATCACCTCCTCATGATATTCTTCGCGCGCTACATTATCTATGTTTTTCATGAAAACAATATCGGCTTCGAGTTGATTCAGATTTGATATTAATGCTCCATGTCCGCCAGGCCGAAGAAGTATTTCACCAGATTCCTGACGGACGAGTTTACCATCCGTACTGATGCTTACCGTATCGGTTGAAGAATGTTGGTAGGAATAATTTACGGTGATATTGCAGCCTAGCATTTTTTCCAGTAGAGGTTTTATCGATGACCATGTTCGGTCGTATTCCGGCTGATGATCTTCTGAAATAGTAAAATGGAAGTTTAGTTGAGCTTGCTGGAGTGCGTAATTTGATGCCTCAACAAACTGCTCTTCAAAAGCTGTCCTAATGTGATCATCGTACCGGTGAAAGTGAATAAGCGCTTTCGGCAACTGCTCGTAATTCAGACCTTCTTCTGACAATACTTGCGATATAACCCTCTGTTTATCAGATGATTTAATAATCAAGTCTGAAAAAGCAAAGTCGCCAATACGCGATATGAATTCATCAACCAAAGCTTTGTTTTTTGGGTTTTCAGGATCCATAAGGTGCTTAAACATTCTGCTGGCAGCACCCGATGCAGGAGTAAACCGCAGGATTTCCATACCATTGGCAACGCGATCAAAGAGGTTGACATAGTAGAACTGTTCTTCGCCACTCAAACGGACGATGCCATCGTCTACAGTGGCAGGCCTTTTAATATGGAGCATTTGTGTGCCTTGGTGAAGTTGTTCGAGTTGCGTTTCAACCTCTTTTTGGGAGAGTTTTTTTGATTTCAGATAAATCTGGTCCTTTTCTGAGAACGTCATGTTACTGGGGGATAAAAATATAAGTGATAGAACCTTTTTGCAGTCTATCAGCATCGTAAGAATTATTGAACTTAGTCTGGTTGGCTGCAGAAAGCGCAGCTTCCAACAGACAAGGATCCTGAGTATTGGTTGACTCGCGGTCAATTTTGCTGCTGACTACTTCTCCAGATCTTGCCACGGCAATATTCACGGTTACAATTCCTTCGAACTGACAAAGGTATACGGGCACTTTGAGCCAAACATCATACCTGTTGTGAAGTCTATATGAAATATTGGAGGCCCCTTCAAAAACCGATGGTGCTTTCGGCTTTTTATCCCGCACATTGTCCAAATCTCTGTCCCTTTTTGATTTGAGCAGGGCATTGGCCTCCGCTCTGGTATACCCAAAACCTGAATCGCGCTGCTCCTGGATAACCTGATCTTCCAGCTCCCGTAATTTTTCTTCTATTTCTTCATCAATTTCTGACTTCCTGCTTTCATTGAGCTCATCATATCGATTATAACTTCCTCGATCGATTTCCTGAGGAGCGCTTTCATTTCTGGCAGTGTTGGATCGTTCCTCAACCGGAACGAGAAATTCCCGGGGTATTTGAGATTCGTCCATTTGTTGTACTTCCTCGAAATCTAGACTAAGTACTACAAATTCGTTCTTGGAATAGTCAGGGAGATTCCAAAGCATAAAGAGCTCCAGCAAAAGCAAGTGAATCACTATGGTTCCTGCAATACCATATTTATGCCTGCTCAAATAGTTAACTATGTCTTCAAAAAGGGACATTCTCTTTTGACATCCTATTCGGCTGACTCCTTGTAGATGTATTTCATATTGTTGATATCGAAATAATCAGCACCTTCCTCTTTTGAGAGAGTGATGATGTGGCCATCAAAATGCACGATGGTTTCATATATGACAGGGATGATCAGGGTATTGCTTTGATCAACAATACCTTTTGAACCATTCAGGTCTGTTATAAAAAGTGAACCTTCGAAGGGTTCTATCTTATCAAAGTTCATCGGAATGACAAGCTCATTTGAGGTATTGATGACCCCCGCCTGACCATTGAGCTCTACTATGGCTAAACCATTCTGAAAATCTGACGCATAGGAGTATTTATACGGATGAATCAAGCGAACATCGGAATTGGCGTATCCCCATTTACCTCCTTTGTTGACTGCAGTTAAATTGGGGTTGTATTCTCCCAAATCATCGAAAATAGCCGGATAAACTTTCTTTCCTTGATGGTCTATAATTCCGTATTTGCTATTGGTCAACACTCTGGCATATCCGTTATTAAATTGGCTTTTGGTTAGGGTTGCATCGGTAAAATCGTATGGGCCTTTTATCACCATTTCTCCTTTTCGGTTGTAGTAACTGAATTTTCCTTCGGATGAGGCGATACAGAGCCCCTCATGAAAGCCTCCGATCCTTTCGAATTCAAAAGGCAGAATAGTGTCTCCCAGTGCAGATAGAATGCCATATTTCAAGCCGGAACGTGCAATAAACAGGTTGCTGTCTGCAACCAGCGCATCATATTCGAACTTTATAAGAGGCTGTCCTAAAATGTTGACTACACCCCATTTACCACCTTTTTTGACGATAGCCTTGTTGTCCTTAAAATCGAGCGCATTGTCATACTCGCCGGGAATAGCTTGTTTTCCCTGATCGTCATAGTAAATGTATTTGCCATCTTTCCGGGTTAATATTACCCCGTTATTCAGAATGCCTATTTCTTCATATTCGAACGACAGAGCGGTATCACCAAAGAAATTTATCATTCCCAATGCTTCTTCTTTTTCGGCTACCGCCAGTCCCTCTTCAAAGCTCTGCGCATCGTCAAATAAGTGGTTGAAAGTAAGTGCTCCCCTGTAGTCGATAAAGACTGAATAACCCAATAACCCTACAAGAGCTTTCCCCTCCTTAAATGGAAGTGCCCATTCATATTTTGCACCAATAACCCATTCTCCATAAGTATTGATACACCCCCATTTATTATCCTTCCGGCAAGGGAGTAATGTCATTTCCGCTCTATCGAGCAGTTCACTAACCTCTTTCCTGTTCGGATAATCCTGATATTCAAATAAGAAATCCGCTATTTCCTCCGGTGTGCCATGATAGGTTTTCAGCAGGAAGAAACGACGCCAGGCATCTTCGTGATAGGGGCTTTCGGGATTCTCCCGAATATATTGCTGGTAGGCAATTGCCGAATTCTTCGCTTTGTAAAGTTTGTACAATTCGATTTCCGCCTCTTCTACAAAAGGATTGTCAGGTCTGTTTACAATGAATGCTCTATAGCTGGAAATATCACCGGGAATGACAAGAGAGTGATAGACGAGTTCATTGTATCTGAATTCTGCTTCGGTATATTCCTCAGCATCCGGATAGCGTTCCATATAGCTTTGGTAGGAGGAAATGGTATTTGCCTTTTTAGCCTCCTGATAAGCTACGTGGTTTCTCAGAGCTATTGCCTCTAACCGTTCATCGGACCAGGGATGGTTGTCAATGAACAGTTGATAGGATTCAACAGTGTTTTGTGCCGCGGCGTTTTCAAAGAAAAATGTGCTGATGCTCTTTTTCTTTTTTAAAATGATTTCTGGATCGATCTCCAGTTCACGTAGTTTTTCTTTATCTTTTTCCTCTATCTCACGCCAGGCAGAATCAGCCATGACGATGTATTTGTAGGCAGAGTCTATATTGAAGAATGGGCTTTTTTCGGTGTCATAGACTCCCGTTAAACCGAAAGCTGCACCACAAACTTGTTTGTCCAGTGTTTTTGAAAATAGTTCCCTGGCATTGTAATAGTCAAACACGGCGAGCGCTTCAAAACCTTTCTCAAGCTTGCCCCCAAAGGAGTTAATGGATAGAACAATTAAAAATCCAAGGAAGAAATATTTCATTCAATAAGAATATCAGACAAAAGTATATGAACAAGGAAATGGGATGACCTGCTGCAACTAAACGCCTTTCCTCTCTATTTGCTGCACGATGTATTCGATGTTTCTATCCTCTCCAAGAGGATCGTAGTTTGATTTAAGATTATGTCCAAAAACTCGGGCAAGACTTTGCCAGAAAAAGGCACTAAACTTTCCCCTTAGATCTTTAACAAGGGTGTAAGAGGTATTTCCTGTCTCGCGATCAATGAGTTTTATCAGAATTCTACCCTCGCTGATTGTAAGTTTTCTGAGTTCTCCCTCAAACTCTTCTTTGAGCTCTGCTTCAATTGCCCGGTAAAACTCCTTCTTTTCTTTTTCCGACTCTACCTCTTCCAGCTCTTGAGCATACTCCTCGAGTTTTACGGCGGCCAGCCGGGCATAAGGATATACTTTTTTTACTTTTTTCTGGAGCTTGAGAAAGCGTTTTCGCTGACGAACATCCTTCCAGGTGCGTTGAGATACTACGCGTACCGTCCTTAAATCAATCTGCGCTATGGTATCATTAGCTTCAATGGAAGCCCGGTAGACGTTTCCCGACTGTGCTCTTGTTTGCAAAGCCAGAAATGAGCTAAAAAGTACAATTAAGACAGCGTATCTCATGTTGGGGTAAAGATAACGATCTGTCAGCACTGAATCAAAAGGGGTGCCGAAGTCTTCTTACAGCAATTCGTCAACTGCTTTCAAAGCAGCTTCGTAGTTTGGTTCCTCCAATATTTCAGGAACGAGTTCTGCGTATCTGATGGTGTTTTCTGAGTCAAGTACAAATACAGAGCGAGCTAAAAGACCTTTGAGCGCACCTCCAATCATTTCCACACCAAATTCTTTCCCAAAGTCACCATATCTGTAGTCCGATCCTGTCACGATATTCTCGATTCCTTCAGTTTCACAGAATCTTTTACTTGCAAAGGGTAAGTCTTTGGAGATGACCAGGCCGGTAACTCCTTTTCTTTTGCCTAATTCAGCATTAAATTTTCTCGTTTCTGCCTGGCACACTCCGGTATCTAAACTGGGTACAGCAAGTACCACTTTGACTTTCGAATCGATATCATAAAGACTTTCCTCATCAAGATTTGATTTGACGTAGTAAACGTCCTCTGCTTTGGTTCCAACCGCTGGAAATTCCTCAAGAATCATTACCGGGTGGCCTTTTAAAGTAACACTGTCCATTTTCGTGAATTTGAACCGCAAAAGTGGGTAAATTATCAGGTTCGCTGATATTTATTTTATCAACAAAATGACCATTTTTATTCCGCAGATGAACTAAGGGTCAATTAGATGTATTTTTATGGCATGATAACAGACATGCGGAGGTTTCTATTTCGGGCGATAGCCTTTTTTGGAAGTGTTTTTCTCGTGGTTGGGGCGATGGCTCAAATGTCAACAGACTCGAGTCAAATTCGAAAAGTATATCGGTTCAAGATTCACGATGAAATAGCCGCACCAGCTCTTCATATATTGAAGAGAGCCATGGAAGAGGCGAAAACGATTGACGCAGATATTCTATTTATGGAACTGGACACCTATGGCGGTAGGGTAGACATAGCAGACTCAATGCGCACTCGTCTATTGAGAAGTGAGATACCCGTTTTTGTCCTCATCGATAACAATGCAGCCTCGGCAGGAGCGCTGATTTCGATAGCATGCGACAGCATTTACATGACGCCCGGATCAACTATAGGGGCCGCAACTGTGGTGAATCAGTCCGGGGAACAGGTTCCGGATAAGTATCAATCCTACATGAGGAGCAAGATGCGGGCCACCGCCGAAGAAACCAATCGAGACCCTGACATTGCTGAGGCTATGGTAGATCCCGATAAAGAGGTCGAAGGAATATCTGAAAAAGGTAAGGTTTTGACCTTCACCGTTGAGGATGCCCTGAAATATGGGTATTGCGATGGAGAGGCCAATAACATGCAGGAGGCATTGAGCATTGCCGGCATCAAGGACTACACCTATGAAGAATTCAAACCTTCCGATGTCGACAAGGTTATCGGTTTTCTTATAAATCCTGCCATTAGCGGAGTTTTAATCCTTATCATTTTAGGTGGAATTTATTTTGAACTTCAGACTCCGGGTGTAGGTTTTCCTATCATCGCAGCAGCTATTGCAGCGGTAATATTCTTCGCTCCATACTATATTGAAGGCCTCACAGAGAATTGGGAAATTTTACTTTTCATTGCCGGAATAGCTCTTTTGGCGGTTGAGATTTTTGTGATTCCGGGTTTTGGTGTTGCAGGTGTCGGAGGAATATTGCTTGTTGTTACGGGTTTAGCCCTGAGTATGGTAGGCAATATTGGGTTTGATTTCACTTTTGTTCCACCGACACAATTATTCACCTCATTCATGGTGGTCATTAGTGCATCATTGATCGTCCTATTTGGATCTATTTTGCTTTTACCAAGACTTTTTTCCTCCGGACCTTTGTCAAAACTTGTGCTTCAGGCTGAACAGACTATAGCACCTGGATACATTAACGCAACGACCAACTTCTCTAATCTGGTAGGCAAATCAGGAGTTGCCTATACAGACTTAAGAGCCATCGGAAAAGTTGAAGTTGAAGGGCATCTTTATGATGCCTACAGTGTTGAAGGTTATATTGAAAGAAATACAGAAATTGATGTGATTGGGTATGAAAATACCCAACTAACGGTTAGATCTAAATCTTAAATCATGCAATTCTCTGACGGACAACTGATTTTTGCCTCCCTTTTTTTTGTGGTCTTTGTAATTGTTATCTTTCTCGCTTATAGAAAAGATCAATCAGAGCGTAAAATAGATTTTAGAGGTGCTTTAAGAGTATTATTAGTTATGGCAGTTGTTCTGTTTAGCTTTTTCGCTTTGGTAAGGTTATTATCATAATGCACGGTAGACTTTTTCCATTAGCGCTAGCCATTCTTTTAATTTTTGCTGCCTGCTCTGAAGAACAAAAAAGGAAGAAGAAGAAAATTTGGAGGAAACATCCCCATGTTTTAGAGAAGATTGTCGAACGTGGGAAGATAGTGGCTGTTACCAATACCAATCCGCTTGGTTATTTTATTTACCGAGGTCAGCCCATGGGTTTTCAATATGACCTGTCCAGGAAGCTTGCCAAAGAATTAGATGTGGATCTTCAAATTGTTATTGAAGAAGATATTGCACAACAAATGCAAATGGTAAAATCAGGAGTAGCTGATTTGGTAATTTCGGGTTTAACAGTCACTCGAAAAAGAAAAGATGAAGTGTCATTTAGTCTTCCTATCATATCTACCCGGCAGGTGCTCATCCAAAGAAGGGAGAGCAAAGAATCTGAATCTCCCTATATCGATCAGGTAACAGACCTGGCATTAAAGAAAGTACACGTATATCCGAATTCATCCTTCAAAGACCGCATGGAAAACCTATCGGATGAAATCGGGGAAGAGATTGAAATCATTGAAATGGATACCCTCATCAATGCGGAGGAGCTCATGGAAATGGTCAGCACTAAAGAGATAGACTACGCCGTTTTAGATGAATATGCTGCTAATTTCTTTCTGCGATACTTTCCTAATCTTGATATTAGTCTAAAAGTCAGTCTGGAACAGGGAATAGCATGGGCCATGCATAAAAATGCCACTGAACTTCGTGATACCGTTAATGCATGGATCAAGCAAAATCATAATCGATTAGAATGGGCCGTGATAAGGAGTAAGTATCTTAAAAACAACAGATTAGTTCACAGCCGTGTATCCAGTGATTTTCATTTTAATAAAAGCGGTCAAATATCGGTTTACGATGATTTGATAAAGAAATACTCCGCAGAACTTAAATGGGACTGGACGCTATTGGCAGCGATGATAAAAGCTGAGTCAAATTTTGTGGAAGATACCGTTGCATGGAGTGGGGCAACAGGTCTCATGCAGGTCATGCCAGTAACCGCAGGTGAGTTTGGTGTGCACGGCGATTCTTTAGTAAATCCAGAGGAGAATATTAAGGTGGGAACCCGTTTGATCAAATCTTTACTGGCCTTTTGGGCTGAACGCGTTGATACCACCGATCTCCGCGATTTTGTTTTGGCATCATACAATATTGGTTCGGGCCATGTTCTTGATGCTCAAAGACTTGCGTCAAAAAAAGGGTGGAATTCACGTAGGTGGATAGGAAATACGGAAAAGGCAATGAAATTGCTCTCTAAGCCGGAATACTATCGTCAGGATATGGTGCGTCATGGGTATTGCCGCGGTAGTGAGGCCTATCAGTATGTGAGGAGAGTTCGGAATTATTATCATAATTATCTAAATTTTCGGAATATTTCCGAATAAAATGGCAATTACAACACTTAGGCCGCGGTTCCGATACATCACGCATGAATCAAAAGCAGAACTCTACAAGAAATTAAGAAAAGTGCTGAATGATCCCGACTCGAGATTTGGAGGTCATGCTTTTGATTATCAGGCCACCATAGATTTTAAACCTGAAGAGCGCCATTACTGGACTCCACAAATTGATTTTTCTATTGAGGATCATCCTGAAGGAGCGATCATCAGAGGGCTGGTTGGGCCGCGTCCCGCAATTTGGACCAGCTTCATGTTTATCTATACCCTAATGGGCCTACTGGCAATAGGCGGATTAGTCATAGGAATGGGCCAGTGGACCATGGGTAATTCACCGGTTGCACTGTGGCTGATTCCGGCTGCGGGGATTGTTTATTTGATCTTCTTCTTCATTGCGAAGACCGGTAAAAAGATGGCTCATGACCAGAGCGTGGAGATTCACGAATATCTGCTCTCATTATTGCATGATCCTAAACACATATCTTTAGACGAACTTTAAAGTTTCCATTTATGTCTCTTTCCAATCTATTGCTTGTTGTTTTATTATTTGTACTTGCTCTTTTCTCATGCAAGGAAAAGGGATGTACTGACCCTGCTGCATCCAATTTTAAATATGAAGCAGTGGAAGATGATGGTTCATGCGAATATCGAGGGTGTACTGACCCTCGGGCCATCAATTATGATCCTGATGCGTTTGATGATGATGGATCGTGCCGATATACGGGAACCGTAAATTTCTATTCTGATCATTACTTACTCGAGGAGTGGAATACATATATGGATGTTGCAGTACAGGAAGGCTACATTGGATCTATTGAGGACAGAGCACCCGATGAGGTATTGAGCTGTGATGAACCTACTTCACATATTCGACTGGCGGACTGGCCTGAAGGGCCCTTTATCTATTCGTATTGGATAATTCGAAGGGAAAGTCAGTATGTATTCGATACGATTGATTCAGGATCAGGATCTGCTTATGTGTATGAAAATGAATGCACACCGGTAACCATTTAGTTAAGGTACCAGGTAAACCATGGCATTGATATACAAACCCGCGCCAACGGAAACGAAAACGACATAATCGCCTGATTTGTAAGAGTTCGAATCTGTCATTCCTTTGGAGATAAGATCATAGAGAATAGGAATGGTAGCCACGGAGTTATTACCAAGATGAGCGATGCTCATTGGAAGAACTTCTTTGGGGTAATCTCTTAATCCATATAGTTTAAATAGCCCCCTGACCATAGCATCATCCATTTTCTCATTGGCCTGATGAATCAGGATTTTCTGGATTTGGTCTATTCCAATACCTACCTCATCAATAACCTCTTTAACGAGAGGAGGAACAGTTTTTAATGAATAATTATACAGCTTACGTCCTTTCATTCTTAAAAACAAGGTATCGTCTTTATAATCAGGGTTGAGCGATTTTTGCATGTCGAGTAGGTTGAGGAATTCGCCTTTAGTATCCGATCTTGTTTTGCTGCTGATCACACCAAATTGATCTTCAGATTCTTTGGCCTCCAGAACAACAGCTCCTGCTCCATCCGAAAAGATCATGGTATCCCGGTTATGGGGGTCGACAATTCTTGATAAGGATTCAGATCCAATTACCAGCGCTTTTTTGGCATGACCCGATTTCATGAAAATATCCGCCATGATAAAACCCTGAAGCCATCCCGGACACCCAAAAGGAACATCGAGCGGAATGCAATAGGGGTTTTTTATATCGAGTTTATTTTTCACCCTTGCTGAAATGGAAGGTACCATATCAGTTTTCCAATTGTCCTCCAGTATATCTCCGAAATTATGACCTAATATGATGTAATCTAAGGATTCAGGATCAATATCAGCATCTTCTATGGCCTTTTGAGCGGCGAAAAATGCCATATCGGAGTTATTCAAATCATCAGAGAGATACCGCCGTTCTGAAATACCGGTTATCTCTTTGAATTTATCAATGGTTTCGCGATTATCCTGCTCAAATTGCACTCCACTTTCATCATAGAATTCGTGGCTGAGAAAGTCATCATTTTTCACAACGATTTCTGGGATATAACTTCCGCTACCGATGATGATTGTGTTAATATACATAGGCTAAAAGGATGCAAAGGAACAACATTTCTACAATTTAGTATTAGATTATTGTCGATACGTTTCTGATTTCGTGTAATTAATCCATATCTTATTTTACCTTTGCAAGCTCAAATTCCGGGAGATGTATTTATCCCGGATATTATTGGGGTGTAGCGTAGCCCGGTTATAGCGTCCTGACGGGATCGTCAGGAAGGTCGCAGAGAGCCAAATCGCAGAAAGAGTTTCGGGGTGTAGCG
>DNTB01000057.1 GCA_003499525.1 Flavobacteriales bacterium
CGCACCCCCGCTTTTGGTTCGGCGGGCTTACGCGCAGGGGTTCAAGGGTTCAAGAGTTCAGTGGTTCACATGTTTAGTGGTTCAGAAGTTAGAAGGTGGTGGATGGGTTGATTTGTTTAAATATGCACAGAGCTCGAGGCTCGAAGCTGGAAGCTCGAAGATATTAGCTCATGGCGCTTCCGAATCTTTACAGTATCATTCAGGAAGATGGTGGATTTGGGGGTTTTTGAATGTTTTTTTATTAATTCGCAATCCCCTGAACTCTGAACCCCGAACCCTGAACCTTAAATGCTGAACCCTGAACCCTGAACGCTGAACTTTCGAAGGCTCGAAGCTGGAAGGTATTAGCTCATGGTTTATGGCTCATAGTTTATGGCTCATGGTTTATGGCTTATGGCCCTTCCGAATCCTTGCAGTATTATTCAGGAAGATGGTGGGATTTGGGGGGTTTGTCAAATGTTTTGTTTATCAATTCGCTGAACTCTGACCTCTGAACTTTCAATCCCTAAATGCACTTGACCGTTTAAGATTAACAATTAGCTATTAGCCCGACCCTTGAACCCTTGAACTTTTGAACCATTGAACCAATATTACGCCGTTGCAAGTGTTGTCACCTGCGACTCCTAAATACAGTCAACACCTTTTAGGCATGGACTAAGGATTGGACTCAAGGCTGAAGGCATAACTTTATCCCTCTTTAAACTTGAAAAAGAAGAAGATCCTTGCATCAACTAATAATTGAATTAAAACACTATAATTAATTTAATATCAAAAAGATATACTATCTTATCTGAAGATCAACCCGCACATTTATGCAGTCGCCTTCTGAAAATTCGGCATAGTCATATACGTGGATATTCACAATGTCTACCCAGTCGTGCTTGGATTTGAACTTGATAATAAGCTTGCGGATCTCATCCTCGAGATCTTCCTTATCTTTTTTCAGGAGTTTCACTTCTTCCTTCATTGGTGGGGTAATTTACATTTTGTATGAATATCTATGGTTAATTGCGATTTGTCAAGAAAGCAGTAAGAAAATATAGAGGCGAATCATCAATATTTACCATTGGGAAATGAATTCCAGAATATAATGTCTAAATTCGAACCAAATATAGGTACAAAAAGTAATACATTTGCGTTCCTAACTAGCCATGTTAATGGAGGACAAAGAAAAGCTTACGGTTCTATATGTAGATGACGAAGACATCAATCAGTTCATTTTTATAAAAAGCTTTGAAAATATCTTCCGTATCATCACGGCATCTACCATTGAAAGTGCGCTGGAGATCATCGAAAATAAATCTGCCACTCTTGATGCAGTGGTAAGCGATATGAGCATGCCCAAAATGAGTGGGGTAGATTTTATTAAGCTAGCCCGTGAGTTGGCATCGGATCTGACTTATTATATTCTAAGCAGCAATACGAACAACCCGGAAATAAAACAAGCCAAAAAAGAAAATCTCATTCGCGACAGCTCTGATAACCATTAAATACCCAATTGATCTCTGACCGTATTCACGAACACTGCGCTCAGACATGATTTTTGTTGAGTGTAAGAGGTATATTTTACCTGACCAATAGGGTAGAGGCCAGAAAAAATACAGGCCCCGAATAACGAATGAATCAATCAAAATCATTATTCTTCCTTGCGATATTTTAGCCCGGGGCCATCACATGCCATCCATGTTCCACGAATTTGACTTACAGAATCTACCACGTACAACTCATCCATACTGTTCGTACAGTTCCCGATTAAAGCATGGTCCGATACGTACATGAGCTTCAGATACTTACCGTCAGAGCGTTCCTCATATTGATAATTGCCCTTTGCTGATTGTGTGCCCTGATCTGTTGTTCGGGTTTTGATGAACGTACCATCATCAAAAAGCTGAATGGTTTCCTGCCAGGGCATATCTTGGCCGGTGGTAGGCGGGACATTCACTATATTTCCCGACATTTCCACAAGGGTCCATTCTTCCATAAGTCCCTCTGGTTTTTCATGATCACCTGATGACGGTTTCAAGTCTTCTATCAAGGAACAGGATGCCATTAGACCGATGGATATCAACAACAAAAAAGATTTTTTCATGATGGAATGATTTAGTTGGTTTCATTTAGTCTGACACAATTAGAAGTAAAAAAGTTGGAAGGAAACCACATAGGCTAAAAAAAAATGGAATAGTACGTTCATCCACCCAGCCATTCGATTATATACATAACCAGTACAACGGCGCCGTAAATCAAACCGGCCGTAATGAGCAGGGTTACCAACAGTACGGGGACAATCACCCCGGAAGCTGAGCCGCGGTGTTTGCCTTGACGATAGTATTCTTTGAGCAGCCGGACATTCCGGTTGTTGGGTTTGTAGTATACATCCAGCGCAATACCGATGAGCGGAATAGAGCCCAGAACGACATCGATCAGAACATTGCCCACCATCTTGGCTACAAGCCGTCCGCTGGCGCCATGGCGGTACATGGTATAGACGAGCGACAGCGAAATGACCATCGTACCAATATCGCCCGCCACGGGTAACAGACCGAATAGGGGGTCTAACCCAAAACGAATACCGGTGCCCGGAATTCTGAATTTGGAATCCAGCAATTTGGAAACGCGCTCCACCCAACGCAGCTCGGGTGAATCCTGAAAGGTAGTTTGATCCATAGCTTCACTATTGATTCAACAATAGTAAACGGACCCGGGCTAAATTCCAATTATTATAGAAAGTAAGGGGATGGAAATTGAGTTGTACTCAAAAGTAATTCAGGGGAGAATAGGAGATTGAAAATTATAGATTCCGAGATATCGATATCTTTTATTTAACATAAGGTTAATTATATAACTATACTAGTGATTTGCGTATGCGCAGCATTTAGCATAAAATCAGTTATCGGATGTCAGTCCGATCAACGGCAATGATTTTATGTTAAAGCAAATCACGGCCAATGCTTGAACCCATTGATTATATAATGATATTATGTTAAGTCCCGCAAAAGCGGGACGAGTATGTTCGTGTAGTGCATCTGAAGTTTGACTTTTCGATTGGCTGTTTCCCATGTTATATAAATTGTGTTATGTGTAAATAGCCGCTGCGCCATCGCTGTAGCCCTGGCCACAACTTCATTCGATACCGCAGCGACTTTGTTACTGAATAAATTTTGTTCGCTGCTGGTAAGCCTAATTATCTAAGGCCAGGTCTGCTGACCCACGCCGTGCCCTTAGCCCTCTACGACTTGATAAAGTTTTTTTTCCCAACCCGCTTTCACGCTTAATGCGTGATGACCAGCCCAAGCCCAAGAGATTTCCAGGCAAAGTATATCGTTCTATTTTCCGTTACTCGTACAATTAGTCAGATTGAGTTCAAATACACGATTTTCAGCGATTATGAATTTGCCTGTAAAACACTTGGTTGCCAACGCTTTGTTGGCTCACAGCATAAGCCATCTCCCTAACCGTCATTCCGGAAGTAGCGCAGCGGATATCCGGAATCTCACTAAACTTCGTAGCAGATTTAAGAATAGCTCACAGATCATCTATCTTTTATGCGTTCGCTTTAATCGCTCAAGCCGCTAGGCTTTTACTTTTTCCATTGATGAAAAAGTAAACAAAAAATCTAGGCAAAATAATCACTCCCAACACACAGCCAACCGCACCCCCGGTATTTTGCCTTGCCAGCCCACCTAGACGTATAATTGATTCTACTTAACATAATACTAATAACATCTGGATTTCGATTCGGTATTCCCCAAACTGATTGCTAAAACGAACCATTCTATAAAAACGGTAAAGTTCATGAATGCCTGCATATTCAATATTATCCACTAAATTCCTGTTAGACGCCACCCCATAACATGTCTTCTGCTCGTTGGATTGATTTGATGGTAAGCGTTTTAAAAACGATGAAAACACATCCCCTACTTGGCTTTGAAGATCCATTAAGCTCCTGGATGCACTTACTGGGAGCATTAGGTATCTTGTTTCTCCTGATTTTGCTGTTTAAAAAAGGAAAATTGGGTAGAAGGTACCCTGCTCCAATTCTTATTTATGGAATCTCTTGCATTTTCCTTCTTTCGATGAGTGGGGTATATCATCTATTGCCCAGGGAGACTTCCGCGCGTTATGTTTTAAGGATACTCGATCATGCCGGCATATTTTTGCTCATTGCAGGTACACTCATTGCTGTACATTTTGTGCTCTTTTCTGGTCTGATGAAATGGGGTGTCATCCTGGTTGCCTCGGTGATTGCTGCGCTTGGGATTACCTTCGGGTCGATCTATTTTGATAGACTTCCTACCTATATGACCCATAGTGTTTATCTGGCGTTCGGTTGGTTGGGCTTAGTGTCGATCATCGGAATCTGGAGATTGAAAGGAACACTTTCGATCAAATACCTGGTCTATGGAGGGATCGCCTACACGATAGGAGCTGTTCTGGACTGGATGGAATATCCCGTTCTTTTTCCGGGCTATTTTGGTGCACACGAGGTGTTCCATATCGCCGTATTACTGGGCGTTTTGTTTCATTGGATTTTTCTCCTTCAAGCGATTCAATAAGTCTGCAACTCTGCAAAGAGCATCTCAAGCTCTTTCCGTGTTTTCTTCAGCTTACCGGAAAGTTTGTTCAGCATGCCTTCCCTTTCCCCTTCCTTAAACTCAAAATCAGGATCTGAAAGAACGGGGAATCGTCTTTTTAGCATCACTTTTTGCTCTCTCCAACTTCTAGTTATTTCCATTTTATCTGCATTCAAAGGTGTCTGATTTGAAATCTTATCTGAGCTTACCGGACTTTGGTATCGCTAGAATGAACGATTGATATTCTCCGATCACCGGCTTTTTTTCAAGTAAAGAAGGCATCTTTTTAATTTTCGAAACAAGTACTTCTATCTGATTTAACATGCTATGTGGTGCTCCCTCCTTCATTTTCCCATGTCGTTGATTTCTCATTTTTGGTGATTAATTCCCGATCCTCTACCAGCTCCCGTTCATAATATACGAACTCTCGGGCCTCAGGATTATCCAGTACCTTGCAGTAATATACCTGATCTATGTATCGCCTGATTTTCAGTTTTAAGGTGGGATTGACTTTTGCGCACACCACGTCTCCTGCCATGTACTTATTTTGAACAAATTGTTTACTCATGATTTCTGGTCTATCATTATGTTTCAAGTTGGGGCTTTTTCACTTTAAAGGTGTTGCATCCAAATTGACTATTATTACATATATGTCACTTGGACTAAGCCGGGTAGGCCATTATCCGCCTAACCCACCTCAATCGTCTCATCGTTGTAGGTGTACCATCTCTTAAATGCTACATTTTCCAATTTTAAGTCTTTTCTTCCTTTATTCTATTTTTTCAATACTCAAACTAGTAGTCATGGTGCTGTTGGTATAACCTCGAAAAGAACCTGTTACCGGCATTGTATGCTGGTAGTATGCGCTTGAACAGATTGGAATGTGTGAGCCCCCGGCCATTCCTCCATGGCTGGGATCAAAACCCAACCATCCTGCCCCGGGAATATAAGCCTCTATCCAGGCGTGAAGTTCGTGTGCAGTGCTCTCTGACCCTGTAAAATAATAGCCACTGACAAACCTTGCGGCAATACCCAGGTTTCTGAGCAGTTGCATCTGCATCCACGAAAGATCACGACAAGAACCTCTTTTTTGATTAAAGGTCTGATCTGCTTCGTATGGGACCCCTTCAAGTCTAGATTCCCTGGTAAAGTCAGCGTGTATTTGCTCGGTCAGGGCATTGATGATGGCTTACCAGCTGATTATAAGGTGTAGTCCGTGGTTTAAATCTCAGGTAATGGGGGTCCAGAAGTACCTCATTAGAGAAGTCATACCTGGT
>DNTB01000037.1 GCA_003499525.1 Flavobacteriales bacterium
CAACTCAATCGCTTCGACGCGCACTTTCGGCACACAAGCCCGTTCTTCTCGCGCATTTTTTTCATGTGGTGAACGCATGCCGATTCATCTGGAAACTGTTTAAAGAAGTCTTTTGCTGTCATAATCATCATATTCTCAACAAACCTCAGGCCCCGCTCCGTAATCTATTTATGTTCTCCATTCAGACGGACATACATTTTTAGAGTTTAATAGAGGTGTTCAAAATAAACCCTTAGCACCTTAAAAACAAACCTTCCTAATTACTGCACGATATCCTCAGCTCCATGAGCCAAAGCTTTGAGCTTCTTAAGGAAAATCAGCATTAGGATACCCAGGAGCAATGTAAATACGGTTATGCCGGTGAAAATGGCCATTTCACCGGCATCCTGAGCCGCTTCTCCAAGAAGTCCTGCTACCTTGTTTCCCAGACCGGTAATTGCAAAATAAGTCCCCATCATTAGACTGGCATATTTTGCCGGAGACAGTTTTGTTATGAACGAAAGCGCAACCGGTGAAATACTCAATTCGGCTACTACATGCAGAAAATAAGAGAGAAATAGCCAATAAACAGGTGCTTTACCCAATGCACTCAGCGAAACATCATATGCTGCCCCCATGAGTGCGACAAAGCCAAAACTCATGATGATGGAACCTATTCCCATCTTGTAAATCGCAGAAGATTCTTTTCCAGCCTTTCGCCACTTCGTCCAGGCCCAGGCCATTGGCGCTCCCAGAATGACCACATAAAGAGCATGAAGGGATTGGAAAAAGCTCGTTGGAATTTCATAGCCCAGTACCACCCTATCAATTTTGTCCCGGGCATAAAGGTTCATCAGGCCTCCTGCCTGTTCGTATGCGGCCCAAAATACCATAACAATGAGAAAAGAAATCAGCATTAAGACCATTCGGTCCTTATCCTCTTTTGTAAGCGGTTTAGTAGCCAGATGTGCCGTCTCTTCGGAACTCTTCAGCAATTCCCCAATTCCTTTGAGATACTTACCTCCAAAAACGTAAACTATTTGTCCTAAAATCATTCCGAATCCTGCAAGGCTGAACCCCAAATACCAATTTACCTTTTCTCCAAAATATCCTACGATAAAAGGTGCAAGTACCGCTCCGATGTTAATTCCTATATAGAATATGGTAAATCCCGAATCTCTGCGAGAATCTCCCTTAGGGTATAGTGCTCCGACCATAGTGCTGATATTCGGTTTTAATAGTCCAACCCCCATAACCAATAATACCAACCCGGCATAGAAGAAACTCAGATCTCGCATTGCCAAAGAGAATTGCCCCAAGATGATAAGTATTCCACCAACGAGAACAGATTTTTTCTGTCCCAGCCATTTATCGGCGATGGCCCCTCCGAAAATACCCATGAAGTATACCATCATCATGTACCATCCATATAATGATAGTGCTTCTTTGCTCGTCCACCCCAGCCCTGGGTTGAACTTGGCGTTTGTTTCTGCAGTAAGGTATAAAACCAAAATAGCCCGCATTCCGTAAAACGAAAAACGCTCCCACAGTTCGGCGAAAAATAAAATAAATAGACCCTTAGGATGCCCGAGAATTGTACCGCTTTCTGTTTGCTTCATAGAGTTATGTTGTATAAAACCGCTTTGATTGCGGTTGCGAAACTAATCAGTTAATTCAATCTTGAGTCAAATTATGGGCAAGGTTATATTTGAAGTAGCTCCAGTTCATAATTTCTAACAACCTGATTACCTGTGTTGTAGTCGCTTATGCTCTAAATTGATGATAAAATTTTAAGCCGAAGTTCTGCAACTCCGCACTTTGTCGATCAGCAGGGTTAACTATATAAAATCGGCAAGGATTTGATGGTCAAACCTTTGCTTTAACTAATCAATTCCAATATGAGTTCTGACCCTATGAAAGAACAGCTATAACGATGCTTACGATATGTGCAATACTTGACAGCAGTATCTGCATTTTTGGAAACAATACTTCAATGAAGAATCCTTTGAGTCTGGGCAACACTGACGTACCCACAGATGTCAAATGTCCTGAAGATTTCGTGTCTGAAGTACAGAACAACCTGCGGAATTGACAATTTGATTTGGATGAAAATAATATTTGCATTGAATGGATTTAAGGTGATCTGTGGGGGGGTCTCTTACTAAATATCTATTTTCAAACTCAGTAAAATGTAGCGGACGGATAAGACATTATAATGCGAAAAACCGCATCTATTTTATTCTATTTCATTCACTTTTTTAAGGGCAAAAGCCGGAGCTATTCTGGAAACTAAATGAAGCAGTTTGGCCCCACCTACCCTTATTTCCGGTTTCCCTTTCTCAAGACCCTTTATCATTTCATCAACGGCTTTTTTGCTGCTGATGGCAATTTTTGGCGGTGTACCTTCGTGCCATGGGGTATCGACAGCGGGGAACATGACTTCCACTACTTTGATTTTCTCATCCTTCAAGTGAATTCTTAGGGTCTGAGTAAACGAATGCAGGGCAGATTTAGAAGAATTATAGAATGGATAGATGACTCTGGGCGCATAGATGAGTCCTGTTGTGATGTTGATGATCGCAGGCGAGATATTGGAAATCAGTGTTTTGTAGAAAAGTTTGATCAGTCGTAACGGGGCCATCAGATTTGTTGCGTACTCATTTTCCGCCAGCTGAAGCGCATCTTCGTTTGTGATAAAATCAATTTTATTGACAATAGCCGCATTATTGATCAGCACGTTTAAATCAGGATGATTTTTTCTGACTTTTTCAACAAGATCGTTGCATTCCGCAGGGCTGGAAAGGTCGCATTGATAGGTTATGATCTGAGGTGCTATTTTTTTTGCCGCTTCGAGTTTTTCACTCGACCGCCCGCAAATAATAACGGTGTTTCCTTTTTGAATAAGCGTCTGGCTAAGTTCTAATCCGATGCCGGAACTTCCACCTGTGATTAAAAATGTATGTCCTGATAGTTTCATTATAATTACCCTTTTTACAGATTAGTAGAACAAATCTACCGGGCGGAAACCATCTGTGCATTGACCTATGTTAACTGGAAATTTTTTTTCTAATACGGCTTAAGCTCTCGGGCTGAATACCTAAATAAGATGCTATAATTGACTGACTTATCCGGTGCTGCATATCTGGATAATCCTTCAAAAAATTCAGATACCTCGTTTCCGCATTGAGCAAGAGCAAGTCTCGTTCTCTTTTTTCCTTAATTATGAATCCTGACTCTACAGATTTAAGTAATAGTTTGACCCAAAAAATATCATCTTTCAGAAAAACCGACCACTTATCGTAGGGTATTTGCAGGATTTCAGAATCTTCCAGTGCTTCGATAAAAAAATGTGAAGGTTTAGAAGAAATCATAGCAGAATACGAGCTAATAAACTGGTGTTCGGCAATGATTCCTTTTGTAAACTCCAGTCCTTTGTTGTTGATGTAGACGTATCGAAAGAGGCCCGAAAATACAAAAGCAAATTTTTTAGGCACTTCTCCTTCCCGAATGAAATATTCCTTTGGCTTAAGGAATATTTTGCGACTGATGGACACTAATTCTTCCAGTTTCTCTGGTGGTATGATGCTTTGCAAAGCTTCGTTCATTACTGCAATATTTCTCTGCACATACCAAAATACTCAAAAGTGCCAAATGGTCTATAAGCAATTCATATTAGTCTTTAAAGTGCGAATCCAACACATTGTCCCCCCTGCACATCGCCATATAAAGAAAGATGCAGGTTGGAATTTAATAGTGTTCTATTCTGCCAGAGGCAGAAAGTAGAACAACTTTCCCGTAATGTGGTCGCGAGGCCACCGGGTAATTGGCAGCACCAATGCCACGCGATTAACAAAGTGTATCGCGTAGCTCTAGCAACACGAAAGAAACAACCGTTTTTCGGGAAGGCTACATAACATTTATATTTGGAACAATCGGTTTTGATGAATGCCAGTATAGATTCTCAATATCAATTTGTTAGCAAAATCCTCAGAGAAGCCCGCTCCGGGGCGCCTGAACGCTACCTCACCACCCACCACGAGCGCGACGAGCTCTCTAACCTGGATTACCGATTTGCGCGGTATTACGATATTGATATTGGAAGGTTCTTGAGTGTGGATCCGTTGGCGGCTGATTATGTTTCCTGGTCACCCTACAATTATGTGATGGGAAATCCAATATCATTTGTCGATCCTGATGGTAAGGCAATTAGGCCTACAAGTAATGATGCATGGGTAATTCTAAATCAAATGCTTGGTAGTTTTGGAGTGTCCACAAAGGATATGTATAATATATTGAAAATTCAACCCAAGGTTGGATATAAGGACGTTATTCAGTCCAATCTTATAAGCAGTTCGGGTGAATGGACCATGGGTATTGAGGAGTTTAATACACACATTCGGAAAGACATTTCTAGAGATTTGAAAAAACAAATGGATATGTCAGAACAGAGTTTACAACTCTTATATGGTGTGTATAAAATGCTAAATGAGCTGGGTATTTATGACTTCGGAATTATTGAACATTCAGGTAATACTGACGATTCCTACAATATTAATGATGAAGGACGAACTACAGAGATTCTCGACCCAGATGAAAAAAATAAATCAACAAATGCTAATCTTAATGAGTTTCTAGAAGAATTCCGCAAGAATCCATCAAAAGCAATTCAATCAAAATTTGGAAATCGACAAATCATCATTTTACCCTATTCACCCAACAAAAGAGCACAATCAGAAAATCAAAGTCAAAGGGCGGAAGAATATGGGAGTATCATATATAACATATCCGGAGTGAATCCTGATCATCCCCCAATAGTTAGGACAGCTTTTGGTTGTATTTAAGTTTGTTTCAGGCTGCATACTTATAGATCTTTTGTGGTATTTGGTCCTTCAGGTTCTGATGTCTGCGGCGATGGTTGTAATAAGTGAAGTAATCCTGAAGTTGTGCATACAGATCTATTCCATCTTTGGGGGGGTTGAGATACAGTTTTTCATACTTCACACTGCGCCATAGTCTTTCAATAAACGCATTGTCTTTCGCTCTTCCTTTTCCATCCATACTGAGTCTAATCCCTTGTTTTAAGACAAAACCGGAGAACTCTTCTGCAGTGAACTGACTGCCTTGATCGGTATTTATAATCTCAGGTTTACCATGGGTTTTAATAGCTTCCTGAAGCGTTTCCTTACACCAGATTGCATCCATGCTATTTGACACTGACCACCCTACTACATACCGGCTGTATACATCAATAATCGCCACCAGATATAGGTATCCTTTAGCCATAGGGATATAGGTTATATCCGTAGCCCACACCTGATTGGAGCGTGTGATTTCCAGATTGCGCAACAGATATGGATACACCTGATGCGCTTTATGGCGTCTTGAGGTATGCTTTCCTGGCATCACTGCCCGAAGCCCCATAACACGATAATACAATCGCTCTATTCGGTTTCTGCTCACCTTATAACCCCTGTCCTTTGTCAACCATACATGCATCCGCCGAGCACCTTTAAAAGGATGATGAAGGTAATGTTCATCCATCTCACGCATGAGCTTGAGGTTGAGTTCGCTTTCAGGTCTGGGCCTGTAATACACTCCCGACCGATGCACTTTAAGCAGTTCACATTGCTTTGCTACGCTTAATTTGGAATGACCCTTGCTTATCATTTTACGTCGTTGTTCTAGTGGTTTTACCGCAAGGCATCCTTTAAAAAATCATTCTCGATCTTGAGCTGACCGATCGTTTTGAGCAATCGATCTTTTTCCTGTTCCGTTTCACTCTTAACCGATCTCTTGCCTTTTAAAAATACCTGCTCAGCCCCGTCAAGAAACTCGCGCTTCCATGAACTTATTTGATTCGGGTGAAGCTCATACTTCTGGGCCAGTTCTGCCAAACTATGGCGCTCCTTCAAACATTCCAAAACCACTTTGGTCTTGAACTGTACACTAAATTTTCTCCTTGTCATTTGCAGTAAATTTATCAATTAAACTTACTGTCCTATTTTTTGGGGTATCATCAATACCTGCAATCATTATTACAATTGAGATTATTACTACAATTTTCTTTAAATCAAGTTTTTCCATATCGTTTTATAATGTATGTCCGTCTG
>DNTB01000094.1 GCA_003499525.1 Flavobacteriales bacterium
CCGCCAATATAAGGCGGTTTTGTCAGGGTTAATACCGACAAAACCGGGTTTTCGTCGGCCCATTGGGCAAATTCAGCTCTATTGTTGAATTTGGGTTTAAAATAACGACTTTCGGCGTAACAGAAAAGGTGCGCCCTAATGCATAAGAAATCCATTAAAAAAACATTAACTCCAGATGGGATCATTGACGAACTAATCCATAACATGCCATTGCGGCCATCGAAGACTTCAACTGCCTCATAGGATATCCTGCTTCACACCTATAATATTGAGCGCATTCCCCATAGAAACTACGGATCTGTCAATCCCGAAAGCTTTCGGGACATTCATGTTCGGCCTATCGGCCACACGAATGCTTAGTTATTGTGGTTTCGTGGTTTATGCTCCTATCTGTCCATTATATAAATCAGTAATAGGAAAAATCAAGTCGTAATCGTTCCAATTTAAATTCCCATCGGTCAATGAAAAATTCGAGAACTTATTTTCATCCAAATATTTTTTAATCGAAGGATGAAGTGATTTTGATAAAAATGGCTTGAAATCAACAACTTTTTCTTTTCCATCACTAAACCTTATACGAATTGCATAATCAGACAAATATTTTGCAGAATCAATTTTTAACTGATTAAATCCAGAATCAGAATCCTTATAGTCAACAATTATTCTCATTTTAGTCTTTTTGTAATTTTCTCAAACTCAACATCCTTATGATAAACAAAATAGTTAATCCATTTTTCGACTATTTTGTCAGCGTACTTCTCAAGAAAAACCTCAAAATCTTTAAGGTCTTTTCCTTTCAGTGGTCGTGCTCCTGAAATATTTGTAATCTTTATCCCCGTAATCACGCCATCAATAATATAGAATTCCGCTTTGCTTTCATACTCTCCTTTTTTCGCATGAACATGAATCGGTTCGTGTTCATTAGAGTAGAAAAAAATCAGAATCCCTAAATATTCAAATATCTTTGGCATTATCCAATCTTGTTAATTTTTAACCTTTACAAATTAACAAAATATCAATCTGAACTGAAAATCAATGTTTGCAGTCTGTTTCTCACCATGAACCACAACGCTCCGGCTAGCATGCGTAGCTTGGGCCAGCGCGCTGGCCCTTGCGCGGCTATGGATGCTCGCCATTGTGTGTGCCCAGCATGGGCATCTGGTATCGAAGATACCAAATTATTCCAGAGGGTGAAAGTCCCTTACGAGCGAGTTGGCGAAGCTCGTTAGCAAGTGACAAGCTGGTTCACCGTGAGGTGAGCAGTGAAGGAAGCGAGTGCTGACGCATCGGTACAGCATCGTTCCGAACTGCAAAATCCGGTACCGACGAATTGAAAATACTGATCATTTGCGTCAGTACAGGAACGGTATACAGAGGCCAAGTAGGGAGGGTGAGCAAGCACATCTTTGTGATGCCCGTAACCAACAATCCCTATTGGGTAGATGCCGCGGGAATCGGAGGAAGGAATATGTCCTTACCTGGGGAGATCTCAGACTGTACGAGTTGCAGTTTGAGAAGTCAGCAGAAGCCATAGTAGCTACTGGTAATGAGCCGGTCAATCGCCGGAGGTCTCACAAGGTAGTGAAGGGCTGAACATTTGGTGAAACGAAAATTCGATAGGGAGCCTTGGGTAGCCCTATCTCAGAAGTAGTGGAAAGGAATATTTGGTGTAAAGAGCGGTTATTCTGTGCCGGATGAACCGCCGTATACGAGAACCGTACGTACGGTGGTGTGAGATTGAAAATGCTGACATTTATCGTCAGTAGGCGCACCGTGGGCTTATGGCTCACGGCCGTCTACTCGATTGGCAACCGTTTTTATTCTAATCATAGTGGAATCGACACTTTGCAATTTCGATTTCATTGTCCTTTACTCGATATATTAGACGATGTTCACCATCAATTCTTCTTGACCAATAACCCTGGTATTTATATTTGAGAGGTTCAGGTTTTCCAATTCCGTCAAACGGATTGCTTGAAATGTCCTTAATCAAACTATTTATTTTCTTGAGGATTTTTTTATCAGTTTTTTGCCAATACAAATAGTCTTCCCATGATTCATCAACAAAAATGTATTTCATTAGTCAAGAAGTTCTTTTTCAAAGGATGCGCCAGTTTTTAATTTATTGATAGCAGAATCTAATCGCTGTTCGTTGACTTTAGAAGATAATTCATGTTGAGTTGCTCGTAAAGAATTGTACTCATCTAGTGAGATGATTACAACGCCACTATCTTTCCCACGATTAATGATAAGGGTTTCAAAGTTTTCAATTACGTTATCAAGATATTTCTTGATATCCTTTCTGAAGTCTGAAATTGTTGTAGTTAACATATTTTTATTTTTATGTACATATACGTGTACAAAACTACAAAAGTTTGTTCAAATACTCTTACTTTTAGGTTAATAGTATTGCTGTATACACCTAAATGGTTGGCAACGGTTAGTGTATGGTGTCGTGCGGGATTACGAGGTGACTTACTATCAGTTTACACCAACTTTTTTTACGAGCTACAAACGCTCGAAAACCGCTGAAACCCGCATGCACTATACACATTGTGTGTGCCCAGCATGGGCATCTGGTATCGAAGATACCAAATTATTCCAGAGGGTGAAAGTCCCTTACGAGCGAGTTGGTGAAGCTCGTTAGCAAGTGGCAAGCTGGTTCACCGTGAGGTGAGCAGTGAAGGAAGCCAGTGCTGACGCATCGGTGCAGCATCGTTCCGAACTGCGGTGTCTGTACTGACGAATTGAAAATACTGATCATTGGCGTCAGTACATGAACCATATACGGAGGCTATGAGGTCGGATGAGGTGCCACAGCACACCGAAGTCCAAACCTTCCCCAAGGAAGGGAGCGCTGAAATAGTAGATATGGCAGGGATAGGCACAAGGATATTCACCTTACCGAGGGAGATCTCTGGGTGTCGTGTACATCAAAGAGAAGTCAGCAGAAGTCATAGTAGTTGGTGGCAACGAGCCGATACCGAAGGGATAAAGTCGGAGGACTCACCAGCCAGCGAAGGACTGAACATTGGATTCCGTCCAAATTCGATGGGGAGTACCGTATTGGTGCAGCCCCATTTTAAGCGGACAGGGTTAACAACGCAGCCTACAATCCAATGAACCGCCAAGTACGGGACCCTTATCCCGAACACTTTCGGGAGTGGTGTGAGTTGGGAAATACTGACATTAATCGTATCCGTCCGAGTAACGCACGGGGAAAATCATGAAGTGTTTTTGTATTTAAGCCAGTGGTTTGGTAAGAGCTGATAGAGGTCCTTTTCCTGTTTTGTGCACAGGGACACCCAACTTGATCTAAAGGCCTTGAGCTTTTAATGTTTATCCATGTTTATGGATTGTGAGCTCCTTAAAAAATACCTCAATGTCCTATCGGTAATTATAAAGTTGGACAATAGTCATGGCATCATAATCGAACATATAAGTTACAAATTGGGGAGCTTTTCCATTAGTATAGTCCTCATAGACCAACAAACGGGCTTCCAATCCATCTTTCAGTAGCGCTTTCTGATCACTAACTATCCTACCATCGGTATAGTCGCAGATAAGGTTTAGCTGTCCGAGAAACGATTTGTCATTATTGGGCGCTTCGCTCAAACAAACTAAATCAAGGACAAAACCCATCAATGGCGCTTTGGTGTGGCCTTCAGACCTCCCTTTTTCTTGCTATTGAGCGTATTGCGTCCTGCCCCTTAAAAAATATCCACAAACAAGGTGATCGTCGTTGAATCAAAACAAAAAACCTTTTCAGCGTACAGTTCCTCATATAAGTGGTATAAAGTGGGTTTTAGCGTGTCTCGATAATACCTTTAGAGTTTTTAATAAAGCCTCGCAAATACTTCACTGCTACGATTAATATTCACATCGCTCAAGGTACTTACAGCAGGAAAGCTGGTTATGCCCAGATAGGAAAGCTTGTCTTCCAGCATGAGTGAATGCTTACAGAGGTTGTTCAGTGCTTTGCATGGCATGATGATCCCATAAAACAGGAAAACAAACTGCTTTGAGGTGGTCATGGTCTTGTAGTAGCGGTCGCTTTGATATTCGGCTACCAAATCCCTGTGAAGGCAAGAAAGTAACTGACAAAGCATAGGCTGTCCGGCTAAATAGGTATTCTTACTCATGATGTTTTTGTTAGTTGAGAAATCTCAAACATTATAAATTTTAACATGGCGCCATGCCTCGCCATTGTACTTTTTTAAGATCAATGGAAATTATCCAGTTTTTTGCCGGATGCCAGAATAATAGTATTTTCTTGGCAGGAAACTGCCATGACAAGATACAAAGTAACTTTAACGCAAGATGGGCGGGAGGACCTACAGGGGATTACAAGAAAAGGTTCTCACAAATCACAAAAGTTGTTGAATGCACTAACTCGGTTAAATTGTGATCAGCGAGAATTTCAAGAAAAGAAAGTCAAGAATGAAGATATTTCCAGGGTGCTGCAAATCAGCATGAAAAAAAATTGATCGGGTGAAAAAGAGATTCGTAGAGGAAGGCATAGAAGTCGCCTCGTAGGGCCACAAAGAAGAGCGGGTTTGTAAAAAGAAAGTGGATGGGGATTTAGAAGCCCATCTGAAAGCGCTGAGTTGCAGTAAACCCCCGGAAGTTTTTTCCAGGTGGTCCTTGAGATTGTTGGCGGACAGAGCAATAGAGTTAGAATACATAGATAATATTTCTCACGAGACAGCACGTCGACTTTAAAAAAACGAGTTAAAGCCCTGGAAGAAAAAAGGATGGGTAATACCACCGCTTCAAAACGGTGATTTTGTGGCCAATATGGAAAAAGTATTGGAAGTGTATAAAATGCCCTACGACCCCAGTTAGCCGGTTGTTTGTACGGATAAATCGCCTAAGCAGTTAATAAAGGAGACAAAAATGCCTATACAAGCAAAGCCGGGCAGCGAAGAAAAATATGATTATGAGTACCAGCCATGCGGGGCCTGCAATATATTTATGGCCAGCGGACCATTGGCTGGGAAGCGATATGTGAAAGTGACTTTAAGCAAAACCGAAAAGGAATGGGCTGAATACCTAAATGAAATAGCAGAGAATGATAAGGATGCCGAAAGGATTACTTTGGTAATGGATAATTTAGGTACACATAAGCCCGGCGCACTATTTGAGACCGATAAGCCGGAACAGGCAAAGCAACTATGGGATAGATTTGACTTCGTGTATACCCCAAAGGATGGTAGTTGGCTCAATATGGTTGAAATTGAACTCAACGTATTAATGAAACAATGCTTAAGCCGAAGAATAGACGCCATATAAAAAGTTGATAAAGAAGTAATGGCATGGCAAACTGCCAGAGACCATAAGAATGCAAAGTTCAATTGGCGGTCCACCACGGAAGATGCCAGGATAAAACTATCCAGGCTTTATCCGACTTTTGACGATTGACATAACACTAGTGGTGTAACACTTTTGAGCTTGAAAAAAAATGTAATTGAATAGAAAAGGTCGATGGAATCTCGAAGCATCCAATGTTCAGGACAAGGTCAAATTCATTATTTCGGAAAGATAAAACATCAAAACACGAGGATCATGTAGTGTGATCTCTGTTACATTTCCGGGCCATGATAATCAGTATCTTATGGTACTGTTTAATAAAAATATCAACGCATCATGGCCCGACTAGTCATACTTGGCGCCGGGGTTTCCGGACATACCGCAGCGCAACATGCACGCAAATTATTATCTAAACGAGAGCACGAAATAGTAGTCGTTTCTCCCAACAGTAAGTGGAACTGGATACCCTCCAATATTTGGGTGGGAGTGGACCTGATGAAACCTGAAGATGTCACGTTTGAACTAGCGCCGGTATATAAAAAGCATGGCATTCGCTTCGAACAGGCAAAGGCGGTCAGCATTAACCCCGAGGGTGAAGACCATAGCGACCAGCCTTTTGTAACCATTGAAGGAACGGGCAAAAACAATAATGGGGAAATTCAGAAGATCACTTATGATTATCTGATCAATGCTACCGGGCCGAAATTAAAATTTGAAGCTACAGAAGGGCTTGGCCCCGATAAAAACACCTTGTCCGTTTGTACATTTGGCCATGCGGAACATGCGGCTAAAGAACTGAAAAATGCGATAGCGCGGTTGAAAAGTGGAGAACAGTTAACATTTGTCATCGGTACGGGACATGGGACCTGCACATGCCAGGGAGCGGCTTTTGAATATCTTTTTAATGTCGAGTTTGAGTTGCGCAAACACAAGGTGCGTGACATGGCCAGGGTTATTTACATTACCAACGAGTATGAACTGGGAGATTTTGGCATGGGCGGTATGCACCTCAAAAAAGGAGGGTACATCACTCATAGTAAGGTATTTACCGAATCTCTTTTTGCCGAACGTGGCATCGAATGGATCAAAAGGGCCCATGTTAATCGGATTGAGCCCAATAAAATATTTTATGAAGACCTCGACGGAAATGAGCACGAGCTTGAATTTGATTTTGGTATGTTGCTTCCACCATTTTCCGGTGTGCCACTGAGGGCATTTGCCAAAAATGGCGAAGATATTACCGATAAGGTTTTTGCCAAAAACGGATTTATGAAGGTCGATGCGGATTACAATCCAAGGCCTTACGAAGAATGGAAACCCGAAGACTGGCCAAAAAATTATCAGTCACCTTTCTATCCCAACATGTTCGCCGTAGGTATTGCTTTTGCCCCTCCTCACGGCATTTCTAAAACCATGAAAAATCCCAATGGCACCGTCATCACACCATCGGTACCCCGTACAGGCATGCCTTCCGGCGTAATGGCGCGTAAAGTTGCCTACAACATTGTCGATATGATGAAGGGCAAAGCGACCACACCAAAAAGAACCGCATCAATGGCCAATATGGGGGCAGCCTGTATTGCATCTGCCGGAGCCAACTTTTTCAAGGGCGCCGCGGCCAGCATGACCATGTACCCCATAGTTCCCGATTATGATCGTTTCCCTGACTCTGGTGGACGTGACACTAACTACACCACCGGAGAGATTGGGTTGGCAGGTCACTGGTTGAAATACCTGCTGCACATTGGTTTTATGTACAAAGCCAAATGGAAAACAGGATGGCAAATCATACCCGAATAGTAAATTGAATTGTGATGAAAGAGAAAAAAATACAACCCTACGGACAACAATTTTATGCCCCGGCGCCTACCGGACTTACAAAATTAATGCGTACCAATATTTTTGTTCAGCTTTGGCGCTTTTTTGTACTGAATATCAAAATATTGCGCATGGTAAGAAAGCATTAATCCCATACAGGATCTTGATAATTCCATTTTCATAGTATCTTCGCGGAATATGGAATGGATCACCGACATACGTCGAATGCTGGTTTCTTTTGCTTTGCTGCTATGCTTTTATGCTGCACAGTCACAGGAAAAAGTGGAAAGGGAATACCGCATTAAAGAGGGAGAGGTCCCCGCGGAGGCATTAAAATTTATCGATGCCTGCAATTTTGATAAAAAAATAAAATGGTTCCGCGAAGAGAATGAAAGCGGAAGCTCAATAGAAGCCAAAGTAAGGCGCCAAAACCGGCGGCATAGTATTGAATTCTCAAAGACGGGCGTTCTTGAAGATATCGAAATTGAAATTGATTTTGAAGAATTGCCGGCAAACACTAAAGGAAAAATCATCTCCGGCCTGGATGAGCTTTTTGCTAAATGGAGTATCCGGAAAGTACAAATCCAGTACAAAGGAACCACTGATAAATTACTTGCGCTTATTAGGGAAGACGTAAATACATCTCTTCAAAAACGTTACGAGATTGTTCTCAAAGCCAAAAAAGACAGACGCCTTCAAATGTTCCAAATCACCACCGGGCAGGACGGTGAAATTGTCGAAGTCCAAAAAATTGATCTGAGAAGCACCGATAATCTTGAATACTAGTCTGAAAATACCCATAGCTATCGCCCTGTTTATGGCGGGAAGCAACTTGTATGCACAAAGTTCTTTTGAAGCAGGCACGTTGCCCTCCGTCAACCTCAATACCCGGATCAGCGGCCCATGGCGGTTTAACTTTAAATGGGAAAGCCGGCAGGTTTTATACAGGGGGATATTTGGAGAAAATAAGCAATGGGATGCCTTCTATGAACGTTCGGATTTTTCAGGTGTTTTTTCTCGTAAAGTCGGCCTGAACAATTCCATTGCCGCCGGTTATCTGATCCGTTTTGTCGAAGACCGGATTGTCCATCGTACCATACAGCAATTCACGCTGGTGCAGTATTTTACCGGCTTCAGGCTGGCCCATCGCTTTTCCACCGATCAGACATTTATACCCGATATACCAACCATTTCGCGCTATCGCTACAGGATTTCAGTAGAAAACCCATTAAACGGTCAGGAAGTTGACCCCAAAGAGTTTTATCTGAAAGTGAATAATGAATACCTGTTTATCCACAGCAAAAGAAACAATGGATTGGAAATCCGTATAGTTCCGGTATTGGGTTACAACTTTTCCGATCGAAATAAGCTGGAGGCAGGAATTGACTATCGGCTGGCGGGTCTTATTAATTCTGAAATCAGAACACATGATTATTGGCTGACCATCGGTTGGTATGTGAAGCTTTAGTAAGTATTGTAAGTAATCAGTTGTAAATTAGCGACCGTATGGAGATAAAAGTATGAAAAGGATTGTCGATAGAATAAAAGGCATTTTGAGCGCTGGTATCGCACTACTGGTATTTTGGTTGATGGCCTGTGGCAATGACAATGCAGAACCACAATCTGAAGGGGATAATAATTTCATTTCTGCCGTGGATATCTCTTTTTATCCTGAAATTCGTGAAGCCAACCTGGATTTTTACAATCGCGATGGGCAGAAAGAAGAAATGCTGAAGATCCTTAAAGAAAATGGAGTGAACACCATTCGGCTAAGGTTATGGGTCGATCCGGAAAATCAGCATTCCGGGTTTAATGAAGTCAACAGCTTTTCCGAAGAACTCAGAAGTAGGGGCTTCAGGATTTGGCTCACACTGCATTATTCTGATTCCTGGGCCGACCCCGGCAAACAAGTGGCCCCGCAGCGTTGGCAGGGACTTGAATTTGAAGCGCTTAAAGATTCACTATTTCATTATACCCAACATGTGGTAAACGTCATTGATCCTGAGATCATTCAAATAGGCAATGAGGTGAATTCAGGGATGTTACATCCCTATGGCAACATTTCTGCACAGAAAGGTCAATTCATACAATTACTGCAAACCGGTGCCGAAGCAGTAAGAAATGTTTCTGAAACCTCACTGATCATGATCCATTATGCCGGGTTAGAAGGCGCTGACTGGTTTTTCGATCAGGTGGAAAGTGTTGATTACGACCTCATTGGCATCTCTTATTATCCTTTGTGGCACGGCAAATCGCTTAACACGCTTGGCCGGACTTTAGCCGGTCTGCAGGAAAAATATCAAAAGGAAGTTTTAATCGCCGAAACCGCCTATCCTTTTACCCTGGACTGGAATGACTGGACCAACAATATTGTCGGTTTGGAAGAGCAGCTTATTCTCCCTGAATTTCCTGCAAGTCCGGCCGGTCAAAAAGCATTTTTAGGACGTATCAAAGAAATAGTGGACGATACCCCGGGCGGGCAGGGATTATGTTATTGGGGTGCAGAAATGGTGGCCTGGAAAGGGGATCAGGCTACTGATGGTTCGTCATGGGAAAACCAGGCATTATTCGATTTTGAAAACCATGCGCTTCCGGTAATTGAGGTGTTTCAAAATGAAAAGCCGGAGGAGTAAAATACATTCAACCTGCATGAAACAGGTTCAACCCATCCATTATGAATTTATGAGTGGCCACCACCACTGTACAAACAGGAATATGATCAATATTGAAATGAGGTTGAGCCAAACTCCTTTCCGCACCATGTCCTGAATTTTTATTTTTCCTGAACCAAATACAATGGCATTGGGTGGAGTGGCTACCGGCAGCATAAATGCAGCGGAAGAGGCCAGTACTGCACCCGCCATAAGTACGTAAGGCGGCACATCCAGTATGGCCGCTAGTGAAATGAGAATGGGCAGGATCATACTGGCTGTTGCCGTATTGGAGGTGATTTCAGTCAGGAAGTTAATGCCGGCAATCACTAATATCAAAATCAACCAGAATGGCGCCTCCTGCAACAATAGAAAGCGATTGGCCAGCCAGGTAGCCAGATCGGTTTGGGCAAAACCACGTGCTATGGCCAAACCCCCTCCGAATATCAACAAAATGCCCCAGGGCAGCTTTTTGGCCGTATTCCAGTTCATAAGATTTCCTTCACCCGTCCCGGAAGGAATAAGGAATAGTACCAGCGCCCCGGCCATGGCAATGATCGTGTCATTTAGTTGGGGAATAAATGAATTCCATATCAATGACCGCGTCATCCAAAAGAAGGCGATTAACACAAAAACGACCAGTACGCGCTTTTCAGGAATGGTAATGCTACCGGGCTTATCAGGAATTTCCATGCCTGATTTTCCTTTTTGCAAATTCCGGGTAAGGTAAAACCAACAGATGAACAACAGAACCACCACAAAGGGCAGGGCAAATAACATCCACCGTAAAAAGGAGATTTCTTCATTTAAAGAGTCTTTTACCACACCCGCAAAAATGATATTGGGGGGCGTGCCTATCAGGGTAGCCATACCCCCGATGGATGCTGAATAACCAATGCCCAGCATTAAGTTCAGCGCAAACTGCTCCCGGTTTTGATAGATATTGACCACCGACACACCAATAGGGAGCATCATTACGGCAGTAGCCGTATTTGAGATCCACATGGAAAGAAATGCCGTTGCCAGCATGAACCCCAGTATGATGCGCTTTTCACCACTGCCGACAAAACGTATTATACCAAAAGCGATCCTCCGGTGCAGCTGCCATTTTTCAATAGCCAAACCTATAATAAAACCACCCATGAACAGGAATATAAAGGGGTGGCCGTAAGCGCTTGTCGTTTCTTTAATAGGCAATCCGCCGGAAAGAGGCAATAAAATAATGGGCATGAGGGAAGTGAACTCCAGTTCAACAGCCTCTGTGATCCACCACAGAGCTACCCAAGCTGTACTGGCAAGCACAGCCCTTCCTTCAATTGATAAATCTTTGAATGGAATAAACTGAATGAGTATGAACAGAACAGGGCCAAGAATCTGGAATATTCTTTTTCTCGACATGCCGCGCGGTTTTATCATGGACCTGGACAAAAGTAACAATATTTAAAAGTTGTGGGCCAAAGTTTTGGAACAAAAATGGAGGATTATTTGTATGAGCGCCTTCTCCTCGGCATATTGTTAACTTCAAAATTACTTCAGAAACAACATGCATATTGCAAAAGTATGAAAGTGCTGATTGTAGAAGACCAACAGGACCTCAATGACGATATAAAACATTATCTTCAAAGTGAGGGGTACATATGCGAAGTGAGCCTCAACTACAATGATGCGGAAGATAAGCTTTTGTCATTCAGTTATGACTGCGTCATTTTGGATATTATGTTGCCCGATGGAAACGGCCTCGACCTGCTCCGCCTGATCAAAAAAGGGAAAATGGATTGCAGCGTGCTGGTGGTGTCCGCAAAAAACGCACTGGACGATAAGCTGGATGGCTTGAACCTGGGGGCCGACGATTACATTACCAAGCCTTTTCATCTTTCCGAACTCAACGCCCGCATAAAGGCGATCTTTCGAAGGAGAAACCTTGAAGGGCACTCCATCACCAAAATTGAGAATATTGAAATAGATACGGAAAAGATGGAGGTAAGGGTGGAAGGAAGTTTGCTCGACCTCACCCGGAAAGAATATGAATTACTGCTGTATTTTGTAACTAATAAAAACAGGGTGATCAGCAGGCAATCGGTTGCCGAGCATTTATGGGGCGATTATACCGACAACCTCGATAATTTTGACTTTGTATATCAGCATGTAAAAAACCTGAGGAAAAAGATCAGTAAGGCCGGAGGCGCCGACTGTATAGAAACGGTATACGGCTTAGGGTACAAAATGAATTCGTCAGTCTCCTGATTTTGAGGTATGGCTGGCAAAAAAATAAGGAGTTATGAAACTCATTAGCAAACTTACGCTTTGGTACATTGCCATCACCACTATTGTGTTGTTGATAGGGGGCTTTATTCTATTCAAGGCAATACTTTACGAGGTGGACCGCGAAGCACAGCGCAAGCTTTATATTTGGGTAAGCCTTACCGCAGAGCAAATCGAACAGGGCGCACCGGTAGACTCAGTGGAACATATCAATAATATCAAAATCAACGAACTGGATTTCGAGGCGCCGGAGCAACCCTTTGTGTTTAAAGACACAATGGGTATTTTTCCGCCAAAAGAATATGGGGAGGACAGAAAGATTTCGCTCTCTAAATCATATAAAATCGGCGACAGGCACTATCACATTTCTACCTACAGCTTCGTGGCCGAGCCCGATGAGATCATATTTGGGCTAAGCAAATCACTTCTCGTCATTTTGGGTATCCTCCTTTTGATTTTAGGGGTGTTAAGCCTGATCATTTCGAGAAAGGTGTTGGCGCCGTTCAATAGCGCACTTTTGGCCATCAAAAATTTTGACCTGAAACAAAAGGAACCCATGCTGCTGCCCGAGGCGCGTACATCTGAATTCAGGGAGTTGAACAATTTTCTGGAAAAAATGTCGGAAAAAGTACTGAAGGACTACAGGATACTAAAGGAATTTTCTGAAAATGCCTCCCATGAGATACAAACGCCGATCTCGGTGATCAGGGGTAAGCTTGAGATGTTGATGGCCACATCAATAAATGAAGAACAGGCCAGTTACATGTCCGCAATACAAAATGCTGTACAGAAGCTCTCTAATGTGAACCAATCACTATTGCTACTCACCAGGCTTGAAAACCGCGAATATAGCCCCGATCAGGAAGTGAATATCAGTGAAAAACTCAATAATGCGCTCGTGGCGTTTCATGAATTGATTCAAATGCGCGGTCTTGATTATGAGTCGAATATAGAGCCCGAGGTGGTGATCAGGGCACACCCCACATTGGTCGAAATCATGCTGAGCAACCTGATCAGCAATGCAATAAGGCATAATATCAAAGACGGGCGGATAGGGGTAGAGCTCAATTCAGGCCAACTGCGAATAGAAAACACTGGCGAAGATCCAATGGTGCCTACCGGGGAATTATTCAAGCGGTTCAAAAAAAACAACCAAAGCAGTGAATCCACCGGCCTGGGGCTTTCTATCGTAAGCCAGATTTGTGAAGTCAATAATTTTACAATTGATTACTCATTTGGAAATGGCATACATTCCATTGTGGTTAAATTTCAGTAACCCCAACTTTTTTCAATCTTGAATGTCAACTTCAAATTCTCCTCAGATTTGATTCATACTATTGTAATGTGAAAAAGTGAGAAAGAAGTAAAAGATAAGAATAGAGGAACCAATGAAGTATTTGAGCAAATTGTGGATTGTCATACTTTTTGCGTTGTCATCTGCAATAGTGGTGCAGGCGCAGGAGAAATTCAAGATAATTGGACTGATAGTTGATGAGGAAAACACCCCCGTGCCTTTTGGCAATGTTGGGGTGTTTACCAAATCCGACTCATCGCTTGTTGCAGGAGCCGCTTCCAAAGAACAGGGTAATTTCGAATTAGCCGTAGTACCGGGTGATTACTATACCAGAATCACCTATGTTTCGTACCAACCTCAATTTATTCCCGTTACCGTTCGCAATAGGGATGTCAACCTTGGCGTCATTAAAATGGTGGCCAATACCGACGTGCTTGATGAGGTGTTGGTAGAGGGTGAAAAAAGCCAGATGGAGCTCAAACTGGATAAAAGGGTCTTTAATGTGAGCAACGACATCACCAATGCATCCAGAAATGCCGCCGACATTCTGGATAACATCCCATCGGTAGTGGTAGATGTAGAAGGCAATGTTAGCTTAAGAGGAAGCCAAAGCGTTCGTATACTGATCGATGGTAAACCTTCGGGCCTGGTAGGCATAAGCGGCGCCGACGCTTTGCGCCAGCTGCAGGGCAACATCATCGAACGCATAGAGGTGATCACCAATCCGTCTGCGAAATACGAAGCAGAAGGTTCAGCAGGAGTGATCAATATTGTATTAAAAAAAGACCGGAAAAAAGGGTTTAACGGAGCTTTTAGTGGAAATATAGGAGTGCCGATTGAGCTGGGTATTTCCGGAAATGTCAATTACCGAAAGGGGCGTTTCAATATATTTGGCAACTATGGCATTGAATACGACAAAAGGCCGGGAGAAGGAAATTCCGAACAGATCTTCTTTCCTGAAACCGACTCCACCTACACCACCATTCGCGATCGCGACCATCAAAGAGGAGGTATATCGCATACTTTCCGTATGGGTACCGACTTTTCTATCACCGATAATGATATTATTACAGCATCCGGTTTGATACGTCTTTCCGATGAGGAAAATAAAGCCACCATACGATACGATGATTTCAATGGTAGTGGCGACCTGACGCAACGTTCCATTCGGGAAGACAATGAAGGTGAAGATGAAGAAAACCATGAGTATCAGTTAAGCTATAAGCGCCTGCTTCCCGGTAAGGGCCACGAATTCAAACTCGATCTGCAATTTCGCGATGGACTGGAGGTGGAACGCTCAGACATCGTTGAAACCTATCCGCTTGATAACAGCAGGGAAGATCTGTTGCAACGATCAGTCAATGAAGAGGGAGACGCCAATTTTCTTATCCAGGCAGATTATACCTACCCGATTAAAGAAGGTAAAAAATTTGAGGCTGGCTACCGGGGCAATGTCCGCCAGATTACCAGCGATTATATTGTGGAAGAACAAAACGAACAGGGTGAATGGGTGTCGCTGGAGAACTTTAGCAACCGTTTCGTATATGATGAAAATGTGCAGGCCGCCTATGCCATTTTCGAAAACGACATGGATAAGTGGGGGTATCAGTTTGGTTTGCGGACAGAGTATACTTACATCAGTACATTTCAGCGAGAAACGGACGAGAAAAATGAAAGGGACTACCTCAATTTATTCCCCAGTATGTTCCTTTCTTATAAGTTGAATAAAGCCTATACCTTACAGGCCAGTTATAGCCGTAGGATATCCAGGCCAAGGTTCTGGTACCTGAACCCTTTCTTTTCTTTCAGCGATAGAAGAAATATCAGAACGGGTAATCCGTATCTGAACCCCGAATTCACCGACTCATATGAGTTCGGGCTGCTCAATAATCTGGAAAACAGCGCCTTCTATGCAGGGGTTTATTACCGACATACCACCGGACTGCACCAACGCGTTTCATATGGCGAAGTACTACCGGGGGACAGCATTGTCACCACCTTTTCCATGCCCCTGAATTTGGGGAAAGAAGACGCCTTTGGCCTGGAAGCGAACTTCACTTATGATCCGGCGGAGTGGTTGAGCATGAATGGTAACGCCAACTTTTACCGGAGTATAATTATAGGTGAATTTGAAGGCGAAAGCCTTGATCGCGATACCTATACCTATAACTTTCAGATGGCAGCCAAGGTGAAAGTGGGTGAGCTTGACTTTCAGTTGAGAGGCAACTATCGCGGTCCTGAAATCACCACGCAGGGAGAAAGGAAAAGTATTTACTGGATGGACCTGGGTGCCAATTACAAAATTATGGATGGACGCGGGATATTCAATTTTAATATACGCGACCTGTTCAACAGCCGAAGATACCGTGGGTTTACTGAAACGGATGTTTACAGAGAAACATCAGAGTTCCAATGGCGTGCCCGTCAGTTCTCTTTGACCTTTACCTATCTCATCAACCGTAAGCCCGGCCGAAACGGCGGTCGAAACGGAGGGGATTATGATGGCGGCGATATGGGGATGTAGGTTTAGGAGTTCAATAGTTCAGATGTTCAAAAGTTCAATAGTTCAGATGTTCAGTGGTTCAGTGGTTGAGTTCATTTTTTTTCGGATAATAAATCAAAAAATAACTACCGAATAAAATTTTTGAGATGTCTGCTAAAAAAGCTTGAAGTGTACCTTTTTGGTATAAAAGGATATTGAGAAGGCTGGCATAAACGCTGTTTAATGTTGTTTTTAGGAGGTTTTTAATAAGGTCAGGGCAATAGTGAAATTCCTCTGATCTTTTGATCAATTCCTCTGACCTTTGGGTCTATTCGTCAGAGGAAAAATTTTATTCGTCTGACCAAAATTTCCAAAGATCAGAGCTTTTCAAAATTTAACGATAGCGACATGAAAAATGGAGGTATAAAACCCAAAAAATAATAATTGCTTAGGTGGTTTTGCAAATTGTCAGCGCTTCTCAATAATCGCCTGAACGAAAACGATCACCACAGATTGTAT
>DNTB01000060.1 GCA_003499525.1 Flavobacteriales bacterium
TCCTGACGGGATCGTCAGGAAGATCGCAGAGAGCCAAATCGCGGAAAGAGTTTCGGGGTGTAGCGTAGCCCGGTTATCGCGCCTGCTTTGGGAGCAGGAGGTCGCAGGTTCGAATCCTGCCACCCCGACAAGAAGCCTCGTATTAAAAGATACGAGGCTTTAATATTAAAAGGGGCCATATATTTGCATCCCGAAAATGGTCGCGTAGCTCAGCTGGATAGAGCATCTGCCTTCTAAGCAGACGGTCCCAGGTTCGAATCCTGGCGCGATCACTCTGATCAAAGCATCGCTCCGATGGAGCGGTGCTTTTTTTGTTTGAAGCGAATGAGCTTGCTCTAATGAGCTGAAAACCAAAAAGGGCACGAACAGCGCAAAGCGCTGTGATGCTTTGATCCACTGCACGTCGGTGCGACGAGGATCATGCCGCGCGAAGACGCGGCACTAATCCTTAGCGAATGAGCTGAAAACCAAAAAGGGCACGAACAGCGCAAAGCGCTGTGATGCTTTGATCCACTGCACGTCGGTGCGACGAGGATCATGCCGCGAAGACGCGGCACTAATCCTTAGCGAATGAGCTGAAAACCAAAAAGGGCACGAACAGCGCAAAGCGCTGTGATGCTTTGATCCACTGCACGTCGGTGCGTCGAGAATCATGCCGCGCGAAGACGCGGCACTAATCCTTAGCGAATGAGCTGAAAACCAAAAAGGGCACGAACAGCGCAAAGCGCTGTGATGCTTTGATCCACTGTAGGTTGTTGCGACGAGGATCATGACGCGCGAAGACGCGGCACTAATCCGTAGCGATCACTCTGATCAAAGCATCGCTCCGATGGAGCGGTGCTTTTTTGCCCTTAGGCTTAATCGTTTGCCTAAAAATAGACACCTTGAATTTCCATATATTCGTAGCATCATTTAGGCACAACTACAACTACAGCCGCCACTTATGCAAATCATTTTTGTATTCCTTAATCACAAATCGTTTTGGCCCATGCTGCGATTGGTATTTGGGGTGTTTTTAGTAGTGTGTCTTAAAGGCGGAGTCCTAAATGCTCAAGTTTTACTAGAAAATGACTCTGTTTTTGTTTCTTCTCAATCCATTCTAACTGATTCTATAGAATTACAACCAGATACTTTGACCCCAATTGATAGTTTAATCCTTATCTATCGTGAGCGACTATCTCAGAATCAATACTTAGAGGATACTCTTAATCATCTTAAAGGTCCCTATCGCGATATCGCAGAGGATATCTCTGGACATATTCGCTATCAATACAACTATGATTCCCGAAGAGATTCTGAAAGTTTCGCTGCCATGCCACCAGCTCATTTAGTGAATGGTGAGTTGCGTATAAATAAAGGCCCGCTGCCATTGAAAATTAATGTGAATTATGACCCTTATTCTCCTTTTTACCGCGCATTCAACTTTCAAATATCACTTGACGAACAACTACTGGCAGAAAACAAAATGAAAGAAAAGATGGGGCAAAATGTTTTCAACTCGTTAAAAGATAGTCTAATAAATACGGAGCTTGACCTGTCCTATCAAAGGGGTATAGAGAAAGCCAAATTGGGAATTCTTCAAGATTCGTTATCGCGACTGCAATTAGATGAGATGCCAGATTTACCTGAAACAGATGCGTACTTCTCGCTTTCCGATTCCCTTCCAGACACCGTTACTTATTCTTCTAAACAACTTAAACATTTAAATAAGTTGCATCAGAATATTAAAAGAACTCAGAAAAGAATTGACGAAATAGACAAAACCTTGAATGAGATAAATAATTTGATGAATGATGATGTTGCTCTCAAGAAATATGGAGATCGCTATAGTTTAACACATAAATACGATGAAATCTCAGATAACTCCTTAGGACTGGATTCTAAGACTAGTTTATTGAACTCTATTCAGTCTTTTGGTCTGGGTACTATCGCTCCTGATTTCTCAAGACTTTCAACATATTATGCCTCAATAATGGGTATTAAAGCAGGCTTTAAGTTGTCACCAAAATCTCAGATTAAACTTTTTGGAGGCTGGAATAATCGCATTCAAGGTAGAACTTTTGCGAATTCGATAAAGTCCACAGGGATAAAATTGTTCTACAAACCTCTAGAATTGGTCGAGGTTCAATTAACAGGTATTTATAACTATAGAAAATCTTTAAATACGGGTGAAACGGAAATAGCTGAAATTAACAATCCTCTCTTAGGATTAGGGTTGGTCTTTCGACCTATTAAAAACATTGAAGTAGGTGCTGAAATGCTCGTCTCAAATAGTCAAGGTAAAATTCCAATACCTAATCAAGATAAACGCGATGGATTTCTAAGCGAAACGGGACTTTCTGCTTACACTAGGATATATATAAAAGAGACTTCTTCAGAATTATTTTTAGAAGGAACTAGACTTCCAAAAAACTTTAAAAACTACCTCTCTGATTATCAGATTAACAATACTGATGAGTATACGGCTAGAATTGACCAGGCATTATTTCGATCTGCAGTTAGCATAAGATTGAATTACAACGTGAGGACCCGATATTTTGGAATGTCAAATGATAGCAGGATGGTAATAAGTCAGGTCGCACCTGAAGTCCGCACGAGATTTAGACGCATACCTAACTTTTTTGTGAGTGCAGTTAGAACTGAGAGCAGCCAGTTCGGTCCGTCAGAAACGAATAGAGTGAATAGCTCTGATTTAATTCGGTTTGGATCAAATCTTAATCGAAAAATAAAGAATAATTTGTATTTCGGAGAACTGTCCTGGTCGTATAGAACTACCGAGTATAGCAACTTTTTAAATGAGGAACAAACATTGCAAGGAGTCTTTAGATTTAGTAACTCAAAGATTAACAACACCACAACAATAATGTACACTTATGGTGATTTCCGAAAGCAAGCTGCACTTAGTAATCAGTTCAGTATGAAATTATTCAAGTATCTATCAGTTACATTAAATAATCGTTTTGCTGAGAATCACGGATGGTCGAATGGAGCAGGGTTATTGCTCTTCAACAGGGTTGGCCAAATTAGTCTAGACTATTCTCTTAATTCTTTTTCCTATAGAACCACCCTTGATCATGGAGTAAGGGTATCAGTTCAATTGAATTTTTAGTTACTCAACCACTACCTTCGACGTACTCAGGAGGACATCATCAGAAAATACCTCTACCAAATAAACTCCGGGTTTATTGGTCAAAAGAACCTCAGACCTTTTCATTGTTCCTGGTTTTTCTTCTCGGATCATTTTACCGCTGATGTCGTAAACAAGAATGCGGACATTCTTCCTGGGTTCTCCCAGGTCAATAATGACCCGTCCGTCTGTTGGATTGGGGTAAATGGCAATAGCTGATGATATTGGATTGGTGTTGCCTACGATGATGACTTCATGGCAGAACGAAGTATCCGTACACCCGTTTTGGTTGATTTCAACGGCATAATCTCCGGTAATGGTGGGTGTGTAAGATTGGTTCGTAGCTCCCGTAATAGGCGTGAAGGCATTATTGCAATCCAACCATTGGTAGGTTGTTCCCGGAGAAGATGCTGTTGCCGTTAGAGTAGCGCCGAGATTTGCAACGGAGGTATCTATTTGTTGAATGACAAGGTTAATGGTAAGAATGCTGTCGCATCCAATACTGTTGGGGATGGTATCTAAGTAAACCCCCGAAGTATCCCATGTATATCTTCCACTTGGCGATAGGTATTCGATACAGGTACTATCTGCAATGGTATCGTAAACGGTATTGCAAAGGGTAAATACTTTGACCTTACCTTCAAAGGGCAGTTTAGAAGCGAACCGACTCCCTGGAGAACCAATGGCTACTATACCTGCTTCAACCATAGCCACAGCATAACCTGAAAGGAATTCTGCAGAATCTCCTATAATGTCATTCCCCCATTGATTCCATGCCGCACCGTCCCAGCGGAATATCCGTACATAACCGGCTTTCAACCCAGCACTTCCCCTTTCTTGCCGAGCCCCAATGGCCACGGTATTGCTGTCGGGCATGCTAACTGAATGTCCAAACTCATCATCCGCTGTTGTCCCATCAAGGTCCGCTCCTTTTTGCATCCAATTGGTGCCGTCCCATGTATAAATGCGCACATGACCAGAATTAACTCCATTGTCATCATTTAATGGTGCCCCAATGGCAATCGTATTGGTATTCGGCATGCTAATGGACCATCCGGAGGAGTTCAATGCACTCTCTCCGACAATGGAGTCGCCTTTCTGCACCCAGCTGCTGCCGATCCAACTGTAGATTTTAACTACGCCGGTGCCTGCGCCATTCGTATTGTCTCCAATACCACCAAAAGCAATCGTATTGGTGTCTGGCATGCAAACACTGTAACCTATTTTCTGAGGTGCAATGCCAACAAAATCAGCACCTTTTTGATTCCATGAAGTTCCGTCCCAATTATATACCCGGACCACTCCCTTGTTAAGTGTAATAGGTGCACCTATGGCAATAGTATTAGGATGCGGCATCCAGATAGAATGTCCAATATAATCATAATTTCCACTTCCAATCAGCGCTGCTCCTTTCTGTACCCAGTCTGTTCCATTCCATTCATAAACCAAAACTCTACCATTTGTCCAATCATACCACGGCGCAGAAACAGCCAGGGTATTGGCATCGGGCATTGAAACGCTCCAGCCGAGATATTCTCCGGGGTAAGAACCATTTATATCCGATCCTTTTTGCACCCATGAGGTGCCATTCCAGGTGAAAACCTGCACTTTACCCGTATTGTTACCTCCGTCATCATTTCGGATGGCCCCCACGGCAACGGTATATCGGTCGGGCATAGAAACGGAATACCCAAAATTGTCGGACTTTGCCACACCCTCAATATCGGCTCCAATTTGAGTTTGTCCTACCGCATAAGTAACTGAGAGGAAAAATAGGAGTGCGCTGAAAAAGAAGGCACTTGAAATTATTTCCAGGATAATCTTCTTTAGGTACTTCATGGTTCTAATTATTCTTTGAATGCAAATATAAATCTGAACTGGATTGAAATTTACTCCCAGAAATCTTGAGCATTCGGGAATATCACAAGATATCAAGAGCCAAATTCTTTTTTAATAATAATGAGTTTAGTAATCACGAAAAAAACGCACAACCGCGCTTACTCAACCACTACCTTCGACGTACTGAGGAGGACATCATCAGAAAACACCTCTACCAAATAAACTCCGGGTTTATTGGTCAAAAGAACCTCAGACCTTTTCATTGTTCCTGGTTTTTCTTCTCGGATCATTTTACCGCTGATGTCGTAAACAAGAATGCGGACATTCTTCCTGGGTTCTCCCAGGTCAATAATGACCCGTCCGTCTGTTGGATTGGGGTAAATGGCAATAGCTGATGATATTGGATGGGTGTTGCCTACGATGATGACTTCATGGCAGAACGAAGTATCCGTACACCCGTTTTGGTTGATTTCAACGGCATAATCTCCGGTAATGGTGGGTGTGTAAGATTGGTTCGTAGCTCCCGTAATAGGCGTGAAGGCATTATTGCAATCCAACCATTGGTAGGTTGTTCCCGGAGAGGATGCTGTTGCCGTTAGGGTAGCGCCGAGATTTGCAACGGAGGTATCTATTTGTTGAATGACAAGGTTAATGGTAAGAATGCTGTCGCATCCAATACTGTTGGGGATGGTATCTAAGTAAACCCCCGAAGTATCCCATGTATATCTTCCACTTGGCGATAGGTATTCGACACAGGCACTATCCGCAATGGTATCATAAACGGTATTGCAAAGGGTAAATACTTTGACCTTACCTTCAAAGGGCAGTTTAGAAGCGAGCCAACTCCCGGGAGAACCAATGGCTACTATACCTGCCTCAACCATAGCCACAGTATAACCTGAATGGAATTCTGCAGAATCTCCTATAATGTCATTCCCCCATTGATTCCATGCCGCACCGTCCCAGCGGAATATCCGTACATAACCGGATTTCAATCCAGTACTGTTGAAGAATTCTCTTGCACCAATGGCCACGGTATTGCTGTCGGGCATGCTAACCGAACTTCCAAGCCAATCGTCTGCAGCTGTTCCATCAAGGTCCGCTCCTTTTTGGATCCAATTGGTGCCGTTCCATGTATAAATGCGCACATGACCGGAATTAACTCCATTGTCATCATTTAATGGGGCACCTATAGCTATGGTATTAGTATCCGGCATACTAATGGCATATCCTGAAAGATTTGATGCACTCTCTCCGACAATAGAGTCACCTTTCTGTACCCAGTTGTTGCCGTTCCAACTGTAGATTTTAACTACGCCGGCTGCTACACCATTCGTGGAATCCCGATAACCACCAAAAGCGAGCGTATTGGTGTCCGGCATGCAAACGCTGTAACCTATTTGCTGAGGTGAAGTGCCATTAAATTCAACACCTTTTTGATTCCATGCAGTTCCGTCCCAATTATATACCCGGACCGTTCCCGCGTTACCGAAGGAGCCGTTTTTCGGTATCCCAATTGATAAGGTATTTTTGTGCGGCATCCATATGGAATGTCCAATATCAATGTCGTTACCACTTCCAATGATTGTCGGGCCTTTCTGCACCCAGTCTGTCCCATTCCACTCATAGACGAACACTCTACCGTATGATGAACTATATTCCGGTGCCGAAACAGCCAGCGTATTGGCATCGGGCATAGAAACGCTCCATCCGAGATATTCACCGGGGTCCGAACCATTAATATCCGATCCTTTTTGCACCCATGAGGTGCCATTCCAGCTAAAAACCTGCACTTTGCCCGTATTGTTACCTCCGTCATCATTTCGGATGGCCCCCACGGCAACGGTATATCGGTCGGGCATAGAAACGGAAAACCCAAAATTGTCGGACTTTGCCACGCCAACAATATCGGCTCCAATATGAGTTTGTCCTACCGCATGGGTAACTGAGAGGAAAAATAGGAGTGCGTTGAAAAAGAAGGCACTTGAATTTATTTCCAGGATAATCTTCTGTAGGTACTTCATGGTTCTAATTATTCTTTGAGTGCAAAATAAAAGTTGCCTTATTGTGCTCAATGCTCATCGGTATCTGCATTTTTTTTTCAGATTGGAATTTTTTGTTTTATAGCTCAACTATGCACTACTTTATTTGAGAATGATGTTCCGTTGAACCTGTTCGCCGTTTATGATCAACTGCAAGGAGTACGTGCCTGCGGTTAACTGGCTTACATCAATAGCTTCTACCATTCTCGAAGAAGAAACCGGAATCACATCGTCCAATACTATTTGTCCATTCATGCCAAAGAGTCGGATGGCTACTTCACCGCGAAGGGAGCCTCCGGATATATCCAATGTCAATTCCTGATCTGCAGGAATAGGATAAAGTTTGATTTCAATATCATTAAGGCTTCCTCCAATGGAATTAACCAGTTCGAAGTACACGGTATCCGATCCGGTACAACCGTTAAGGCCTGTTACTTCTACCCAATACGTTTGGGTTTTATTGGCAACAAGTGTTTGGTTTGTAGAACCGTCTTGCCATAAGTAAAGGTTGAAACCAAGGCCAGCATCGAGGGTTACTGCAGTTTGGCTCTGGATTGTATCCGGCCCAATATCGACTGACGGAGCAGACCTGCCGGTTATGGTAGCAGTATCCCTGCCGGGGCATAGCGAATCAGCAATGGACCAATCGTAAAAGAAGTAATATTCTTGAGAAGGCCCATTTAGGGGGCCTGTTATTTCAATATTCGCATTATCCGTGTAGGGATAGGCAGCACCTGTTGTGTTTTTCCATATTCGAGTAACAGTTGATCCTTGAGCATCAATAGTATAACCATTGCCAGGGGATAAAGCAATTCCAACGGGTAACGTGTAGGTTCCGGAATTTGGGAAAGATGCTGATGCAGATCCCACCAAGGATTGAGCTGCATCACGCACATTTACCCTGACTGTTCCTCCACCGTTTATATATACGACTACTGAATTTATGGTGGTCGGTCTCATCACATTAAATTTCAATCCATTCTGGAATAAAGAGGAAGAGATAGCAGATCCTATTGTACGGTCGGCAGGGCCAACTTTCTTAGCAGACAATCCTTGATAGGCCTCTACGAAATAGTCATTTGAACCTTCCAGTGCTGTTACAGAAAAAGTATTCGAAGTTCCACTTTGAAGAATGCCACCAGCATCAGACCAGATATACCTCTGGAGACCTACTGTGGCGATTAGAGTCGCCAGATCTCCTTCACAACTGATTTGGTCATTGACCGAAACGTATGCACTCGCTCTGGTAATAATAGTGTATCCATTAACCGAATCATTATCGAAGACCGTATCATTGACTAGTAATGTATATGCATCCAGTTCATGCAAGCCTGCAGAAGTAAGGTTGGCTTTTGTAGCAAAGGAGTAGATCATGGTGTCGCCTGCCTGAATAGTATCGGGAACGGATTCAGGTGAAATGGGTGTGCCATTTAGCGAATATCCAACGTCAAAATTATGTTGGGGTAAAAAGCCATTATTGACTAATTCTATGGAAATCGTTTCTTGCCCCGTTCTACACACGTCAGTATTGGTCAGGATTTTTGTTACGGATAGGTCATTATTAGGGTCAATGGTAATCCTAAAATTATCTATGTAAACATCGATGTCTTTTTGGTCGTCGATGGTTCCATCGGTCGCCCATATGGCAATTTGAACGACCATGCCGCTATAAGGCAAAAGATCTATTTCCTGATGCCAATCAAAAGATATGTAAGAATTATCATATGTTCTCAAAGGTATCCAGGTAACTCCATCAGTAGTTATCAAAACTTGTATCTGATCGTCAAAACCGATCGGTTGTCCAAGATATCCTCCATCCAAAATCATCATATCAAATTCCAATCTATGCCTCCCTCCGGATAAAACAATACCCGGGGAAAGCATCCATTCGTTTGAGCCGGTATCTGAGATATTAACCCGCACGGCTCCTGTTGATCCCCACGAGAAGCCATCTTCTACCCACCTACTTGAGCCGCGTAGAGCGGGACCTGAAACTGGATCTCCACCCGTTGCCTGCTCCCAACAAGTTGAAGGTAACCAACCATTAGTGAACTGCTCATAAAACGGCGTTGAAAATATATTACACCATGTCTTAAATTTTAGAGGACCGGAGGCCGTGGAAGTATCGCTAGGCCCGCAGATGCTGCTTATGTAAACCCAATAAGATGTGCCCGGTGACAAACCAGATAGGGTTAATGTATTTGATGAGGTATTTACAATGGTCCCCGTACCCAACGCAAAACCAGGTGGCCCGTACTCTATAATCCATGATGCACCCGAACCGGGGTCAGTCCAGCTAACTACTGCTGTATCTGGTCCAATGGCACCAACAGTAAGACCTGAAACGGATAAACATGTTGGGGCGACTGAATCTACTATGATGGTATAGTCTTCAATAGAGCCATATAAAAATGTACCACATGGATCTAATGGGTTGACTCCTCCTTCCATCTGCATTACTCTCATTCGTGTAGCACCAATGTTCGCACCTGAAGGAACAGTAAAGGTAAACTGACCATTGAATACTGTTGAACCTATGGGTTCTGCAAGACCGCTCCAAGTACCCAGAGACTCACCCGGTTCAAAGATCCGGTTCTGGTTCCAGTCGATCCAGGCTTCTCCTGCACCGTTGTGGGTTGTTTGACACGTGCCAAAGGTCACATTCAATGTATAGGTCGAATCCGTAAGTAATCCGGCTGATTGAGCAGTAAAGTCCTGAACTTGAAAATCACCAGGGCAAGTCTGCAAATTGCTAATGAAGCCAAAACTTCCGTTCAATACCACATTAGTCACTTCTGATTTATTTAGAGTAGTCGGCCCACCATCGCAATACTCTAAAGTGAATATAGCAGGACCCGCCCAAAGCGAAGTATCACCAGAACCGCAGATGCTGCTTACATAAACCCAGTATGGTGTACCTGATGCCAAACCAGACAAGGTATATGGATTACTCGTTACAATGAGTGAAGTGCCGTTGCCAGGGGTAAAACCTACGGGGCCATATTCCAACTTCCAGGCAGTGGCATTTGCTGACGCTGTCCATGATAAATCTACCGTAGACGCACTCTGAACGGATGTCGAAAGGTTTGAAGGTTGAAGGCAGGGAAGTTTTTCATAGATTGAGACTTCATCAAGGGCAATGTCCCCAAGAATAGGTAATGATTCTGCAATAAAACGCACCTGCACGGTGGAGGAGGGCTGTAGTGCATAGCCTTTGGATAGCCAGGGCGCACTGGCCTGACTCTGCTGGGCGCCAACAAGAGTATCAATTCCGATCCATCCGGAGCCCTGATCAATTTCTACTATCAGCTGGCCTATGGTGTTTCCGTGCATATGGTACCAGAATTCCAAAAAAGGAAAATTCATGTCTGAAATATCGATTTCAGGAGAAGTCAATATGGCATATTGATTCGGTCCCGAATTATTTGCGTCAACATACATGAAACTTCCTGTTCCGGACTTATCTGAGATTGGCCCTGTCTGAGATCCGTGATTGTTAAAAGCCGCTGCTCTCCATTTGTAAATATTATTTGAACCAGGAGTGTTGGACCAGCATGTGTCTAAAGTACTCGGCCTCCCTATATTAGGGTCTTCAGCAACCCACGGGAAATCATCAAAATCTTCGTTCCATGGAGCTTTCAATATACCGCAGTTTGTACGAATAAAGGCCCTTGATGTAAATTCAGATGTATCCCCTGGAGCGCATATTGCCCTTACCATGAAGTCGTAATACGTTCCGGCAGATAACCCAGTAATCGAAAGCGGTTTAGTACTGGTTATGATCGAAGTTCCAGTACCTTGTGTAAATCCAGTTGGACCATATTCAACTTGCCATTGTGTAGCCGAGTTCACCTCCACCCAATCTAAGAGAATGATATCTGAGGTGATTTGCTGAGCCAACAAAGAATGGGGTTCCAGGCAAGTAGGCGTTTCAACAATAGATACTTCATCAATGGCAATATCAGTTTGTACTGAGAATCCTTTGATTCCTACAAACCTGATTCGAATGACATTTGTTGGTTGAATATTTATGGATCTTTTGATCCAGGGTTCATTTGGAACTGTTTGTTGCTCGCCTGAAATGGTATCCACCGATAACCATGTTCCATTGCTGTCCACTTGTACAATTAAATCTTCAATATCTTGGCCATACATGTGATACCAATACCTGAGCAGAGGTTGAGCCAAATTCGAAATATCAATAAAAGGAGAAGTTAGATAAGCCAGTGAACCGGTAATTCCATATGATCCTTCACCGAATACATAGTTTCCAATACCAGAATAATCGGTAAGCGGACCCGTACTATGACTAGTAGTAGGGCCATTTCCAACGCGCCATCCATAAACTCCCGGTACAATATCCGGGTTTGGAGTCCAACACGAATCCATTATCGAGTTTATAGCATCCCATGTTTGATTATCGGACACCCAATTTGGCCCATCGAAGTTTTCTGTCCATGGAGCGAAAAAGAGACATTCTGTTCGAAAGGTATCAGTAAGAGAAAACCCAGATGTGTCTCCCGGTCCGCATATTGATCGAATGTAATAGTCATAAGCAGTGCCGGAATTTAAACCAGATAATGTGTGGGGTTTTGCGTTGGTAAGAATTTTGGTTCCCGTTCCAGGTATAAAATCCAATGGCCCATATTCAATTTCCCATTGAGTAGCGGCATTATTCTCTATCCAGTTAATATCTGCAGTTGAAAAACCAATGTTACTAGTAGTCGGATTGGTAGGCAAAAAGCACGTCGGGGGAGATGCGTTGACTACAATTGAATAATCTTCAACAGCTCCCCATAAAAAAACATCGCATGGATTCATTGGAATAGCTCCCCCTTCTTCATGCACGATCCTCATTCTTGTAGTTCCTAGTACTGCATTTGGTGGAGTCGTAAACGGGAAGAAGGCGTTAAAGGTAGAAGAACCCTGAGGTTCCGGATACCCGGACCAATTCCCCACTAACTCTCCGGTCTCGAAAATTTTATTCTGGTTCCAGTCGATCCATACGGAACCAGCCCCGCTGTATTGATCTCCACAGGTTCCGAAAGTCACATTAAGCTGGTAGGAGGAACCGAGACTCACATCTGCAGTATGCTGTGCGGTCAAATCTTGAACTCCAGTTGCCCCGGGACAGGATTGAAGGTTGTTAATTGAGAAGACGTCGCCTTGTAGCAAAACATTCGTTATTTCGGAATCAATGTTTTGTGTTGGTCCTGCATTGCAGTAGATTGTATTGAAAGTATAAGGCCCCTCCCATAAGCTGCTATCTCCGACACTGCAGACGCTTCGGACATAAATATCGTAAGTGTTTCCAACAACAATTCCGGAAAGGATAACAGGCTTGGAGGAAGTGTTCACTAAATTTCCAGATCCCGGTGTGAATCCCGAGGGTCCCCATTCCAATTCCCATTGTGCAGCGGTACCGTTTTCAGTCCAATCAATGGAATAACTTGTACCGCCTGCAGAAGAAGCTAATATACCCGTAGGTTTCGGACAAGATTGATTCACGGGATAGAAATCTATGGCTCCATTGAATGACCTGGGTGTATTTGAGGGCGTAGGTTGTGGTCCTGAATATCCCACATTTGGCCCTGTTGTAATAATGGTAAGACTGTCTGCATCATAATACTCAAATTGTCCGCCTGTATAGTTTGAAACTCTGTAAGGCCCGCCTCCTAAGTACATTCCATACGTACCTGGTGGTAAGACCAATGGAGTGGTAAGTACAATGTATTCCAGATTGCCAGGTCCAAAGTTGGTCACACTAATGCTACCTATTTGTACCGGAGTCCATCCATTTACGAAGTTTATATTAGGTGGCCCTGAAATGGGGCCACTTTTCATCCATATGAAATAGTTTTTTATCCCCGGAGTTGCGAAACTTACTGCAATTCGCGTTAGGGTAACACTATCATTAGCAGTCAAATTGAATGAAATGCCCACATCAGTGAGCCCTCCGTTTAGAGGTGGAACAGTGGTGTTAATGATCTGAGCCTGACTCAGAAAGAATGTGAGGCTAAGAATAGATGCAATGAAAAGTTTTTTGAGAATTTTCATAGGAGTTAGTTTCAATTTTTCGGGGCCAAATTACATATTTTAGATACATAAAGGTCAAAAATGTATGTCCGTCTGAAT
>DNTB01000041.1 GCA_003499525.1 Flavobacteriales bacterium
ATAGCTCACCATATACATCTGGATATCAGGTATTTCCAAGATATTTTATGGACGTTGATACTACCTGCGGAGGACCAACCCCACCACCTCCGGCAGCTCCATTTTATCCCATAGCGGATATTAATAATGTAGATACCAATGGCGTTGCGGATTCGCTCGGCGTAGTTTGCTGGACAAAAGGGGTAGTAATTGGAGTAAACATTAGACCTTCAGGATTACAGTTTACTCTATGGGAAAATGAAGGAATCAATGTATTTAGCTTCGGTCCTGTTTCAGGATACACCGTAACTGAGGGAGATTCTTTAATGGTTCGAGGAGAAATTGATCAGTTCAATGGATTGCAGGAAATCATTCCGGACTCCATAATGGTTCTGAATAGTGGAAACCCCATACCTTCACCAAGATTAGTTTCAATGTTGGATGAATCAACGGAATCTGATTATATCAGAATTGAAAATGTTTTGATAACCGCAGTTAACCCGACTGGAACATCGGGAACAAACTATGACTTTGCCACGGCGACGGACACTCTTGTCATGCGCGTCGATAATGATACTGACGTCGATGATAGTCTTACATTAAACGTGGGTGACTCGCTTTGTTATATCGTTGGAACAGGCGGACAATTTGATGGTTCAAATCCGTACACATCCGGATATCAGATTTTCCCGATGAGATATTCTGATATAGATACGGCATGTGGAACTCCCGTACCAGAACCGGTAATTCCAATGTATGCGATTGCTGACATCAATAATGTGGATAGTGATGGAGTAGCTGATTCTTTAGGTGTGCGCTGCTGGACCAAAGGAATTGTGCTGGGAGTAAACCTGAGACCATCTGGCCTTCAATTTACAATTTGGGATGTGGAAGGAATTGGAGTATTCAATTCAAGCGGTAATTTAGGTTACACTGTCATGGAAGGAGACTCCATCATGATTAGAGGTACTGTCGGCCAGTTCAACGGTCTTCAGCAAATTGGACCTGACTCGATCGTTCTTCTGAACTCTGGAAACACGCTACCCGCTGTTACTACTGTAACAGCACTGGATGAATCTACTGAGTCATCGTTGATCATGCTTGAGGATCTTTTGGTCGTAGGACAGTCCGGAGATAACTATGATGTTTTCAATGGAACTGATACATTCCTTTTACGTGTGGATCAGGATACTGATATCTATGATAGCATCACCATCAATATTGGAGATTCTATATGCAACGCAACAGGAATAGGAGGACAATTCGATGGTTCCAGTCCATATACTTCTGGCTATCAGATACTTCCGAGATATTTCGCCGATGTCGACACTTGCTCCTCTGGCGGAATCAGTATCAATGGATTGACGGAAAATGAAAACCCATTCGTTGCTTATCCTAATCCAGCAAGCGGTTCTGAGTTGTTTTTCAACAAAACAGTAGATGTACAAGTTTACAACGCACTGGGCAAAATGGTAATGGAAGCACGGAAAGTCAACTTCATCAATATAGATGAACTGACATCAGGTGTTTACATCATTCGCACGTTCGAAAACGAAATCGTGAAAGTGATCGTCCGATAGAAAAACTAAATAGATAATGCAAAAGCCCTGCCTTAGCGGGGCTTTTTTTGTTCCTATTTTTCCTGCCTGGTACTCCAAAAGATACTGGTCCATCCAAGATTAGGGCTTTAGAAATAAGCAAACGCTGTTGAGTAAAAGGCGGAAGCTAGAGTTAAACCTTTTTTGGCTGACCCGATTCCATCACTTCTTTTTTACCGATGTCAGCTTATGTCTATTTGTTAAAGGTCGAGAGGAATAGTTATGGTTTTGAACAAAGCATGAGATGAATCCACGAATCAATCCAACCACCAAATAAAAAAAGCCCTACTAAGGCAGGGCTTTTCAATCTAACTAAATGATGATTAATTATTTAACGCGTTGTGCCGGTGGTCATTGCATCCACCTGCTTTTGTACTTTATCGAGACTCCAGTCTCCGGGCGTTTGACTAGGTGGGTAATCTTTAAAGGTTGAAAGGAATCTTATGGCGTAAGTCTGTATTGGACCAATAATAAATGCACGGTCAATATACCAATCGTAGTAGGTATTTGAGCCGTAGAGCGCTTTTTCAAAAGGGTCTCTGCGCAAGTTAAAGAGGTAAGGTGCACGCAGATGAACGAACGGTTCTAACCAGATTTGTAGATGTTCAGCTCGATTCTCTAGAAAATTGACCTTCCAGTCACCGTATCTCAATCCGCAAATTTCTCCGCCATCTGTAACATAGACGAAACCTTTACGGGCAGAATTATCGCTTTTGCCGGTTAAATAATTCAACTGATTCCGGCCGTCAATGTAGTTTTTATACTTCCTTCCATTGATGGTGGTTCCGTTTCCTAATTGATCAATAATGTCGTCATTTCCTGCGATGGCCGCAAAGGTTGGCAACCAATCTTCGTGAGCAACTATGCCATTTAGCGTCACATCTTTCGGAAAAATTCCAGGCCATCGCACGAAAGCCGGCACTCGGAAAGCCCCTTCCCAGTTTGAGTTTTTCTCTCCATGAAAAGGTGTAGTTCCTGCATCTGGCCATGTATTGTAGTGAGGCCCGTTATCGGTAGAGTAAAGCACCAAGGTATTGTCTGTGATCCCGAGTTCATCCAATAAGTCTAATAGTTGTCCAACATGCATATCATGTTCCACCATTCCATCACCGTACTCATCCTGACCGCTGATACCACAATGCTCTTCTTTAACATGAGTTCTGAAATGCATTCGGGTGCCATTCCACCATACAAAAAACGGCTGATCTTCTTCGTGCTGTTTCCGAATGAACTCAATCGCTGCTGCAACCGTCTCATCATCAACGGTTTCCATTCGCTTTTTCGTCAAGGGGCCCGTATCTTCTATTTTTTGTCCTCCTTTTCCATCAGCCCAACTATGAATTACCCCTCGTGGGCCATATACTTCTTTGAACGTTTTGCCATTTGGTAAAACCAGGTCACTTGGATAATCATCATTTTCAGGCTCCTCCTCAGCATTCAGATGATAGAGGTTGCCGAAGAATTCATCAAACCCATGCATAGTTGGCAGATGTTGATCTCTGTCGCCCTGATGGTTCTTTCCGAACTGACCTGTGGCATATCCAAGGTCTTTCATGACCGAAGCTATAGTCACATCGGACATTTGCCATCCTTCCTCGGCACCTGGCATACCCACTTTAGTCATCCCAGTTCTAACAGGGACATTACCCCCAAGAAAAGCAGCTCTCCCTGCAGTACAACTTTGCTGACCGTAATAATCAGTAAATGAAATGCCTTCCTTGGCAATTCGGTCAATATTAGGGGTTTTGTATCCCATCATTCCTCGGTTATTATGACTGATATTCCAGTAACCGATATCGTCACCCCAAATGACAAGAACGTTGGGTTTATCCTGTGCAATCGCTGATACCGTTGCAAACAGGACTAATGTCAATAGTCCTTTTAATTTCATAGTTAATACGTTGTTTGATTTTAGTTGATGTCAAAGAAAGTCATTGTCTACTTCCTAAGATGGTCTGAACAAAAAATATTTATACTTTCTTCCAGAAATAGGGGGTAAAAATGATGATAACGGTGAATAATTCCAGCCTTCCCAGCAGCATCAGGAAACCCAACATCCATTTGGTCAACCAGGGCAGATGGGCAAAATTGTCTACAGGACCAACCGAGCCCAAACCGGGGCCAATATTTCCTACACTTGTAGCGACAGCTCCAATTGTGGTCAGAAAGTCTACACCGGTAAGCGAAACTGCTATAGCGCCAAAGACAAAAACCGAGAGGTAAATGATGATAAATGCCAGCACGTGATAGGTTACTTTTTGAGTAACTGCTTTGCCATTTAAACGAACCGGAATGACCGAATTCGGATGTAAAAGTCTTTTCATTTCTAGAAATGAGTTCTTAATCATTACAACATGACGCACAATTTTAACACCTCCAGTTGTAGAACCGGCAGAACCACCTAAAAACATGAAGAAGAAGAAAAATACCGTAAGTAGCGGCGCCCACGAAGTGTAATCCGCTGTAATGTAACCGGTCGTTGTAATTACAGAGATTACTTGAAACAGGGCATCGCGAAAAGACTGTTCGACAGGCGAATCTGTCCAAACCAATATACCGATAGCTGTAATTAAAGTAAACAGAACTGTGAATGCGACATAGGCTTTAAACTCTTCATTCACCAGGACTTTACTAAACACTCTTTTCAATCCGAAATAGGTAAGAGAGAAGTTGACCCCAGCCATAAACATAAAAACTATGATTATATAGTGAATAAAAGGGCTATCGTAGTGAGCGATGGAAGCATTTTTGGTAGAAAAACCTCCCGTAGCCATTGTGGTCAACCCGTGATTGATCGCGTCGAAGAAGGACATGCCTCCAAGTTTTAGGAGTGCAGTCTCAGCCAGTGTTAAACCCAGATATAGAATCCAGAGTCTTTTTGCTGTATCCTTTATTCGCGGTTTGAGTTTATCAGGCGATATCCCGGGTGCTTCGGCAACAAACAGCTGCATGCCACCCACACCGATCATGGGTAGTAAGGCAACGGTCAGAACGATGATACCCATACCTCCTATCCATTGGGTTAAACTCCTCCAGAAAAGGATTCCTTTCGGAACGGATTCAATATCGGTGAGTATGGTAGCCCCAGTAGTAGTAAATCCGGAAATGGTTTCAAAAAATGCATCCGTCAAACTTTCCATTGCTCCACTAAGCAAAAAAGGAAACATTCCGAAGAAGGACATAGTCAACCATCCGAAGGTTACAACGAGATAGCCATCTTTCTTGGTAAGCTCTCTCTTTTTGCTCTGTCTTCTGAAAAACTGCCAAACGAATAATCCCAGGGCCGATGTTCCCAAACCAGATACAAGAAGGGGCATCAAACTTTCGTTAAAATACCAACTGAATGGAAGTCCCAGGAGCATAAAACCTCCGTTCAAAACCATAAGGAGTCCAAGAATGCTGGCTACATTTTTCAGATTCATTCTGAAAAGAAATTTTCTACTTCATGAATGACCTCAGGAGCACAAAGCACCACTACTCTGTCATCGGTTCGAATTCTGAACCCACCGTTCGGGATTCTTGACTTTCCTTTGCGCACCACACCGCACAAGAGAGCCTTCTTCGGAAAGTCTAAGTTCTTGATATACTTCCTGGTGATTTTGGACTTTTCTTTTACAATGAACTCCAAAACTTCGGCCTCAACGCCGTGAATACCGGCAATACTAATGATATCCCCTTTCCGGATATACCGGAAGATATTGTTTGCTGCAATCAGCTTTCGATTAATCATTGTATCGATACCGATATTCTGGGATAGGTGTACGTAATCTACGTTTTCAACCAGAGCGACCGTCTTTTTAACACCTCTTTCTTTTGCTACAAGGCTGGAAAGAATATTGGTTTCCGAATTTCCGGTAACGGCTATGAATGCATCCATATTATCCAGGCCTTCTTCGAGGATTATATCCGCATTTCTGCCATCACCATGGATGACCATTGTATCGGGCAGGTTATTAGCCAGATCAAAACTTCGTTCTTTATTGATTTCGATCAGCTTAACACTATACTTTTTGCTAAGTTTTCGAGCAGCGTTTTCGCCAATCGTACCTCCCCCTAATACCATGATGTTTTTGATTCGAAAAGCCTCAATACTGTTAAACTTCATGATGCGCTGCACACCGGAAGGCTTTGCTACAAAATAGGCATGATCTCCGTCTCTGAAGGTGGTAGAACCTCTTGGAATTATGGTTTCACTGCCGCGTAAAACGGCAACAGTGATAAAGTCATTCTCCGGATTCAGGTAGGCCGACTCCTCAATCGTCTTATTCAGCAATTCACATCGTTTATCAACTACGATACCCAAAAGGGTGAGCTCTCCATCATCGAAATAGTAGAGGTCGGTGAGCGACGTAGCATTCAGCAACCGCTCAATCTCAGATGAAGCAAGTAACTCCGGAGATATCAATTCATCAATACCTAATTCCCATAAGTAAGACCGTTCTCTTTCCTGTAAGAACTCCAGATTCTTTACCCTTGCGACTGTCTTTTTGGCTCCGAGGTTCTTTCCGAATATTGCAGAGGTGAGGTTGACTTCTTCAATAGATGTTGCAGATATCATCAAATCTGCATGCCGAATATTAGCTTCTTCCAAAATGGTGCTTGATGTGGCATTTCCTCTTATTGTGGCAACATCAAGTTTAGAAGCAATGTTCTTGAGTTTTTCGTCATCTTTATCGATAACGGTAATTTCTTGATTTTCATGGGCTAACAATGTCGCCAGATGAAAACCTACGTCTCCTGCTCCTGCTATTATAATTTTCATTTGAACGTATTGATGAAAACGCTAAACTGAATTTCGAACAAATGTAGCACAGATAAAGTCGCGCATTCTTAGAACTCCTTGTATCGCAATTTGTCGAAGGTACGAACTCCATTGACGAAGAATTCCCAAATCAGACTACCAGGGTATAGTCCCTGTGGATGTCTTATTCGGTGCAATTTCTGCACCTTCCTTCGTTTACTCCACCATTTTGACCACCTGCTGATAATTTGCCAGTGAGCTTTGAAGACCACAACCGCTCCCCTGGCATTGCCTTCCGCCAGCATTGATAAGACAGCGGCGTAATCCAGTATCACACGAATAGGAAGCTTCCAAATCAGCTCTGAAGCAGGCAGATTCTTAATCAACATGATAAGATTGTTCCTGTGGTTTCTGAATATTTTTTGCGGGGAACCGTATTTAATTACATATCCCCCCATATGATACACCGTACTTTCCGGTTGAAACAGAATTCGATATCCCCGACTTTTTATTCTCCAGCACAAATCTATTTCTTCCATATGTGCAAAGAAATCATTGTCGAGGCCACCTAATTCATGATAAACATCGGCCCGGATGAACAAGCAAGCCCCTGACGCCCAAAAGATTTCCTCAATATTGTCATACTGCCCGGTGTCTGCTTCAACATGATTAATCAATCGCCCTCTGCAAAAGGGGTAACCAAATATGTCCAGATATCCTCCTGCAGCGCCAGCATACTCAAATTCGTCCCTTTTGTCATAAGACTTGATCTTTGGTTGAACAGCAGCGATATCATCTGCCGAATTTAGAAGATCTACTGCCTGATCAAACCATCCATTCTCTACCTCGATGTCTGAGCTAATCAGAACGTAGTTATCTGAGGTTATCTCGGCAAGACTCTGGACATAACCATTAGTAAAACCATGGTTTTCTTCTATTCTTACAAACCCAAGACCCGGGTATATTTCAGACATAAACCCCTCCAGGTCATCATTACCTCCATTATCGACAACCACATAGCTAACATCATTTCTGTGCTTTGTGGTTTCCAAAATGACCGGAAGGTGCTTCCGCACCAGCTCGAGGTTGTTGTAGCTCAGAAGAACAATGGTCGTTTTGCGATCCAAGACTGAAATTTACGCCTGCAAGATTAACTGAAAAGATAGAACCTCCCGCGATTCACCTTGGATTATCATAAAAGTCATCAATTCTGCCCCCCCAGTGTTCTTCTCCTTCATTTCGGTCAACATTGTTTTCAGGTAAATCACGCTGTTGAAGCAAATATTGCCATCTTCTGTTGTTTGCCTCCCCTCTAACGTTGGAATATAAGAGCTCAAAGCTATTGCTAACCAGGTCGGGATTGTAAAAAACATACTTGGCATTCGACTGCATAGGGTGCTGATAATACTGCCAGATTTCATAGGGGTAGGAGCTGGGCTCATTAAAACGCTGAACTCTTTGGTTAGGTTTACCGTACTTCAGATAAACTGAGCCCATGTCTGTTTCGTAGCCCCTTTCAATTTTATTTCCGAATTCATTATTGACCAAATCAACTTCCTTCTTATAGACCTTCCACATACCCATAGGGTTGAGTGAATCTCTGTTGATCCAGAAATCGGAAAAAAAGTCTTTCAACTCTTCAACAGTTCCTTTTTTCTTTTTTGCGTCTATAAATGCTTGTTCATCATTTAACGAAATCGGCCTTAAACAACCCACATACATCCGAAGTGTATCAATGTTACTCAACCCATTTACCATAGCTGTGAACTCATCAACTGTAGATTCGGAATTGCGTACAATTTCTTTTGGTGCCTCTATATCCGGTATGTAAAACTGTATCCCTCTTGCAGTTACAAGCTGTTTGTTTTTATCCAGTGCCTCAACAGTAAAAAGATAAGTTCCCGGAGCAAAACTGGAGAGGTTCAACGAACCCTTGACAATATGGACCCGATCACATTTCACCCGACGGTAAGACTCTGTAAAATCGAGAATTTTGTCATTCTTTATGTCCTTAACATAGGAATGAAGGACAAATACTTCCGAGGAAATTCTATGAGTATTATAGATCTCAGCGTAATACTTAATCGACTTAATATCAGGAGAAAACCAAGGTTTTAAATAAGGTTTGATAGCATATCCCTGTTTGACATAGTCCCTTGGAGAAATGATCGTATCTTCTTTTGCAATCCAAATGATATCTGACATGTAGGGCACCTTTCCATCAAATTCTATCGGGAAATTCGTGGAGGTTTTAGTGGGCAACATAGGAAAACCTTTATCCTTTATGGTCATATCAAAACGGTAGTTACCCGGCCTGAATTCAATGGTTTGTACATCAAAAAAATCAGGATGATAATTCTCTTCCCGTTCTGAACCTGGCGCTACAATTTCAAATTTTCGATATGGATGGATTAAGTCATTAAAATCTTTGTAAAATGCATAGGTCACCTCCATGTGCGCATGCATCAAACTGTCGTCCATAAGTACCGGTTCGACGGTAGACCCATCCACCATCAAGATGATATCGGCATAATTACCTTTTTCCGGCACATAATATCTAAATATGGATACCATAGCTCGTGGTTGTGCATCTAGCAGATTGGAGACACTTAATCCTATCAGAAGTGGAAAAATTAGCCTGATCATTACACAAATTTAATCCGAAATTGCAGGTAGATAGGGCTCATCGTGTGGATCAGATCGAAATGAAGGAGGATGGGTCGTCTAAATTAGAAAAGTTTTTACTTTCGCGGCGGAGAGTTGGCAGAGTGGTCGATTGCGGTGGTCTTGAAAACCATTGACCTTCACGGGTCCGGGGGTTCGAATCCCTCACTCTCCGCCAAAGAAAATAGCCTCGCTAAATGCGGGGCTTTTTGTTTTGTGGGTCTAAAACCTCCATCTTCTAGCTACCTGATCATGAGTTCCTCCAAAGATTACATGCTTAATAGGATCTTTCTCCAGAAATGTATGAGGAAAGGTATACGCCGTCTTTTTGAGGGCATTTAACTCATTCAGTTTGGATTTTGGCAATTCATATTTGATACAGTCCAAATTGTCCTTCAGCTGCGATTCCTTAGTAGCTCCAACTATGGGTATGACATTTTCGCCCTGTCCCCTGAGCCAATTCAGCGCTACTTGTGCGGGAGACATTCCCGTTTGCCGGGCAACACGCAACACCTTTTTTACTATTCTTTGATTTGCCTTGCTCAACTTCGGACTATCCTCTTTTACCCTTCCCGCGTCCTGGCCGCTATTCGGTAAATACTTGCCCGTCAGCACACCTGCACCAAGAGGAGACCACGGTAGCAGTGCCATTTCTTCAGATTTGGCCATCGGAACATGCTCATCTTCAATAGAGCGCTCAATCAAGCTGTATTCCAATTGCAAGGCATTGAATCGCGTCCATCCTCTCAAATCTGCAATGGCATTTGCTTTGGCCACAATCCACGCAGGAGAGTCCGAAATTCCGGCATGAAGTATTTTTCCGGCTCGGGCTAAATCATCCAGTCCGCGCATTATTTCTTCAACCGGTGTGGTGGAATCCCAAATGTGCAGATATAATAGGTCAATATAATCAGTCTTCAACCTTTTAAGACTTTCCTCAACCGTGCGAATCATATTCTTCTTATGATTGCCACTATAGTTCGGGTCGCCTTCTTTTTCCCAAAGAGTATACTTCGTGGCAAGGACAAAATGATCACGATCAGCACCCATGAACTCACTCAACCACTTCTCACTGGTTCCGGCTGTATAGAAATTAGCAGTATCTAAAAAATTACCTCCTGCATTTGCATAGAGATCGAAAATCTTCTTGCTTTCTTTCTTTTCGGCGCCCCATCCCCATTCAGTTCCAAAAGACATCGTGCCAAGGCATAATTCAGAAACTCTAAGTCCCGTTCTTCCTAGTAATTTGTATTTCATGATTCTATTGAGTTTATTATTTCTTTCGATACGTGTTCACCGATGTGGCTTGCCAACGCCATACCCATTCCTCCTAATCGAACAGCAAGATATACATCTGGTTCAGACCAATGAAGGATAGGGTACTTTTCTTGTCCAAATGCCATTATTCCTGACCACTTGATATCAATTTTATAGGCTACTCCCGGAATGATCCTTTTTTCGAGTATACCATGCAAGTATCGAATGATAGCTTGATTTTCTCCCTGTTTTAGTGTTTTCTCTGTTTCAAAGTCCTTGTTTCTCCCACCTCCTATTAAAACTCTGTTGCCTACATTTCTAAAGTAGACATAACCTCTGTCCGTATGAAAAGATCCTCTGAACTTCAAATCGGAAATGGGATGTGTAATGAATACCTGCCCCCTGCCGGGTTGGATATCCATAGCGGGCTTCATCATCGACATAAAAGCATTATTTGCTATGATGAGTTTTTTAGTTTTAAAAACAAGTGATTCATCCATTCCCAGGGTTTCTACGTTTACTACACCTCCAGTACTCTTCCACCCCACTACTTTACTACCTGTAAGTATTCGAATGCCTTGCATTTCGGCTTTTCTCCATAAAGAATCTATAGTTTTTCCAGTATCCAGTTGTGCCTCAAATGGAGTGAATATCATGCGATCATATCCCTTGAATCCAAACCCATGAAGTTTATTTGAAGCATCCTGAAAGACAGGTTGGCCGAATACTGGCATGAGCCAATTATTAAGATCAGAAAGTTCGATTTTTAGCGAATCTTCGAGCAATTCATATCCGCCATATTGACTGATTCCCAGCTCTTTATTGGTTAATCTTTTACGCAAAAGTTGCAGTCCTGACCATCGCATAGCTACTAGTTGAAGGGCCTTTTCTGCTCCCATGATTTCAATATCCTCTAAAAGCTCAGTTGGACTTCCGAAACATGCAAAACCTGCATTCCTTGTACTGGCTCCGCGTGCAAGAATGTCTTTCTCAAGAATCAGAACACTTAGGTTGCCACGTTTTTCTTTAATCGAAAGTGCAGTACTTAAGCCTGTTATTCCTCCGCCAACAATTATTACATCCGCAGATAAAAACGTCTCCCGCTCCCAGTAGCTGAGCATACTAATAGTTAAGTAGCTGTTCCATTTTTTCTTTCATCCGATTTACTGCAAGAAAGCCCTTCTCTAATTCCGCGGAAAATGGAACTGCAGTATCCAAACTTCCAAGTCTCATAATTGGAGCATCCAAAAACTCGAAGCAATGCTCAGAAATTTGTGCGGAAATTTCACCTCCAAGGCCACCAAACAGCGTATCCTCATGAAGTATAAAAACTCTTCCTGTTTTCTGCACAGATTTAAATACCGGTTTCAAGTCTAAAGGCTGCAGGGTTCTCAGGTCTATAATTTCGAGACTTTTTTCAGAATGTTCCTTTTGATAATCCAAAGCCCAGTGCACTCCCATACCATAGGTGACTACGGTAACATCGATTCCCTCAAGTACAACCTTAGATTCTCCAATAGGTAAAGTGTAATATCCATCCGGCACCTCTTCACGCAACGATCGATAGAGTGCTTTGTGCTCAAAAAACATTACGGGATTTGGATCTTCAAAGGCTTGTAGCAGTAACCCTTTGGCATCAGTAGGAGTTGAGGGATAAACAATCTTTAATCCGGGAATATGCGCAAACCATGCTTCATTTGATTGAGAGTGAAAAGGACCTGCCGCTACACCTGCACCCGTTGGCATTCGAATTACAGTATTTACATTTTGCCCCCACCTCCAATGGAGCTTAGCAATGTTGTTAGCGATTTGTGTCATTCCCTCACTGACGAAATCTGCAAATTGCATTTCGACCATCGACCTCATTCCTCTTACTGACAGTCCGATGGTAGAACCCAAAATTGCTGATTCACACAACGGTGTATTTCTAATCCTGTGACCTCCATATTTGGCCTTCAAGCCATCGGTTGCTTTGAAAACGCCTCCATAAGCGGCAATATCCTGCCCCATAAAAACGAGATCTTTATGACGTTCCAATGCTATATCAAGCCCTTCATGGATCGCATCTATGAGTCTTTTATTCGTAGTCTTCCCGTTAGGAAGGACCGTTTGCATGTCATAAGCGGCATATACATCGTTAAGTTCCTCGTCAGGTGAAAACACGATGTCCGGTTCATTCAAAGCTTTATTCCATTCCCCATCTATGTACCGCTTTATTGTTTCACGTTCTATCCGAACCTGATTTTCAGCTAGAACCTGTTTCTCGATCAAGAATTTTTCATAATTGTCAATGGGATCACTCTTTTTCCATAAGTCCTGAAGCCCCTCAGGATAGTATTTTGTTCCACTTGCCTCTTCATGACCACGAATGCGGAACGTAATCATTTCGACTAAAATGGGTTTACCGGTGGCTCGCACTTTCGCCACAATTTCTTTCATTCCATGACAAACTTCTAAAACATTATTCCCATCCATTTGGAACGCCTCAATGCCATACCCGACACCCTTATCGATGAAGTAATTACACCGAAACTGCTCTTCTGATGGTGTAGACAATCCCCATTGATTGTTCTCTACAATAAAAATAACGGGCAAATCCCAGACTGCTGCTGTATTCAGTGCCTCATGAAAGTCTCCTTCACTTGCCCCACCATCACCAGTGAATACTACGGTGACATTTTCAGTTTTCTGCAGCTTCTCTGCAAGTGCAACTCCGTCAGCCACACCTAACTGCTGGCCAAGATGTGAAATCATTCCTACTATTCTGTGGTCGACAATTCCAAAGTGGAATGAACGGTCACGACCCTTGGTAAATCCAGCGCGCTTTCCCTGAAACTGAGCAAATAGACGATACAACGATACCCCTCGTGAAGTAAAAACTCCAAGATTTCTGTGCATGGGTAAAATGAAATCTTCTTCTTCTAAACTGAGAGCAACTCCTACAGGAATAGCCTCTTGTCCAAGCCCGGAAAACCATTTCGAGATTTTTCCTTGCCTTAGCAAAATCAACATTTTTTCTTCTACAAGTCTGGGCAACAGCAGCTTTCGGTAAATACGAATTAACTCACTGTCCGAGAGTAAACGGTCATCAAAATGCATTGGGGCAAATTAATTTGAAAAATTCATGACCCCACCAATAGTATGGTGCGAAAGTTTTCCATCTTTTTTTTGCTTCTCTCCCCAACCTCCCTTTTTATCCTGGCGTAAACATAAATGACGATCATAATCAAAAAGGAAGTGAAAAAGAATGAAATGAGAAATATCGGAACAAAGTCCATCGGATTGTTTCCATTAAATCTTGTTGTACTTCCCGGTGAAGTTCTGCGGTTGCACATTTTCGAACGGAAGTATAAAAAACTCATCAATGAGTGTTTTGCAAATAATTCAGACTTTGTAATACCATTCATGCAATCCAATCAGATCATGGCTTTCGGAACGCGAGTCAAGCTCATAGATATTGAGAGGTTTTACGCCGATGGGAAAATGGACATTAAAGTAGAAGGAGTTAGCATCGTACGCCTGGATGAGTTTATCGAAGGGGTGAATGAAAGTGATTATGCTCTTGGTTCTGTTCGGGAAATCCATCCTCAGCTTACACGAAAACAAACGAAATATTTAACCAATCTCTTCAATAAGTTCTCTCCTGTCGATCAGGTGAGGAATAACCGTCATGAGTATATTATCGAAACTGGCCCCTACTCCATTGCCTCTGCGCTCCCTTTAAACCTTAATGAACGCATAGCGCTCATCCAGGCTATTGAAGATCGAAATAAGTTTTTTTCGATTCTGAAAGACGCGCTAAAGCTTCAGATTCTTGTGGATCGACAAGCTGATTCACTCGAGTACAAGTTTTATCTAAACTGATTTTATTACCCCTTGAAAGACGCCATTTCGGTGTGAATAGTCTGGGTTGGAAATGCAAATTCCAACCCTTTTTTATTGAATTCTTTTAGGATGCCCAGGTTTATTTCCGATTGAGTATTAAAATAATCTCCTTCAGGAGTGATATAGTAAATAAAGTGAATACCCAAGGCAAAATCGCCAAAATCTGTGAAAGAAGTCACACAATTCTTATCGGTTCCCTGAACCCGATCATTGATTTCATGAAGAGCATTCATAGCCTCCTCTATCTGTTCAGGAGTGGTGTTATATACCAATCCAATTTTGAGTGTCATTTTTTGCGATGGTTGAGAAGATACATTCTCAACTATTCCATCTATGAACTTCAGGTTTGGGATGGTTACCATTCTATTCTCAAGAGTTCTCAGGCGGGTACTCCTTAAACCAATGCTTACCACATTTCCATCATAACCCGCAACTTTGATTCGATCCCCTATGTTGAAAGGCTTATCAATTAGAATAATGATCCCACCAAAAAAATTGGAAATAGTATCTTTTGCTGCCAGTGCAAAAGCAACACCACCTATACCAAGTCCTGCGAGCAAAGCACCAACATTGTATCCCGCATTATTAAGAGCTATCAATACACCAACTGCCCAGATAATGATCACAATCATTTTCTGAATTATGGGTAGTCTCTGGTCCTGAACAGAGCTATCCTCCTGGTTAAAATAAGGAGTTAAAAACTCTGTCATTAGTGCATTACTCAGCCGTACAAGAAGCCAGGTTATACCGATATTTACACCAAACCAGATTCCATCTCCAATGAATTGATCCACGACCTGGCCGAATGACAACCGCTCCAAGACAATGTAAATAGCTGCCACCGAAACAATAAAAACAATGGGTTCCTCAACCTTATCCACAATGATGTCATCAAGTTGAGTGGCCGTTCTATTTGTTACTCTTCTTGAAACTCTTTTAAATACTCCATAGACAATTCGTATGAGGATTACCAATCCCACTAATAGAGCAAGGCTAATCAACCACTCAGAGAGCTCGTTTCCCAAAAATCTTTGATCCAATAATTCCACCTACTTGTGCTTATAATTTAACCAATTCATTATCAATTCTTTACCATTCGGCGTCATCACCGATTCAGGATGAAATTGAACGCCAAAAATATTGAGCTCCCGATGAATAGCCGCCATTACAAGATTTCCAGAGGTCGCTAAAACATCCAGATACGTACCCACCTCACTTGCTCTTACAGCCCAGGAATGATAGAGTCCAACTTCCATGGGGCGGTTAATACCAGAAAACAAATCATGTTGAACAATATCAATTTTTTCTGCAGTCCCATGTTTAACAACACCTAAATTATGCAGTTTTCCTCCAAAGCGTTCCACTATAGCCTGGAATCCTAAACAGATTCCCATTATAGGAATTTTATCTGCATATTTTTCCAAAACTTCCCTCATTATCCCAGCTTCACCAGGAAGTCCGGGCCCGGGAGAAAAAATGATTCGATCAAACTCTGAAACTTGATCAACCAGAATTTCATCATTTCTGTGCACTCTCAGATCAAGTGGCATTGATGAAAGAATATGGGCGATATTGAAAGTGAACGAATCGTAGTTATCGAGCAACAGTACTTTCACAGGGATAATTCTTGAACAAAAAGAAAAAAAATATGCGTCAATGCAACATTGAACATATTAATCCGGTCATTAATATTGAAAAGAACAGAAAGTCAAATCGTTTGGTCTAATGTTAAAGAATACGAAAATGGAAATCAACAATAGGTGTAATTCTACCTTTATTCTACTCAAGCTTCAGACCAACAAGAATATTTCAGCTATGAAAAGCTTTATACTCGGATTGATCATTTTACTTCCTCTGCTCTCCTTAGCGAATCCACTAGACATAAAAAATACTCCCTATTACATCTGCCATTTTGATACCCAAATCACAGAAGAAATCATCCTTGAACTCGAAGTTCATGGTTTTGAGGTAATGAAGCGTGACCATGCAGACCATATAGTCTATGTGAAGTCAAGTCGACAATCAAATTTTTCGGACAACCTCCAGGAGAATATGAATCGTCTTGTACATGTTGATGAACAAGGAGATCAACACATTCTGCTGGAAGAACACCCCAACTCCTCAACTCCGCAGTATCTGAAAGTGTTCTTCAATTTCATTCCCTAATTGCACTCTTAAACTTCAGGTCCACCACACTTTGATTATTTTCGTTCATCAATGAAACAACATGGACGATAATCTTTATGATTTAAACATACTTTCAGAACTTGTAATGGGTGATGAAGGCTTCATGAAAGAACTCATCAATACCTTTATAGACACTGCTCCACAAGATGTGGCAAGCATAGAAAAGGCTGTACATGATGAAAGCTTTGAAGACGTAAGGAAGATCACACATAAGCTAAAATCATCTGTAAGAACCCTGGGAATGCATGCTCTGGAACCTGTCGTACTAAGCCTTGAAAAAATGGGAAAGGAACAAGAAGATTTCAATGCAATAAGAGAGAAGTTTCGTGAGTTTCAAATTCTGCTTGAGCGCACCATTGAACAATTAAAACAAGAGGATATTCTGAGATAGATGAAAGAAATCATATACTCCAAAGAAGCACCAGAACCCTTAGGGCCTTACAGTCAGGCAGTAGTATTGGGGGATCTTATTTACCTCAGTGGACAGGTCGGTATTGATCCTGCATCGGGAGAATTGGTCAAAGGAGGAGTTAAGGCACAAACACATCAGGTAATGCACAACATTGCCGCTGTGCTTAAAGCTGCAAATACCAACTTTTCTAATGTGATAAAGACCACAATTTTTTTGACATCAATGGCTGATCTCAATGCGGTAAACGAAATATACGGAGGCTTTTTTGAAGAGAATCCGCCTGCTCGTGAAACAGTTGCCGTCAGCGAATTACCAGCAGGTGCACATGTAGAAATCTCGATGATTTGCTCTCTCTGATTGCACATCGCCGGGATTTGGAATTCAGGGTTGCATTCCAACCATCTTTGGACTCGATAGTTTAATTTCGCACACAATTATTTTAAGACATTTATGAATTACGACATAGTAGTACTCGGCAGCGGACCCGGAGGTTATGTAGCTGCAATCAGGGCTTCACAATTAGGACTAAAAGCCGCTATCATTGAAAAAGAAAGTCTTGGTGGGATCTGCCTCAATTGGGGATGTATACCGACAAAAGCTCTGCTTAAATCAGCTAGCGTATATAATGATATGAAACATGCAGATGAATATGGTCTGCTCTCCAAGGACTTTAGCTTTGATTTCGGAAAAGTAGTTAGCCGAAGCCGCTCTGTTGCGGACGGAATGAGTAACGGGGTACAGTTCCTCATGAAAAAGAACAAAATCGATGTCTATGAAGGTTTTGGAAAACTCATTAGCAGTACCAAAATTGAAGTAAAGAACGACAAAGAAACCAAGACTTTAGAGGGTAAATTCATCATAATTGCTACTGGTGCAAGGGCACGAGAACTACCTAACCTGCCTCTTGATGGAGAAAAAATCATTGAATACCGAAAGGCCATGACCCTGGATAAGCTCCCGGAGGAAATGGTAGTGGTAGGATCAGGCGCTATTGGATGTGAGTTTTCTTATTTCTACCAGTCCATGGGAACAAAGGTTACGCTTGTGGAATACCTTCCTAATATTCTTCCTGTAGAAGATGAAGAAGTCTCCAAACAATTAGCTCGGTCATTTAAGAAATCAAAGATGACGGTTATGACCAATTCTTCGGTTGAAAGTGTAGACACCTCCGGTAAAAAATGTAAGGTTACCATCAAAACCAAAAAAGGAGAAGAAGTTGTTGAAGCTGATGTTGTTTTGTCTGCAGTAGGAATTGTAGCGAATATAGAAGGAATTGGGCTGGAAGAAGTTGGAGTTGCTACAGACAGCGGAAAAATCATCGTTGATGATTTTGGACAAACGAATATTCCTAATATCTACGCTATTGGCGATGTAGTAGCCGGACCAGCCCTGGCGCACGTGGCTTCTCATGAAGGGATAGTAGCAGTTGAGAAAATGGCAGGAAAAAGCCCTGAACCTAATGATAAGTCAAACATACCTTCCTGTACCTATACCGTTCCTGAAGTAGCGTCAGTTGGAATGACAGAAAAGGCTGCTAAAGAAGCAGGCCATGAAATTAAGGTAGGTAAATTTCCGTTCTCAGCTTCCGGTAAAGCGAGCGCGGCCAATCACAAAGAAGGGTTCGTTAAACTGATTTTCGATGCTAAATACGGTGAGTTGTTAGGAGGTCATTTGATAGGATATAACGTTACTGAAATGATTGCTGACTTAGTATCAATAAGAAAGCTTGAAACTACAGGAGAAGAGATCATAAAAACCATTCATCCGCATCCTACCATGTCTGAGGCAATTATGGAAGCAGCGGCCGAAGCTTACGATGAGTGTATACATTTATAAGTTTCTATGGAGCTGATTCAGGAACCCATTCCGGGTCTGATGCTAGTAAAGCCGAAAGTATTTGAAGATCATAGAGGGTACTTTTTTGAGAGCTACAATCAAAACTCCATTAAAGAGATAGGTATTGATGAAACCTTTGTTCAGGATAATCAATCCAAATCGAATAAAAGTGTCTTAAGAGGATTACACTTTCAGGTACCTCCCGCAGCACAGGGCAAACTAGTTCGGGTGGTCATTGGATCTGTCTTCGACGTTGCGGTAGATCTGAGGTCTGATTCTGAATACTATGGAAAATGGTTTGGAGCAGTTCTAAGTTCTGAAAATAAATATCAGCTCTGGGTTCCTCCTGGATTTGCACACGGTTATCTCGTCCTGGAGGATGAGACGGTTTTCAGCTATAAATGCACAGAATTCTACCAGCCAGATAAAGAGCTGGGAATAATGTGGAATGATAAAGATATTGGAATCGAATGGAATATCGAAAACCCAATTTTGTCCACAAAAGATGAAAAAAATCTTTCGCTTTCTACCTTTAATTCTCCCTTTTAATGAATAAACAATCCAGATTTTTATCAGCACTCGGTGCATTATTCTTCGGTGCAATTGTGTTTTTTGTTTTCACCAAGTCATCAGAAACGAGTGAAACCAACAAAGAGCGCTTTGCTGAAATCGAAAAGGAATATCGTATATACGCCATACCTCTTCCGGATAAAATCGAGTTTGCAGGAGAACAAGCCCCACTGCATTGGAATGATGTAAGAGAAAAACTTGACCGCGAGTTTCTTGTAAATACCTATTGGCAGTCGAATGCACTGCTATTCATTAAACGCTCACATAAGTATTTTCCCATCATAGAACCCATTTTGAAAGAAAAAGGAATTCCTGATGATTTTAAATATCTGGCTCTTATTGAAAGTGGGTTTACCGGTATTGTTTCTCCTGCAGGTGCTGAAGGATACTGGCAGTTTATGAAAACCACCGCAAGAGAGTTTGGATTAGAGGTGAATAATGAAGTTGATGAACGCTATCATTTGAAAAAAGCTACCGAGGCGGCCTGTGAATATTTATTACGGGCAAAAGAAAAATTTGGAACGTGGACCCTTGCTGCCGCAGGATACAACATGGGTATGGAAGGTTTGCAAAAGCAACTTGACAAACAGCTTGCAGAATCCTATTACGACCTCAAACTGAATGAGGAAACCTCAAGATATATCTACAGACTACTAGCCGCTAAAACCATTTTGGAAAACCCCAAAAAATTTGGATTTCATTACACAAAAGCGGATTTATGGATAAGGCTCCCATCCAATGAAATTACTGTTGACTCCACCATTTCCAACCTTGCCGAATTTGCCAAAGAGCAAGGGTGGAACTATAAGATTTTAAAAGAGTACAATCCCTGGCTTAAGAAAAACAGTCTTACGGTATCAACAGGGAACAGTTACGAAATCGAATTTCCCAGAGAAAAATTTCGCAATAATCTGATCGATAGATGATTATGCCTTTATTGTTGTCGTGGAAAGAAGTCCCTGAACCAAAAGAAACTGGGCCAACATATAAGTTAGCATTGTAAGCTCCCTACTTCCAGGAAAAGTATTGATGAACTTAGCATAGGCTAGGGTACTATCAGATAGTACAAAGAGAACGGCTCCTGCTAAAACAACAAGACTTCCAGTAGCCGACCTGAGTACAGACATAGCTACCATCGCCATTATAACAAAAGCATAGATAAAAACCGGGAATTGCATCTCACCCAGACCGGGGTATAAGATTGAGAGAAATAACATTGCATATGCAACAATGAAAACCAAATAGAGCGATCGTGACGATTTTATGGATTTGGAAATGGTTACTTCGGAGGTTATGATTATCGAAATCATATATCCAATATGTGCCATTAGAAAGCTTGATAACCCAAGGATAAAAAAGGAACTATCTCTGGCTTCAAACATAAGGAATGCATCTCCTAACCATGACAGAATGAGTGCGGCATAAAGCCAACGGAACAGGGATAAATTGACAATCGAAGACCGGCTTTTTTGATAAACCTCAATAATCAAAAGGGGAATAATAAGAGGTTTGAGAATTTTAAAGAAGACAGGGGGCTCAAAAGTCAGACTTACAATTATTGCAGGGACAAGCAGAAATAAATAGATTTTACCTGTATGTGAAAGTCTGGAGAGGTGCACTACTTTTTTATGCAGGAACTCTTGATAATTTCTTTCTGATTTTAGTCAAAAGCCCTTTCTCCTGAATTTCAGTGTGCTTGAATACGGCTGAGAGTTTCTCGGTGATTTCCAATATAGCTTGCCTGAGCTGTGGATCAAATCCTGTAAAGTGATCCTCCACGTAATCAATGAACGACATGAAGGCATCATCCGGATCCGCATCATTTTCGTTCAAATAATCGAATTCCATTTCAACATAATAGGCTGAATCCGTGCCGAATTCATCCGTGCTGTCTTCCAATGGTACCAGATCATTAACAACCGTTCGGTGTATCTCTGCTATTTCCTCTTCGGAAACAGTTCCGTTGGCTTTAGCCAATGCGTAGAGCAATTTGCCAACCTCTGAGTAGAAATTTTTGTAAATCATTTTTCCCCATTTTGAATGAACTTTAAAAATACTAAGAAAAGGTACTTAAATAAAGAAACATTGGTCAGTTCTGTGGAGTGCTCAACATCAAAAACAAGATCATTGCAGGTCTGCTTTTTTTTCGTTGTATTATTCATTCAATTAACGCAGTCCTGAACTTGAAATAATCCCTTCAGAAAAAAGAAATCCACTACTTTTACTCGGATCATTGTATCAGACCTATGCCAGATAAGCAAGATGAAAGAGGGTGTTTAGAATGTGGAGAACCTATCTATGGAAGATCAGACAAGAAGTTTTGCTCGGATCAGTGTCGAAACACATTCAACAACAAACTCAATAGAGATGATGTGAACTTCATGCGAAGGATAAATCATATCCTAAGAAAAAACCGAAGAATTCTGGCCAAACTAAACACTGACAATAAGACCAATGTAACCCGGAAACAGCTCCTGGATGAAGGCTTTAATTTCAGCTATTTCACCAACATCTACACTACCAAATCTGGTAAGCACTATTTCTTTTGCTATGAAGAAGGATATCTGAAAACTGGAGAAGACTGGTTTACCCTAGTCAAACGTCAGAGCTACGTGGATTAATGGAAAAGGCTATTTCAAAAAAAGAATGGGCACTTCTTTCCGATTCACTTGCTGGATACATCGCTGATGATCAACTTCATCGCATTATTTACTCCAATGATGCAAGTGCCTATGAGGAATTGCCCCTTGCCGTTGTTTTTCCAGCAAATGTTGAGGATGTGCAGCAAGTTGTTCGTTTCGCTATAAAGAATGATATTGGTTTAATCCCAAGAACAGCAGGCACATCGCTAGCAGGACAGGTGGTCGGGTCTGGCCTTGTTGTGGATTTCTCCAAATTCATGAATAACATACTGGAAATCAATGAGAAAGAAAAATGGGTGCTGGTTGAGCCCGGTGTTATTCGGGATGAATTGAACATGGAATTAATGCCACTCGGATTGCAGTTTGCACCAGAAACCTCTACCTCCAATAGAGCCATGATAGGCGGAATGGTTGGCAATAACTCCTGTGGAGCTAACTCTATTTACTATGGAACAACGAGAGACCATCTGTTGGAAATAGAGGTAGTTCTATATGATGCTTCGGTTGCACACTTGCGATCTGAAAACAAATCAGCTTACGAAGCTATACTGAGCTCTGATCTGACACTTTCTAAAACCTATCTATCACTCAAAAAAATACTCTCCAAAAAGTCTTCCAGAGAAACCATTTCACAAAATTCTCCAAAAAAGGAAATTCAACGACGAAATACTGGTTATGCGCTGGAGGCCATAGCTGATGATTCTTTTTTTGATCTGGGACACGGGAGCATCAACATGTGTAATCTAATGGCGGGTTCAGAAGGCACGTTGGCGTTGGGAACAAAGTACAAGTTAAATCTTGTTCCCCTTCCGCCCGAGTACGGAGGATTGCTGTGCATTCAATTTAATAACCTTTATAAATCGCTTGAAGCCACGCAGATCTTAGCAGTTCATCAGCCCTATGCCATAGAGCTCATTGATCACTACATAATTGATGCGGCAAAAGGTCATGGAGGCTTCGCAGAATATGCCTCATTTATTACCGGATATCCTGAGGCTCTCCTAATAGTGCAGCTTTTCGAAAACAATGCTGATGAGTTAACAGAAAAAGCCAGACTGTTGGAAACCGCACTGAAAAAGAAAGATCTTGGCGAAGAAACGATCTTACTCACAGGCAACGAAACCGAAAAGGTTTGGAAACTCCGAAAAGCGGGGTTAGGACTATTGTCAAATATTCCCGGTGCGGCCAAACCACAGCCCGTAGTAGAGGACACTGCAGTAGCTCTTGATGATTTGCCCAAATATATTAAGGAGTTCAATGAGGTACTGGAAAGAATGAACCTGAACAGCGTACACTACGCGCATGCCGGAGCTGGAGAGCTTCATTTACGCCCAATTATAGACATGACCACATCCGAGGGTCGTGCAAAATTCAGGTCAGTAGCTCAGGCTGTTTCCCGTTTGGTAAGAAAATATAATGGTTCATTGAGTGGTGAACACGGAGATGGAAGACTAAGGGGAGAATTTCTACGAGAACAGGTTGGTGATGAGTTGTACAATCTATTCTTAGATGTAAAAAAAGCCTGGGATCCCATGAATATCTTTAATCCTGGAAAAATCGTGGATGCACCGGCCATGGATAAGAACCTTAGGTACCAGCATAAGAATCGGTATGAAGGCAGTGAGACTTTATTCCGGTATCGCGATTCAGGAGGAATACTCAATGCAGTTGAAAGGTGCAACGGTTCGGGAGATTGCAGGAAAACCAAACTTTCCGGTGGAACGATGTGCCCAAGTTTTATGGCAACACGAAATGAAAAAGACAGTACCCGAGCCAGAGCCAACGCTTTAAGACAGCTGTTAAAATTTAATCAGGAAAAAGCCTTCACAAAACCTGAACTGCATGAGACGTTATCACTGTGCTTATCCTGCAAGGCGTGTAAATCTGAATGCCCCTCTCAGGTAGATATGGCTAAATTAAAAAGTGAAGTTTTATATCAGTATGGCAGATCTTTCAATCGATCATCTAAAGATAAAAGGGTAGCCCACTTTTATCGGAATATGCAGAATGCATATCCATTCACGAAGCTGATAAAGTCAGCTCTACCTCTATTAGAACCATTATTAAAAACAAAGCTGAACATACCCCAGCAAAGAACCTTACCACTACCTGATAATCAGAGATTTACATCCTGGAAAAGAGATAAATTACCCACTGATAACCCTACCCAAAAAAGAAGAGTACTGCTGTTCGTTGATGAATTTCATGAGTTCACAGAAACTGACACCGCTAAAAAGGCATGGAAGCTGTTCGAGAAGCTGGGCTATTCGATAACCAGAGCAGACGTCGCGGAAAGTGGAAGAACTTACATCTCCAAGGGCTTTCTTGATAACTTTAAATCACTTGCTACTGAAAATATCAACCGCCTGTATGCCCAGATTACCCCAAATACAGCCATTGTAGGTCTCGAACCATCGGCTATCATAACATTCAGGGACGAATACCTCGACATTTTTGAGGGAGCACAGCAACAAAAAGCAGAGGAAGTGGCTAAAAGCTGTTACACCTTTGAAGAGTTCATTGCAGAAGAGCATCATGCTGGACGCATAACTTCTGACCGATTTACATCTGAATCCATGTCGATTCGGTTTCATGGACACTGCTACCAGAAAGCCATTTCTTCCACATCACATACCCAAACCGCATTAAATATTCCGGTTAATTATCGAATTGAAGAAATCCCCTCAGGTTGCTGTGGTATGGCCGGATCTTTTGGGTATGAGCATTTTGATATCAGCATGAAGATTGGTGAATTGGTCCTCTTTCCTGCGGTACGGAGGATACCTGGTGAAGTCAAATTATGTGCGCCAGGAACCAGTTGCAGGCAACAAATAAGTGATGGTACCGGAAGAATCGCATTACATCCTGCTGTGATTCTCTTTAATGCCTTGAAATCAAATTAGTTACATTTGATATTATCATGTTACTCAACTTGGAATGTCGAAGAAAAGAAAAGTCCTTCTTATTGCTGGGCTAAGCTTACTGGCTTTAATACTCATTGGAACAGCTTATCTCTACTTTAATTTCAACAAGGTTGTAGAGTCCATTGTAAGGAAAGAACTTATTGCCAAAAACAATGAGAACCCAAACTCCATTTATCACCTTGAAATTGAACGGGTAAAGTTCAATTTTGTAGCCGGATCCATCAGCATTAAAGGCATAAGGGTAACCCCGAGAGATTCCATTCTGGCATTCCGAACCGTATTGAAAATTCTTCCAACAACCGTATTTGAGATCGAGATTCCGGAGCTTAAGCTTGATGGAATTTCCTATAATGAGTTGTTGAATAAGCAGGCAGAACTCAAAGCCATCAGATTCATTAAACCCAAAATCAAAGTATTTGTATTTGATGATACCCTAAAGCAGAATCTGTCTAAAGACACGGCAAGTTTTCAATCTGCATTGCTTGAGGTGTTGCAGAATGCTGACGCCGGTCTGGTTTCTGTTGAAAATGCCAGCGCCGAAATCATACGCGTAAGCCAAAGCGACTCCAATGAACTATTTTCAATTAACCCGTACTCCGTAGTACTTACGAATGTTCATATGGATGAATCCACCTTAAATTCAGCACAATATGTAGAATACGAGAACTTGGCTATCTCAGGCGAAAATGTCGTGGTAAGACAAAAACAAAAGACCCAGTTGAATATGGGCAAGCTTCAATATTCCAATGAAGATACCTCACTCTATATCGATTATTTCAAGTTTTCTCCTCTACAATCCAAAAAGAAATTCAGCGGTAAACGGCGATGGCGAAAAGCCTGGGTTTCTTTTAGTGCGGATAGAATTGAATTAAAAAGTATAAACCCAACTCTTCTTACCGAATATCAATTAGTTGATATTCAGGAATTGAACATCGAGAACGGCCAAATAGATGCCTATGTAGACACTCGCATTCCTAAAAATCCTGACAAAGAAATATTGATGTTAGGAGAGATGGTTGGAAAAATTCCTACACCCGTTCACATCCATTCGCTCAAGTGGAATAGTGGGAAAATACACTTTGAGACCACGAACAAGGAAAACGGTAATACTGGTGGGTTGAGTTTTGAGGAGTTCAGTGCAGAAGGTACCAATATTTCGAATATTCCAGAACGGCTAAAGGAAGACTCCTATGCCATTCTTAATGCACGAACCTTATTCATGGGCGGTGCAGCTTTAAATGTCCATTTTGAGTTTGACCAGCTCAGTGAGTCTGGGGATTTTACATTCAGGGCTAATGCATCAAACTTGAGTATGAAATTACTGAATCCGTTGCTCAAACCAGTAGCTGGAGTGGAAATTAATTCAGGAACCATCACTCAGCTATCTCTTAGATCAAATGCAAACCGATATCATGCGGACGGAAATGTGGTTTTAAAATATGAGGACCTCAAGATGTCCATTCTGGAAATGGATGATAAAACCAATGCCTTAAAAAAGAGAGGTCTGATTTCCTTTATCGCAAATGAGATTATTCCTTCGCAGAATAAGACAGATAGTAAAAGTTATTCAGAAGGTATTATTGATCTGGACCGTGAACCTTTGGATTCTTTCTTCAAGTATATATGGTTAATGCTTGCCGATGGTGCTGAAGATATCATTCTTGGAAACAAGAAAAAATATGAGAAACGAAACAGGAATAAGAATACTGATAAAGAACAGGAAAAAAGAAAGAAAAAGAAGAAGAAAAAGAACAAAAAGAAGAGAAAGAATAAATGATACGCTGCCGGAGATGTGGTTTGCTACCTTTCTTCCTATTCTGTATTCAGGTTACCAATGCCCAGGATAACCATTACTGGCATGTTCAGCCCGATGGGCATGCGAGTATGTTGGGTGCTTCTGTTACCGCCAATATAGATGACAATACTGCAATTTATTACAACCCGGGAGCCCTCGGAAACATCAAAGAAACTCGATTAGGTTTCAACGCCAACGTATACTTTCTGGATGTCTATTTCATAGAAAACGGCGCGGGAGAGGGTATAAATCTTTCCGCAAATGTGTTGGATGCATTACCCCTGCTCTTTTCTGGATCGATTCAGTTCAAAAAAGCTCAGAATCTCACGCTTAGTTACTTGTACATGAGCAGAAATAAATCGAGAGTACGTTTGGAAGCCAGTACGAATTACGCAGTAGATTTCTTCGAAAATGGAACTGCTAGTGAGCAATACTTTGCCTCCTTTACTCTCGATAAGGAACTTCGGGAAGAATGGATAGGTATCGGATTCGGATTTAGTTTAGGTAAACACTTGAGCATTGGATTCTCTCCAATTGTTACGGTCTACAACAATAACTATTTGGAAGTCACCGATATTTCTTTGTTCTCCAATCTGAGCCAGGCATCATCATTACTCATTTCGCAATACGATCTTCGAGAATCCCGAATCGCGGCCATTGGTGTTCTTCTAAATGTAGGTGCCACAATAAAATTAGAACAAAATGAAATTGGCATTTCCTTAACCACCCCCAGAGTTAGTTTATCTTCACTCTCGAGATCGAGTTCGAATAGAAACCGGACTGTTTTCAATAATATTCCCGGAGAAGAGGTAAATTAGAAAATCATTGCAAACTATTCGGGTGCCAGGAGTTTTTATAAGTCGCCGCTGGTTATTAACCTGGGTTTCGCAAGAACCATCCTGCGCAACAAATTTTCCATAAGACTGGCCTATTACTCGAACATTGAGCCTTACGACTTGCTGGATTCTGAGGAGAATGGAACGGTACTCGGAACGTCTCAGGGGATTGATCTGGTCTCTCCTGTTCCGGAGTATTCAAACCGACAAATACTCAATGTAGGACTGGGTTTGGAGCGACGTCTTACAGATAATCTGAAGCTGTTACTGGGGTATCGATCTGATTTCAGGTTCATTGATGATCAAAAGTTTAGAGATAAAGATTTCGTTCCTGTAGTTTCCCGATGGAATCTACATCATTTTACTGGTGGTGGTTACTGGGAGAGCCGATCGTTTAGACTGAACCTTGGGTTAGAATATGCCTTTGCCCGTGAGAGAAATATGCAACAATATGTGAACCTCAATAACCCATCAAAACATTTGGGTATACTGGCGAATACAACAAACACTGCAAATGTTAGATACGATCAGTTTAGAATTTATCTCGGATTGACGCTCAAATTTGTACAGCCTTCAGAGAGTAAAAACTAAAGCCCCGCTTTGGTAATTTTATGCAGAAGTGCTTCCCGGTTTGATGAACTCATTCCTGTTAAAGGCAATCGTACATTTTCAGCACAAATACCGAGATACCTGAGGGCTGCTTTTACTCCTGCCGGATTGCCATCAACAAATAATAGTGGGATGATTTCACTTAGTTGAAAATGTATCTCTCTGGCTTCCATTAGGTTACCTGACACAAAGTCATCGTACATCTGAACAAATTCCTTTGGAAAGGCATTCGCAATAACTGAAATTACACCATCTGCACCAATTGAAAGCTGCGGTAAAACGAGGTTGTCATCCCCGGAGATAACATAAAATCCATCAGAGCTATACTTTAGGAGTTTTGTCATTTGATCAAGATTCCCACTTGCTTCCTTAACTCCGATGACCTTTTCACATGTATCGGATATAGTCAGTGTAGTTTCCGCTGTCAAATTTGAGCCAGTGCGTCCGGGAACATTATATAGAATAATGGGAAGTTCAGAGCTTTTATCCAACATCTGATAGTGTTCAATAATACCTTGTTGATTGGGCTTGTTGTAGTAAGGGCTAACGGATAAAAAAGCCGAGACCCCATCCATATCCCACTCTTTCATCTGATCTGCTACTTCAGAAGTATTATTACCCCCTACACCATAAATCACAGGGAGTCTGCCTTGATTCACATCCTGTACTGCTTTCAGTACTAATTTCTTTTCAGCATCAGACAAAGTAGCAGATTCACCTGTCGTGCCTTGCACAACCAGGTAATGAACCCCTCCGGAAATTACATGATCAACAAGCTTTTCTAAAGCACCGAAATCTACTTTCTTTTCTTCATTAAACGGTGTGACGAGAGCCACTCCTACTCCACTTAGACTTTCCATTTCCTTGTCCTATTTGGTTCACGTAATGTATCATTTGCCTGATTTGCTCCCAAAGATTTGATGACGGTTCCATTTGTATCATCAAATCAAGAAATTCCTCATTTTTCGGAGTATGCAAGCCCACTTTCAATCCAGCTGTTGATACCGCCAGGATATACCTTAATGGAAACACAGAAGCAATATTCAAATCGAATAGAATATCCACTTTTTTCTCAAGAAACCACTTCACGATTTCGTGCTTAGGTACCCCCCAAATATCCAGGTCTTTCTTTAAGATCGTCTTGGACTTGTATGTCTCAAGAAAATCCGGAAGCTCCTTCTGATCTACGTAAATAAGGGGCTCTACCGAAAATACACCCAAATCCTTTTTCAGGTAGGTCACAAACTCGAAGAGTAGGTTTGCGTCTTCGTGGTTTTTTACTCCAAATAGTATCCCGACTCGTTCGGCTTGAGCCATGCTCTTTACCCTGGGATTTCTGATAACCCTGGAAGAGTCTTTTCGCAACCTTTGTTCAGCCCATTTTTCAGGTAACTGGATCATAAACCTGCCATTTTGATAAATTCTTCTTCTGAAAGGAGCTCTATACCAAGCTTCTCAGCCTTTGCCAATTTGCTCGGCCCCACCTTTGATCCGGTTAATAGATAGTCTGTATTTCCCGAAACTGAAGCCACTACCTTCCCTCCATGTTTTGCTATAATCTCTTTAAGTTCATCTCGCTCAAACTTTTCAAAAACCCCTGAAACCACGAAAGTTTTGCTTTCGAGCACCTGTGATTCACTATTAACTCGTACTTCTACCTCAAAGTTTAAACCCTTGTTTTTGAGTGCCTTAATTCGTTCAACATTTTCTGATCTGGCAAAGTAGGAATTCAAACTTCTGGCAATGACGCTTCCAATTTCAGGGGTAGATTCCAACTCTTCGATGGACGCTCCCATTAACTGATCAATATTCTGAAATGCCTCAACTAACCTTTGTGCAACAACCTCTCCGACATGACGTATTCCCAAAGCAAAAAGCACTCGGGCAAAAGAAACGGATTTCGAGCTCTCGATACCCTGAAGCAACTTGTTGATCGATTTCTCCTTGAATCCATCCAGCCCCTGAAGCTTTGCATGCGTCAAATCATAAATGTCAGCAATATCTCTGATGAGTCCGAGTTCATAGAACCGCTCGACTTTTTCGTCACCCAAATTCTCAATGTTCATGGCCTTCTTTGAAACGAAATGCTGAATCCGGCCTATCACCTGAGGCGGACATTCCACCTCATTCGGGCAGTAATGCACCGCTTCACCTTCCTTTCGAATAAGATCAGTTCCACAATCAGGACAAGCATTGATATATTCAAAGGCCACAGAGGATTGAACCCGTTGTTCGATATTAACTCCTGTGACTTTTGGAATGATCTCCCCACCCTTTTCTACAATGACTAAATCTTTGGGTCTTAGATCAAGTTCCTCAATGTAATCGGCATTAAAAAGGGAAGCTCTCTTCACTGTCGTTCCGGCCAAAAGAACCGGTTCGAGCTCTGCAACTGGCGTGATTGCTCCTGTACGTCCCACCTGGAAAGTAATGCTGTTAAGCCTGGTCTCAGCTTGCTCAGCCTGATATTTGTAGGCAATTGCCCATCTCGGAGATTTAGCAGTAGCGCCAATTTCCTGACGTAAACGTTCACTGTTTACTTTAATAACAATCCCATCAATATCGAAATCCAACTCAAATCTGGTTTGAGCCCAATAGTCTATGAATTCCATAATCTCATCAGTCGATCGACTCACCGATATCCTGTTTTCTGCTAAATCAGGAACACGAAACCCCCACTCCCTGAGCATTTCAAATCTGGCCGAATGAGAATCAGGTAAATCTGTATTACCCAGCACATGATAAAACATACACTCCAGTTTGCGCTCTGCAACTACAGATGAATCCTGCATTTTAAGTGTGCCACTTGCTGTATTTCTTGGATTGGCATAAGGTGCTTCTCCCAATTCTCTCATCTTTTGGTTTAGACGTTCAAAAGCTCTTCGCGACAATATGATCTCTCCCCGGATTTCTAAAACTGATGGATGATTCTCGCCCTGTAATTTCAAAGGTAATGACCTGATGGTACGAACATTAGCCGAGACATCATCACCCTCAACTCCATTGCCACGAGTTACGGCTCTACTGAATACGCCACCTTCATAAATAATGCTGATGGCAACACCATCGTACTTCAATTCAGAAGTGAACTCGGGAAATACCCCAGTCTGCTTCTCTATACGAGCGATAAACTCATCTATCTCCTCCCGGGAGTAGGAATTGGAAAGAGATTGCATGGGTATTCGGTGGAGAACGGTCCTGAAGGAACGAATTACCTCTCCTCCCACTCTTTGTGTCGGCGAATTGGAGTCCCGGTATTGTGGATATTCTTTCTCAAGGTTTTCCAACTCCTTCATGAGTTCATCAAACTCCCTATCGGAAATGATAGGCGCGTCAGCCACATAGTACAAATAGTTATGATGGTCGAGTTCCTTTTCTAACGCTCTAATTCGCTTTTGAATTTGCTCACTCATTAGACAACCTTACTTTCTTTGAAAGAATTACAAAATAGAGAAACAAATCTGTTCGATTCAGTGACTTCTGATTAATTTTTAACAGCTCTAACAAAGCGATTCTTGCCCCTAAAATCAACATAAACTTCAACAGAGCTATACCCCATTTTTTGCAACATTTCTGCTACTTCCTTAGCATGATTCTCATGACATTCAAAATAAAGCCTACCCTTATCAGATAATACTTCCAAGCTCCCTATGCCAATTTGCTCAAAGAAAATGAGGGGTTGCTCATTTGGTGCAAATAAAGCAATATGTGGCTCATTATCAATTACTTGCTTTTGAAGTACATTCTTCTCTTGTTCCAATATATAGGGTGGATTACTCACCACGATTTCGGTATGATGTAAGCCAATTGTCCAATCTTTGATTAACACATTCCGTCGAATAAGATCTATTTCAAACCCGGTATTCTTTGCATTGAAAGAAGCTACTTCAATAGCGCCCATACTTTCATCAATGGCACTAACTATAGCTTCAGGAAACTTCTTCTTTAATGCAAGTGCAATACACCCTGAGCCGGTTCCTACATCTAGTATCCGAGCCGGTCTATTTAGCTCATGAGTAGTAATCAAATTGACAAGTTCTTCGGTTTCAGGCCTCGGTATAAGTACTCGGTGATCGACTTTTAATCGTAGGCCGTCAAAATCCGTCCAACCAAGAATGTATTGGATAGGTATTCCACTATTTAATTTGCGGATTATCCGATGTACTATGAGCAAGTCACTTTCAGATAACTTAAGATCTGGATTGACATAAAAGTGTTCCTTACTTATGTTGAATTCATATTCAAGGAGCATAAAAAACAGGTGGTCCTTTTCCTGTAACGAATACTCCGGTCCCACACTAAGTCTAAATCCAGAGCGCAAAGAGTTAAAAGTATTGACACCCGAGTTTAAGAATGGCATTGGGCAAATGTGATACATTTGAGCAGATCATGAATTGTCGGGGCGATATTAGTAATGACGGGCAATATATGAGGCGTTGCCTCGAACTGGCAAGCCTGGGTCACAGCACCGTTTCTCCAAACCCGCAAGTGGGATGCGTCTTAGTTCATAACGACCGCATCATCGGTGAAGGTTTTCACATGAAGGCTGGCGAGCCTCATGCTGAAGTCTTAGCGATAGATTCCGTAAAAGACCACAGCCTATTAAAAGAGTGTTCCTTATATGTTAACCTGGAGCCCTGCAATCATACCGGGAAAACCCCACCCTGTACAGAATTAATTCTTGAGAAATCGATACCTCGTGTGGTAATCGGTTGTATTGACTCACATTCAAAAGTTTGTGGGTCTGGTTTCACTAAATTGAGAGAAAACGGAGTGAAAGTTGTTGTTGGCGTACTGGAAAAAGAGTCAAAAGAAATCAATAAAAAATTCCTGACCTACCATGAAAAAAAGAGGTCATACATTCTTTTAAAATGGGCTGAATCGGCTGACGGATATTTAGATAAGCATAGACATCAAAATGAACCACCTGAGAAAATAAGTTCAACTATCACTGACATTTACACTCATAAAATGCGCACCGAATACGACGCAATTTTAGTAGGATATAACACGGTTAAAAAGGATAACCCCTCTCTTACGACACGCAGATTTCCCGGGAAGAATCCACTTCGAATCATTCTCGACCCGGAATCGGAATTGACCTCTGAATTGAAGGTCCTATCTGATGATCTTCCTACCGTAGTGTTCACAAAAAGAGTTGAAAAAGAAGAGCAAAAGGTTGAGCACATAGCAGTAGGCGAAGATTTCGCTATTCCACGAATTCTCGATCATCTTTACCAAAGGGAAATCCAAAGCTTAATTGTGGAAGGTGGAGCAAAAACACTTCAGGATTTTATCAATCTCGAAATGTGGGATGAAGCGCTCATCATAAGGGGTTTTAAAAACCTGAGTGCCGGTGTAAAAGCTCCTCAGATCAGCTCAAAAACACAAGCCTCTCTTGTTTTAGGCACTGACCAAATCTGTAAACTCACTAACAATGAATAAGACATTATTAATCGCTTTCGGGTTTATTTCATTCAGCCTTACGGCTCAATTACCTCAGGATTCACTTCAGATTGAAGAGGCTTTTGAGTATACAAGTCATTCGCAAAACTTTCTTACCTCTGACAGTCTAATCGAATTAGGCAAACATATCACTTCAGTTTCTTTGGAGTTAGACTACCAACGCGGAATTGGAATCGGGTATTTCATGCAAGGAGCCGCCGAAATGCAAAGCTCTAATTATGAAAATGCTGTAAACCTGTATCACAAAGCACTAAGTTATTTCAATATAGCCCGTGCCAATGAAGAACAGGCTAAAACCAAAAATAATATTGGCATTATTTATCGAAGATTAGGCGCTTATAGTTTGGCACTTAATGAATTGTATGAGGCTCTGGATATTATTGGTACGTCCGATGATGACAACAAGAATAATGTTTATCTGAACATTGCCAATATTCTTTCGATACAGAGGGAATTCGACCAAGCTGAAGAAATCTACAACAAGGCATTGAAATCATTCATTTTGCACCGCAACTACTATGGTCAGGGAGTAGTTTATGGGAACCTGGCCGCTATTGAATTCGAAAGGAGAGACTTCAAGAAAGCGATACAATATCAGAAGCAATCGCTTAAAATACTGGAGGATAAAACCTATTCAAAACTCGAAATAGCCGATGCATACAACAAGTTGGCCTCATTCTACATCGGGAAACATGATTATGAAAAGGCCAAACCATTTCTTTATAAGTCCTTATCACAATATGAGGAGATCGGTTCGTCATCGGGAATGGCTAAGGCAATGAATAATATGGCTACCATAAAACTCATGGAGGGAAACCTCAACGGCGCCACAACCGATGCCCAAAAAGCGCTGAGTTTTGCACAGGCATCCGGTGAACCCAGCAGAATTTCATATTCACTGGAAGTCCTTTATCGAATAAAAGAGAAAAACGGTCAGTACGATAGTGCCCTATTCTATCATCGGAAATTCGCACATATGAAAGATACCATAATGACCCAGGAGAAAGCGGCTGAACTGAACCGTTTGCATACACTTTATCAGTTGAGAAGTGCTAACCAACACGAAAACCAAACTGAAAGTCCCCGCGGAAATATCTCTTTGCTAACTTACGTGTTTGCTGTGCTTTTCATATTCATTGCCAGCCTCATGGTCATAATTCTTATTGCTTTAAAAATTATCGATCCCGTTCCCTGGGTTGCAGACCTTTTATCTTTCATCTCTAGCTTGTCTCTTTTGCTTTTGGGAGTACTGGGGATTTTTGAACTTTATCTTTACAACTCACTGGACAACATAGTGCTTCAACTAGCTGCGTTATTTGCATTGTTGTTTATAAGCTTTTTGTTTTGGAAGGGAGTCCGACGGTTCATCAAGAACTAACTATAATGAAATCTGTATTCAATACACTAAAGTCGACCTCGGCTGCACATGTTGCCAGAAAGGGGAGCAAGCACCATGCATATGCATACCCCATTCAGAATAAAAAGGAGGTGCTAAACCTTATCGATCTGCTTAGAAAAGAACACCCAAAAGCAAATCACATATGTTATGCTTTTATTCTTCGCTCGAATTCAATTGAAGAATATGCTACAGATGATGGGGAACCAAAACATTCTGCCGGTTCTCCCATATTGGCACAAATCAAATCACGAGAACTACAAAATGTTCTGGTAGCGGTGGTCAGATACTTCGGTGGCACCAAACTGGGTATATCAGGTCTTATAGAAGCTTACGGCACGGCTGCGAGAGAGGCTCTTGAAGCTGCCAAAATAGAAACGATTAAAGAGAAAGTTACACTTAAACTCCATTTGCCGTATGAAAGCGAGAAAACCATAAAAACCTTGATTTCAAGAGAAGAAGCGATAATTATTCAATCGGAATATAGTGACACTATCTACTTGCATATAGCGATTGAAAAAGATAAATTCGATAACTTTAATTACGCACTTAGCAACAATAATCTTAGACATTATGTTGTCTAATAACCATATGTTTATCAGGGCTTTAGCCATAGCATTCATGCTTATTGCCAACGGTGCTATCACCTATGGTCAACCTGATCTCACCTTAGGGAATACTGCCAGCTACACCAAAATAGACTGGGATCCCACAGTTGCCAGAACCATGCAAGACCCGGGAAAACCCATCATTGACCAATTCCTTCGTGAAGGGGGCTACGTGAATTTAGATGCTGAGCTAGTAGATATAAAGAGAAGTAAAGCTTCCACCATCTACTGTTACCAGTTTTTTTATGCTGGTATTCCGATTCATCACATGGAAGCAAAAATTAAAGTCTCTGATAAATCTTCAGACGCTCGAATTGGTCTGTCCATGCTACCTATAGAAATAAGCGATGAAAAACATGGAATTCAAAGCAGAGATTTAGAATCCTACTTTCCTGAGGCAGTGTATTCAACACCAATCTATTATCTCGAAGGAAGCAAACTATTACCTGGTTATAGAATAAAGGTTAAAAGGGGGAATCCTTACTTTACGGTAGAGATTTTTGATCTTGAGTTAAATAAATTGTCCAGCGAAGATTTGGTTTCCTTTTACCATTCCGTACAACTCACCGATACCACTGTAAAAGGTTATGTTTTCATGCCAGACCCAGTTACCTCAGCAAATACCGTCTATGGAGGAAATTTTGTTGACAACTCGGATCAGACAAATCCTTTTTTAGACAATGAAAGGGTATTGGTGGATATTGAAGTTACAGACAATGCAGGCACGTTGGAGCTGGAAAACCAATGGGTAAAGATTGTCGATATGGGCCCTCCTGCTCTACCCCCTGCAACCTCAACCGGCGATTTCCTGTATGATCGCTCTCAATCCGGATTCGAAGATGTAAACACCCTTTACCATATTTCAAACTTTCAGGCTTTTTTAATCGGAATAGGATACTCCAATATAACAGGCGGACCGGTTAATTTTGATCCACATGGTGACTTAAATGATAACAGCTACTTTCTACCTGGAAGTGGCATTTTTTTAGGCATTGGCGGAGTGGACGATGCGGAAGATGCCGATGTCATTATTCATGAATACGGCCATGCCGTATCAAATAGCATAGCGGGAACAAATAGTGGAATGGAAAGACAATCTCTTGATGAGGGGTTTGGCGATTATTTAGCAGCAAGTTATTCCAATGCAATCACAAGTTACAGGGCAACTGACATTTTTACCTGGGATGGGCATAACGTTTTCTGGAGCGGCCGTTCGGCCAGTGTTCAAAGAACTTATGATCAGATTTCACCTTTTGATATTTATTACAACGGAGAAATATGGAGCTCTGCCCTCTTTGCGTTTGAAACGTACAATGGTCGAGCCATCGCGACAGATATACTACTGGAGTCCATGTACAGTTATTTACCTGGGATGAATATGAAGCAAGCCGCTGATTTAATGATAGATGCAGACACTACTTTATATGGTGGTGCAAGTTATCCTTACTTGTGTTACATCATGAAGGATTATTCATTTGTGGACACCTGCACTGTACCCCGGCCATCAGGGCTTCCTGTTCTTGTTATACCGGAATCGCCGAAAGAAAAGGTCGAAAGTACTTTTGAGTTGCTGAATAGCGATCAATTCGGAAATGAAAGCATTACCGTCAATTTCACAGCAGTTGATGAAGGTGCATTCGAAGTAAACCTCTATAATACCCTGGGTCAACAACTTAACACCCTGAGGTCTTCAAACCAATCTGTGCTAATCTCTCCTGAAAATCTTGAGCGAGGTATTTATTTCATTGAAGTAATCCATAAAGGAGAGAAAAAGGTTACTTTCAAAGTCATCCGACAATAGCCTATTCGCCAAAGATCAGCTTTCTGAAAAAAACCGGAATCCGCGTAGGTTTACCGTTTTCTTTTGAAACCATGACCAAAGTAGTTTGAGCTTCATTCAACTGAATTCCATCCTGATTGAAAGTTTTGTAACCGAACACCAACCTACTGGCTTTAACTTCTGTCAATTTTACCTCAACTGTTATAACATCATCATAGAAAGCCGGTTTGTAAAATTTGACATTATACGAATACACCGGAAGTAGAAAACCACGTTCTTCTAATTCTTTATAGCTCAATCCAGCTTTTCTTAAAAATTCCACTCGGGCAACTTCAAAAAACTCTGCGTAGTGCCCGTAATAGGCATATCCCATCCTATCAGTTTCTCCATATCGAATTCTAAAAAATTCTGTGTGTGTTTTTTGATACATTCTACATCATTTAGTAGTTATTTGTCTTTGAAGTTCAATATTACGCTCACGTTAATAAAAGGTGAATGAAATGTTGATAACTGCAAAAAAAACGGTTAACCAGTTGAGCACTAAACTCGTAGCAGTTCTGTAGAAAAGGTTGAGTCGAACGGAAGGTGAAATTTCTGAAAATACAAGCCCCTTCTGCCTTTTTTTTTAAATTATTTATGTGAAAATTTGCTTGTTCATCAACGCACAATAGCAATCACATTTCACAAAACGGGCGGGCTTGCCGTTGCGTGATGAACTCTTTTTAACGTAATGTTTAACTTATAAAACACGTGTAGGGAAACCAGAATGAAAAAGCCACAAGAAGAGGTTTGGAGCCGGTGCCTTACGGTGATCAAGGACAACGTCAGTCATCAGAGTTATAAAACCTGGTTTGAACCCATTAAACCCTTATCTCTGAAAAACGATACCTTGACCATACAGGTACCCAGTCCTTTTTTCTACGAATGGTTGGAAGAGCATTACATTACCTTATTAAAAAAAACGATCAAGAGAGAACTTGGGCCTGCGGGTTCGTTGGAGTACAGTATCATCATGGAAAAGAACTACAACTCCAAGAAACCTGTATCGGTTAAAGTCCCGGCAAGTAACCGGAACGCTACCAGGAATCCTTCGATCAGTATGCCAGTTGATGTTGGCACCCGGGCCATCAAAAATCCTTTTGTAATACCCGGACTAAAGAAGGTAGTTGTAGAATCTCAGCTTAACCCCAATTATTCTTTTGAAAATTTCGTAGAAGGAGAGTGCAACCGACTCGCCAGATCAGCAGGATTTGCCGTTGCCCATAAACCCGGGGGAACAGCATTTAATCCTTTGCTGGTTTATGGAGGAGTCGGACTTGGTAAAACTCATTTGGCGCATGCCATAGGAATTGAAATCAAGAATCAACAACCAGAAAAAACAGTACTGTATGTATCTTCTGAGAAATTCACTCAGCAGTTCATAGAATCAGTTAGGAACAACACCCAGAACGATTTCATTCATTTCTATCAAATGATTGACATCCTAATCATTGATGATGTTCAATTCTTTGCTGGAAAAGAAAAAACACAAGATGTGTTCTTTCACATCTTCAATCACTTGCATCAAACAGGAAAGCAATTAGTTCTGACGGCCGACAAAGCACCTATTGAAATGCAGGGAATAGAACAACGACTTCTTTCCCGATTTAAATGGGGTCTCAGCGCTGATTTGCAAACACCAGATCTGGAAACGAGAATAGCTATACTTCAACAAAAAATGTACACGGAAGGAATCGAACTTCCAAAAGAAGTAGTTGAATATCTGGCCTATTCTATTTCAACAAATATCAGGGAACTTGAAGGAGCCCTAATATCGCTTATTGCGCAGTCTTCTCTGAACAAGAAATCTGTTACCCTTGAGCTGGCCAAACAAATGATCGACAAGTTTGTAAAGAATACAGCCAGAGAAGTTTCGATCGAGTATATTCAAAAAGTGGTTTGTGACTATTTCAATTTACCCATTGAATTGCTCAAATCTAAAACGCGGAAAAGGGAAGTGGTTCAGGCAAGACAAATTGCAATGTATTTTGCCAAGCAAATGACAAAATCATCCCTTGCTTCGATTGGAGCTCATACCGGAGGTAAAGATCACGCTACGGTGCTGCATGCATGTAAAACCGTGAATAATCTCATGGAAACCGATAAGCGCTTCCGCGGGTATATCGAAGATTTAGAGAAGAAAATCTCAATTCAATAACTTTAAGCCACGCAAGTGGCTTTTTTTATGCGTATTCTGTTCGTTTGTTTAGGGAACATTTGTCGATCGCCCATGGCCCACGGCCTGATGAGACACAAAGTGGCAGGTCTTGACAATATCCACAATGATTCTGCCGGAACATCTTCCTGGCATGAAAGTGAGCCTCCTGATCCCAGGGCTATCAAAACGCTCAAAGACTTCGGTATAGATATATCCGACCTCCGCTCCAGACCGGTCATTGAAGATGACTTCAAGCGATTTGACATCATCTATGCGATGGATGAGTCAAACCTTGAAAATCTCTTGAAAATGAAATCTAAGTATCAAATTGAAGGCGGTGCTCAAATTAAACTGATCCTGTCTGAGTTAGACTCGCATGAGTTAACATCAGTTCCAGACCCTTATTTTGGAGGAGATCAGGGGTTTTACCTGGTTCATGACCTGCTTGACCGCACCACGGATAATATTTTACAATCCATCCTAAAATAACGCAAAAAAAAAGCCGCTTCTTACGAAACGGCTTCTTTTATCTCACAAATACTACTATCGAACGACCAACCTAAAGGTTGCTCCGGCACCTGCATCGTTTCTCACAACGATAAAGTATACACCGTTTGTCAGTTCTACATCATTGTATTCAATCGTTACGTTCTGACCGCCGAGAGAAACTCTTCGGTTGTCAACAACCTGACCCAGTGGATTAAATACAGTAACTTCATGTACTCCACTCAAATCATTGAATACCACATTAAAATGTCCATTGGTTGGATTCGGAAATACCTTCACACTGCTGGTGATACGGACGTCTTCCAATCCTACTACAATATCAACAGTACCTACTGCTTCACACTCGTTGGCATCGGTTACCGTCACTCCATATTGACCGGCTGTTGCAACATTGATACACTCTGTAGTTTCTCCATTATCCCATAAATAGGTATAAGGAGGGGTACCACCTGCTACAGTTACACAACCTTCGCCATCATTGTCTGTAGTTCCACCAAGCACTATCGCATCAGGCTCACCTACTACGAAAGGTCCAGCGGGGCCAATGCATCCACCTGCATCAAGTACGGTAACAGCATAACTTCCTGCTGCCAAATTAGCAAGCGTAGCGTCGGTAGTTGTATCACCGGTTGACCACGCATATGTAAAAGGCTCAGCACCGATAGTATCCATGGTTAATGTGATCGATCCATCGCTATCACCGTTACAAGTGGCATCTGTAATAGCACTGCTAACCACAACAGGTCCTCCGATGTTACCTATATTCACAGACACTACAGTATCACATCCCGTGGCCAATTCAGTTACAGTAATGAAATAAGTCCCTGAGAAAAGATCATTGCGGGTGTCCTTATCCGAACCGCTTACACCGTCTGACCAATCATAGTTGTAGTCTGTTGTCGCTCCGGAAGCAGGAACAACCTCTGCCTCGCCGTTTGCCACACCACAGTTGGCATCACTTAATCGGCTTGCTGTTACGTCCGGGCCTGGTACTTGCGGAACATCAATACTAATGGTAGTATCACATCCTGTAGATAACTCAGTTACAACAACGGTATACATACCTGCCATCAGGTCATTTCGGAAATCCTTGTCATTTCCTGCAACACCGTCTGACCATACATAATTGTAATCGGTAGTATTTCCCGTTGTTGGAACGATGGAAGCTTCACCGCTTGCGGGTGAGCAATTGGAGGCTACAATACCTGAAACAAAAACAACAGGCGCGTCAGCCAATGGAATGGTCACTGAAGTTGAGGCCTCACAACCTGTAGTATCATTTACTACCAGGATGTTATAAGTACCGGCTGGAAGGTCTGTTCTGAATTCCGGACCCGCAACTCCATTCCATGTAGTGGTATATCCTGCTGTATCGTGGCCGGCTGGTAATACCACTTGGGCTTGACCGTTGTTAAATACACAACCCGCGGGTTGAATACTATCAATACTTACGGTGAAAGGATCAGTGCATGAAGCCAAAGTTTTTACGGTCAGATAAGGCATCTCATCAAAGGTAAAAGTCTGTCCATTGTATGAGACGGTTTGTCTATTAAAAAATCCACCATTGGGTGATGGCTCAAAAGGTGCAAAAGGGTCAGAACAAGTGACCACCCAACAGGAATCACCATTACCTCCGAAATACTCAAATCTTGCATCGTAAAACCCAGATTGAATCGGAACAGGACCTCCGGTTACCGGGAAATAATGCAACTCATCATCAATCATTGCTGGTGTGATTGTGATGAAAGACGTAGCTGCTAAAGGCGTTCCTGTTCCATCAACAAGAGACAATTGAAAGATTTGGCCAGGCTCAGTCCATTCACTATCAAAAGCAACTCCAAGCTCGACAATTGTGTCGGCCTCCACAAATCGATATTCTTGATTAACTGAAAACGCTCCACCATTCTGACTACTTGGTGGGCCAATTTTGCTTACAAGATTTGCTGCAGAAACAGGCACTGGAGCTGCAGAATAGATATTATTAGTAATCTCTATATCTACACTATACGTATTATTGGCAGGATTTGAATCAATCGAATCAGAAAGTAAATTCCAATTAATGGTGTGCAAACCTGTGGCAGCCGGGTTCCATTCTCCTGTTGTTATCGATGTGTCAACCGCTTCAGATGCGACTGAGGCCGTTGATGGTGATACATCGTTGAAAGGAGAAGGACCAGTAATGTCAATCTCCAAACGGACATTGTATGCAGTATTTTTACCTCTATTGATTGAGGCTGCAGAGAAATAGAAACTATCAGCAACTACCTGGTTGATTGGTATGGCTCCATACCACCACTCTAAGAATTGTCTTGGAGGATCAAAGAAACTAGTCCTTTCAAGAACCATGTCATTGTCTTCAACATCCAATACCATAATGTCGTCTACGAAAAATCCATATCCAATGCCTTCAACACCAGAACGGTTAGCCTCCCAGTTGAAACGGACGTAAAGGGAATCCTGACCTGTAATTAATGAACTAGGAATGAATATGTTTGATGAAGTTGGGTTTGCTAATTCGCCGCCTCCATTGGCAGTCAAAATTGCAAAATCTGTATTATCATCAATCGTAACCCAGTTTAAGTTATCGTTTGACAATTGAACCTTCAGAGTGTCATAGTATCGCGCTCCGTATTTTTCATAGTGGAAAACTAGATTTTGATTAGAATATGAGCTAATGTCTATTGCACTCGCAGCAGTCATTATATTGGGTTGAAAAAGAGCCCCTCCAGTTCTTGGATCATCTGGGGCCATTACGGCATAGTTTCCTCCACCGGTTGAATTTATAGAACCTGAAAAAGCCCATGGCAATCCCGTTGTTCCAATCGACCAACCGTTCGGGATGGGACTGGCGTTATTGATGACCCAGGTATTTGGATTATCAAAACCGTCGAACCAAATAGTATCGGAATACGGTGAAACTCTGCTTCCGCGAAGAAAGTTCGTAGAAGCTTGATTCGGATCAAAGCTTCTTGCGAAATCCTGTGTCGCAAGCTCTAATCCGTTTTCCTGCCTTTGTCCATAAGTGAAAACCGCTATGGCTAGAGCAAAGAGAGTGAGTAGAAAATTTTTCATAAATGTGTTTTTACGTTAAACTTAAAATAAAGTATTGTGAACTGAATTTAACGCCGAATATACAACAATGATCAAATACGAAACAATTGGATGACTATCATTTAATTGCAGATTGACTTATAATTGATACCTCATGAATAAGGTTTGAATTATGCCCAGTAATGAAAGTTGTGAACAAATCCTCTACATTTTACCAAACCTTATTGGTGAGCATGAAGCATTCATAGAAATGATAGCGATAGAGCATCCTGAAATCAAAAAGCTCAATCACTTTTTCGTTGAAAAAGAAAAGCCTGCTAGAGCACTTGTAAAGAGACTCCATTTGGAGACTCCCCAAAATGATCTCTTACTCACTCCTATAGGAAAGCACCAATCCTCTACCACTTATTTAAATGTATTAAAGAAGGTCAAGTATGACATAGGTTTAATTTCGGACGCGGGTGTCCCCGGAGTTGCTGATCCGGGCTCAACAGTAGTGCTGGAAGCTCATAAATTGGGTTTCCAGGTTGTTCCCCTGGCTGGACCATCATCTATTATCAATGCTCTTAGTGCCTCTGGTTTGAACGGTCAACAATTTACATTTCATGGATATTTGCCCGTCAGAACGGAAGACCTTAAAGCTAAACTAACAGATATAATTCGCGACTCCGTCAGAACAGCGTTTACACATATCTTTATTGAAACCCCCTATCGAAACATGAAACTACTGGAAACATTGCAACAAGTTGCTCCAGAGAATACTCTTTTTTGCATTGCTGCAGGAATTCAAACTTCTAATGAGTTCATCAGAACACGTCGGATAGCAGAGTGGAAGAATTCAGGGTTTCCGAATATTCATAAAGTTCCTGCCGTATTCCTGATAGGACATAATATATAAACCAAAAGCGGAGTAACTTTCTGCTGAAAACTACTCCGCTTCATCATACACTGCCGTAGCAGTAAAATGATATCAAGTTGTGGTTATTACAAGCAATGCAAATCCGAAGATATGCATTGTAACTCCACGGTGCATTCAATTTGGTTGCCCAAATCAATGTCGAGGTTTTCATACCTCAACAGGAAAAACCCTTAGCACCGAGATGCATTTTGTTTCACCTACCGCCTCTGAAACAGCAAAGACGAATCTTTACTTTTTCAAAGCAATGGAAACAACTAGAACGGGCTTACCAAACTATTTGCTTCCGCGACAAACGATTCGAATTTCTTCTCTTCGTTTTTCCTTATGCCTTTTCCTTAGAATTGGCTTGACTACGTCATAAAAGAACTTTGGTCGGGAGTTACCGCTTTCGCGGCTTTTTTATCTCTCACTTGACAAGCCAAACATAGGTTGGTTATTCAAAGTCTCAAAAAGAATTGAGCTTATGTTGTCCACTCATTTTTAACTTGAGTTTTCAACAACTGTTAACTTAATGTTACAGTTGGGTTAATTAATACTCTTGACAGCTGCTTATATTTCTGATTCTCAACAATCTATGTCCTTTAATTCGAGACTTTCTATTTTGTCCCACCATGTATGCGGACATTGGAATACTGCCGGAATTTGCAATAAAATCTGCTTGAGAAGCATAATTAACTGCAGGAAATTCAATAGTCGATTGCATCTTTCAGTTCTTGTTAAAGTTCATTTTCATAAAGTTTCACCGCTAATTTTTCAGTTGGCAGGTACTTCTGCTTTTCGACTGCGGTTACTCTTGCACGCAGATCATACCCTCGTGATATCATTTCAATGAGTGCACTGCGTGAACTGGTGTATAATGTACCAAGTGGTTTGCCCCTGAAAACCATTAGTATGTCATCCTTATCGGAAAGCCCCACCTCTAATTCCGTTCCGGAATGAATAAGATGATAGTGACTGTTAAAATGGATGTTGTTATCATTCATAACTTTCCCTTCGATAATGAATGAAAAATTGTCTTTCCACATTTGGCCTCTTTTAGTTTCAAATAATTTCATTTCTGGAATACCTTATATTGATGATGAAACAAAGGTCAAGAGCGGCAGCGTAATGAATTTACGTCCATGAAAAAAATTGAAGAAAAGGATAGAAAACACTTAAGGGCTTACTTAATCCACCTAAAAATTGAACGGTCACTTTCTGAGAATACCGTGCAAGCTTACCGAAGTGACCTGACCAGGTATTATGACTGGTTTCCCCACCATACAAACGAAAAGCATATCATAGAATCCAACCAGGAAACAATTGCACTTTTTCTGAAATCCATAAGAGAGAAGAATCTGAAAACAAGTTCTCACAATCGGATCCTTTCTTCATTGCGCGGTTTCTTTAAATACCTGGTAACAGAGGAGATCATTGAAACCAGCCCAATGAAATATGTTGATGGTGCTCGTAATCCGCGTAAGCTCCCAGAGGTTTTAAGCAATGAAGATATTGACCTCATGATTGGAAGTATTGATCTCAGTCGTCCCGAGGGACATAGAAATCTTACCATTTTAGAATTACTCTACGGATGTGGGCTGAGGGTATCCGAATTAATAAACCTAAAGTTCAGTGATCTTCATGAGCAGGAGGGGTTCATCCGGGTAAAAGGAAAGGGGGATAAACAGCGTATTGTTCCTATTGGAAAAATGGCTTTAAAGGCCATTAGACATTATCGATCATCACGGAATCAACTTCCAATTAAAAATGGTCATGAGGATTATATCCTATTAAACAATAGGGGCAGAAAACTATCAAGAGTCATGATTTTCTATATTGTCAGAGAGCTTAGCGAGAAAGCCGGGTTGAACAAGCAGATTAGCCCTCATACGCTTCGGCATTCCTTTGCTACAGAAATGATAAGAAGGGGAGCCAACCTCAGGGCTGTTCAGGAAATGCTCGGTCATTCTTCAATAACAACCACGGAGATTTACACTCATTTAAACGAGAAAGATCTTATTGATGCTATTATTCAATTTCATCCAAGATCCTAAATATCAACGAACTACATCTTTTAACATGGGAACAAAACTGCAACTTCCATGATAGCTTATTTCATGATCCTCATTTTGTCTCTTGATCAACTTAACCATGATCTGTTCCTCTTTACCAATCGGCGCAACTAATATTCCTCCATCTTTTAGTTGATTGACCAATTCCTTGGGTATTTCTGGCGCTCCGGCGGTAATAATTACCTTATCGAAGGGTGAAAACTGTGGCAGTCCTTTGTATCCATCACCATAGAACATTCGGATATTAAAGTTCATCATAGGAAGCAGAGTTCTCGTTTTTTCATAGAGCTTTCTCTGTCTTTCAATGCTGTACACTCTTAGTCCCATTTGTGCCAAGACAGCTGCCTGATATCCACTTCCGGTTCCTACTTCAAGAATTTTATCTCGTTTTTCTGCTTTAATCAGTATTGATTGTAAGGCAACGATATATGGCTGCGATATTGTTTGCCCCTGCCCTATTCCAAAAGCTTTATTCTCATAGGCAAAATGCTCGTCAAATGCACTATCAAAAAACTGATGACGGTATACATTACGCATTGCATTCAGCACATGCTCATCAACCTCCTGCCCTTCATTTTCGAGCATTTTCCTGACGTCTTTAACCAGGCGTTCTCGAGCTCCTCTAAGCTTCATTGTATCCGGACGAAGTCCTCTCATAGTGTTCAACAATTCAGGATGAATAAATTGATTTTCCAACATCTTTCAGACCTGTTGGTTGGCTAATTTTGATCCAAAACAAAGCAATGCTGAAAATAGGGGTTCTCGGTGCCGGTCATCTTGGAAAAATTCACCTTAAACTGTTAAAACAACTTTCAGAGACTTATGAGCTAGTTGGGTTTTATGATCCTTCGAGTGAAAAGTCGAAAAAAGCTGAAGTACAATTTGGAATAAGGTCCTTTGAGAGTGTAGAGTCTCTGATTGACCATGTTGAGGTTGTTGATATCGTTACTCCAACCCTTTCGCACTATGAGTGCGCAGAGCAAGCGATAAGAAAACAAAAACATGTCTTCATTGAAAAGCCGGTTACTAATACAGTTCAGGAAGGCAAAAAACTTCTGACTCTGGCTGAAGAGGCAGGAATAAAGGCTCAGGTTGGTCATGTAGAGCGATTTAATCCGGCCTTCGTTTCCGCTAAGGACTCTATCATGAACCCCATGTTCATCGAAACCCACCGACTCGCGGAATTCAATCCTCGCGGGACGGATGTTTCGGTAGTTCTCGATCTAATGATACATGACCTCGACATCGTTCTCAGTACGGTCAAAGCTGCGGTAAATAAAATCAGTGCAAGCGGTGTTGCAGTTATTAGTGAAACTCCGGATATCTGTAATGCACGAATAGAATTTGTCAACGGTTGTGTGGCCAACCTTACAGCAAGCAGAATATCCATGAAAAATATGCGGAAAACCCGAATTTTTCAAAAGAATGCATATCTGGCCATTGATTTTCTTGAAAAGGAAAGTGAGATTATTCATCTGAAAGATGTTGAGGGAGAAGAGGATCCATATGCAATTATTTTTGATCCCGGAGAGGGGAAAACCAAAAAACAATTGTTCTTTAACAAACCCAAAGCTGAGCCATCTAACGCTATTTTGGAAGAACTCAAGTCGTTCGCAGAGGCCATAGAAAAAGACCAAACACCGATTGTGCCGCTTGAAGATGGATTAAAAGCTCTGAGTGTTGCACATCAAATTTTAGAAAAAATTCAATCCGTTACCAGGTTGGCATGATTCTGTGCCGCACGGCATGCCCTATTTATCACTAATATTGTCCACTACAATTTTTAGATGAGAAATAATCTTTCGGTTGTACTATTCATTTCCATTTTGTTTATAGGGTGTGAGGGGAAACAAGAACCCATTCCTTCTTACATCAAAATCAATGAGGCCGACTTTGTATTCAACAATCCTGAAAGCACCGGAATTGGCGGTACCAACATCACAGACGTTTGGCTGTATATTGACAACCAATTGGCAGGACTATATCAACTCCCTGCAGTTGTAGCCGTTGCGGGTGAAGGAAATCATGAAATACGAATGGCTTCCGGCATTCGCATCAGTGGAGTTCAGTCCTTACAACTTGCGTATCCATTTCACCGCCAATTTAATGCAGGAACCCTAAATCTAATAGGTTTAGATACTTTGACCATAACACCTGAATACGAATACGGTGGTGGAAGTGTTTTTGCCTGGAAAGAAGATTTTGAATCCTCTCTGGGCAGCAGCATGGATACCATTTTTGGCAGTCTTGCAGATTTGGAGCAAGTTCCTGTGCCTGACAGTCCATTTTATATTCAAACCTTGTCAGGACATGCTCGGCTTACAGAGGAATTGTCCTATTTCAAGGCGGCCACCGATGATCTCTATCCTATTCCGATTACGGCGCTTCCCTTCTATTTGGAATTGGACTACAGTTGCAACCAGCAGTTTGTAGTTTCGATATTGATCAAACGTTTTGGAGATGTAACCCGCGAACAGTCTGTAATTTTTCTAAACCCTACAACTAATTCTTCCACTCCCGTTTGGAATAAGATATACATAGAAATGACACCGTTCATTTCGGGCCAGGTTGATGCTGAAGGTTTTGGTTTCAGTATTACAGCGAATTACGACCCGAGTGTTGAAGAAGGACTGATTTACTTTGATAATTTCAAACTCATTCACAACTAGTGCGCCTCAATCGAAAGAAAGAGAGACTGAAATACATCTTCGCTGACCTCACCTCGGCAGCGCTTGCCTGGACAGCATTTTACATCTTCAGGAAAGTCTATTTAGAGCCTCTGAAATTTGGTATCGATATTGAAATTGAGTTCACGGATCGATTCTTTTACGCTTTAGTCTTAATCCCGTTTTTTTGGTTGAATGTATATTATCTCACCGGTTACTATCGAGAACCTTATCGAAAATCAAGACTTGCTGAGTTCTTAAGAACAGGTTACAACACCTTCTTTGGGGTACTAATTCTGTTTTTTGTCCTGGTTCTTGATGATGCTATTCCGAGCTATAAAAGTTATTACGTTTCATTTCTTGCCCTCTGGGTTTTTCATTTCGTCCTAACTTTTTCGTTTCGGTTTGCAATTATTTACAGAACTGTAAGCCGGATTCACCGTAGGGAAATAGGATTCAATACTCTATTAATTGGAGGAAATAAAAATGCTCTAAAGCTCTATCAGGAGCTTGAAGGGGCCAAGAAATCGGCCGGATTTAAGTTTATTGGTTTTGTTCATGTCAATGAGGGTTATGATCATTTAATGGATGAACATCTTAATCATCTCGGACATGTGAATGACTCGAGCAGGATAGTCCATGAGTATGAGGTAGAGGAAGTGATTATCGCAATTGAATCTTCGGAGCACAACAAAATCGGAGAAATAATAACGAAGGTTGATGACTTACCCGTCAATCTGAAAATCATACCGGATATGTACAATATCCTGACGGGTCAGGTTCGGATGACATCAATTTTTGGTGCCCCGTTAATTGACATAAAGCGTGAAATAATGCCGGCCTGGCAACAATCCACCAAAAGGATGATGGACATTGCCATTTCCATTTTTGTTATGGTTGTATTCAGTCCAATGTTTCTGGCCGTGGCTCTTGCTATCAAGCTAACATCCAAAGGGCCAATTATTTATTCTCACGAACGCATAGGATATATGGGCAAGCCTTTCACCATTTATAAGTTTCGGTCCATGCATGTGGATGCAGAAAAGGATAAACCGCAGTTAGCGAGCAAAGATGATCCGAGAGTTACAAAAGTGGGTAAGTTCCTTAGGAAAACCCGTCTTGATGAGGTCCCTCAGTTTTTCAATGTCCTTATTGGAGATATGTCTTTAGTAGGGCCTCGCCCTGAAAGAGAGTATTTCATCAAGCAAATCAAGAAGAAAGCTCCACATTATGTCCATCTCCACAAGGTTCGGCCAGGTATTACAAGCTGGGGACAGGTAAAGTTTGGATATGCAGAAAACGTAGATGAAATGGTACGTCGGCTTGAATACGATGTACTATATATCGAGAACATGTCATTATTGGTGGACTTTAAGATTCTTATTTACACCGTATTGATTGTGCTACAGGGCAGCGGAAAATAACCACCTCTTTCAATCCGTTAAGGCCCATTATCCTACTTTTGAGCAAACCTTAAAAACATAATAATATGGAAGATTCAGGAACCGGATTGAGCGTAATTGCTATTGTTCTTTATCTGGCAATTATCATCATTGCTGTTGCAGGAATGTGGAAAGCATTTGAAAAAGCTGGACAGCCAGGATGGGCTGCTATAATACCTTTCTACAACATTTTTATAATGTTGGAGATCATAAACAAGCCCTGGTGGTGGTTTTTTATGTTGCTTATTCCGGGTGTAAATGTCGTATTTACAGTTTAGATGTATAATCTCATTTCAAAAAGTTTTGGCAAAGGAGTAGGGTTTACTATTGGTCTTATATTCCTCTCCTTTATCTTTTGGCCTATTCTTGGTTTTGGAGATGCTCAATATCAAGGTTCCAGCGCTCAAAATCCTGATGCATTAGATTCTAATTTAAACTAAAATGAAGGTTACAGTTATAGGTGCCGGTACAATGGGTAACGGCATAGCACACACGTTTGCACAATTCGGAAATGAAGTTGCACTGGTTGATCTCAATGCCTCTTCGTTGGAAAAAGCAATGGCAGTTATCACCAAGAATCTAGATCGAATGGTGACTAAGGCGAAGATCACTGATAAAGAAAAAGAGGCTACTCTTTCACGGATTAATAGCAGTACTGATTTGAACACAGCTGTACAGGGTTCGGAACTGGTGGTTGAGGCGGCCACTGAGAATCTAAAAGTTAAACTTGAGCTATTCAGGCAGTTGGATGAACTCGCCCCGAAAGGTTGTGTGTTGGCAACCAATACCTCCTCAATTTCTATTACTCAGATTGCCAGCGTAACTCAACGACCCGATCAAGTTATCGGGATGCACTTCATGAACCCTGTACCCATCATGAAACTTGTTGAAATCATCAGAGGTTATTCCACGAGTGAGGAAACCACGAAAAAAGTCGTTAATTGGAGCCAAGCACTGAATAAAGTTCCGGTTGAGGTCAATGATTATCCCGGGTTTGTGGCAAACCGGATTCTGATGCCCATGATCAATGAGGCTATCATCTCTCTTCATGAAGGAGTGGCAGGTGTGATGGAAGTGGATACGGTAATAAAATTAGGAATGGCGCATCCAATGGGGCCATTACAACTCGCTGATTTTATTGGTCTGGACGTATGTTTGAGCATTCTGAATGTCCTTTTTGAAGGATTCGGAAACCCAAAGTATGCACCATGTCCTTTACTTGTGAATATGGTTAATGCGGGTAAACTAGGTGTTAAAACAGGTGAGGGTTTTTACAGCTATGGACATGGAACCAAAGAATTGATTGTAGCTTCTTCTTTTCAATAAAAACAAGACAAAAGAAAAGAGCTCCTTTTCGTGGAGCTCTTTTCTACCATCTACTTAACCCTAAACTTAAACCTAAATCAGTTTACCTTTTCGGTAATCAGCTCTTTGGTGATGATGTCCTCCAAGGCAGCTTTCGGAAGTGCTCCAGCTTGCATCATGGGTTGAGCATCAACCGGCACGAACAGAATACTTGGGATGGAGCGGATGCCAAATACTGCGCTCAATTCCTGTTCCACTTCTGTATCCACCTTGTATATTTTGAGCTTTCCATCGTACTCTTTCGACAGCTCCTCAAGTACGGGAGCTACCATCTTGCACGGACCGCACCAATCAGCGTAAAAATCGATGATTGCAGGAACGGTATCGTTGTACTCCCAATTCGTTTTTTGAGTATAGTCGAAGAACTTTTCTTTGAAGCCCTCAGTTGTCAATTTTATGGTTGCCATAATTCATTATTTTCGATTGCAAATGTACATACGCACGAAAAGCTAATTCGTAACAATTATCACAATTTTACTCCATGATCTGGCACAAGAAACCCGAAACAAACAACTGGCAAAAACGCATAGAAGGCACGATAGTAGCTCATCTTGGAATCGAACTTTTAGAGGTTACTCAGGATACTCTGAGTGCCCGCATGCCGGTAGATGAAAGAACGTTTCAACCGATGAAGATTCTACACGGTGGAGCTTCTGTTGTTTTGGCTGAGACGTTAGGCAGCATTGCCGGATCCATGGCGGTAAATCAAGAAGAATTTTTTGTTGTGGGTCAATCCATTACGTCCAATCATCTCAGGCCGGTTACTCATGGTTGGGTAACCGGAATGGCCCATGCAAAGCACATTGGCAAACGATCTCAGATTTGGGACATTGAAATTTGGAATGAAGAAAAAAAGCTGGTCAATACAAGCAGATTGACACTGGCTGTTATCCGGAAGTAGTTTATTTATATTTCCTCAAATCCCAGAAATAGGCTTCCTCGGTTATTCGCCTCCCATTTAGGTAATAGAAATGAGCCCCCCAGTTGTAATCGAACTTCAAAAGGTAGCGACCGAGGTTGTTTTCTATCACTATACTCTTGGTTATCAACTTATTACCCTCTTCCTTTACCTCTACCGTGATTCCATCCGGATATCTCTTGGCCAACTCCCGGGGTGAATTCTCGAATAGTTTTTTAAGGTATTCTTCTCTTCTCTTACGTTCTGCTTCTCTTCTTTTCCTCAGCTCCTCTGCTTGTTTACGCCGTCGTTCAGCCTCTCGGGCCAAACGTAGCTTTTCAAGCTTTTGAAAAGTCTCATCGGCTTTATCCAGCTTGGCTCTAATGTCATTTCTATCAGGTTTTATTTCAAGTGCTTCACTGTAGAACAACACTGCATTTTTAAACTGCTCAGCCTCAACGGCATTATCTCCATTTTTAACGGCCTCATTAAACCGTGCTTCCAATGCTGCTTTTCTGCGGGCTTCTTCAGCCGCTTTTTTCCGAGCCTCCTCTTCAGCTCGCCTTCTTGCTTCTTCTTCAGCTTTTCTCCGAGCTTCTTCTTCTGACCTTATGCGAATCAACTCTTTCGTTTCCTGCATTTTTATCTGAGGTGATGGATCATTTGGACGCTGCTGTGCTGCCTCTCTAAATTTAATAAGCGCCTGATCAAGGTCTCCGCTGCTAAGCGCTTTGTCGCCTGCTGCAAGAAGAGCTGCAAAGGGAGCTTCCGCAGCTTCTTTTTTTGCTTGCTCCTCTTTCTCGATATCCATCAGCCTGTCAATTTCATCAATTCTTTCCTTTGGGCCGATGGCATCAGGTTTAATGGCCAATGCCTGATTAAAATGGGCCTTTGCTTTGTCCCATTCTCTGGATTGTATGGCCTGCTCTCCTGCGGTCATTTCTCTGCTATAAGCATCATCAATTTCCCTTTGGCGCTGTTTTTCAGCTTCCTCAGCCAGTTTCAGGCCTTTCTGTGCTGTTTCTAATTCCGTGGTTGCCGCTCCATCTTTCGGTTTGGCAACGAGGGCAGCGGTAAAAGATGTAATGGCAACGTTCCAATCCTCTTGCTCTACAGCACTTCGGCCGGCCTGCATTTGCGCATTGTATTCCATTTCTATTCGCTCAGCTTCCAGCCTTGCCTCTTCGGCTCTTTGAGCCTCAAGTTCGGCCTTTTTTTCGGCCTCAATGGTATCAATTTCATCCAATTTGTGGGTTGCATATGCATCCTCAGCCTTGAAGTTTAATGCTAACTTATAATTGCTTTTAGCCTCTGCATAATTCTTTTGAAGAAAAGCCTGATCCGCTCTGGAAATAACCTCATTATACTCCTGATCAATTTTTGCCAACCTTTCTTGCTCCTGAAGCTCTTTTGCTTCTGCTTCTTTGGCCTTTTTTAATTGAAATTCAGCATTATCCAGTTTTGATCTCACATCTGGTTCGTCCTTTTTGAGTCCCAGTGCTTTTTGATATTCATTAACGGCCTCAGCATAGTTCAAAGATTCCATTGCCTGATCACCAGCTAGAACAGCAGCGACAAATTCTTTTTCAATTCGCCCTGCTTCTTCTACCGCAGCTCGTTCATCTTTCCTTCTTTGTTCTGCTTTGGCAATTTGTTCTGAAGGATAATTCTCATCCGGTTTAATGGTTTCTGCCCGGGTATATGCAGCAATAGCCTCATTCCAGTTTTTATCCTTGTAGAATTGATCAGCAGATGCGATTTCTTCATTGTAGGCTTGATCGAGTTCCTGCTGTTCTTGTGATTTTATCGCATCATTAATCTTGTTAATTTGATCTGCGGGGTAGGATTCTTCGGGTTTGATTTTCTGCGCATCCGAGTATGACGCAATGGCTTCAGTCCATTTCTTTTGCTTCATAAGTGCATCTGCAGTGGTTATTTCCTGATAGTAGGCATTATCTATTTCGCGCTGCTCTTCAGACTTGATGCTTTCATTGATTTTATCAATTTGTGCTGAAGGATATGTTTCTGAAGGTTTGATCTCGCTCGCTTTTTGATATCCCAGAATTGCTGCCGACCAGTCTTTTTGTTTGAAGAGTGCGTCGGCTGAAGCTATTTCCTTACTGTAGTTTCTATCGATTTCATCCTGCCTCGCTTTTACCTCAGCTTGAGCCATGAAGTCCTTTGATTTTTGTATTTGATCAGCAGGATATGATTCTGAAGGTTTGATCTCACCTGCCTTCTCATAAATTGGAATAGCTGCGGCATAATTCTTTTGCTGGAAAAGAGCATCAGCCTGTTTCAACTCTTTGAGGTAGGCCTCGTTGATTTCTTTCTCTCTTGCTGCATTTTCAGCTTCTGCAATCAGTTCATTGGCTCTTATAATTTGATCAGCTGGGTAAGGTTCGTCAGGAAATACCTTAGAAGCCTCTTGATATTTAACGATGGAGTTTGTGTACTGTTTTTGTTTAAAAAGAGCATCAGCACTTCCAATTAAAGCCTTGTATTCTTGCTGTTTTGCCGCAAGTTCAGCCTCCATTTTTTGCTTTTCTTCATATTCTCTTTGTAGTTGGTCGACTTTGACTAATTGACTTTTAGGGTAGTTTTCCGATGGCTTCAGGTCAGAGGCCATTTTATACTTGGTTCTTGAATCATCCCATTTCTTACTCTCCAAATCAGCATCGGCATTAGAAATCAGGGTGTTGTACTTCTTATCCAATGCTGCTTTCTCTTCTGCGAGTTTAGCTTCCTTCTCAAGTTTGTCAATTTCTGCAAGCTTTTTAGCTGGTAGTGCTTCATCCTTTTTAATGTTTGCCGCTTTTCTAAAGCCCTGCCGTGCGGCATCCCAGTTTTGAGCATTCAATGCCTTTTCTCCTTCGGCTATAGCGGCATCGTAGTTTGCCTGTATTCGTGCCTGCTTTTCAGCTTCTTCTTCAGCAGCTTTTAGTCTGACGACTTCGATAAGCTTGTCTTTCGGATATTTTTCCGCAGGTATGAGCTGGGCAGCCTTATTATACATCGCTTTTGATTTTTCCCAATCCTTAGCAGCGAGAGCTGCATCCGCCTCTATGATGGTCTTATCGTACTCAGCTCTAAGTTTAAGCTCTTTTTCACGTTCAATTTGCTGCTCTATTACCCTGAGCTGGTTTTTAGGGTAATCTGCTTCAGGCTTGAGTTCCGCCATCTGCTTGTAAAGAGCTTTAGCCTTATCGTATTTTTTATCCTTGTAGTATGAATTTGCTTTGTCTTTTAAACCCTCGTATTCTTTATTCCTCTTTTCGTCCAGTTTTTTCTGTTCCTCTTCAGCTCGAAGCTGATCGCCTACACTATTCAGGATATCATCTTCCGACTGGGCATACACCTTCTGGCTTACGAGCGAGAATAAGACAATGGAAAAGAAAAAAACAAATCTCAAAACCCTGAAACTATTGAAAATTGACGCTAATATAAGATAACCATAATATTGATTTAATTGACTCAATCTTGCTCTAAATGAGTGGTTTTTCGCTGATTTTCTTCATTAAAAATGCATTTATCACCCATAAAATAAATTTATAGATATTCTAATCTAATAAGAACAGATAAATATAGATTTGCTTTAATTACTCAAACTAAAAAACAAATAAGAAATGGCTTTTCAACTTCCAGATTTACCTTATGACTTTGGGGCTTTAGAACCCTACATTGATGGACAAACCATGGAAATTCATCATGGAAAACATCACGGTGGATACACCGGTAAACTCAATGATGCCATTAAGGGTACCCACCTTGATGACATGTCCATAGAGAATATACTCAGTACAATTTCAACGCATTCAACGGCAGTGAGAAACAATGGCGGGGGGTACTACAATCACGATTTATTCTGGAAAATAATGCAAGGTGGTGGGGTACAAATGCCTGAAGGTGTCCTCGGTGCGGATATCGAGAATACGTTTGGAGGTTTTGAAGCCTTCAAGAATGAGTTTTCGGCAGCTGCGGCAACCCGTTTTGGTTCTGGATGGGCCTGGTTACTTGTTGACGAATCGGGAAAATTAGTGGTATCCAGCACTCCCAATCAGGACAATCCTTTAATGGATTTGGCTGATGTTAAAGGCACCCCTATTCTCGGTTTAGATGTGTGGGAACATGCCTATTATCTAAAATACCAAAACAGGAGACCAGAGTACATTGAAAACTTCTTCAAGGTAATTAACTGGGATGCGGTCGCGGAGAATTATTCGAAAGCGAAATAAGGGCGAAGACCTGAAAAATTTAAAAGCCGGAAAAACCGGCTTTTTTTATATCCATTTTTTCAGAAATTTCCGGAAGGTCATCAGGCCGAGTTTTTCCACTGACCTCACCATTTGATGGACAATAATATCTGAAACATTTTCAGCTGATACTGAGGATTCCAGTCGAATGGTAGCGCTTTTAAGCTCAAGCTGTGTAAGCTCCAGGTAGAGCTTCCTGCGCTCCTTTAAAATCCTTACGTCATCTATTGATTTGACATCTTTTAGAAAAGCTATATCGTTGTTCTTAACGGGCTTCATCATCTTCATCTTTGGGTTCAAATGCCTTTGATACATCCCTGATCATGGGATTAATAATCCACGGATATCTGTTTTTATATACAATTAGACCTCCTGCCAAATTGAACACCGCGGCAATAAAGTAACCCAGTGAAGGTCTACCGAGAAACTCCCCAATTAAATGTGCGAGACCTAAAGAGAGAAAAAATAAGAACATCAGGGCAGTTATTACCAAGATTCCTTTTCCTACAATCTCTGATAGAAGGAGGATAAGCTTCTCATATGCGACAACCTTGTAATATTCAAGATTTGCATTGAGCAAGGCAATCAGCTTATTGGCAGAGTCTTTTACCGCCTCAGAAATGCTACCTATACCACTCAAAATTTAGGATTCTTGCTCATCAGATTTTGTATCCTTCATGGAATTTGCCAATTCATCTTTGAGTTCAGACACTCTTTGCTTGAGCTTGTCAATTTCGGTCAAATACTGCTTCTCCAGTTCATCTCCTATTTCACTGGCTTTTTCCTTAATTCTGCTTCGCGTATTCTCTCCTATGTCTGGAGCAAAAAGTATTCCTACAACCGCACCTGCTGCAAACCCCGCTGTGAGAATGACCAATAGTTTTCCTGAATCTTTCATTTTAAAACTTCTTTGTACAAATTTATGGTTTCTACATCGTATTACACGATTTGGCTCATTCTCACCATTATCCTGATTAGTTTTGTCATCCCTCTGATAATCTCTGAGCCATGAGTGAACTGATTGCACAAAACAAAAAAGCGAGATACGAATATGAATTCCTCGAGAAGTTGACTGCTGGAATGGTACTCACGGGAACTGAGATTAAGTCAATTAGAAATCGTAACGTAAGTATCAAAGAGGCATATTGCCGAATTAAGGGCAACGAACTTTTCGTTCACAACCTTCATATAGGAGAATATGAGCAACGCGGATTTGTCAATCACGAACCTCTGCGACCTCGCAAGTTGCTTCTAAACTCCAGAGAACTAAAGAAAATCAATAAAAAGCTTCAGGATCAGGGTGTTACAGTTATTGTTACCCGAATGTTTATATCCGAAAGTGGTTATGCCAAACTGGATATTGCTCTGGCCAGAGGGAAAAAGATTCACGACAAACGAACCACTATCAAAGATCGCGACATCCAAAGAGACATGGATAGAATGAGATAAATCAAGAGGCTATCTTTCATGAACAAATCCAAAGTAGGAGCATTATTTGAATAAATTCGATCTATGAGCGAAGAAGATTTTTTGGGGCATTTAGATTTCCGCTTAACCAACCCCGATAAAGGAAGGTTACTAATATCAGAGCCGACGCTCCCTGATCCAAATTTTAGCAGAACCGTGGTGCTGCTCACCGAACATAACACCGAAGGATCTGTAGGTTTTGTTCTCAATCGCAGAAGCGATATGAATCTCAATGAGATCTATGACGATTTCGGCACATCGGATGTTCCGGTTTACATCGGCGGACCGGTAGGAGCGAATCGCTTATTTTTCATTCATACTATTGGTCCTGAGTTAGACCACACCATTGAAGTAATGGATGGTCTTTACTGGGGAGGTGATCTCAAGCAAATAGAGTATATGTTGACCAATGGCCTGGCCAAAAGAAATCAGGTCAGATTCTTTGTAGGATATTCCGGTTGGTCAGAAGGGCAATTAGAAATGGAGATTGAGCAGAATTCATGGATAGTCAGTAAAACCTCCGTGCAGCAAGTTATGAGTGATTCAGAGCATTTCTGGAAAAAGGTGATTCGTGGTCTTGGGAAGAGATTTGAAGTTCTTTCCAATTTTCCAACCAACCCCAATCTTAATTAGACTGAACTATGTTGCGAAGGGTTTGAATATCGATAGGTTTAGTCAAAAACGCCTCGATATTGGATAGTTTATCCACCAGGTCTTTATCACGACGTTGCGGACTGGCGGAAAGAATATAAAACTTAATCGCATCGAATTTTTTCGGAAAGGTAGACTCGACATAAGATACGAGATCATAGCCCTTGATGTCGGGTAGGTTGAGATCAACAAAACAAATTGCACTACCGGTTAATTCGTTATCCCTCATCCAATTTTTGAAGTGTTCGAATGAGTTTAGCCCTAAAAAAGAAGTATTGGGTTCGGCTTTGGCCAACATACGTTCGACAATTAAGCGATCAATCTCGCTATCATCAACCATTAGAATTCTCGTCATCATGAGAATGGTTTGGGATATTGATAAAAACTTTGGTTCCGGTATTTAATTCTGATGAGATCTTGATGGTTCCATTTAGCCGATCAAGAGCTTCTTTAACAATATTCAATCCCAAACCCGAGCCTCCACTTCGGTCCGTGGCTCTGTAAAACATCTCAAATACCTTTTCCAGCTTGTCAGGGGCAATACCAATACCATTGTCTTCAATTATGATTTTTGCCATTTGACCTTCGATGGTAGTTCTAACCCTGATAAAACTTTCAACCCCCTCGACCGTCCTCCTATATCTTAAGGAATTTGAAATGATATTCTGTAGTACCGTTCTCACTTTGAGCATGTTAGAGTACAAAGGCTCTTCTTGATTCACATCCAGATTAAAGGTGACCCCACTTGCATCGGGATTGTATTGAAATTCGTCGAAAATGTCATTGATAACTTCCTCAAACCAGATTTCATCGTTCAGCGACAACTCTTGCGAATTTTTGTAGTAATCCATTATTTGGTAGACAAAGCGGTCTAGTTTTACAGACATATTTCTGATCATCTGAAAATATTCCAGTGCTTTCTCATCCTCAATTTCCATGCTAGCCAGGTCGATAACTCCATTTATCGACATTAGGGGGGCTCTCATATCGTGCGAAACGGTATACACAAATTTGTCCAGCTCATCATAGGCTTTTTGCAAAGAGTCGTTCTTCTCCTTTAGCTCCATTCGAGTATCGTAGAGTTCTTTGGCATTTTGAATAGCCACAGTAATACTCTTTTGGTCCCAGGGTTTATCTATAAACTTATATACCTGGCCTTTGTTAATGGCGGCAATTACCGCCTCTATATCTGAATAGCCAGTTAGTAAGATTCTGATTTTCTCCGGGTAAAAGGTCCGCACTCGCTCAAAGAACTCAACTCCGGTCATCTCGGGCATTCTCTGATCAGCAATGACCACTTCAATATCCTGATGTTCACTCAAAACTTCGAGCCCAATTAAAGCGCTTCTCGCTGTATGTACCTCAAAGTCCTTTCTAAAACCTGCTTTAAATGACAAAAGATTGTGTTCCTCGTCATCGATATAGAGCACCTTTGCTTTGACCTTACTCTTATTACTCTTGTCGTTCATCATTTTTTGGTGAAGTAATGGGCAGGGATATTATAAATTCAGCTCCTTTTCCAGGTTCCGAAATTACATCGATTTTACCGGAATGGCTCTGAATAATAGTATAGACAATGGACAGTCCGAGTCCGGTTCCCTCTCCTACGGCTTTAGTTGTGAAGAATGGATCAAAAATCTTATCCACGATCTCATCCGGTATTCCGGGGCCATTGTCTTTGATGCTAATGAACACATTCTTTTCGTCTCTCCAGCTTTTAATTTTAATAATCCCGCGCTCTTCATTATCCGATTTTTTCAATGCCTGCCCCGCATTGTTGATGATGTTCATGAATACCTGATTGATTTTTCCCGGAAAACATTCAACCTTTGGTAGATCTCCATATTCCTTTTCAACTACGACTGAATCCTTCAGGCTATTATTCAATAGTACCAGGGTGCTATCAATACCTTCGTGCAAATCGACGATTTTCTCGTCATTTTCATCTACGCGCGAAAAGGTCTTCAACCCTCGAACGATTTCCACGGTTCTGCTGGTTCCGTCTGACATACCCCGCAACAATTCTTCAATCTCATTTTTGATGTAGTCGTACTCCACATCTTCCTTCATTTCATTTATTATTTGCTCGGCATCCTCTGAATTTCCACTTTTTAGGATTTCTTCGGTACTCTCAAATAGCTCTATCAAATCGCCAACATCTCTTCGTAAAGGACCAATATTGGCGCTTACAAAATTTATCGGGTTGTTAATCTCGTGAGCAATACCTGCCGTTAGTTGACCTAATGACACCATCTTTTCAGAACTGACAAGCTTAGTTTGGGCACTTTTTAATGATTCATAAGCCTCTACTAATTCATCGTTCTTTTTATTGAGTTCATGGGTTCTTTCAGCTACCTTCTTTTCGAGCATCTTATTTTGATTTCGAACCATTTGGGAATTCTTACGCTCCAGTTCCAGTCGTTCTAAGTTGGCCAGTTCATTCTCCCTTTTAAACTGGTTTATTTTATCCGCAAGAGCAAAAGAAAGCAATGCCAGCTCAATGGATGCTCCGATCTGAACTGAAGAGTTAGTGAATAGATTGTAGGGTAAAACTCCGTAATCTTTCAAGATAAAAACTACAGCGGAAAGGAGTAAAATGGACCACGCGAAAATGAAATAGCGAGCTGAGCTAAATCCTTTAAGATAAACTCGAATAGAAACCGCAAGAAGTATGAAGGCCCCAATCATCGTTGTTGCCTGCATTAATATGAAAGCAGCGCGGAGTAACCCAAAAATTGAAAAAAGGGAACTCAGAATAAATGCTATCATCAGAGGGTAGATAGCAACATATGTGACCCTTTTAAGGTAATTCTCAAGGTTGAGAAAGCTTATGGCAAAAACAAAGCCGAAGAAACCGGCGATTGATGGAAACAAAGTGGAACTTCGAATTGCGATCCAGTGCCAGTTGGGCCATAGATATTGATAGGTAACCCCTGTTATACTGATTTGAGTAAGACCAAGAAATAGGATGTATATTATATAGTAGAGGTAATTTCTATCCTTTACCGAGATGTAAACGAACAAGTTGTACACAAACATGATGATCAGTATCCCTGAAATCACTCCGACAACCAAATATTCTGTCTTCAGTTGTGCACTTAATTGTGTTGCCCGAACTATATACAACGGTAAAATGGACTGTTCCAGATTTTTAAATGCCAAATAGAAGGTATGTGTCTCACCTTTATTCACTTCAAACCTGAAAATCCCATTGGGATGGGGGTAGGACCTCTCATGGAACGGTCGGCTTTTACTAACATCGCCTTTTTTCAAAAGGGTTCCTTTTTCTTCGAACTGATAGAAGGCAATTTCGTCATAGAGGGAGTAAGCGAACCTTAAATAAAACTCAGGATCATCTGATGCACCAGTTGCTTGAAACCGTATCCATATAGTGGCATCATTTATCCCCAGGTTGGGGACTTCTTTCTTATCGTACTTAAAGAAAGGTGCGGTTTGCACCGAAAACACATCAAAAGAATCATTGGCATCCTCAAAGAGCTCCATTTTATAGATTCTCCCTGATTTCCAGTTATCATCTAGTTCTAAGGGTTCAAACCCCATGCCCCCTGTCGAAAGAGATAAAAGCAGTAGGAGCAATATCAACCTTACCCTGGTCATTTTTTATTTCTCTGCAGTGATCTGAATCATGGATATTCCAATAGCAAAAGAATCGGAATTTTGCCTTTGCTGTAAGGTCGCTTTAAACTGATCTGCCTGACTATCCTTGATAATTTTTGCTGAAGACATTTCATCGATCATCTGGTCAATTTTAATTACTGAATTAGCCATTGAGTAATTATCTATGACAAATGATACCACTTTCTGGCGCACATTGCGAAATCCTTTCTCTAAGAACAAATCATAAATGCTGCGCGACGCTATACCATTGTAAACCTTTTCATGCGTTAAGTAGTCCGCAAGTTTTCTTTGTAACCCGATATTAGGAGTAAAAACATTTATCCCGCACCAATCAGTTTCAAGAGCTGATATTCGCCCCCCCTCCGTCAGAATTCTTCTAATTTCGTCCGTTACTTTGTCTGGTTTTTTCAGGTGTTGATAAACTCTCTCGAGCCTCACTCCATCAACGGTCTGATTTTTAAACATATCCAAATTCTCGGCATCGCCAACAAAAAATTCAACATCTTCCGCTTCATTGTTGACCGCAGTTTCTTTCGCTAAAGCAATTAAATTAGGGTCATGATCGACGCCAATTATTTTTGATTCACTAAAAAGGCTGTTCATTCCAAATACGTCAACTCCTGTACCGCAACCTAAATCGACTATGGTATTGCATCCCTTCAAAGAAGTATAACTGGAAAGTTTGATCTGCTTTAGACCTTCGGCTGTGCGGTCTAAATAGTTCGCATCATAATGTTTTTCGTAACTCATGAGTTTGATTGTTAACTTTATTTAGGGTTCTCCAATCCGGGGACTTCAGCTTGAGCAAATACTCTAATTCAAAATCTCCTCGTGGCCAATATTCCATCCTAATCTGCTCGGGTTCTTCCTTTAGACTTTTTATTATAGCTCTTTCTTGTGGTGAAGCATAGGCAAAGGTTTTTGGGTCTTTTAAGACCACAGCCGTTGCCACAAGGTTAAGGCGAGGGTAATTGAATTTTCCATTATCACCCACATTAGTAACAGGCAACATGCCTTTTTCTCTAGACATCTTAAGTGTATGCTTAGCCACCAAAGCGAACATGGAACCGACATCAATTTGCTCACTAATCGCTGCTGCAGCTCGAGTCAGAAAACTAATTCCCAGTCCTTTGCCGCTTACTTTTCGACTATTCCAAAGTCCACAAACCTCGCAAGTACCTTCGGCTGCATAGGCGGCCACTACATCATGAATTTTAGGGTCTACCCGGGCAATAGCGCTTTGCATCGGAAGTTCGGCCCCCTGATGGGCAATATGTATCCGGGCACCCCCGACTATTTCATCATTATCAGGATCTTCTGCCACCAATACATAAACAAACGGATCATCTATCCAATCATCTGAGCCAGAGGTAACTTTTACACCTATTTCTCTCAAGACATTTGCATGGCCTTCAGCGAAACCTACACAGGCCTGGTGATCATCAGGGGCCCAGAATGCTCTAATTCGATACATAGAAGGGTGCTGTCATTGAACGGGAATCAGTGAACGTGAATTAAGTTTCCATTACGAACCAAATGTATAACAGGTTAATCATCACAAAAATGAGATGACGCATACTTTGAGTAGTTTTTATAAATATCAGCATCTTCGCGAATCCATCAGATGAAACTGATATAATTTCGGTACACAATTCGACTCTAATGACTAATGAGAAGATTAAAGTGCTCTACGTTGATGATGAACCCAATAACCTGGTGAGTTTTAAAGCCACTTTCCGGCGCGATTACAAAGTTTTTTTAGCCGAGTCTGGAATGGAGGGAAAGAAGATTGTTGAAGAAGAGAATTTGCACATTATCATCACTGATCAGCGAATGCCCGAGATGACCGGAGTCGAGTTCCTCGAGTCTATCATACCGGATCATCCGGAGCCTATGAGGATTCTACTTACTGGGTATACTGATATACAGGCCGTTATAGATGCTATAAACAAGGGAAAAATATATCACTATCTGACTAAACCCTGGGATGAAAACTATTTAAGAAATGTTGTCAATAATGCTTATGAGATTTTCCGTCTCCGGCTTGAAAAGAAAGTTTTAATGGAAAACCTCCAGGTAACCAACGAACAACTGGAATTTATGCTTCGTCAAAACCTACTATCCTGAATCGAATAATTTTCTATTCAATTATTATTTAAACGTTTAACAATTGATTCATTAAGCTTTGTCTGAACATTACGGAAAACACTTTGTCGCCATCATTGGTGGTTCGGTAGCAGGATCTGAAGCTGCACATATTTTAGCCCGGAGAGGATACCGCGTCGTCGTATTTGAGCAACGCAAGCTTCCCTATGGTAAAATTGAAGATGGATTGCCCAAATGGCATATTGGGCTAAGAAATAAAGAAGAAAAAGCTATCGATGAGAGGTTGAATCATGAGAATATCCGATTCGTTCCCTGCACGAGGCTAGGAAAAGATATTACTTTGAATGAACTCATCCACGAATGGGGTTTCTCCGCCGTTATCCTGGCCATTGGGGCCTGGCAAGACCGTACCTTACCCATTCAAGGCATCCAAAAATTCCATCATTCAGGGCTTATTTATCAAAATGAATTCATCATGTGGTTTAATCACTACCACGAACCTGATTATGAGGGTATTCAAATCCCCATTTCAGATGGAGCAGCCATCGTTGGTGGTGGTTTAGCTTCACTTGATGTAGTTAAAGCCATGATGATCTTAACGGTTCAGGAAGCATTGCGCACTCGCGATATAGATGCGGACCTCTTTACTCTGGAAAAAAAGGGAATAAAGTCAGTTCTGGATGATCATAACCTCTCTTTCAAGGACTTAAGCATAAAACCTTGTACACTGTTCTACCGAAGGGAGGCGGCAGATATGCCCCTCAAGGCGAAAAAAGACGATTCTCCTGCAAGCTCAGAACAGGCACGACGCGTTTCCGCTCAATTACTGGCGAAGTATAAGGAAAAGTACATGTTCAATTTCGAACCTCTAACCATACCTTTGGGATTCTCGACTGAGGATGGAAATGTTTCTGAAATACAATTTCAGCGTGTTCGGCAGGAAGGTCGAAAATTAGTCCCCATCGAAGGTGACGTTCTTCACTATCCGACAGAGCTGATCATTTCATCCATTGGAAGTATTCCTGAAAATCTAAATAGTGTTCCCTCACAGGATGAATTGATCGATACACATGGTGAATTGAGCTGTCGTGTTGCAGGATTTGACAATGTATTCGCCATCGGAAACGCCGTAACTGGACGAGGAAATATTCTGGAATCCAAACGACATGGGCGAAATACAACCGAACAAATAATAGATACGCATCTTGACCCACTGGCAGAAAAATTCAAGGATTGGTTTGACGATGTAAAGTCGGGGGTAACGGAAAATGTCGACGAAATTTCAAGAGCATTGGAAAATGCGGCGGTACAATCCGATGACATCATTGAAGGAATATTGGATAAGTCAAGAAAGCTTCAGGTGGAAGCTGGATATAACTCCAGCTATCGCGACTGGATCAAAGCCCACACACCGGTCCGTCTTGAAGACCTCATAAACTGAATTGAGAGTACCTCAAAAAATCATCTGAGGGTATTACATTTACTACTTTTACGAAAACTAAAATTAGAAAACCGATGGAAGAAACCTTTGAATCAATTCATGCTGTACTCAGCGCCCCGTGGCCCTGGTACGTGGGTGGCCCTGTTATAGGACTTACCTTATTTCTGCTGCTCTACTTCGGAAAAGAGTTCGGTCTTTCCGCAAATCTTCGTGTTATGTGCGCAGCAGATGGTGCAGGAGACTATGCGGATTTTTTCAACTTCGACTGGCAAAGTCAGGGGTGGAATCTGATGGTTGCGCTGGGGGCGATGTTCGGAGGTTACTTTGCCGCCACCTATTTCGGTGGCGATAATCAAGCGCATATTTCTCAGGCTGCCATTGAGGGCTTAAATGCTCTCGCCGGAGCTGAACTGTTGTATCAAGGCAATGTCCCTATCGTTCCAGGCCAGGTGACACCTCAGACTGAAATAGCAGAGTATTGGAATATTTACAGTTGGGGTTCATTGTTCACTTTAAGAGGATTAATAGTAATCGTTGGTGGTGGCTTTCTGATTGGTTTTGGCGCAAGATATGCCGGTGGATGCACTTCAGGTCATGCCATTTCCGGCATTGCCGATCTGCAATTGCCTTCTTTGGTAGCCGTAATTTTCTTCTTTGTTGGCGGATTGATTACGACCTATTTGCTTCTCCCGTTCATTTTAAACATTAGCATATAAAATACTTATAATGAAGTTCTTTAAATATATCATCGTAGGATTTTTCTTTGGTTTCAGTATGTACAAACTGGAAGCCATTTCATTTTTTAGAATCTACGAAATGTTTCATTTCCAGTCTTTTCACATGTATGGAATCATTATGTCCGCCATTGCTATTGGCATTGTGATCACCCAATTGTTTAAAAGAGGAATGATCAAAACGAGCACTGGCGAAACCAAAACATTCAATCCAAAAGCAAAAACATGGATGCGCTACATCCTGGGAGGGACCATTTTTGGCGTAGGCTGGGCACTTACCGGTGTTTGCTCAGGAATGATGTTCGTTCTACTCGGAGCAGGTTATACCGTTTTCGCAGCTTTTCTTGCTTCAGCCATGCTCGGTACTTTCTTTTATGGAATGGCCAAAGACTACCTCCCTCACTAAAGTGAAGGAGGTAGTGTATTTCCTTGCAAATGGATTATAGCTTGATCCATTTAAAAGTGTGGGTCGTCTCTTCTACTTCAACAATAATAAAGTAAAGACCTCTTGAAAGCAGTTCAGTATTGAGGTCGAAAGCGTTGCCACTGAAGACTGAAGTGCTTTGGACGGCTCCTCTTGCATCGTAAACGGTGGCCATCACCTCTGACCTTTCGTATCCATTAATGTAAATGTTCACGTGGTTGTTGCCTGGATTGGGATAGATGCGAACGGATTGGTTTACAATGGGTTGCACTACCTCACCGGTGATTAAAACCTCATGCTCTATTCGGATGTTATCTAAATATAGGTTATTGCCGTAACCACATTCGTTCACGAACATCAGCTGAACACTGCTCCCTACATAAGCTGAAAGGTCCAGTGAATCGGTTCTCCAATCTGAAGATGAGGTTGGTATCCAGGAAGAAGACCAATCCGGCCCTGTGGCAAGGGTAGATCCCGATTTCTGATATACTGAAGGAATGAATGAGGATCCACAATCCGTCGAAACATCTATTCTCAATCCATCCGAATAGTTGGCGTTGTATCTTCTGTAGGATACATCAAAATACAATGTAGCTGATGACGATTGGATTAGATCAATAACCTTGGTACTGAGCCCATCCTCCTCACCGGCCGCGTTATAGGCGAAATTCTGAACAAATGCAGTGAAGCCGGGGATTCCATTGCTGTTCACAATCGGAGCTGTGTTTCTCTCCCACGAAATCGAACCGTCTGGATTTTCAATAATCCATCCTTCTGATGGAAAAGGTAATACCTCAAAGTCCTCAATTACGGTAGGTGTATCGCCGTTCAGCACTTCAATATATCCTGCCTTAATAAGAGTGTCCGAGCCGTTAATATTGGAAGCGACCAATGTGACGGTATAGTTTCCGGTGTCTGTGAACAATACGCTCGGATTCTGACTGTTAGAATTAGTTCCGCCCACATAGGAATAAGTATTTGGACTGAAATCCCAAGTCCAGGATGTAGGAGCTAAGCTGCTCAAATCAATAAAATCAACCTGCACCCCCGGGCATGTAGATTCAGAGGAAGATTCGAATTCTGTCAATGGAGGAAGATTGGTGTCGATTAATTGAAAATCATCCAATGCAAGATCACTTGTAAAACCATTTCCTGTAATACCTCTGAATTGGATTAATACGGTGTCTCCAATATAAGCTGTCAAAGGAATGATCAGCTGCTGCCAGATATTTCCCTGATTTCCATCAATGGGAGGAACGACATCGATAATCCAGCTGTTGCCGTCGAACAAATCGACATGAAGTTCACCCATATCAGATCCGTACATGTGATACCAGATGGATGCTTCAGGTGCGCTGCTTCCCGAAAGATCAATACAAGGAGTTATCATTGAAGCTACAACGCCTTCGCAGCCGCCGGAAGCTTCAGTGTATAGGTATTTACCTCCAATAGTACCGGGATTGTGGTCAAAGGAGGGGCCGGAGTTATTTGTTGAGGTGCCCCCATCATCAACCCGAAAGTCGATGCTATCAGAACGCCCATTTTCCAGATTTACCCAACCTCCAGATAGATTACAGATTTCCTGTTCACAGTTTGAGGAAGTCCCACAGTTAGAAAAGCTTTCGAAATCCTGAAAATATGGCGCAGAAATGGTTGTTCCTGAAATAAAGGTCAACGCAGTCATCAAAGTATCATTCAATGGATTGTCATCGCCAATTAGATTTAGTATTTTGAGCTCATTAATACCCGGCTGCAAGTTAAAACTACCATTGAACAACAAAGTCTGAGATGCTCCTGGCAGTAAAAGCTGGTTGGACTGTATGAATAAACTATCTGTGCCATTCAAGACGGCAACAAGCACTGTTGAGTCAATATTTACTAATCCCGCATTACTTACCTCTACCTCTATCCCTGTAGTATCGGATGTACAATCTGTAAAAATTCCAATGGAAGGTTGAAGAATATTGTCCAGGGACAGATCATTTGATATGATACAGTTCCAAATTCCTGCGGGTTTCTCAATTGCTATAGCTCGCTGCCCCGTCGCATCAGCGGTGAGAGCTTTGACACTCACCCAGGTATCAGTAGCAGCAGAGACTCCCATTACGGTAGCAAACGTATTGGTTGTGGTCATTACTGAGTCCATATATTTAGGCCCAAGAACACTAATCTCGTAATGCGTTGCACCAGTAACAGCATTCCAAGTTAAATCGAATTCATTCGGACAGGAAGAAGGAATATTCAAATTTTGCGGCACTCCAATAATTGAGAATTGGAAAACAGAGGTAGAAGATTGAGCGCCTCTGGAAATTCTTACGAGGGCTTTTCCCGTAACAACATTGGGCACACTCCATAAAAAATATCTCTGACTAGCCGGTATAACGGGGTTCACGAGAGTCCAAGTAGCTCCAGAATCAATAGAGTACTCCATGGTAAATAGAGCAGAAGAATCGCTTGCATCCCATCGAATCAATTCGTTTTGTCCAGGTGTGAAAGACTCCCCTCCCACTGGGTAGACCAATTTAATGTCGTTTTCTTCAATGGTATAGTTCACATGATATCCAATGGTTCCGGTTGGAAGATTGAAATCCTTTACTCTAATGGTATAAGTTCCAGCAGGGGGATTGATAATTTCAACTTGCTCCATATTATTCAAGTGATCCGCACCATGCAATGCAGGCAAATCAAGAAGAGTTGGGTTAGGGGATGAATTCAGCACAAAGGGTAAATGAATCCCATTCGAAGGATCCGTAACGGTTAAGTCAAGATCGTTCACCAATGCCTGCGCTGCCCCAACTGATGCCGGAACATCATTCCAATAGAGCATTATCTTAACGACCTTTGTATTTCCCGGGATATTGATAACATGTAAATTTGAATCTCCCGTTGAGATCGTATCTTCAAAGTATTGATAGTTCTCCAAAACTTCTGCGGCTTTTCTTCCATTAATTCTTCCAAATCCGTGTTTGAAGTCAGGACCATGATTCCCCAAATCATCTGCAGTATTCATTAAAGCTGACTTGAGAAGTGCCGAAGGTGGATTGGCTCCGGAGTTCAATTCCCGATACGCCTGAACTAACTGGGCATAAGTACCAGAAACACCCGGACAAGCCATTGAAGTTCCGCTTTTGAACCCATATGTATTGTTTGGTTCCGTGGAATAGACTTGAGAACCCTGGGCACATACTTCTGGTTTGATTCTTCCATCATGAGCTGGCCCCCTGCTCGAAGAGGTTACCAAAACATCTACATTGGACAAACTACCAACTGCCAGCACATTCTTCCCAATTTTAACGCCACCAGTTACATTACCCCAAAGGTTTCCAGCACCATAACCGCAATCCGATGTGCCTGAATTCCCGGCTGAAAACACATGCATCAAACCGGGGTTTGAGTATACCTGTTGGTCGGCTGTCTGGGCAAACGAGGTGTATCCTGCATTACAGCCGTTGGAATAAGACGTGCTGGTAACCATTACTCCCGGATTTATATGCGAACTGGGCGAGTTATTTACCGCATCCCAAACATTCCATACCTGAAGGTTTGATTCGAAAGCCATTCCGCGAGTAGAAGGATCTACATTTCCCGCTCCCATTATTGTACCCGCTATGTGGTCTCCGTGATCTCCAGTTGTTCCTGTTACATTTGATTGATCCGTCCGTCCCTTGTAATCCACATGAGGCCCAATATTACCATCATCACCCAAGGCAACCCATACATCCTTTCCGGTGTAGGGTGTAGAGTTAACCAAAGGGTTATCTAAATAACTCGAGCGGTGCAAAGTTTTACCGGGTAAGTTTTCTGGAGTAGGCTCTGGATCAATGGGTTCTGCATAGTAAACAAAAGGTAAATCCAATATTTCATCCAGCTCTTCAGCAGTCGCACGAATTCTTACTAAGGGTAGTTCTTCGTGATGCTTCATAAGGTATGCACCAGCTCTTAAAAATGCCGCTTCCATATCCATTCGAGATACCTGTTTACTGTAAGAAACATTTAGTAATAAATCAGAGCCCTGAACAGCATGCTGCGGAAAATCAACGCCTGGAGTGAAAGCCATTTTCCATTTAGCCTGAGGTATCATCACTGCATCCGCATAGTATCTTGAAAGAGTAGCGCTTGAAACATTCTTCTCAAATATGGCTCTGTATGAGTTATGTGGAAGATATTCCTCGAGAATCACACCTTCCTGTCTCAATTGCTCCGTCAAGACAGCGCTCGGAATTACTTCGAAATGGAGGTACACAAAATTTCTATTCTGATACTCACTCAATTCATGTTCTGCCTTGGAAATTTCCATATGACCTACCGGAACCTCAATTGTTCCTGACGTTAATAGGACCACATCTCTGTTCTGGCCAAAGGCTTGAAAAAATGCAAATACAGTTAGGGATAGTAAAAAGGAGAGTAAATTCTTAGTCATAACTTAATTTAAGCGTTAAATATAGCTAAATAGTAAAATCTCAGTAGATGGGTGAGCGGGTGTTAAAAAAAACAAAAATCCTATATGTGACCCAACAATCTTCAGATCTATGCGTTTACACTGCTGATTAGATAATTATGGCACGCAACAGAAAAAGCAACAAAGTAAAAGAACTAAAAGAATCTGTAAAGGTTCGACTGGACAGAAAAACAGTTGTAACCTTAAGAGATGAAGAAATGTTTTCTTTCTGGAAAGAAAAATATCCAGAAGCGACGATTATTTCATAGTGGGAATGTGTATGTTCCAGGTTATGTTTTAGGGTTGGCCGCCGCTACTTCACAGTAGCGGCGGTTTTTTTTAACGTATAAATACTAACTCGTCTTTTGAGGAACTGTTGATGTCAATGACATAACCATCTTCATTAAAATTAATTAGATCATCTGCAGATTCTATTCGGTTCTTTATTATCCAGGCTGCCATTTTTCCTCTTGCAATCTTTGAATGATAGGCAACAACCTTAAGCTTGCCTTTTGAAAGCTCCTTAAAAAACACGTCTATCCAAGGCGAATGAACGATTCTCCTGTCAACGACCTTGCTGTATTCCAATGAAGCAAGGTTCACTAAGCTACGCTCATGATTTTGATCACTCAAATCTGCCAACCACTGGCTCACTCTTTCTTTCCAGAACGCGTACAAACTTTTCTTGCCGTCAATATCGAATTTGGAAGCCATCTCAAGTCTGTAAGGGGATATATAATCCTTACATCTGAGAATTCCATATACAGCCGACAATATGAATAGGTGATTATTGGCATAGTCCATGTCTTCTTTGTTCCACAGAGCTGATTCCAAACCGGCATACACATCGCCAGAATATGAGAATACTGCAGCACCGGATCTGCTAGTCCTTTCAACAGTCCATTCTTCCATCATTTCGATAGTTTCCATAAAAAGCTTATCACTAACATTGAGAGTTTCCTTCAGTTTCTGTTTGCTTCTGGACTTAAGGTTATCCATAATTCCTTGCGCCTCCATGCTGAAATAAGGCAAACTCATTTCATCCAATGGTTTAGAACGCATCCGTTTCGAAGGTGACAGTATTACAATCATCGATATTTCAATTCTTCTCTAGTTTGAGATTTTCTTTGAAATTTACCAATACATTCGCACCTATGCGCTGGTGGAAAATTCTGGGCCCCGGTATTCTTTATGCAGGAGCTGCAATTGGTGTTTCTCATTTAATTCAATCGACCCGTGCAGGTGCAAACTTAGGTTTGACAGCTATTTTAATTGTCATTCTCGTTCATATCATTAAATACCCCTACTTTTTCTTCGCCCAAAAATACACCATCACTACAGGCAAAAACCTTATAACCGCATATGCCGGAATAGGCAAATGGGCAGTCTACACTTATTTGATTCTAACGCTTTCTACCATGTTCATTATAATGGCTGCAATTAGCGTGGTGACGGCAGGAATACTGGCCAACATTCTAAACATTGATATAGATATTCAGATTCTATCCAGTATTGTTATAATAATGGGGTATCTGGTCCTCCATGTAGGCGGCTATGGATTTCTCAAATCAGGAATGAAAATCGTCATGCTCATACTGGCATTAACAACTATTTGGGCTTCAATTTCCGCATTCACCAAAGCCGATTTTAACTCCTTAGCAAGTTATGAAACGACCTATTTCAGTGAAGAAAAACTCTTCTTTCTCATTGCCTTTATTGGCTGGATGCCCGCTCCTTTGGACATTACCGTTTGGCAATCTATTTGGTCTGAAACAGAAAATAAAGGTTTAAAACGCAGTTTAAAAAACTCCTTGCTTGATTTTAATATTGGATATTGGGGTACTGCATTTCTCGCAATATGCTTTGTCATTATTGGATACACAATGCTTAGCGGGCTGGAACTAGAGAATCAAGCCGTACCGTTTACAAAAAGGTTAATCGATTCTTATGCTCTGGAGCTTGGAAACTGGTCCAGACCAATAATCAGTCTGGCTGCTTTCACAACCATGCTCAGCACAACCATTGCGGTTCTTGACGGAATTTCAAGGTCTCTAAAACCAACTATTGAAAGTTTAACAGACGCCCGAAATGTGCGCAGCATTTCTCAAAAACACTGGTTAGTATTCCTTGTCATCGGGAGCTTAATAGCCATCTGGACACTTTTAAGAAACATGACTAACCTTGTTGATTTGGCCACAACAATTGCATTCGTGACCACTCCAGTCCTTGCATGGCTGAATATTCAGGTTGTAATAAGGATTAAAGAAGAATCCGGAGCGGTAATTTCTGGTAAGATGATCGGTTTCAGCCGGGTAGGATTACTTGTAATTAGTTTCCTGACAATGCTTTTTCTTTACCTGAGGTTCTTTTAGCTGATTTTTGTTCTAAGGCGATTAATCGATCCCCTTCTAAAATTGGAATCTTATTCGACAGATCCATACTCAAGCTATATCGAATGTCCTCTTTCAGGTTTAGGCTTTTAAGCCTTCTTCGGTGTGAAGAGTTCATTAAGAATTTATTCGGGTCATCTTTAGCAAGCTGATAAGAATACATAGCAAGGAGCCCGGTATCTTCAACATCACTTTGTAGATTAAATGCCCCATTTTCGATGAGTTTTTTCGTCAGTGCCCCTGAGTACAGCGTATCCTCCAGATTTATTCTGCCCTTCCAGCCTGCACATAATATGATGACATTCTTATTTTGCTCTCCTAACCAATCGGCAAGTGCACTCAGATTTAAGAATGACCCTATAACCAACTTATGTCCGTTTTTTGCAAGATTGATTGCTCTTGTACCATTTGTAGTCGTCATGACAATGGTTTTACCCCTGATTCTATCTGTCATAAAATCAAATGGAGAATTCCCAAAGTCAAAGCCGTCCAATTTCTCTCCATTTCGCTCTGCGCCAACGAGATACCCCTTGTCTTGATATTCACGAGCTTTTTCAACGGATTCCACTGGAATTATGGCTTCTACTCCATTCTCAAAAGCAGTGCACATTGCTGTAGTTGCGCGAAATACATCAACGACAACAACTATGCTGTCGACATTTTTGTAAACGACAAAGTTTTCTGGAGTATAACTAATTTCTAGTTTAGGCATAGGCCTGCTGAAACGATAAAAGTAGTCTTTTTTCTAATTTTTTTTCAACCGAGTCATCCTTTGTAAAAAGGAAACTTAACCACCTTAGCGGGGATCTTCTTTTTTCGAATTCCGATAAGAATTTGATTCCCTTCGCCATTATGTCCCGTAGATACGTATCCCATTCCAATCGCTTTTCCTACTGAAGGTGCCATTGTTCCTGAAGTTACAATACCAATTTCTTCACCATCAGAACTGAATATAGGATAGTCTTTTCTTGGGATGCCTTTTTCAGAAAGCTCGAAACCAACCAGCCTTCTTTTGACTCCTTCTGATTTGATCCTTTCAACATGTGCTCTTCCCACGAAATCATTGTCTTCTGATAGCTTGGTAATCCAACCTAAACCAGCTTCTATAGGGGAGGTATCATCTGTAATGTCGTTTCCATACAAACAGAACCCCATTTCTAAACGGAGTGTGTCTCTGGCGCCCAGTCCAATAGGTTTTAGCCCAAATTCCTGTCCTGCTTCCAGAATTTTCCGGTAGAGTTGCTCTGCCTTCTCGTTTTGAACATAAACTTCATATCCTCCTGAACCTGTGTAGCCGGTGGTTGAAACAATCAAGTCTGGTATTCCGGCAATTTCAGCTTTAGTGACTGTATAATACTTCATTGAAGCCAGATCAGCATTGGTCAATTTCGACAAAACTTCAGTGGCTTTTGGCCCCTGAATAGCAAATAGCGATATGTTTTTGGATTCATTGGATATATTCACTTCGTCCTTGTTATTCTTTATAACCCACGCCCAGTCTTTATCAACATTTGCGCCGTTTACAACCAACATATATTCCTGGTTATCCAGCTGATAAACCAATAGGTCATCTACAATTCCTCCGCGCTCATTTGGAAAACAACTGTACTGAACTTTTCCATTGAAGAGCTTGGATACATCATTTGATGTGATTCTTTGAACAAGCTCTTGAGCTCCTGGACCGCGAACGAAGAATTCTCCCATATGAGAAACATCAAATACGCCAACTGCATTTCGTACCGTATGATGCTCATCAATGAGCCCGCTGAACTGAACAGGCATACTATAGCCTGCAAATGGCACCATCTTGCCGCCCATTTCTACATGGATGTCATTTAGTACAAGTTGTTCCATAATCTGTTTTTTTTCAGGCGCAAAGATAGAATTATGAATCCCATGAGCATCTGAATCTGAAACGAGATTGATGAACTACTTTTGGAGTCGATTGTGCCTATGAAATTCTACCAAAATAAAAATGCACCGTCATGGATCATCCTATCGATAGATCTGGCGATTACAGTTTTTTCCTTGCTGTCGGCTTATTTTCTGCGTTTCAATTTTAGTATTCCTGAAGAGGAATACCTCAGATTTTCATATGTATTTACTTATGTCCTGTTTTTCAGAATGCTCTTTTTTGTGGTCTTCAGATCACAAAGGAGTATCATCAGGCATACTAACCTAAAAGATCTCCAGAAACTGTATCTATCCATCACTTCTGGTACAGTAGTGATGGGAACACTAAACCTGATTATCCACTATCTTTTTGGTTATGACTTTGTTGTGCCCTTCAGTGTTTTATTGATTGAATATGTACTCACCTACTTCTTCGCTGCATCTTTTCGTGCGGCAATCCGCCTTATTTTTCAGGAATTCAATACCTCTGGAAAAAACAGGAGTAAAGTTGTAATTATCGGTGCGGGTGAATCAGGAGTTACCACTAAGAATGCGTTAGATCGGTCGAAGGATAATAACTATGAGATTGTCGCTTTTGTTGACAATGATCCTGGTAAAGTGGGTAAAACATTAGAAGATGTAAAGATTATTCACGAAGATCGTCTTGAAGACCTCCTAAAATCAGAGAAGCCGGAGAGAATGATTATCTCTCTAAGCCAAATTGATGATGAGAAACGCAGAGACCTTATCGAAACTGGTCTGGAACACAATATAGAAGTCCAGAACATTCCTCCGGTTGAACGGTGGATCAATGGTGAACTAAGCACCCGACAAATAAAGAATGTCAGAATTGAAGATCTTCTCGGTAGGAAACAAATTGTTTTAGAGCAGGATAAAATTAGTCATCAATTAAAGGACAAGATTGTGCTCGTGACCGGAGCAGCAGGATCTATCGGGTCGGGTCTGGTGCAGCAAATAGCTCCATTCTTTCCGGAAAAGATTATCATGTTAGATCAGGCTGAAACGCCTTTGTATGAGCTTGAGCTGCGGATGATTGATCAGTACGGCAGAACAAGTATAGAACCAGTCATTGGAGACATTACAGATGCTGTGCGAATGCGAAGACTTTTTGAGTTGTTCAAACCCCAGGTTGTCTATCATGCCGCGGCATACAAGCATGTTCCGGTGATGGAAGAAAATCCAAGTGAATCGATTCGAACAAATGTTGGTGGTACAAAAATTTTAGTGGACTTATCTGATGAATTTGGAGTTGAGGATTTTGTGATGATTTCCACTGACAAGGCGGTCAACCCTACCAATGTTATGGGTTCTTCAAAGCGCATAGCCGAGATATATGCACAAGTCAAGAATGCTAAAAGCAAGACCAGATATATAACTACTCGTTTCGGCAATGTACTCGGGTCCAGTGGATCGGTCGTTCCTCTTTTTAGAAAACAAATTGAAGATGGAGGACCTGTAACAGTAACGCATCCTGAGATTACGAGATATTTCATGACCATTCAAGAGGCTTGTCAGCTTGTATTAGAGGCTGGAATGATGGGCGAAGGCGGAGAGATCTTTGTATTTGACATGGGGCAGTCTGTAAAGATTCTCCAGCTTGCAGAGAAAATGATCAAACTCTCAGGGATGGAACCCGAGCGTGATATCAAAATCAAATTTACCGGACTTCGTCCGGGAGAAAAGCTGTACGAAGAACTATTGGCCAATGACGAAAACACCACAAAAACTCACCATCCCCAAATTATGATCGCCAAGGTTAGAGAGTACGGTGCAGATAGTGTTATGAGATTGATTGATCAACTGTTGGAATCTTATGCGTCTCAAAACAACTTTGAAATCGTTCGCCGAATGAAAACGATAGTTCCGGAATTCAACAGCAAAAATTCCATCTACTCCAAATTAGATCAAGAACTATCATGAGATATTATCGGGATATAGAGATTCGGTTTCGAGATCTGGATGCATTGGGTCATGTGAATAATGTGGTCTATCTAACCTACGTTGAACAAAGCCGTATTGGTTATTTCAATGAAGTCATTGCAGAAAAATATGATTGGACCAAAGTTGGAGTTCTACTTGCACGCAGTGAAATCAATTATCTGAAACCAGTTGTGATGACTGATACTGTTAAATGCGGTTTGGAATGCATCCGTATTGGAAATAAGAGTCTGGATTTTTCATTCAAAATTTTCAGGCAAAACAAAGATGGGTGGGATGAAGTAGCAAGTGGCACCAATGTTCTGGTAAGTTACGACCACAAAATAAATCAAAGCGTAGCCATTCCAGTGGAATGGAAAGCCAGAATTGAAGACTTTGAAGATGAACACATACCTCTTTAAGGCAAGATCTTCGTGATTAACCTGAGTTGGTGTGAATAGCCTTTGATTTCATTGTTATGAATGCCCTGATGGTCAATCCGGTCGATGCGCACTTTGCCGCTGGCGTGTATAATATGGTTGCTGGCCAACAAGATTCCTACGTGAATGATGTTTCCCTGATCGTTATCAAAAAAAGCTAAATCTCCAGGAGTCGCTTCTTCGATAAAACTCAATCGCCTCCCTTTTTCGGCCTGTTGAGCAGCATCTCTTGGCAATTCTATCCCGGCCATACGATACACCAATTGGACATATCCGGAACAATCTAAACCCAAAGGAGAACGTCCACCCCATAGATAAGGAGCATTGATCATGAGAGCTGCGGCATCCAAAATTGCCTTTCGTTCGGGTTTAGGGTTGTGGCAGACTGACCCGTCGTATTTGTAGCGCAGTCCTGCAAATTGACATACATTCTGTTTAAAGTTAGGCAACAGGCTGCCGAAGGTTATGGGCATTCTGGAATCCGGATCTTCGGCATTAAGCATTTCAAGCCACTCTGTTGAGCAGACTTTTGGTTGCTTTTCCAGCTCAAAGAATTCATCCCGGGCAATTTGAAAGTGTTGTTTCCGATCAATCCAGGATTCATATCCGTCGTGAGTAGTTCTGATTTTTACCCATTTTTTCCTTTCTTCTATAACCCGATATAATTCACCGAACAGCACCTGTGTAACCATTTCTGAAGAATCGGAGGGTTCGAGCCTGCCGGGAACTATGGATAAGGTACAAATGCCGTATTTCATAAATGGCCTTTGAAAAACAAAAAAAGCCCGACTTTATACTGATAAACAGTTCATTGACGGGCTTTTATCAACATTAATGGGTTATCAAAGCTTTTCTACAATCATGGCAGAGGCTCCTCCTCCACCATTACATATTCCAGCTCCTCCGATTTTTCCGTTGTGCTTATCAAGTACAGTCAGGAGTGTTACTAATATTCTCGACCCCGAATTCCCTAGGGGATGCCCCAACGATACGGCTCCACCATGAACGTCTACTTTTTGGGGATCCAATCCTAGTTTCTCCAGATTGGCCAGACTAACCACGGAAAATGCCTGATTAATTTCCCAATAGTCCACCTCATCTTTTGAGATACCGGCCATATCCAATGCCTTTGGGATGGCTTTAGAAGGGGCTGTTGTGAACCATTCCGGGGCTTGCGCAGCATCTGCAAAACCTCTGATTTTAGCAATGGGTTTCACTCCCAGTTCGTCAGCCTTTTCCTTACTCATAAGTATCAAAGCTGAGGCTCCATCATTTAAAGTAGAGGCATTTGCTGCAGTCACGGTGCCATCTTTCTTGAACGCCGGACGGAGCGATGGTATTTTATCAAACCTGACGTTTTTGTATTCTTCATCTTCCGAAATTAAAATGGGTTCACCTCTTCTTTGAGGAACCTCTACCGGAACAACTTCATCCACAAAATGGCCTGATTCCCAGGCCTTTGCAGATCGATTATAGGATTCTATAGCGAATGCATCCTGATCATCGCGCGTGATATTACATTCCGTGGCACAAAGCTCAGCGGCCATCCCCATGTGATAGTCGTTATAGACATCCTGAAGGCCGTCGATAAGCATCCCGTCCCGAACTCCAACATCCCCTAATTTGACCGCTTTACGTCCGTTCATATAGTGTGGAACCAGCGACATATTCTCCATACCTCCGGCAACAACAACGTCATTCTGACCGGACATTATGCTCTGAGCGGCTAATGAAACCGCCTTCATACCTGAGGCACATACTTTATTTACGGTAGTGCACGGAACTTCATTCTGAATACCGGCAAAAATAGCTGCCTGTCTGGCCGGAGCCTGACCTGCACCGGCTTGCAAAACCTGACCCATGAAAACCTCCTGCACCCATTCGGGTTTTATTTTTCCTTTATCCAAGGCCCCTTTAATGGCTATTGCGCCTAATTTAGGGGCAGGTATACTAGCTAACCCCCCTAAAAAACTTCCGATCGGCGTACGTGCCGCTGCTACGATGTAAACTTCTCTCATTTTTTGTGCTTTTCTATTTCCGCAAAAGTACCATTTCACTTTCTCCCGCAGGAATTACTGATCCAATTAATTTCGTGAAATGAAATATCTAAACGGCCTTACTCATGAGCATTCAAAAATTTATCGAATTCTACTGATTCTGCTCGTACTGGGTACGATTTTGTGGGTAACTCCTCGAGAGATCAAATGGGAATACTCTTATTCGAAAGGCAAACCGTGGAGGCACAATACACTCTATGCCGAATTTGATTACGCAATTTTAAAATCCAAAGCAGAACTTCAAAAAGACCAAAAACAGCTTATAGAGACTTCTCCTTTGTTCTTTTATATTGATACCGCAGCACAAAGAGCTGTGCGGAGAAATCTCAAAAGGAATATTTCAGAGAACTATGAATGGATCAGTGCATCCGCGCAAAAAGCATTTAATGATGCTATTGATGAAGTTCTAAGCACTGGTATTGGTAAAGTTCCTGATTCATTGAGTTCATTCAAAGACCGACCGGCAAAGCTGGTTGAAGGAAAGTCAGAACGAGTAACAGATCCACAAAGATGGTATTCATTGCAATCTGCCTACGATAGTCTTTCAAACCGAATAGGCTTTAAACAGGACAGTATTGAATTGGATGCGCGGCGGCAAATAGCTGGAATCCTCAGAGAGACTTTATTGTTTAATGAAAGTCTTACCAACTTGGTGATGAAAGAGGGGCTCCATAGCATCCCCCGTTCTCTGGGAAAAGTAAATGAAGGAGAAAAAATTGTCGACAAAGGAGAATTGATCCTGGATAAGACGTTCCAGAAAATCTACTCTTACGAAAGCAAATTGAAGGAGCGCGAGCAAGGAAATCAAAGTTCAATTCTTCTATTACTGGGTCAGGTCATTTTCACCATGGCCGCTATAATCATCATTATTCTTGCTTTAAGGTTTTTCTCTAAAGAAGATTACGCCCAGCTCAACTCCTTTACACTCATTCTGGTGCTTTTTCTTCTAAACCATGTATTGGGGAACGTCTCGGTAAGTGTCGCAAGCATTAGCATATATGCCTTACCTTTTGTTGTATTCGCCATTCTTCTTCAAACCTTTTTCAGGCCGTTTATTTCATCCTTTATCTATGCCATGTACATCATATCGGTGGCGAAATGGGCACCCAATCCCCTCGAGTTTATCTGGGTCGAGCTACCTGTAGGTATCCTGGTCATCATTTGGCTCACCGAAATGGTGCGACGCTCACAACTCATCTTTATCATTATAGCCACTTTCATAACCTCTGGAATACTATACCTGGCCTCCGAACTTATGTCGGGGGGGAATATATCTGAAGTGCACTGGTCTCATTTCGTCTGGTTTGGTATAAGTGCTATTCTTGCCTTCCTTGCGATTCCTTTAGTATTTATCGTTGAAAGACTTTTTGGTTTAGTCTCTTCAATCTCACTGCTGGAACTTTCTGATACAAACAACAGGATGCTTCGGGAACTGGGAGAATTGGCCCCAGGAACTTTTCAGCATTCTTTACAGGTAGCTAACTTAAGTGAATCATGCGCCAGACTGATTGGAGGAAATTCACTGCTGATGAGAACCGGTGCACTTTATCATGATATAGGCAAAATGGAAAACCCTAAATTCTTCATTGAGAATCAAATAGGAGCCAACCCGCATGATGACATGAGTCCTGAAGAAAGTGCATCCACCATCATCAATCACGTCGTAAGAGGGGTTGAACTTGCCCGCAAAAACAGGCTGCCTGAAGCTGTTATTGATTTTATTCGAACGCATCATGGAACTACAACAACTCGCTACTTTCTGGGCAAGGCTCAGCTAAAAGATCCGGAAACCCCGATCCATGATTTCAGTTATCCGGGTCCAAAACCTTTTTCGAAAGAAACTGCAATTTTGATGATATGTGATGGTGTGGAAGCTGCATCCAGGAGCCTTTCTGATTATTCAAAACCACGCTTAAATGATCTTGTAGACGATATTATTGAGTATCTGCTCGAGTCCGGTCAATTGTCTAATGCACCTATTACATTGAACGAAATAAGTAAGATCAATAACTTACTTAAGCAAAAGTTATCCAGTATATATCATGGTAGAATAGAATATCCGGGTGTATAGCGTCTCAGATCACACGATATTACTATTTTTGTGCCCCTATTTTGGAGAGGTGGCTGAGTGGCTGAAAGCGGCACCCTGCTAAGGTGTTATACTGGCAACGGTATCGAGGGTTCGAATCCCTCTCTCTCCGCAAGAAAATGCCCATTACTGAGGGCATTTTTTTTGTTCCAACTGGACGTGAGGAATAAAGAAAGTATTGGGAATAACGGAGCGACACTCGAAAAAAGACAAGGCAAATCGATCAAATATTTTTTGTTCTTGTATCCATAAATATCTAAGTCCAGTTTTCGGTCAATCCCCGGCCATTCAGAAAATCTCAGTCTCATATAGATTTATTGGGTCTGCTATTCTTCCTAACTTGTGCCCGAATTCAGCGCCCCTTGGAAATCATTAAGAAATACAGGCCGGTTTGGCTTTTCATCCTTAAGTTTTTTGGCTTGTATATCGTTGGGGTCTTGATCTATAGAAACTATCTCAACCAATTTGACGGTGGTACAGATGGCATAACCTTAATGGTAACTGAACAGGCGGCAGATTTGTTGAGCCTAAAATTTGATGATATCACCACCTACTCTTGTGAGACCTGCACCCACAGCGAGATTAGGATATTAGAAAACCCTTTTATATACATGATCGAGGGGTGCAATTCTGTAAGTGTAATGCTACTTTTCGTAGCATTTGTATTTGCTTTTAGTGCCCCGGTAAAGCATTATTTCTGGTTTATCCCGGTTGGTTTAGCCTCTATTTATATCACCAATCTCGCTCGGATATTCATATTAGGCATTGTCAGAATTTACTATTTCGAGTATTTCAATGCATTTCACGACTACGTTTTCCCTGCCATTATCTATGGTATGGTGGTCGTACTTTGGATTGTCTGGGTTAAATATTTCTCCAATGTCAACGCCTAAAGTATTACGCTGGACAGGTGTGGGCTTCCTCATGTTGGTTTTGATTTTCCTCAGACCTATTGGAGCCGAGTTTCTCTATGATCCATTGAAAGACTTCTTCCATAATCCTAAATTTAGGTCACTTCCGCTTCCAGAAATTGAGCTTACTCTTTTCTCGATAAGTATTACAATTAAATACCTGATTAACAGCATTTTATCTATATTGATTATATGGCTATTATTTCTTGATAAAGAGTTAGTCAAACTGTCAGCAGTACTATTTGGCCTTTTTTATGTCGTGCTTTTAACCGTTCTCATCATAGTGTTACGGACTGCTACAAATGAGGAATACTTACTTCTATTCTATCTGCGGAGAATACTTTATCATCCCCTACTGTTGCTGCTGCTAGTACCGGCATTCTATTTTTATAGAGGTACTCAACAGTCTAATGGATGAACTTGATAGACTTTGGCCGTTTGTAAGCTGCTACATTTCCCCTTATCCATTGCTCAATTTCAGATTCAACTATCCCATTTTTAGCCCGAATTCTGGCCAGCACTTCCTCACCTTTAACGGGGTCTGGTAATGAATTCACTTCTACTTCCAAAATATTGTTGTTCTGAAGCAATAAGTTGGTGAGATTCTTTGGGTAAACATTAAACCCCGAGCGGATAAAGAGATCTTTCTTTCTTCCGGTAAGGAAAATATAACCATCATCATCTATGTACGCCAAATCTCCTGTCCTCAACCAGCCGTCTTTCAGCACTTTATCGGTGGCATCGGGATCATTGTAATACCCTTTCATTACATTATGTCCCCGAATGGTTAGCTCCCCTATTTCGTGGTGATCAAGTTCATTCCCCTGGTCATCCAATATTTTAGCATCTATGTTCCATAATGGTTGACCAATAGAGCCGGGTTTATCTGGAAGATTGTTGAATGAATAAGAAGAAACCGGGGAAGCTTCGGTCAGTCCATAGCCTTCTCGGACTTCAAGACCCGTAGTCTTTTCGAAAGTGCTTTTTAGCTTTTCATCAAGTTTTGAACCTCCGGAAATTATGGGTTTGAGGTTCTTTTTGATTCTGATCATTTGTTCAGGGTCAATTTCGGTAGCCAACAGTACTCCGAGCATGGTCGGTACTACACAAAAGACATTGACCTTCTCTTCGTCAAGGAGTCTCCAGGTGAGTTTCGGTTCAAACCGAGGCATCATGATTATCCTACTTCCAGCCAGAATGCCTGCATTAAGATGGACTGTTTGACCGAAGGCATGAAAAAGTGGAAGTACTGCAAGAGTCGTGTGCTTTTCAGTATATCCAGCAATGTGCCGATGTCCTGATGCAAAGGCGTTCAGCACCATGTTCGCATGAGAGAGCTCAGCTGCTTTGGTATCACCATCTATACCTCCGGTAAAAATCATCACAGCCGTTTCATTTGCGGCTTTAGTTACATTTCTGAAGTACTTCTTGTCCTTATCGATTATATGATCAATAAGCGTTACCCGTTTATCTTCTATTGCGGCTTTGGCAGCATCAAAGAGCCAAATTCTTTCACACCTCGTTTTTTTCAATTCTGCATAAACCGGGGCTGCGGCAATAATCAAATCAGGAGGTACCACATTAAAATGATCTTCCAGGTCCAGAACCTTGAGGGTTGGGTTGCATGGAACGATGACAGCACCTGTTTTTAAGACACCGAAATAATAAACCGCAAATTCAATGGTGTTAGGCGCAAACAGGTAAACATGCGATCCTTTTCCAATTCCCGACTCATGGAGCGAATTGGCGAACATGCCTGCCCTTTCTTCCAATTCTTGATAAGTACAGGTCTGTTTTCCACTTACAATTGCAATATTGTTAGGATATCTCCGGGCACTGTCCGTGAGAATCGAAGCAAGATTGAGCATTTTTTTTACATGTAGAATTTCACTACAAGAATAAACACAGATATAAGAAAAAGGTAAACCGCAATGGTATTCATTACATGCATTGCTCTGGTCTCTCTTGAAAAACCTTCTCTGTTAACAAACAATCGGCGTATATCCAGTATTTTGATGAGGCGTTTAATTATCATTTTTGCATCTCGTTAATTCGGCTATTGCCGATTGTAAATTTATATATGGAGTTCAAACTTACTTCTGATTTCAAACCTACCGGTGATCAACCAGAGGCTATCAAACAATTATCCGATGGATTAAACAATGGAGAACGCGATCAGGTTCTATTGGGAGTAACAGGATCGGGGAAAACCTTTACGGTTGCCAATGTTATTCAGGAAGTACAAAAGCCCACTTTGGTATTGAGCCACAATAAAACCCTCGCAGCACAGCTCTATGGTGAGTTCAAACAGTTTTTTCCGGAAAATGCAGTCGAATACTTTGTATCCTACTACGATTATTACCAACCGGAAGCCTATATGCCGGTAAGCGATACCTACATCGAAAAAGACCTTTCCATCAACGACGAAATTGAAAAGCTCAGGCTTTCTGCTACCTCTTCGCTTCTTTCCGGACGCAGAGATGTTATCGTGGTAGCTTCAGTTTCCTGTATTTATGGAATCGGAAATCCGGATGATTTTAGTAGCAATGTAATCGAGCTAAAAGTTGGTGAAAAGATCAGAAGAGACCATTTCCTGCACCGGCTAGTGGCTGCCCTCTATTCCAGAACCAATTCCATTTTGGAAAGAGGAAAGTTTCGGGTAAAAGGTGATACAGTTGACGTGTACCCTGCTTATGCCGACAGAGCTTTGCGCTTTATCTTTTGGGGAGACGAAATAGAAGAAATCTACTTCATCAACCCTGAATCAGGTGAACGCCAGGAGGCCATGACGGGAATGAGAATATTTCCTGCGAACATATTTGTCACAAATAAAGACACTATGCATAAAGCACTCTACAAGATTGGTGAAGATCTCGTGGAACAAGAAGCTTATTTTAAAGAGATCGGCCTGCATCTTGAAGCAAAAAGGCTTACTGAGCGTGTCAATTACGATTTGGAAATGATGAGGGAATTGGGCTATTGCTCAGGTATTGAAAACTATTCCAGATACTTTGATGGAAGAGATCCAGGGTCAAGACCATTCTGCTTATTAGATTATTTTCCGGATGACTATCTGATGATAGTAGATGAAAGTCATGTAACTGTTCCTCAGGTGAGAGCGATGTATGGAGGTGATCGTGCCAGGAAAAAGAACCTTGTTGAATACGGATTCAGACTTCCTTCTGCAATGGATAACCGTCCATTGACCTTCGAGGAATTTGAGGGCCTTCAAAATCAAACCATCTATGTTAGTGCTACACCTGCTGACTACGAATTGAATCTCTCCGGTGGTGTAATTACAGAGCAGATTATCCGTCCTACAGGCTTGTTAGACCCGGTTATAGAAATAAGGCCTGTTTCAACACAAGTCGATGATCTTCTGGAAGAAATCAGGTTACGGACCGAAAAGAAAGAACGGGTGCTAGTTACCACATTAACCAAGCGAATGGCGGAGGAACTCTCGAAATATCTACTTCAAAACGGAGTGCGTTGTCAATACATTCATTCAGATGTTGATACCATGGATCGTGTGGAGATTCTTCGGGATTTGCGACTAGGAAATATTGATGTTCTTGTTGGTATTAATCTGCTCAGAGAAGGGCTTGACTTACCGGAGGTATCACTGGTAGCCATCCTGGATGCAGATAAAGAAGGCTTTTTAAGAAGTGAAACTTCTATGACTCAAACTGCAGGAAGGGCAGCCAGAAATCTAAACGGTATGGTCATAATGTATGCAGACGAGATCACCCGTTCTATGAAAAACACCATTGATGAAACAAATAGACGGAGAGAAAAGCAGTTAAAATACAATGAAGAACATGGAATAACACCTACTCAGATTCAAAAATCAACAGAACAGATTCTCAAACAGACTACTGTAGCCGGCAAACGAGCAAAACGTGATCAGCAAGATGCATATGTTGAAAAACAAGGTTTGGCCATCGCAGCGGATCCTGTAATAAAATACATGTCGCGTCAGGAACTCGTAAAAGTAAGAGACACGACCAGAAGAAATATGGAAAAAGCAGCTAAGGAATTGGATTTTATGGAAGCTGCACGATTGAGAGACGAAATGAATGTGCTAAACAAGATGATAGAAGAAACTCCTGAGTCTTGAGTCACTGAGTTAGGTTTGATTAATTTCGAGTACAATTTTGACATTCATGAAATCAATACTGTACCTTTTGTTATTGGGGTTTATTGTATGGCAGGTTTCCTGCAAACCACGACAGAAAGTAAATGAGAATCTCAATCCTTCCTTTGACATTAGTGAATTGGATACATCATCTAAGGAAGAATTTCTACCAATAACCATAGACGAAACCTTCTCTCCAAAGAAAAAGTCCGATCCTTACGAGATTACCTCGGCTAATATAACAGGGGATACACTATTTCTTGCACTTAGATATGGAGGCGGTTGTGAAGACCACTTTTTCACTTTGACCAGTGCGAATGCATACTCAGAAAGCATACCTCCCCAACTCGTACTCTATCTCATGCACGACGCCAATAAAGACTGGTGCAGGTCAATGATATTCAAAACTTTAACGTATGATTTACGTTCCATTCGCTATCCAGGTTTAAACGAAATTCTTATAGTTCTTCCGGAATTGGACAAGCCTTTGATCTATAGCTACTAAGATGTCTTTTTTATTGAATGACTCCAGACTCATTGCGCTGTCAGGTGCAGCTCTGGCCTTCGTTTTACGCCTATTGTTGGATTCATTCTATTTGGACTGGGAATGGAGGGTGAGCTACCTTATTTTTATTGTTGTCATCGTAGTTTATCTTGGGATTTACAGCCAAAGAAAGCAAAGCAACGAGTATTTCACTTTTGTTATGGATTTTAAAGGCGGATTGACTACGGGCCTACTATATGCATTGCTGCTAGGCATTTTCACCTTCTCTTTCTATGCTTTCATTCATGCGGATTTCCTTCAAACCATTGTCGATACCAGAGCAGAAGAAATACTTGAGCAGGCTAGTCAAAACGGATGGTCTGAAAAGAAAACAAAGCAGCTCCTTGACAATTTTGAGCAATTTGCAGGCCTAATCTACAGGCCATTGAACTGGAGCGTACTCACCGTGCTCGCCGCCAGTATCATGTCGGTAATCTATGCTTCAATTTTTGCATTAATTGCACGGAATTATCCTCAATTATTCGGAGCTACTCAAAATAACAAAGATTGAAAAGTACCAACATTCGCGTCATCCTCATCATGGCTACTGCTCTGCTGGTAGTTCTGGTAGTGACTCAGGCTTATTGGATTCGCAATGTGTTGATTATCAGTCAACAACAGTTTGAGTATGATATCACTCAAGTTTTGTTGAGCACGCTTCAGGATGTTCAGGAACATACAGGAGATAGTTCTTATATCTCGGACCCGGTCAGAGTGATCGACAAGAACCTTTTTGTTGTTACAACACCTGAACTGGGAAGTCCGGAATTCATTGAAAATGTAATGTCCACCAACTTGCAAGCCGCGGAAATCAATGAACCCTATATACTGAATGTCTACGACTGCTTTTCAGACTCTATTGTATTCCAGTCTGCCACAGGCTCAGTAGAAGAGAAGGTTAGGTCCACTCCAAAATTCATATGGAAAAAGGACAACGGGCACAATTTCAGTGTTTTTTTCCCAGAGCATAATACTGCTGGTTTTAAACAAATCAGGTTCTGGTTACTTTCCAGCGCTATTCTTATCACCATAATTCTGTTCTTTGGATTTATTATTTCACAACTGCTTAAGTTGAGAAAACTCAATGAGATCAAAAATGATTTTATCAATAATATGACCCATGAACTCAAAACTCCTCTCGCTACTATTAGAATATCGACTGAAAGTTTAGAGAAAAAACCTGTAATTCAGGAAGATAGCACAGCCAGCAGGTTAATCGGCATCATAAAATCAGAGAATAGCCGACTTCTTGATAGGGTTCAGAAGATTCTCTATGCGGCTACAGTTGAGCGCTCTGATATGCGCACAACCAGCTCGAACTACGATATTCACAACACCTTAGAGGAAGTCGTCAATGAGTATCGGGAGGTATTGGATCAAAAGAAGTCAAAACTTAGTGTTGAGTTGGATGCCAAAAGAACAACTGTTCACGGTCAGAAAGATGATATGCATCTCGCCCTGGGCAATATGCTGGACAACGCCATAAAATATTGCAAGGATGTTCCGAAAATTGTTATTCGCACATACAACCGAAAGCAGCACATTGTCGTCGAAATAGAAGATTCCGGAATCGGCATATCTAAAGAGAACCTGAAAAAGATCTTTGACAAGTTTTATCGGGTACCGACCGGAAATTTGCATGATGTAAAAGGTTTTGGTATTGGGTTGAACTTTGTTCAAAAAGTGGTAGAAGGACATAAAGGACAAATTCGCGTGGAAAGCGAACCTGGGAGCGGTTCTAAATTCCAGATGAAGATTCCTTTTAAATGAGTAAAAAAAATGGATCTAAGAGGTGTAAAAATATTGCTGGTTGAGGACGATGAAAATCTCGGTTTTGTTACGAAAAGTGCTCTGGAAGACTATGAGGCGAAGGTGATTCTTGGAACAAACGGAGAACAAGGAATGGAACTCTTCCTTTCACAACGCTTCGATATTTGCCTTATTGATGTGATGATGCCAAAGCAAGACGGTTATTCGCTGGCTCGTGATATCAAAAAGGTCGATCCAGAAGCTCCGATCTTTTTTGTTACGGCCAAGTCGGCAATTGACGATAAAATTGAAGGATTAAAAATCGGGGCAGATGATTACATCACAAAACCTTACTCTGCAGACGTTCTCGCTCTCAAAATCCAAAATTTCCTGAACAGACTTGAACGAACAAGAAGCGCCGGAATTGGACAAAACGAATACAAAATTGGCCAGTACACTTTTGACTATGACAAGAAACAACTCAGCCTGAATGGAGAAATTCAAAAACTTACTAATAAGGAATCTGCATTGCTTCGGTTATTGTGCATCCATGAGAACAGGGTCATGGAACGAAACATGGCTTTGAGAGTGATCTGGGGTAAAGAGGACTATTTCCTGGGCCGGAGTATGGACGTATTCATCGCCAAATTGAGAAAATATTTAGGATCCGATCCTTCTATAAAAATCATAAATATTCACGGCGTAGGGTTCCGTTTGGAAATTTCCTAAAATTTTTATTAAATTTGTTTATATTTTAAACTTATTTAGATATGAATAATGAAGAAGTAAGCCCCTGGATTTTAGTTGGAGCATTTACCATGATCGGTTTGGGTGTAGGATTTATGGTTCATAATATGCTTCCCTGGCTCTTAATTGGGATAGGAACGGGACTGTTAATGAGTTTTCTGTTCAGCACCTTTAGAAAAAAGAAATAAAATGGAAAAAATGAAACACGAAGCACAAGCACAATTTGATTTAATCACAACGGTGATTCACGAGTCCAGAAAATCAATTGTAGACCACGGTAAATACTGGCTGACATGGGGGTTGGCATCCTTATTTGCGGCGTTTGGTCAATCCATCATGCTCTACACTTTCCCAACCAGATACCATTGGATCACCTGGCCCATTTTCCTAACACTTGCGGGAATTGTGTCCTTTATTATCGGAATACGCGATGATGAAAAAAGCAGAGTGAAGACCTATTATCTTCGCTTTATCACCTATTTATGGAGCAGTTTTGGTTTTGTCTTCCTCCTTTTACTGACACTTACTTTTACCCAAAAACTTGCCTTTAATCAGACTTATCCTCTGTTCATCCTGTTTTATGGTTTGGCCACCTACATTTCCGGAGGAATGCTTCGCTTTAGGCCGCTTATAATTGGAGGGGTTATTACTTGGTTCATCGCCATTGCGGCATTCTACACCGACTTCAAAGTCCAGGTTTTGCTACTGGGTCTGTCCTTGATTATCAGCTATATCATCCCTGGATATTTGCTTTACAAAAAGTACAACCGTGAAGTTTAGCAAGCTGGATCCTTTGTTGCATTCGGAATTGAGATTAGCCATTATGTCTCTGCTGATTTCAGTGGAAGAGGCTAATTTCAATTATTTATTGGATCAAACGGGTGCCACTCGGGGTAATGTAAGCGTTCAACTTCAAAAACTAAAACAAGCCGGATATATTGAGATTCAGAAAGAATTCAGAAATAACTATCCTTTAACAACTGCTCGCATCACCAAAGAGGGTCAAGACGCATTCGAATTGTATGTGAAATCGCTTCAATCATATTTGAAGGCCGGTGCCTAACCGTATATTTCGTTGAGTAAGCCTGCCAGGCGAATGCCGGATTGTAGCAACCGAAGGTTTACCACCTCAATGTTGTCGTAAACGTAGCGATAACTGAGTTTTTTATCTTCTGGAAAATCATAAACCTGTGACCTATAAGATTTACTCTCCGCAATCCAAACTTCCAGGGCGTCACTCTGCCAGGATTCAACCAACTCTCTGGTTGTTACATCAATCCAGTTTGCGTACTCCGTATAACTCAACTGCTCGCCGTCAATGATCCCACTATCCCATACGCGATGAAGGTTAGAAGGCTTCCAAAAAAACTCAACTTTTATATCATTCCCTCCCCTATCTGTTCCGTTTCCTACGTGCAGAGGTTGATGAATATCTTCTACCAGATGGATCAGACATTTTAAGGCAAATGCCTCATCTACAGTGTAATTACCATTGATAAGTTCATTCTTAAACTTATTAATAGCCATGTAAGCATCCCCTTGCTCAGGAGTACCGGCCTCTGCATAGGTGACAGAATCTGGCACGGTAACGTAGTGCCAGGGTTTCATGTAGTCGTATTTAGGCTCAGATTTGATGAAATCCATATAGTTACCCACCATTGCAATACTCTCACCATGGAGGATTTTCTCAACCTGCTTTCTAACCTTCGGCTTGAGGTAACGCATGGCTATTTCACCTGAAACACGGTGCCCTGTTTTCCCCCAGGAGTATCCCATTAAGGGGCTAAATATCAGAAATATGATAGCGAATCTCTTGAACACCTGAATACTATTTTAGAAGTCCTGCCATCGTTTTGCCAATATCAGCAGGAGAATCAACGACATATACCCCACTTTCTCTCAGGATATTCTTTTTTGCTGTGGCTGTGTCGTCAGCGCCGCTAACAATGGCTCCGGCGTGGCCCATAGTTCGTCCTTTTGGGGCCGTTTCGCCAGCAATAAAGGCGACTACTGGTTTTGTCCCATTCTCCTTGATCCATGCCGCAGCCTTAGCTTCCAGATTACCGCCAATTTCACCGATCATTATAATTCCTTCTGTTTCTCCATCGGCTTCAAACAATTTGATGGCGTCCAAAGTAGTTGTTCCAATAATTGGGTCTCCTCCAATTCCAATAGCTGTCGTTTGCCCCAATCCTGCTTTAGTAGTCTGATCTACGGCTTCATAAGTTAGGGTACCGGATTTGGATACAATACCAACCGGCCCTTTCTTGAAGATAAAACCTGGCATTATGCCAACTTTCGCCTCTTCAGCGGTAATAATCCCAGGACAATTCGGTCCAATAAGTCTGGTTTCTCTGTCCTTAATGTAGTCGTTAACGACAATCATGTCTTTTACTGGAATTCCTTCTGTGATGGCAACAACAAGTCCAATACCCGCTTCTGCAGCTTCCATTATCGCATCTCCGGCAAAAGCAGGAGGCACAAAGATGATAGATACATCAGCACCGGTTTCAGCAACGGCTTCACTAACGGAATTGAATACCGGTCGTTCAAGATGCAACTGACCACCTTTACCGGGCGTAACTCCACCGACGACATTAGTGCCATATTCAATCATCTGTCCTGCATGAAAGGTACCTTCACTACCGGTGAATCCCTGAACCAGGATTCTCGAATTTTTGTTTACCAGAATACTCATTTATATCTATTGTTTGGGTGGTCAAAAGTAGAATTTGGATTGGTTTATCGCATCAAAATCCTGAGTAATAAAATTATATTCAATCCAGAAATTTTCACGAATCAATCCGATCAATCATTATCATTGAACTTTAATTCAAGCAGTATGAAATCATCCTCCAAACTCTTTTCCCTGCTTCTAGCCTTAATCGTGACTGCATTGTTCGTTCATACAAAAGCACAACCTTATTCGATTATAAAAAATGAAACTACTACCATCCTGCCCGGACATCATGAGGGAGTTCCTTCCACGAGAAGAATTCTAATCCTGCAATTCAATGAAGACGTAATGGTTAAAAAAAGTAGCTTTTATCCTTCGGAAAAAGGCAGTATCGAAATCAAAAAAGGAGCGACCCTTGAAGTCATTGGTTCCTGCTCGGAAAGCGATCAAGAGAATTATTCTGAAGTATTTAAAGAGTTGATTCAGGAGGAATTAGTACGAATTATTTCAGGCTGTGCCGCACTGGATATGTTGACCATAGAGGTAAGCAATGGAAATCATTGGGTAGAATACCTTATTCCCGAAGCCGAGAAGAAAACCATCGCCGCACCATAAATGAGATGGTTTTTTCTCATAGTGTCCACCTTATTCCTTGAAGTAAACGCTGAGGCCCAATTTTTTAAGCGAGGTACTCCGGGGCCGGCGAATAGAATAATTGAAGCCCAGTCCCAATTTGGCAATACGCTTGAAATTTATCCTGGATTCCCTTCTGCAGATGCTTCCTACAGAATTTCTGCGTCCTATAGAACTCAAGGGGACACTTCGAAAATCTGGCAGCGGCGATATCGCTACCCTGAAACTGGAGTTACATTTTCGTATGCAAATTATGGCAATACCGATATTCTTGGAGAGAGTTACGACTTGCGGTATCAATTCCAGCTAAGCCGTATAATTTCGAAACGCTTTGAATTTACCCAACGCCTTTCTATGGGGGGGATGTATTTCAACAATCCTTTCGACTACATAAACAACCCTGATAATATCGTAGCAGGATCAAACCTGGCTTTCAATCTCGAACTTGGTTTGGGGTTGCGTTACTTTATTACGAAGCAAGTTGCAGCCAGCGCAGAATTCAGCTTTTTTCATGCATCAAATGCTCATCGAAAAATACCTAATGTCGGGTACAATATTCCCTTGTTTGGTGCTTCCATATCATACTATGTAAAACCCTATATCCAACCGGATAAAAGACGCCCGGACGTTGACTTTGACAGATCCGTTCGATTGAACGTCCGGGGAGCTGTGGGTTTCTTTCAGTTCGGAACATCCGCCGTAAACGGCCCAACGCAACTTGCATATCTTTTATCGGTATACGCCAGTAAAAGAGTGAAGCCAGGAAATAACATTCAATTCGGAATAGATGCTTACTACAACGCCTCCTACCGCATGTACCTTGAGTCAAATGAACCTTCTCAGCTGGAAAGCAGCTTTGCCAATTCTTCGTGCATCGTTCTGTGGATTGGTAACGAATTCATTTACAATCACTTTGGAATGGTCATTCAGGCCGGTCCATATTTGCATAACCCGTTTATGAAATTTTACATTGAATACTCTGATTCCGACTCGGGCATGGAAAGGCTGAGGGCTTTTATTAGTGGTCGTTTCGGAGTGAATTATTATCTGCGCAACCCCTGGGAGCATTTCAAGAACAACGCATTTATCGGTATGTATGTAAAATCACAAATGACTGTTGCCGATTTCTTCGAGGTTACGGCAGGTTATCAATTTTAAACCCGACTTTGGTTGATTTCTTTTGAGACTTGTAAGTTTTTCCAGAGTTCGGCTAAACTATAATTGTGCTCATGGCATTATCTGCGATCGATTATTTTTTGCTCTCGGCGTTTATAATCCTGAGTATATTCATAGGAATCCGGTTCAGAGCTACAAAAAGCAGTTCTCTATCAGCTTTCTTTCTCGGAGGACGCAACATACCCTGGTACATCGCAGGAATGAGTATGGTGGCTACTACATTCTCAGCCGATACCCCTCTGGCTGTCAGTGAGTTAGTCGGTCAGAATGGCATTTCAAAGAACTGGCTTTGGTGGAGCTTTCTTATAGGCGGCATGCTGACTACATTCTTCTTTGCTCACTATTGGAGAAGGTCGAATATACTTACTGAAGTAGAATTTATCGACATTCGATATTCAGGCAAACCTGCCCGATTTCTAAGAGGCTTTAAGGCAATTTACCTGGGGATGTTTATGAATTCCATGGTCATTGCATGGGTCAACCTGGCCTTTGCAACTTTACTCTCCGTCTTTTTCGACTTAAGTGAGATCCAAACCTGGCTCATTGTAGGACTTGCAATGGTAGTAGCGGTGATATATTCAAGCTTATCTGGCCTGTTAGGAATTGCCATAAATGACGCCGTACAATTCATTATTGCCATGATCGGTGCCATTGCCCTGGCCTGGCTGGTCTTAAGCTCTCCAGATGTTGGAGGTATATCCTCACTTCAAAAAGAGCTGCCTTCAGATTATTTCCATTTTCTGCCTTCTGTTTCCTCAGATATGGACTTGGCAAAAACTCTTACTCTTACGCTTGGTGCATTTCTGGCGTATGTTGGGGTTCAATGGTGGGCCAGCTGGTATCCCGGTATGGAGCCCGGTGGAGGTGGCTATGTGGCTCAACGAATGATGAGTGTTCCGACAGAACGAGATGCCATGAAATCATCTCTATTTTTTCAAATTGCTCACTATGCTGTACGGCCATGGCCATGGATTCTGGTTGGTTTGGCCGCAATCTACCTGTACGATCCTGATTTTGCTTTGAAAAGTTCATATCACCTGGACTTATTGGCTCAATTTAGAGCGAATGGTGGAAGCTTTGAGGATTTTGCGAACGAATACGGACATCTCTTCAACTCCTCTGAACTGAAATCTGTTGAGTATTATTTCGACTATCGCAAGGGGTACGTTTTTGCAATGCGCGACTATCTCCCCAATGGAGTAAGAGGATTGGTGCTGGCAGCGTTTTTTGCGGCATATATGAGTACAATTTCTACTCAACTCAATATGGGGGCCAGTTTTCTGGTCAATGATCTTTATCTACCATTTCTAAAGAAAAAAGACAAGAATTCAAATGCAATTGTGATTTCAAGAATTGCAACTTTTTTAATACTTACCACCGGACTGATCACAACTACCATGATCAACAGCATCACGGGAGTGTGGGAATTCGTTTTGGAAGCAGGAGCAGGTCTGGGGCTCGTACTCATTCTTAGATGGTATTGGTGGAGGGTCAACGCCTATGCTGAAATAGCAGCCATGCTGGCGCCATTTATAGGATACTCTATTGGCCAATATGTACTGAACCCCTATATGGGTGAAAGTTTTATTTCTGAAAAAGGATCCTTTTTTTTCACAGTGGTATTTACTACAATTTCCTGGATATCTGTTGTTTACCTGACCAATCCTGAGCCAAAAGAAAAGCTGAGATCCTTTATAATAAGAGCACGACCAGAAGGTTTTTGGGGAAAGGTTTATAAAGAGAATGGAATTACAGCTCCTGCAGGTCAGTTTTTTTATCAGGTGGCATCCTGGCTCAGCGCCATATTTATGACCTATGGCGTACTATTTCTGGTAGGAAAAATAATCTTATCAGAATGGACTTATGCTGCAATTCTAAGCGCTGTTGTTGCAATTTCGGCACTGTCATTAGGGTACTTCATGTCTAAATTGAGTTACGATCAAGGCGAATAGCCGCCTTTTAACTCAACTTTCATCCTTTAACGGAGAATTCGTAGGTCTGAAGGTTAACATTTTTTACACTTGCACCCTTTAAATTATGAATACATGAAACAGTTGCTTACAAAACTTCTCCTAGTCATCTTTATAGCTTCACCTTTCATTGCACGTGCCGATGAGGGAATGTGGCTTCCCATGTTTGTTAGTCGTTTGAATTACACGGATATGCAGAAAATGGGTCTTCAACTAACTCCTGAAGAAATTTACAGCATAAACAACAGTTCGCTGAAAGACGCTATCGTGATGCTGAGTGGCGGCAGTTGCACTTCTGAGCTTATATCTTCAGAAGGTCTGCTTCTTACGAATCATCATTGTGCATACGGTGCAATTCAGGGAAATTCTACACCGGATCATGATTACCTTACGGATGGTTTTTGGGCAATGAGCAAAGATCAGGAACTGCAGGCTGAAGGTATGACAGCATCACTCCTCATTCGTATGGAGGATGTTACGGAAAAGGTGCTTAGTGAACTTTCAGAAGACATGAGCGAATCCGAGAGGGATAAAATGATTGCTCAGGTCAGTGATTCGCTTTCGAACGAGGCTGAAGAAGGAACTGATTACAACGCTACGGTTAAGTCCTTTTTCGAAGGCAATGAGTTCTACTTATTTGTTTATATCACATACGAAGATGTAAGATTAGTTGGAGCACCCCCATCATCTATCGGTAAATACGGAGGTGACACGGACAACTGGATGTGGCCCCGCCATACCGGTGATTTCTCACTGTTGAGAATTTATACTGCACCGGACGGAAGTCCGGCCGGGTTCGCCGAGGAAAATGTACCCTTCAAACCGCAGCATCATTTACCAGTTTCATTGGAAGGGGTAAAAGCAAACGACTTTGCAATGATAATGGGTTATCCCGGCAGCACAGATCGATACTTAACATCAACTGGAGTAAGCATGGCCGTGGAATTAGATCAACCTGCAAGAATCAAAATTCGCAGAAAAAAGCTCGATATCTACAAGAAATATATGAACCAATCCGATGATATAAGAATAAAGTATGCTTCAAAATATGCACGGGTTTCTAACTACTGGAAATACTTTATCGGACAAACGACTCAGGTGAAAAAGAACCGGGTTATTGAGAAAAAAGAAAAGATTGAAAAGGATTTCCAGATGTGGGCGGACAAAGGTTCAAACGATAATTATAAAATGGCCCTGCAATGGATCGATGAAGGCTATGAAGGCATTGAGCCATATAAACTGTCCTCTACATATTTAGGAGAAGCCCTCTTTGGTTCTGAAATAATGCTATTTGCTTATCGATTATCCGGACTTCAAGGCGCATTGAGCGCTGAAGAGCCTGATCAGGAAAAGATTGATGCCCAGATTCAAAGTGCCCGCGGAAGAGGAGCGAAGCATTTTAAGGATTATGAAGAGGTTATTGATAGAAAAGTTACCGCGGCAATGTTCGAAATGTACCACAGTGCAATACCTTCGGAGCAACAGCCCGATGATTTCCTCAATATGGTAAAGAAAAACAAAGGTGATTTTACTAAAATGGTGGACAAAATGTTTGATAAGTCCTTTCTATCCAATGAAACTTCATTCAATGAATTTTTGGACGATCCGTCAGCAAAGGAAATGCAAAAAGATCCCGCAATGACCCTGGCTATGTCCTTTTTAATGAACTTCCGAGGAGAAATCAGAGCGGCCATGATGGAGAGCTATAGCAAAATGGATAAGGGTAATCGATATTTTGTTGCAGGACTGAGAGAATTCCAACCTAGCAAAAGTTTCTATCCGAATGCCAACTCTACGATGAGATTGACATATGGTCAGGTATTGCCGTACTCACCTTACGATGCGGTGAGCTACAATTTCTTTACGACTATAGATGGAGTCATGGAAAAAGAAGATCAGGATAATCCTGAGTTTATCGTTCCTGAAAAATTGAAGAAACTGCATGCAGAAAAAGACTACGGTCAATATGCTGATAAAGACGGTAATCTTCACGTTTGCTTTCTGAGTAATAATGACATCACAGGGGGGAACTCAGGATCACCGGTTATCAATGGAAAGGGTCATTTGATTGGACTTGCTTTTGACGGCAACTGGGAAGCTATGAGCGGTGATATCTTCTTTGAAAACAAAGTCCAAAGAACGATATCTGTAGACATCCGGTATGTATTGTTCATCATGGATAAATATGCTGGAGCTACTAACCTTATCGATGAATTAACATTAGTTCGCCCGGTGAAGAAAGCTCCTTTACCTGCAGAAACAAAAAATCTTCAACTCAAAGATTACGCAGAATAAACCGTATTGATCAAGATAAAGAGAAGACGCTTGTACCCGATATGAGCGTCTTTTTTTTGTGTCTAACTTTGCCCGATTTTTTCTACAATGGCCAAAACAAAGACAGAGTGGTTCGAATCATGGTTCGATTCCAAATACTACCCCATCTTATACAAGCACCGGAACGAGGAGGAGGCCAAAGCTTTTATCGATAAACTCTTTGCATATCTGGACTGTAGTTCAGGAGCAAGAATCCTCGATCTTGCCTGTGGACGCGGACGGCATTCGGTATATATTCATTCTAAAGGAAACATTGTAACCGGGGTGGATTTATCACCCAACTCTATCGAATACGCTTTAAAAAAGGCTTCGAAAGGGCTGAACTTTCAAGTTTCGGATATGCGCCATCTGCCATTCGAAAATGAATTTGATTTAGTAGTAAATCTGTTTACCAGTTTCGGGTATTTCGAGCACCAGAACGAAAACAACCTGGTGGTCCAAAGTGTGCTTAAATCATTGAAAAGCAATGGTTTATTTGTGCTGGATTATTTGAACTCTCATACTGCATTAAACAGATTAAGAGCACATGAGGTTAAATCTCTGAACGGTGTACATTTTGAGATCCATCGTACCTATGAAGAGCCCTACATTATAAAAAGAATTAGCGTGACCGAAGGTGATCAAAAAAGTGAGTATTTAGAGCGTGTGATGGCTTTATCCGAAGAGTATTTTGAAGAACTTTTGGTCAAGAACGGATTCACCATTAAAGACATTTTTGGGGACTACCAGCTTAACAAATACGACCGAAGTTCTTCTGACCGTTTAATTCTGGTGGCACATGCAGGCTGATCTTTGGTTCATTTATCTTTTGCTTGTTATTGGATTAGGACTGGTTGCTTTTGGAGCCTATGCGGCCAGGGTAAAGGCCTCTGTAGAACTCAAATATGTTCTTTCTGCAAGTGGAGCTTTTTTGTTTGGTCTTATACTGCTGCATCTAATCCCAGAAGTGTTTTCGAGTTCACTTCCCTATGCCGGGGTCTATGTCTTAATTGGTTTCCTGATCCAACTTTTTCTGGATTATTTTTCAAAAGGAATAGAACATGGCCACATACATAGTTCAAGAGGATTAAGCTCTCTGGTCGTATTTGCAGGACTTTGCATACACGCTTTTTTCGAGGGGTTTCCGGTTATCGATACTGCTGCCGCCAGTTTTAAATTCAACTTTCCCTTGCTCATAGGAATACTGGCTCATAAAATTCCGGTTATTGTCGTTCTGGTATGGTTACTCAATGATTCTGGGTTTTCCAAAAGAAACACACTCTTTATGATTGGCATCTTCATATTAATGATGCCTCTTGGAAGCCTTGCTAATATATCGTTGAGCATGCTGATGTCGGATACTTCAATTTATCGTCCTGTAGTCCTTTCTATTGTAACAGGAGTATTATTACATGTGGCCACCACCATTATGTACGAGAATGACCAGCACCATCATTTTAATCTGCGCAAAACCCTGGCTATTCTGGCCGGATTCTTACTTGCAGCACTAAGTGCCATATAAAGTATTAGTAGAATTTATAAGAACTTAAAAAACTATTAATATAAGATATAATGCAGGTATTCCACAAGGTCTACTTTTGCCCATATTTTCAAATTAAATAATTAACAAAATGGCAGTATTAGTAGGTAAAGAGGCTCCTGATTTTTCAGCAGCAGCTGTAGTAGACGGAGTAGATATAGTAGAGGATTTTTCATTGTCACAGTTTAGAGGGAAATACGTGATTCTTTTCTTTTACCCTAAAGATTTCACATTTGTATGTCCAACTGAGCTGCATGCTTTTCAGGAAAAGTTGGATGCTTTTAAGGCTAAAAACACTGAAATTATAGCTGTATCAACAGACACAGAGCAGTCTCACTGGGGCTGGCTCCAAATGGACAAAGACAATGGTGGAATTGAGGGAGTTACTTATCCAATAGTAGCCGATACGAATAAAACCATCTCTTACAACTATGATGTTTTAGCCGGGGATTTCTACTATGATGAAAACGACATGCTTCAGGCAGAAGGAGAACTGGTAGCGTATAGAGGATTATTCCTGATTGACCGCGATGGTGTAGTAAGGCATCAATTAGTCAATGACCTTCCATTAGGACGAAATATTGACGAAGCGATGAGAATGCTCGATTCTTTGCAATATCTGGAAGAACATGGAGAGGTTTGTCCCGCTAACTGGAGCGAAGGCAAAGAAGGAATGAAAGCAACTCATGATGGAGTAGCCGATTACCTGTCAACACACTAGTATTCAATCAATAGTTATAAATCCAAGGCTGATTCAGAAATGAATTGGCCTTTTTTATTTTCTACTAAACTCAACTTCATGATGGTGGGAATTAAGCTTGTACATCCTGTACTTTTTCATATCAACCTGTTCTCTACCGGAAATTATGATCAATGCAGTGAGAATACCAAATAACAAGTTGAAGGATAAAATCCAAGACGGACTTACAAAGAGAAATACCCACACCAGGAGGTCCATAGCAGTCATTATTATCACGAGAAATTTCATTCTTATGTACAAATCTTCGTTTCTGGTTTCGTAAGATCCATAAAAGATATTATAAACCCTTTTTTGCTTTTTAAAGAGTTTGTCCAGCAACCGGAAGTATACGAGCCACTGCAAAAACCAGAATAAATGAACAGCTACGAATATTCCACGTGCAATTCCAGTAGAAAAAGTATCTCTGGATTTGGAGGATTCTGAAACAATATCAATAATCTCCTCATTGGTAAAAAGCAAAGCAGCAATTATCGCAATTATAAAAGAGACTACAGGCAGTATGATATGCCATATCCAGTTGATTTTCTTTCCCACTACTTCATCTTCCAACAGACTGGTAACAAAAGAATAAAACAAAGGTGCAGATAGCATCCAAAGAGGAATGAGGATGACCAAAGGCCATAGCTGATATGCTGCAAACTCTATCTTGAAAATCAGATTAGCAATAAAGTAGGCCAAAAGACTAACCAACATGAGCACTAAGAGAAGTCTGCTTCTTCCCCTGAATCTATTTGCCAGAATAGACAAGATACCCACCGCGGATACTCCTGCAGGGATCAAGAAAGATATTGCGGATAGAACAACGAAATTCATTCCAATAAAAAAGGGAGCAAATTATACTCCCCTATCTTTAAATCAAAAGTAGCTAATCTCCTTTTTCTGCCAAATATCTTTCGGCGTCCAGTGCTGCCATACATCCGGTGCCGGCTGCCGTTATAGCTTGACGATATATTTTATCAGCTGCATCACCTGCTACAAAGACTCCTTCTACATTGGTTTTGGCAGAATCGGGTTTGTTGATGATGTATCCCGTTTCATCCATGTCAATGTAATCCTTGAAAATATCGGTGTTCGGTTTATGTCCAATCGCCACGAAAAATCCGTCGATCGGAATATCCTTTACTTGTCCGGTAGCAGTGTGTTTAACCTTTACTCCCTCAACAACATTGTCACCCAACACATCCTCCGTAACATGCTCAAAAAGCACTTCGATATTCTCCATGCTGTTCACTCGATGCTGCATAGCTTTTGAAGCTCTGAAGTGATCTTTTCGAACAATCATGTAAACTTTTCTGCAGAGCTTGGCTAAATAGGTTGCTTCCTCAGCCGCCGTATCACCACCACCGACAATGGCAACATCCTTTCCTTTATAGAAGAAACCATCGCAGACCGCACACGCAGAAACACCGCCGCCTTTGTTTCTTATTCTTTGTTCAGATTCCAGGCCTAACCATTTAGCTGAAGCACCAGTGGCAATAATTACCGTATCCGCGGTAAGCGAAATTTTACCGTTGTCCACCTCAATTTTATGAGGCGATTCAGAAAAATCAACTTTGGTAATCACCCCAAATCTTACATCTGTTCCAAATCTCTCCGCCTGTTTTTTCATATCTTCCATCATGGCAGGTCCGTTGATACCTTCCGGGTATCCCGGGAAATTATCTACATCCGTGGTTGTAGTTAATTGACCTCCAGGCTCCATTCCTGTGTATATTACAGGATGTAAATCCGAACGAGCAGCATAAATAGCTGCCGTATACCCCGCAGGGCCGGTACCTATAATTAGGCACTTTATATGTTCGCGTTCTTCCATTATCTGTTCTGTTTAATCCGACAAAAGTAATGATTCAACGCCCTTTAAACCGCTGAATTTTGGATCGGCTAAATTGTTTCATCTGATAGGCAATAATTGTAACTTATCTTACAAAATAAGTCTTAGTATTCACAAACTCCTTTATTCCATTCTCCGCCAGTTCCCGACCATAACCGCTCTTATCTGTACCGCCAAAAGGTAAACGGGGATCCGAAGCCACAAAATCATTCACAAACAGACTTCCTCCCCGTAGTTTTTCAAACATCCATCGGTGCTTTTCCAAATCTGAAGTAATCAATGAGTTCCCTAAACCATATATCGTTTGATTCGTCAGCGCTATAGCTTGTTCAGCATTCTTAAAGGTAGTTACTGCCGCTACAGGACCAAAAGTTTCTTCATCAAAAACACGCATTCCCGGCCTTACATCCGTCAAAATTCCAGGGGAAACAAAGCAATCACATTGTTCAAGACCATATTTAAGAACAGCACCCTCTCCTATAGAATCTTTAATTTGTTTCATTAAAGTTTCCGCAAGATCCAATCGGGCAAGGGGACCAAAAAAGGTCTGTTCATCCGTTGGATTACCCACTTTATGCTCCCGAATCTTTTGAATCAATCCATCCACAAATTCATGTTCCAAAGATTCATGTACTATAAATCTTTTTGCTGCGATGCAGCTTTGTCCGGTATTGAGATAGCGTCCAAGAAATCCTCTTTCGATGGCCACATCAAGATCTGCATCCGGCATCACGATGAAAGCGTTGTTCCCGCCAAGCTCCAGCAGACTCTTTTTAATTTCAGACCCTGCAACAGTTGCCACGGCCGCGCCGGCTCTCGTGCTCCCTGTAAGAGAAACACCTTTAACAAATGGATGCCGAAGTACCTTTTCAGTTTGCTCTATCGAAATAGTAAGGTTGGTAAATACCCCATCTGGAAACCCTGCCTCAAGAAATAACTCCTCCATATCATGGGCACATTGCTGCACGTTAGGTGCGTGTTTCAACAAACAGGTATTCCCAGCAGCTATGGCCGGAATTGCGAATCGAAACACTTGCCAAAAAGGAAAATTCCAGGGCATAATTCCCAGAATTACGCCAAGAGGCTCATAGCTGACCCAGCTTCTGGTAGCAGAAGTTTCAATAGGCTCATCCTGCAACTGATCTTCCGCATGTTCTACATAGTAGTCGCAAATCAAGGCACATTTCTCAATCTCAGCCCTGCTCTGGGTTATGGGTTTCCCCATTTCTAATGAAATATTTCTTGACAGTTTTTCTTTTTCCTCAAGAAGTATATTCTTCAGAGCAGATATTAAGTACAAGCGGGCTCTCAAATCAAAACCACTCCAAGTCTGAAAAGCAGAATTAGCTGTTTCAATCTTCATCTGCATCTCCGTATGGTCCAAAAGACTCCACCTTCTAATCTCTTTGAGATCGAAAGGATTAATGGAATTCATATTTTTCAATTTGAATCATCTAAAATATTGATCGAATTTCACTTATCTGCGGTCATTGAAATATTAGATTTATTCTCCCTCAGTAACCTTCATCGCATTCAGTTTCGATCATCAGCAATACATTTGGTTCCTTAGAATGTAGAATATGGCAGAACAAATCATACACGACGCAAACAAATTCATATCGCAAGGTAAAACGAAAGAAGCTCTGGAGTTCCTTGCCACCCAACTGGATGAGGTAACCACCAATGCTGATAAACTCGATATATTGTCCGCATTATCCGAACTCTTTGCTCAATTAGGTGAAACCGAAGATGCTGTTAAATACCTTGATATGGCCTTAAAACTTTTGGATGAGTCGGGCATGGGAACAGAAGATTACACAGTAACTAAAGCAATGCTGCTTGGAGATAAGGCAAAAATGTTAGTCAACAAATCCACCCATGAGGATGCTATCAGCACTTTCGATGAGGCAATTAATCTTTTAGAGGCCTTAAAAATAGAAGACGAGCTCATAAGCTATCAAATAGCTGAATACCTATATTTCAAGGGCAGTTCATTTCATAACACTGGTAAATTCTTTGAAGCAAAAAAAACGCTCAAATCCAGCATTGAAACTCTCGAGAAGCTCGCGGAAAAAGACAGCCGGCAATATCTTCCCATGCTGGCAGAAGCCCAACATGAACTGGGTCAGGTATATGATTCAGACAATGATCTGCACAATGCATTTATTTATTACAAGTACAGTTCAATGAGCTATCAACGCCTACCAAAGAAGGATCAGGAAGAATATAAAGGAGTTGTAGCTGCTGTATACAACAATATGGCAGTAACCCAAAAAAGACTGGACAACCCGGGCAAAGCAGTAGAAAACTATAATCTAACGCTTAAATATTATCAGGAACTAGCAGATAAAGAGCCCGATGTTTTCAGGCCTTATCTAGCCGCGACTCTCAACAGCATCGGTGTTTTGTATACTGAAATGGCCAATAAAAAGAAAGGAGTGAGCTTTTACAAAGAGGCCCTTGGAATTTACGAACTGCTGGAAGAACAGGAGCCGGGATTGTATAAACACTACATGGCTACAACGACACATAACCTAGGGGTGATTCATGATGAAATGAAAGAGCATGAAAATGCACTGAAATACTACGAAAAGGCCCTTGAAATGCGCAAGGCATTAGCTGAAAAAGAACCGATTGCTTTTAACATGGATGTATGTGTAACACTATTAAACATCATCACTTTGTATCATACTCAGACCGAAAAGAGCAAGAGCCTTGATTACCGTGAAAACGCATTAGAATTAATATCTGAAGCGGAACGCAGATTACAACTTATTGAAAGTGATAAACCCGTCATTAAAAGTATGAAGAGCGACGTGGAGTACTTTAGAGAGTTCTTCGAAGAAATAACTACAGAAAAGCTGAATTAACCCTTTTCATCAGATCTCGCAGCCCAATTCTTAAAGTCTTCGTCTTCAAGCTCACCCATCTCCTTGAGCAACTGAAAGGTCTTCTGTGCTTCATCTTCATCGATGGTGCCGATTGCCGTACCCACATGAACCAGCACATAATCACCAATTTTAGCCTCGGGAACCATAGTAAGATTGACTTCTTTATTAACTCCTTCAAAAGACACCTTGCCCGTTCTGAATAAAGGGTCAATATCGCTGGTTATTTCAATGAGCTTACCCGGTATTGACAAACACATGATTAGCTTTTTTTATTGGAACGCAACCATTGATAGAAATCTTCCATTCCATCTCCTTTTGTAGCACTGACTTCAAAGAATATTAGGTCCGGATTCACTTTTTTCGCATATTCCTTAGTTCTTTCCACATCAAAATCCAGATATGGGATCAAATCAATTTTATTGATGATGCAAATTTGAGAACCATGGAACATATCCGGATACTTTAGCGGTTTATCATCACCTTCCGTAGTGCTGATGATAACTATTCTGAAATCCTCACCCAGGTCAAACATGGCCGGACATACAAGGTTTCCTACATTCTCGATCATCATCACACCCCCTTTTTTAGGGTCTAACTCTTTGACCGCATCGGTAACCATTCCACCGTCAAGATGACAGCCTTTACCCGTATTTACCTGAACAACTGGAACTTGCAATGCATCTATTCGGTTTGCGTCCTGCATGGTCTGCTGATCTCCTTCTATGACATAAAAGTCCATTTCAGTCTTTAAATCATTTAAGCAGCGTTCCAAAAAGGTTGTTTTACCCGATCCGGGAGAACTCACTAAATTGAATGTCGTTATCTGCAAGGCATCAAAATAGCCCCGATTTTGAGCGGCATGTAAATCGTTATGATGCAAAATATCACGTTCCAGTTCTATTACCCTGTTTCCGTGATCATGAGAGTGACCGTGATGATGGTGTTGATGATCATGATGATGAGGGTTATCATGATCGTGTGCTACGGCCTCCACACTTAATTCCTGACCAGGACGAGCAATTTTCACATCGTCATCCTGTCCGCATCCACAAGTACTACACATAAAATTTGGTTCTGATTATTCTACTTCAAGCGCTTTTACCCGCATTTCTTTTCCTTGCCGAATTTCTTTTAACAGCGCATGGCAAGTTGGACAAATATCCGCAAAATTCTGCATGTCGAATTCAATCGCACAGTCCATACAATATCCTTTGCCTTGTATTATATTGATGTTTTTGGTGGCACCTTCAAGGACTGTTTCTTTTACCGCGACAGGCCAAACAAATTCCAGAGAGTCAAGTTCAATTCCTGATAAAGTTCCAATATCTAAATCTATGGAATTGACTTTCCTGGCTCCTGCTTTAGCAACTTCGTCTTCGGCGATGCGCACTATACCTAGTGCGATCGACATCTCGTGCATTCTATTTTCTCAGGTATTTACGAGAGAAATATGCTCCAACCATTACTGCCATAACAATTAGAACAATATACCCATGCGAATACAAGTAATGCAGGAAAGAATCCTCATGTCCATGGCCGGGATGAGCTAGCGCCATCATTGGAGCTATAATTAAAAGAGTAAGAAACAGCTTTTTCATGTTTATTCAATTTTCTGAACTTCCAAAATTAATCAATTCGATTTCGAAAGAATGATCTTACATAGTGTTTTCCTTATTTATATGAATTCTAAATTTCCTAAGGTTAGCATAACACAGGGTTAATTGTTTCTAAATTTGGTTCAACTCAAAAAATAAGACAAATGGCCGTTACAGAGAATTCCCAAAAACAGGAAACATATTATGAAAGCATAATCAATCAGGGGTACTCTCGTCGCGACTTCATGAAGTTCGCGACATTCATGGCTGCCTACATGGGCTTGGAGACGAGTTCCATTGCACAGGTGGTTAAAGCAATGGAGAGCACACCGAGAATCCCGGTAATTTGGGAGCATTTCCAGGAATGCACCTGCTGTAGTGAATCATTCATCAGGTCGGATCACCCCATAGTTGCCGATGTGATACTTGATCGCGTTTCATTGGACTACACCCTGACTCTTATGGCCGCATCTGGCCATCAGGCTGAGGCTGCAAAGCACGCCACTATGGAAAAATACAAAGGGGAATACATCCTTTGTGTAGAGGGTTCTATACCAATGGCAGAGGAGGGCTATTGCTGCATAGCCGGACGTTCGTCTCTCGATATTTTAAAAGAGGCAGCCGCAGGAGCCAAAGCTATTATTGCCTGGGGAAGTTGCGCAAGCAATGGCTGCGTTCAAGCCGCCGCACCAAATCCAACCAAGGCAACTCCTATACACAAAATTATTAAAGACAAGCCGATCATCCGCGTACCCGGTTGCCCTCCAATTGGTGAGGTAATGGCAGGGGTAATCATGCATGTTGTGGCATTCGGCAGATTGCCAGAACTTGATCGACTTGGCCGACCAAAAGCGTTCTATGGCAAAAGGGTACATGATAGTTGCTACAGAAGACCTTATTATGATGCGGGACTATTCGCCGAATCATTTGATGATGCCAATGCCAAAGAGGGATATTGCCTTTATAAGGTAGGGTGCAGAGGTCCTATGACGTACAATTCATGTGGATCAATGCGCTGGAACAATGGAGTTAGCTTCCCCATCCAATCCGGACACGGTTGCATCGGATGCAGTGAAGAAGAGTTCTGGGATAACGGTCCATTCTACGAGCGCCTTCCAAATATGACAGGATTTGGTATAGAGAGCACTGCCGATCAGGTGGGTAAAGTTGCTGCAGGTGTGGTAGGTGCCGGACTCGTTATTCACGCGATAGGAGCAAATGTTATGAAGAGAAAAGAACTTCGCGACCGAATCAACAAGGGAATAAAAACTGAAGAACAAATACAAGCCTAATAACAGAAGAAACTAAAACATCATGGCAGAAAGAATTGTCGTTGACCCGATAACCAGAATAGAAGGTCACTTAAGAATAGAAGCAGAAATAAAGGACGGAAAAATAGTAGATGCTTACAGCTCCTCAACCATGGTTCGTGGTATCGAAGAAATTGTAAAAGGCCGAGACCCAAGAGACGTTTGGGCCTTCGTACAAAGGACCTGTGGAGTTTGTACTACAGTACATGCTCTTGCATCTGTGCGCGCAGTCGAAGATGCGGTTGGTATCGCCATTCCGCCTAACGCGGAAATGGTCCGTAACATCATGGCGGGCACTCTGTATATGCACGATCATGTGGTTCACTTCTATCATTTGCACGCTCTTGACTGGGTAGACGTGGTTTCATGCCTTAGTGCTGACCCAGCAGAAACTTCGCGAATAGCACAGAGTATCTCCAATTGGCCAAAAAGCTCACCTGGATATTTCTCTGATGTCCAAAAACGAATCAAAAAATTTGTGGACAGTGGACAACTGGGAATTTTTGCCAACGGATATTGGGGTCATCCGCAGATGAAACTTCCAGCAGAAATTAATCTGCTTGCAGTAGCTCACTATCTTGAAGCTCTGGAATGGCAAAAGGAAATCGTAAAAGTTCACGCCATTTTTGGTGGAAAAAACCCGCATCCAAACTATTTAGTTGGAGGTATGGCTTGCGCTATTAATCCTGAAAGCCAGGGAGGACTTAACGCAGAACGCCTAGCCTATGTAGGTCAATTGATAAAGCAGGGAAGAGATTTTGTTAATCAGGTGTATATTCCTGATCTTCTTGCTATTGCATCATTCTACAAAGATTGGGGCGCCATTGGAAAAGGAAAGTATGGAAACTACATGTCCTACGGAGATTTTCCAATGAATGGCTATGCTGATAAAGATGCATTCAAGTTCCCTCAAGGTATCATTCTCAATGATGATATATCAAACGTGATGCCGATCGATCAAAAGGCAGAAGATGAGATTCAGGAACATATCAATAACTCCTGGTATGATTACTCAGATGGTAATGAAACAGGAAAACACCCATGGAAGGGTGAGACCAACATCAACTATTCTGGTCCAAAACCTCCATACGACCATCTTGATGTTAACCAGAAATACAGTTTTGTTAAGACGCCGCGCTGGAAAGGCATGCCAATGGAAGTTGGTCCACTCTCAAGAGTGCTGGTCGCCTATGCCAAGGGGGTACCCGAGTTCAAAGAAGTTGTGGATATGGCACTGGCCAAACTCGACGTTCCAGTTACTGCATTATTCTCCACATTAGGTAGAACTGCTGCACGCGGTCTGGAAACGACAGTTGTTGCCGACTGGACAGTTGAGTTCTATGACAAACTCATGAATAATATCAAGAACGGAGATACCCGAATGGCAAATTCCGAAATGTTTGATCCTAAAACGTGGCCAAAAGAATGTAAGGGAGTTGGTCATATGGAAGCTCCTCGCGGTTCCTTAGCTCATTGGATAGTCATTAAAGATGGTAAAACAGCCAACTATCAGCAGGTAGTGCCGAGCACATGGAATGCTTCGCCAAGAGATCCTAAAGGACAAATGAGTGCTTATGAAGCCACTTTGATCGACACTCCAATTGCTGATCCAGAACAACCTTTGGAAATCATCAGAACTATTCACTCATTTGATCCATGCCTCGCTTGTGCAGTACATCTGTACGATTCGAAAGGAAAGCATATATCAACGGTGAATAATACGACAACGTGTAACATTTAAGCAATTGACCTATGGCAGATTCAAATGACAATTGGTATCCCCGAAATTTTAAAAGGGCATACGTCTGGGAATTACCAGTCAGAGTATTCCACTGGGTTAATTTCCTATGCATCATTGTTTTAAGTGCAACTGGGTTTCTAATATCTGACCCTCCTGCAATACTCTCAAATGAAGATGCGACCAGCCAATACTGGTTCGGTATCATCCGCTTTACACATTTTGCTGCGGCATATCTTTTTACTGCGGCCATCGTAATGCGACTATATTGGTTCTTCGTCGGAAATCAATTCGCCCGTTGGTCCGCGTATTGGCCATGGACGAAAGAGGCAATTAAAAATGCCAAACACGTGGTATGGGTTGATGTAATGCTCTTAAGTAAAAAAGAGCATCGTCTGGAAGACCTGAGTATCGGACACAATTCCGTAGCTGCATTTGCATACCTTATGTTTTTCGTACTCTTTTTCGTGATGATTTTAACAGGTTTTGGTTTATATGCACCCACTTCAGAGTGGTGGTTGCCTAATATGTTCGCCTGGGTACCTTCTCTCCTCGGGGGAGATTTTAATACTCGCATCATACATCATGGAGCCATGTGGCTAATTCTGATTATATCCATCATTCATATTTACCTGGTCTTTTATCATGAGTGGCTGGAAGGACGAGGCGAAGTCTCTTCAATGTTCAGTGGATATAAATTCATCCGGGCAGAACGTATGGCTAATACATACAGAAGTCCTGTAAAGCAGGAAAGCACAAAAGAAGTTGAGCAACCTGCAGAGTTTGATCCGAATGATCCTTGCTAATTAAACCATAAAAAAAACCCGACTTAACGAAAAACCTTGCACCCGATGTGCAAGGTTTTTTATTTAGTCTTATACTTGGACTATGAGTTACGATCCAGAAAAATCGCTTAAGGGTAAATCTATAATCGATCTTGATGAAGATAAGTCAGATAAGGTACTGATATTAGGCGTAGGCAATTATCTGATGGGAGATGAAGGCATAGGAGTGCATATCATGTACGAGATGGAGGAAATGGATCTTCCGGAATATGTCGAAATTCTTGATGGAGGAACAGGTGGCTTCTTTCTCATGTCCTATTTCGATCTCTATCCAGTCGTTATTTTCGTGGATGCCACCATGGATGGACAGGTACCTGGATCGGTCACTAAACTCCGCCCCGAATTCGCAGCTGATTTTCCTACGGCTCTTAGTGTTCACGATGTCGGTCTCAAAGACATGATTGAAGCAATTTACCTTAAGGATAAAATGCCGGATATTCACCTGGTTACCATCTCTGTTTCCGGGCTGCAAGCAATGACCATTGAGCTAACTCCTGAAGTTAAGGCATCCATTCCTGCAGCTATCGAATTGATTCTTAAAACCGCAGAAGAATATAGGGTCAACGCCTAGGTAATGCCAACTTTTGAAATTGGAATTAAAGGCATTGTTCAAGGTGTCGGGTTTAGACCATTAGTATATAACCTGGCCCAAAGCAAGGAAATAAAAGGTTGGGTAAGAAACAGCTCTAACGGGCTGACGATCCGATTTTCGACCTCAGAAAAGCAAGCTAAAGAGTTTTATAATGAGGTGATTACAAAAGCTCCCAGGCTCAGCTCTATTACATCACATTCATTCAAGGTAGTGGACACAGAGAGTTTCGGTGAATTCACTATAAACCTTTCACATGTTGATGAAGAACCGGAAGTTCTGTTAACCCCTGACTACGCAGTATGCAATGACTGCCTCCTAGAGGTAGCTGACCCTTTAAACCGTAGAAATAGATACGCCTTTACCACCTGTTCTATCTGTGGGCCTAGGTATTCCATCCTCAATGAAGTCCCTTATGATAGAGAGAATTCCACCATGTCTGAATTTCAAATGTGTTCTCAATGTCTTGAGGAGTATTATGATCCTTCCAATAGAAGGTTCTTTGCTCAAACGAATTCTTGCCAAAAATGCGGAATCCAACATTTTTGGCACGATTCCTCGACAAATTGGGAAGGCATTCAATGTGACGATTGGCTCACAAACAGCCTGAATTTGCTAAACAAGGGTAAAATACTGGCTATCAAAGGTATAGGGGGATTCCTATTCATGGCAGACGCCACTTCAGAACAAGCCGTTAAGGAGCTCCGCAGAAGGAAAAATCGCCCCTCCAAACCGTTTGCCTTGATGATGTTAAATTCAGAAATGTTGAAGCAATATGTATGCGTTTCGGGTTCAGAACTGGCGGAATGGTACAACGAAACAGCCCCGATAGTGCTCTTCAACACACGGCCTGAACATAAACTACCAAAACAAATAGCACCGAGTCTACATGAGCTTGGGGTTATGAGGCCGTATACTCCCCTTCACCAAATATTAATCAACGAGTTTAACAAACCTCTAATAGCGACCAGTGCCAACCTTTCAGGGAGCCCTATTATTTTTAGAAACGATGATATCGATGAGCTCAAAGAAATTGCAGACGCTGTACTTTCTAATAATCGGGAAATCTTATTTGCTCAAGACGATTCAGTAATTCGTTTAACAAAATCATCTCGTAAAATACTTCTCCGGCGATCCAGAGGGCATGCTCCAAACGTGTTTCAAAAAGGAATCAGCCCCGATGAAAAGCTGTTTGCAGCCGGTGCACAGCTCAAAAGCACCATTGGGATGACCTACCGCGGCAATCTACTTATTTCTCAGTACATTGGAGACAGCGACAGTTGGGAAACCCAGCAGCTCTATTCCAGAGTATTTGATCATTGGGTATCGGTTTTCAAACCCAACATTGAAGTGGTTTTAGCCGATAGACACCCCGGATATTTCAGTACTCAGTTTGCTGAGAAGCTTGCGAGTGAGAAAAAACTGGAACTACAAAAGGTACAGCATCATGAGGCCCATTTTACCGCTGTTCTGGGTGAGAATGAACTGTGGGATGACCGCACTCTCGGCATAATCTGGGATGGAACGGGATTGGGTAATGACGACCATATATGGGGTGGAGAATTCTTTCTTTATGAGAATAGAAAAATACATCGAGTAGATCATCTCCCCTATTTCGACCATATCCTGGGAGATAAAATGGTCAAAGAGCCAAGAATATCCCTTCTGAGTATTTCTTCAGGTTTTGAGGAACTTCCAACTATTCTTTCACAAAAGTTTACCTCAGCTGAGCTGAATCTCTATCTTAAACTGCTTGGTCAAAATTCTTTGAAGTCCTCCAGTATGGGGCGTTTGTTCGATGCCGTTTCTTCTCTATTGAACTTTTGTGATAAAACCAGTTATCATGGAGAAGCTGCAATGATCACCGAAGCATCAGCCTGGCAAAACTCTTCTAAAATTAAAAGTTCCTACCTTGACTCTTCTGAAAAATTAATTCCAGAACGCCTAATCCGTCATATTATTCATGACCTCAAAAAGGGCCAGTCAATATCACTGGTTTCCTATAAATTTCACTATTCCCTGGTTAAGTGGATTGAGGGCATTGCAAGAAAAACGGGAGTTACTAACCTGGCATTTTCAGGTGGTGTATTTCAGAATAAACTACTGGTAGAATTGATTGAAGAAGAGCTTGGCGAAAAGTTCCATTTGCACTTCCATAAGAATCTCTCCCCCAACGACGAGTGTATCTCTTATGGTCAGATAATGCACTATCTTCACATTTCAAAAAATGACATTCCATGAAGTATCTCGATGAATACCGGGATCCAAAACTAGCGAGACTGGTATTGGATAAAATTTTTGAATCGGTATCAAGGCCATGGTCTATCATGGAAATCTGTGGTGGTCAAACACATAGTTTGGTGAAGAATGGTATTTTGGAAATCTTACCGAAAGAAATCACCATGATCCATGGTCCAGGATGCCCAGTTTGTGTAACGCCGATTAACCTCATCGATAAGGCCATTTTACTCGCTGAGAATGCCAACGTCATCCTCTGCTCATTTGGAGATATGGTCAGAGTTCCAGGTTCAAGAAAAAGTCTATTGCAAAGTAAGTCGGAGGGTTCAGACATACGAATAGTGTATTCGCCGTTAGAAGCGGTAAAGCTTGCAAGCCAGAATCCGGACAAAGAGGTAGTTTTCTTTGCTGTTGGATTTGAAACTACTGCTCCTACCAATGCACTCTCCGTTGTTCAAGCTGCAAAAATGGGGTTGGCCAACTACAGTATTCTCACATCACATGTGCTCGTTCCGCCAGCCCTGAACGCTCTGTTAAGTGATCCGGAAAGCACGATCGACGGGGTATTGGCCGCAGGACATGTTTGCACCGTGATGGGATTTAAAGAATACTATCCAATAGCAAAAAAATATAAAACCCCCATTGTAATTACAGGGTTTGAGCCCGTGGATCTCTTGCAGGGAATTCTCACCACAATAGAAATGCTTGAAAATCAGCGGTTTGATGTGATTAATGAATACGGACGTGTGGTTGAAAAAGAGGGCAACCCTCATGCAATGGCAATCATTAATGAAGCTTTTGAAGTATCAGACCGGAAATGGAGGGGAGTGGGAAATATTGACAACAGCGGTTATCAGCTAAGGGAAAAATACCAAAACTATGATGCCGACTTAAAGTTTGCCATCAAAATGAATGAGGTTGAAGAAAATGCTGAATGCATAGCCGGCAGTATTATGAAAGGACAAAAAAAACCCATCGATTGTATTCATTTTGGTAAGAAATGTAACCCTGAAAATCCGCTTGGCGCACCCATGGTATCTTCGGAAGGTGCCTGCGCCGCATATTATCATTTCTCACACAGCCTGTTTCAAAATGTTTCTTAATGACCTTTAAAGAGCATTATCGCTTTAGTTTAAACCGTCCAGCCCCAACACTCGATAGCGATATCATAACACTAGCGCATGGAAGTGGTGGTCTGCTGACCAACCGATTACTGGATAACGGTGTTTTTGAATTATTTGACCACTCCGAATTACAAAAACGCGAAGACGGTGCCGTACTCAACCTATCAGGATCCGTAGCCTTTTCGACCGATAGTTTTGTCATCTCACCAATTTTCTTCCCAGGTGGAAATATAGGTGAACTTGCAGTGAATGGAACGGTAAACGACGTGGCTATGACCGGTGGGATCCCACAATTCCTGTCCCTTGCTTTCATCATTGAAGAAGGATTGCCAGTAGCAGATTTTTGGGAAATATTATTGTCCATCGAGCATGCTGCCAATCAGGCAGGGGTGAAAATAGTAACAGGTGATACCAAAGTAGTAGAGCGCGGAAAAGGAGATCAGATATTCATCAATACCACGGGTGTTGGAAGGCTTCACCAGCGAGCTCTCTTAGACAGCACAAGAATAAAACCCGGAGATTCAATCATTGTAAGCGGCAATGTTGCCTCTCATGGTATGGCCATTTTATCTAAAAGAGAAGGGCTGGAATTTGAAACCGACATTTTAAGCGATACTCAAGCATTGAATGATCTTACAGTAAAACTCCTCGATGAATTCGGACATGACATAAAAGTTTTCAGAGATCCTACACGCGGAGGTATGGCTACAGTGCTCAATGAAATAGCTGGTCAGGTAGACTTGGGAGTGGCATTAGAATCTGAAGAGCTGCCCATTCTTCCAGCGGTAAAAAGTGCCTGCGAAATATTCGGACTTGACCCCCTGTATGTAGCGAATGAAGGATTGTTTATCGCCATTGTTTCAAAAAAAGTAGCTACCAAGATGTTGGATATACTCAGAGGGACTGAAAAAGGAAAAGATGCATCAATTATTGGTTCTGTTGTCGAAGATCATCCGGGAAAAGTGACCGCTTCAAGTGGATTAGGCGGAAAACGAGTTGTAAGTATGCCCATAGCTGAACAACTTCCAAGAATCTGTTAATAGATTATTTCAAGCAACTTACCTCCCTCCATTCCAATAAGGACATTGCCATTATCGTCCACAATTCCTTTGGTCATATCCTTTCCATGATCAAGCGGATCACATTTCCAGGATTGACCATTGTCAAGACTTTCACAATAATTTCCATTGTTGCCGAATGCGATGATCAAATTCTCATTTACCCTGAGCAAGGAATTTATACTCCCTACTCCACTTACACCTCTGCCCCCGTGCTCTTTACGCCATGTAAATCCGCCGTCCGAAGACCTGAGGAACTGTCCATCATAAGTAGACATTACGGCATCAGAACTACTTAAGAAGAGAATATCTGTAGTAAAGACGTTTTCAAGACGCACAGTTGTCCATGACTCTTCACCTGTACTTTTTTTCATTAACAAACCATAACCTGCTGTCCAAACCGTGCCATTTCCATCATAGGCGACCGTTCGTAAATCATGATCAACCTCATGTGGCACCCATGTTAACCCTGAGTCAAGAGACTGGTATATTACACCTCTATCCCAATCTCCTCCACTGGCTATGAATGATCCTAATACTGTATTTGTCTGGAGCCATCTTCTCATAGGTTTCTTATTCGGATCCTTTATCCAATTCTCCTCTGAAATCCAATTTTTTGTAATCTTTTCTAAATCAATCGACGTGAAATAAGTTTCGCCTTCTTCAGCTCCGAAAGTGTACCTACCTCCTTCAAATCGAACATCGTAAACGTTATGCGGAAGAGTATCGGAGATTACATCTGCTATTTCCCACTCTCCATAAGCAGCCTGGAGAATAAATCCGGAGTATGAACGGTCACCTCCAACCAATAGGTACTTCCCATTGTGCTTGTAAATTCCTCTCACTTTGGAGTTAGTCGGTAGATTATGAATAGTATAATCTACCGATAGATTGTCCTTCTTACAACCTGATGAAAACAATACTGAAATAAGAAAAACAGCACCCATGCTCTTCCTTACTACCCATTGAACACTCATGCCGCAATGATACCGTTTATCAAAATATTTATGAAATTATAGTACTATGTTTTGCATAGTACATTCCATTAGATATATATTTGTATCGCAATTAAGCTAAGAAAGTAAAACAAGTATCAATGAAAGTAGAGAATACCAAAGCACAGATGAGGAAGGGGGTTTTGGAATATTGTATTCTGCTACTGCTAAAAGAGCGGGAAATGTATCCATCGGAGATAATAGGAGAGCTTAAAGAGCTTCATCTAATTGTAGTTGAAGGCACGCTCTATCCTCTCCTTACCCGGCTCAAAAACGCAGGAATTCTATCCTATAGATGGGAAGAATCAACTTCAGGTCCCCCCCGAAAGTATTACCAGTTGACCTCTATAGGATCAACGGTAACCGAAGAGCTCTCCAAAACCTGGACTGCTCTCGAAACAGCAGTAAATCAAGCAAAAAACCTTAACTCAAACAAACAAGACAAATGAAAAAGACAGTAACGATTAATCTCGCTGGGCTGATCTTTAATATAGATGAAGATGCCTATGCACATTTGAAGAACTACCTCGATACGATTCGAAGTTATTTCGGCGAATCGGAGGGCCGTGACGAGATCATGACGGATGTCGAGGCCCGGATCGCTGAAATACTTCAGGAAAAACAAAAAGAAGGACGACAAGTGGTGATCATGTCCGATGTACATGAAGTAATCGAAGCCATGGGACAACCCGAAGATTATCTGGGTGAAGAATTTGAGGGAGAGAGCAAAAGATCAGGTCATTCAGGTAGTTCACATCATCAGAGCACCAATAGAAGAAGACTGTTCCGCGATCCTGACAACATGGTTGTTGGCGGAGTTTGCAGCGGTATTGGTCATTATTTCGGAATAGACCCCATATGGATCAGGTTGGCATTTGTTGTTGCCGTTCTAACTCTTGGAACGGGCATATTGCTATACATCATATTATGGCTCATCATCCCAAAGGCAAAGTCCTCCCTCGATCGTCTTGAGATGAGGGGGGAGCCGGTCAATTTACACAACATCGGTAAAACGGTGGAAGAAGAAATTGACAATGTCAAGAAAAACTATGAAGACTACCGCTACGGAGGTGGTTACGATAGAGACCGCGATAGGGTGAAGAACGGATTCCAGAGATTTTTTTCTTTTTTAGGAGATATATTCAAGCGACTATTTCAGGCAATCGGAAAGATCTTTGGCTTATTTCTAATTCTTCTCGGAGCAATAGTTCTCACCGCACTTGTAGTAGGCCTTTTTACATCATTGGGTCAGGTAAACTTTGGTTGGGATGAGGGCGCAACAGCTTACAGCACATTGGAACTCTCAAGCTTTTTTTTTGACAGTGGAGCTTTAATGTATACTGCCATTGCAGGCATTGTACTTCTTGTTGGCATTCCATTTCTAGCGCTTCTCTACTCGGGATTAATCCTGCTTTTTGGTGCTCCAAGAACAGGCCGAAGAGTCGGAATTACACTTACGCTTGCCTGGGTTCTGGGAATTGGTCTTACAGGATACGCAGCCCTGAAAACATCGGCAGATTTTTCTAAACCCGACAGTAAGGTCGAAAAGATTCCGCTGGAATTTACAGAGGGTGATACCCTGGTTTTAAACGCCGAAAGAAGAAAACTAAAACTTCTATCCGAAAACGATGGTTTTGAAGATTTTGGCGAGGTTTTTAAGCTGGAAGGTGATGAGGCCAGACTGGGAGATGTAAAACTTACCATCGAAAAAAGTCCAACATCTAATGCCAGTCTTGAAATTATACGAAGTGCAAGAGGACGGCATTTTGAAGAAGCCATGGCTAGAGCAGAAAACATTGATTACCAAATTGAATGGAGGGCCAATCAGCTAATTCTGGACCGTGAATTTACCATTCCTATAGACGACAAATGGAGAGATCAGGAAGTGGAAATTGTCCTTTTAATACCGGAGAACCATACTGTCTACCTCGCAAGTGGACTCGAAGGAATGCTACAGGGAGTAAAGAACTACACCCGAACCAAGAGCTGGAGAATGCTCAATCACCACTGGACTATGACAGATTCCGGTTTAGTATCAGAAGAAATTCTTTACAATCTTAGAGACCAAATAGACGACGCCAACAGACTTTATGAAGAAATTGAAATTCTCGAACAAGAAGAAGAAGAGATCGTTCCTGATAATACCGAGCAGGGCGAAGAATTGAGTCAGTAATGTAGGGTGCCCCTGATCAATTAGCATCGAAGAAGCTGCAAAGAGCTTCATTCGGCAGGAGTATTGCTCCCGTTTTCAGTTACCCTCTTTTTTCTAATTTCGCGCCGGTAAGCTCTGAAAAATAGTGTACTGCGAATGGGTGATGACAAAGAACAATCAGTGGCCGACGAACCGATGACAAAAGAGGAGCTTCGTGAAGAAATACTCAACGATTTTCGCTTAGCAAATGAGAGCCGGGAAGCCAGTCTACTTGGCAGAAGAGAAGTTTTAACCGGCAAAGCAAAATTTGGAATCTTTGGTGACGGCAAAGAGTTACCTCAAATTGCTCTTTCTAAACAATTCCAACCCGGTGATTTTAGATCCGGGTATTACAGAGATCAGACCTGGTTAATGGCCATGGGAGAACTCACACTCCAGGAATTTTTTGCACAACTCTACGCTGATCCCAATGAGCAGAATGATCCGCACAGTGCCGGTCGCCAAATGAACTGTCATTTTGCCACTCACTCGCTCAATAAAGATGGAACCTGGAAAATCCTGGCAGAGCAAAAAAACTCCTCTGCAGACATCTCACCTACGGCTGGTCAAATGGCAAGAATGTTAGGCCTGGCATACGCATCAAAAATATACAGGCTACGGCCAGAACTCACAGAAAACGAAGACTATAAAAAATTCTCGAACAATGGTGATGAGGTAGTTTTTGGATCTATCGGAGATGCCTCCACCTCAGAAGGTCCTTTTTGGGAGACCATTAATGCAGCTGGAGTTTTACAAGTGCCCCTGGTGCTTTCCGTTTGGGATGACGGATATGGAATCTCAGTTGAAAGGAAATATCAAACAACAAAAGGCAGTATCTCCGAAGTACTCAAAGGTTTTCAGAGAGATGAAAATGGTGACGGATACGAGATTTTCAGGGTAAAAGCATGGGACTACGCTCAATTATGCATAGTCTATGAACAAGCCGCCGACATAGCGCGGGAGCAACATATTCCGGTAATCGTTCATGTAGAAGAGGTAACTCAACCCCAGGGCCATTCGACTTCCGGTTCTCATGAACGCTATAAAACTCCTGAAAGATTAGCCTGGGAAGCTGAATTTGATGGCATCCGAAAAATGCGAGAATGGATTATTGATAAAGGGCTCGGAACTGAGCAAGAACTGGATCTCATTCAAAAGGAGGCAGTAAAAACAGTTCGAGAAGCTAAAAAAGCTGCCTGGAAAGCGTTTCACGATCCCATACTTGAAGAGTACGGAGAACTAAAGAAGATTTTGGATCAAGTTGTCAATGAAAGCTCTCACAAACCTGCAGTGGAAGAAGCGATCAATCAACTGTTAGAAATTCATGAATACCTGCGCCGGGATTTGCTAAAATCCGCCCGCCATGTGCTTCAATTAACAGCATCTGAGTCTATTCCTTCAAGGAGCAATTTGAGCCAATGGGTGAAAAAGATGATCGCTAAAAGCAATGATTATTACCATAGTCATCTCTATTCTGAAAGCAAACATTCACCTCTGAATCAAAGAGTTACCCCACCATCTTATTCATCCGATTCCATGAAGAAAGATGGTCGTGAAATACTTCGAGACAATTTTGATGCGCTTCTGGAAAAAATGCCGGAGATCCACATCTTTGGGGAAGATGCCGGAAAAATCGGAGGAGTTAATCAGGGCCTGGAAGGTCTTCAGAAAAAATACGGTGAAATCCGAGTTTCAGATACGGGAATTCGAGAAGCGACCATTATTGGACAGGCCATTGGAATGGCCATGAGAGGACTGCGTCCGGTAGCTGAAATCCAGTATCTCGATTACGTCAATTATGCTTTGCAAGTGATGTCCGATGATTTATCCACCGTGCGCTACCGAACTAAAGGTCGTCAAATGGCACCAGTTATAATTCGAACACGAGGACATAGACTGGAAGGAATATGGCACTCCGGATCTTTGATGGGCATGCTGATTAATGCAGTTCGCGGCATGCATGTTTGTGTTCCAAGAAATATGACTCAGGCTGCTGGAATGTACAATACACTTTTGCATGGAGATGACCCTGGAATCATCATCGAATCGCTCAACGGCTATAGGTTAAAGGAACAAATGCCCCTAAATTTAGGCGAATACACCGTACCCGTTGGAAAAGTAGACGTCATTAAAGAAGGTACAGATTTAACCATCGTATCATACGGCTCACTAGTACGAATGGTTGAAGAAGCTGCAATCAGGCTGTCCAAGCTTGGAATTTCAGCGGAGGTGATTGATATCCAAACACTTATTCCATTCGATCTGGAACATGAGATATTCGAAAGTCTCAATAAAACCAACCGACTTCTTATAGTAGACGAAGATGTTCCAGGTGGAGCTGCCGGATATATCTTAAGCCAAATTCTGGACCCCCAGGATGGTTACTACGCTCTAGACTCAAAACCCGTTTTGCTTTCTGGAACGGATCACCGCCCTCCATACGGCACGGACGGCGACTACTTCAGTAAACCCTCGGTAGAAGATATCGTGGAAAACGCATATTCCATAATGCATGAACTCGACCCCGCAAGATTCCCTTCATTCTACCGGTAAAGCGCAATACGTTCCTTCAACGGAAGCTGAATCGTCTTACAACCTCCTCGAAGAGATGTCCATCAAGGAAATCCTTGCCGGAATCAACAACGAAGATCACAAGGTGTCCGCCAGAGTACGTGAGGTCTTAGTAGATGTTGAACTGCTTGTTCAACAAGTTGTTTCCAGTTTAAAAAACGGTGGGCGCCTATTCTACATCGGTGCAGGAACGAGTGGAAGACTCGGTATCCTGGATGCATCTGAATGTCCTCCAACCTTTGGTGTTAGTCCAGACTTAGTTACGGGTATAATAGCTGGTGGAGATAGCGCCATCCGAACAGCTGTAGAACATGCTGAAGACCACATAAATCAGGGGTATATCGATCTTAAAAATGAAGGGCTCCAGAAAGGGGATGTGGTGATCGGTATTGCGGCATCTGGCACTACTCCTTACGTAATAGGGGCTTTAGAAAAATGCAGAAAAGAAGGTGTAATTACGGGATGTATTACGTGCAGCCCGGGGTCTCCCATCACCAATTCCTGTGATTATCCCGTCGTAGTGCAGGTCGGACCTGAATTTATCACAGGGTCCACGAGAATGAAATCAGGCACAGCCCAAAAAATGGTGCTCAACATGATTACCACAACGACTATGATTCAATTAGGAAGAGTGAAAGGAAATCGAATGGTAGACATGCAGCTCACCAACAATAAGCTCATTGAAAGAGGGCGCAAAATGCTAATGGAGCAATTAAACATTAACTATGCCGAAGCCAGTTCCATTCTTCAACAATATGGCAGTGTTAGGGCAGCATTAGTAAACATCAAAACAAAATGACAAAAGAAGGAAGAGATAAAATCAACCAGAAATTCGAACAGCGAACCTGGAATGAAATCATAACTAAAGATAGCTGGATGGTATTCAGAGTAATGTCTGAAATGGTCACAGCTTTCGATCATTTGGCAAAAATAGGCCCTTGCGTTAGCATTTTTGGTTCAGCCAGAAAACAACCAGACGACCCCAGCTACAAACTGGCAGAGGAAATTGCCTATCAACTCACCACTCAAGGTTATGGAGTAATCACAGGGGGTGGTCCGGGTATAATGGAAGCAGCAAACAAAGGTGCTCAATTGGGAAACGCACCATCTGTTGGACTGCACATTGATCTGCCAGCAGAACAGGCGTCCAATCAATACATCGATCGGGATAAAATCATTGTATTCGACTACTTTTTTGTACGAAAACTCATGTTTGTGAAGTATGCTCAGGGTTTCATTGTATTGCCCGGCGGATTCGGGACCTTAGATGAACTTTTTGAAGCCCTAACCCTAATACAGACCAATAAGGTGGCCAGACTACCTATTATCCTTGTAGGTAGAGAGTTCTGGGCAGGATTGATTGATTGGATAGAGGAGGTCATGATTAAGAAGGAACAGACCGTTTCATCATCAGACCTGGAGCTGTTTAAAGTAGTTGATACAGCAGAAGAAGCGGTTAAAACTATTGACCTGTTTTATAGCAAATATCTTCTTAAACCCAACATCTAAAACTATAGGCAAAAGCCTAACTTCCTCCCTAAATCACTGTACAACAAGATGTTGCTTATTAACAGATTTCTGTTTGTAATTACAAAAAACTGGCTAAGAGCTGAGTAGCAATACGGATAGCTTTGTTTCAAAGCAAAAAAGTTCAGTATGCTCAAGACAGCCTTTGTAACATTCAATCTCATATTTGTAGTCATTTTCAGTGTAATGCTGGAAGATGTAAAAGTCACACAAGAAGCTCCTGACCGCGTAAAACGAGAGGGAGAGTTTACCGTTACTGTAGAAATTGAAAAAGGATCTATAACTGGATTCGCTAAGTATCAGGTTAATCTTCCCGTTGGAGTTGAAGCCATCGAAGTTCAATCTCAGGGAGCAACTTTCACCTATGCTCAACACAAGGCTAAGTTTATTTGGATGACCTTACCCGAAGGTGACAAGTTTCAGATTAAGTACAAAGTGAAGGTTACCGACCCGTATTTAGCCATCATTCCCCTAACAGGTACCTTTAGCTACCTCGACGAAAACAAGAGGATGACTGTAGATGTTAATGAAAAACAGGTATACGTTGGAGAGCAGGAAGTAGCAACAGAAGAAATTCCAGATCCGAAGGCTTCGGTGAACAGAACCATTACTGACCTCGGTAATCAAAAGTACCTGGTTACTGTAGTCATAGATAAGGAAAACATTACTGGATTTGCCAAGATACAAGATATGGTTCCTTCAGGATCAAAAGTGGAGGTTCAACAAGATATGGGAGCCGTATTTTCCAAAGTAGACCGTAAAGTGAAATTCATTTGGATGGATCTTCCAACTGCCAATCCACTTGAGGTATCCTACACCGTTGATATGTCTTCCGCCAGTAATAAAAGCCCTACAGATATAAACGGTGAATTTGCATTTTTACACAAAGGCGAATCTCAGAAAGTTATTATTGGAAGTGAAGCACTTGCAGCTGCAGTTGAAGAAACCCAGGAAAATGCCGAAGTCATAGATTCTACTCCTGTTTATGAAGAGGTTGTGGAAACAACAGATGTGGTTGTTGAAGAAATTCCACCAGTTGTTGATGAAAGTCCGGTTATCCCTGAGCCCAGTCAAGGCATTGACTATAGAGTTCAGATATTAGCCGCACATAGGTCTGTTCAAAGCCCTTATTTTCAGAAATATCATAGTTTTTCAAAAGCCTTTAATGTAGAAAACCATGAAGGTTGGGTAAAGTATACTGTAGGCGATTTCTCCGTGTATAAAGATGCACGCAACCATAGAAATAGTCTAACAGCGCACAAATTTCCGGGACCATTTGTGGTTGCATACAATGATGGTTCTAGAATTACAGTACAGGAAGCACTGATGATTACCAATCAACAGTGGGTTAAATAAGGCTCAATAAACCCTTACTTCTAAAAAGGTATTGTTTATACTTATTGTTTTACCTTAGCCGTTTACAAACAAGCACTTAGCTAAGAGATATTCGAATGGCAAGGGAATTGTTCGGGGTAATTCTTCTAATCGCACTGCTACCGTATTTCGGTAAAGCACAGCAGGATACCTCCTTAGTTACCACTTATAACCCATCATATTCATCCAATTATAAGTCACCTCCAGAAAGAGTTCCCCCAACACTGAAATTTGAGACCGGTATTCTCAACTATGTAGGTGAAATTGGAAAAGGATATGAACTCAACTCGCCCTTTAGTGGAAATTACGCCTTTCGGTTATCCTTCGTTCAACCGGTAGTTCGATTTCTAGATTTCAATGCATTTGTCTGGACGGGAAGAGTATCTGCCAATGAAAGAGGAATCGAAAGAAACCTCAACTTCCTATCTAATCTTTTTGCTGGAGGTTTTAGTTTTACATACAATTTTGACCATTTCCTGAAAGAAGATAGAATAGTCGAACCACTGCTGGATGTAGGTTTTCAGGTTATCGATTTCAATTCAAAAACAGATGTCATTGACGAGTTTGGAAATACTTATAATTATTGGTCTGATGGTTCGATCAGAAATGTTCCCGAGTCTTCTGGTCTGCCTGTTGATGAGACAGTTAGGCTTCAGAGAGATTATGTTTACGAAACAGATCTGCGAACCAGCCTGGAGAGTGAATTGGGCCGATATGACAACAATGCCCTGAGTATTCCTGTAACCATAGGCGCGCAGATGAACATGACCACGAGATGGAAGGCAAGAGTTAGTGCTACATATCACTACATGTTTTCGGATTACATCGATGGCGTAACGCCCACACGTTCAGGCGTAAATCAAGGAGATGGAGCTAATGATGCGCTTGTTTACATTTCAGCTGGTATTCAATACAATTTTACCAAAGGAGATGATTCACGCGGTCTGGATGATGACGGTGAGTTTTATCCATTAGATGATTTTGAAGATAGTGACAATGATGGTGTTTGGGATTTTGAAGATGACTGCATGGGAACTCCGGAAGGAGTCGAAATTGACTTGAGAGGCTGTCCATTGGACGACGACGATGACAACTTTCCAAACTTTCGTGATGAAGAGATCAATTCTCCTTTTGGTGTCCCCGTCAATACTTTAGGCGTGGCTCTTACCGAAGCTGATATTGATCTTATCTATGCTAATTTTTATGATTCAGCTGGCCTTTATGGTGATGATGAGAGCATGTATAATATACTTTATAGTGAAACTGTAATTAAGACTGAAAGAAAAGCTGAACCGATTGATAAAGTTAGTTATCAAGTAGAGCTTGCTCGATTTGAGGAAAGTGTACCATCCTCTGCAGTAAACACTATCCTTACCGTACCAGATGTCAAAGTATATGACAATAATGGGCAGGTAATTGTAACAGCCGGCTCTTATGGATCGATAGATGCGGCTAAAAACAGACAAAAAGAACTCTCTCGAAAAGGAATATCAGCAACAGATATAGTAAAGGTAACGCCCGATGGCCAGGTGAGCAGTGTAACAGGTGGTACGGCGGAATTTGATGTAAATGAATGGAAGCTCAACGAAAGCAAGGACATTATATATCGGGTGCAGGTCGGAGCGTTTACACAGGAAGCAAATGAGCTGGTATTCCAGTACTTGCCGAATGTCATTAAACTGACAAGCGATGACGGATACACCCGCTATTTCACTGGCACATTTAACGGATACAAGAAAGCCGCAGAAGCCAAGATCAATATTCTTCAACTCGGTTTTGAAGGAGCTTTTGTTGTTGCGCTTCAAGGGGGTAAAAAAATCCCATTATCAAGTGTGGGTACCAGTTTGTTGGAAGAACGAAGACAATTCCTCGAAACACAAGAATCACTTACTGAAAACCAAAAAAATAATCTTGGATTCAGAGTGCAGTTAGGGTCTTTTAAAAAGCAACCTCCTACTGAAGCTCTGGAGAGATTTATGGAAATTGGAGATATTGAATCAAGAAAAGGTGATGACGGATACGTCCGCTACTTCACCAAGTTTACCAGGAGTTTTGAAGAAGCCAATGAGCTGAAGAAAGAATTGCTCGGCAAGGGCTACAATGGAGTTTTCGTGGTAGGAGAGTTCAATGGTGAAATCATCAAAGCCAAAGATGCAATTGAACTGCTCAACCGATAGATTAAATACCGGTTAACAATTTTTCGTTTCATCCGTTTCCTTTAGATTCTATTTTAGTGCAAAATCATTTATCATGCTCAGGATTACTATAAGTGCGTTGCTTTTTTTCTCTATTGTCACAGCCAACGGTCAGGTTTCTAATCAGGAAGCGTCCAAGAAACTCTCTACTTTCTTTCGCTATGTACAACTAGCATATGTAGACACAGTGAATGGAGAAGAATTAGCTGAAGATGCAATCAGAGCGATTCTGAAAGATCTAGACCCACATTCCGTCTATATATCTAAAAAAGACTTAAAGAAAATGAACGAACCTCTTGAAGGAAATTTTGAGGGGATTGGAATCCAGTTCAACATATTGCATGATACCATTGTAGTGGTCTCTCCTATTTCTGGGGGGCCATCAGAAAAGCTTGGTATACGGGCAGGTGACAAAATCATTGAAATTAACGATGAGACCGTAGCCGGAGTGGGATTTACCAATAAAGACGTAACCGATAACCTTAGAGGTAAAAAAGGTACTCAGGTAGAAGTAGGAATCAAGCGAAGCGGTGAGGATCAACTTCTTGACTACACTATTACCCGAGATAAAATACCGATTTACAGTGTCGATGCCGCATATATGGCCGACCCTGAAACGGGCTACCTTAAACTCAATCGTTTTTCAGCCACGAGTATGGGTGAAATAACAACAGCTTTAGACTCCCTTTCGAAATTAGGTATGGAAAACCTTATACTTGACTTAAGAGGTAATGCCGGAGGCTATTTAAAAACTGCGGTAGACCTTTCTGACTATTTCTTAAGTAAAGGGAAGCTTATGGTATACACCGAAGGTAGATCCTACCCTCGAGAAGACTACATTTCCACCTCAGCAGGCAACTATGAAAAGGGAAAATTGATCATACTCATCGATGAGGGAACCGCTTCGGCAAGTGAAATCGTTTCAGGTGCAGTTCAGGACTGGGATCGTGGGCTAATCATGGGAAGGAGATCTTTTGGAAAAGGTTTAGTTCAAAAACCATTTAGTTTAGGGGATGGATCGGCCATTCGTCTAACCGTTTCCAGATATTATACCCCTTCAGGAAGGTCAATACAAAGACCTTATGACGAGGGTGGCAAGGCATACTATGAAGAAATTTACAACCGCCTCAACAATGGAGAGCTTACCGATTCTGATAGCATCGACCTTCCTGATTCATTGATGTTTAAAACTTTGGAATCAAAGAGAACAGTTTACGGGGGAGGAGGAATTATGCCAGATATTTTCGTTCCTCTTGATACAACGGAGTTTAGCGATCTCTACAGTTTGATTCTGAGAAAGGGATTGTTGAACACTTATTCTTTGGATTTTCTTGACGTTCATCGAATTTCGATGCAACAAGACTACCCCACTTTCGAGGATTTTGACAAAAAATTCAATATCGAAGGAGAGCGATTAGAAGATTTCAAAGCCTACTTGAAAAAGGAGAATATTGAAATAAACGAAACGGAGTTTACCACTTCGCAAAACCTCATAACCACATATCTTAAAGCTTTAATAGCCAGGAGTCTGTGGGGTTCAACTGAGTTCTACAGGGTTTCGAACCCAATAAACAAAACCTATAGAGAGGCCTTAAAAACAATGCACAGTGACAGTTTTAAAGCTGAAGGTCTGAAATCTGATTAAGCTATTATTTTTGCATCTCAAAATTTGGAAATATGGATAACATAAAAGAGTACATCAATACTGGAATCTTAGGGGTCATTGCCCTGACTCTCATCTATGCAGTATTCATTAAAGAAGAATCCAATACAAACTACAGGCAAACAAGACCGGAGGTAAATCGTCAAAGCAGTATAGCAGCTACCCCACCCACTGCACCCTCTGCACCAACTGCATTCAATCAAAATCAGGCTGCAGATCAGGCTCCAGCACCGAAGCCTTCCGTTTTGGATGGTATGCCCAAAACAAAAATAGCTTTCAAGGAAGCCAAATTTGATTTTGGTACTATAAATCAGGATACTGAGAATGAGCATGTTTTTGCTTTTACCAATACAGGAAAAGAGCCTTTACTCATTGAATCCGCAACAGGTTCATGTGGGTGTACGGTTCCGGAATATCCAAAAAAACCAATCGCTCCTGGCGAGAGCGAAGAAATACGTGTGGTTTACAAACCTGGAAAACAAAAAGGAAAGCAATCCAAAACGATAACCATTATTGCCAATACAGAGCCAAAAGATACAAGGCTGATCCTTACAGCAGACGTGAAAGAGGTTAGTTAGCTCTACCTCTGAGTTCTGGTCATGGTTTGAACCAACCGAAACTCTCCAAAGAATTCGGCAGCGATAACCCGGATTACGGAGTAGCCTGGCACGGCGAGAACCATCCCGGCAATTCCAGCCAGGTTCCCGGCAACAAGTATTACAAGAAATACTTCCAATGGATGGGCATTAATACTTTTTGAAAATACCACGGGTTGTGTGATAAAGTTATCAAAGAGTTGAACAAACCCAAAAACAGTTAGTACCTGAAGAATTAGAGGGATCAGTTCAGTTTGAAGGTTCAAGTTGATGTTAGTGGTTATCGCAATAAGAAGCCCGAATACAATGCCAATGATTGGGCCCAAATAAGGAATAACGTTCATCAATCCGGCAAAAAGTCCAATAATAAGAGCGTTTTCAATACCCACTAAAGATAGTCCAAAACTGACCAAAATGGTAATAATCGAAACCTGTACAAGGAGACCCAAGAAGTATCTACTCAAAGTCTCTCTGGATTGATTGACTACTCTGAAAACGCGTTCTCGATAATGATCAGGACTCATAACATCAATGGCTTTATCTACGATCCAGCTGTCCTTTAACAAGAAAAAGGATATAAAAAGAATCGAAAATGCCGCCATTATTGAACTCCCAACACCACCCGCAATCTGTGAAAAAAAATCAGGTACATGATCTATCCGGGCATGACTGAACAAGAAATCCCGAATCATTTTGCGTTCATTAATCTCCTCCGAAACTCCCATTTCAAGTTCAGCACCCCACTCCTCTATCGCCTTAAGTGGACCGCTTAGAACATTGTATACATCATTCATGGTTATAGAGGAAAGAATTTGTATTTCCTGGCTGATAAGAGGAATAAACACTCGCCCAATGAGCACAACAACGGTAACGAAAATGACCAGGGTTAGCAAGGCTGATATAGCAGATGGCACATTGCCTTTAATCCAAGGCATCTTCTTTATTCTCTGATTCAGTGGACTTAATATCAATGTGAGAACCAATGATACCACAACATAGATTAAAACGCTTATGGAATACCATAGAATAAACAAGAACAGTATTCCTAAAACAGCGAGCACAATATTTTTTGCATACTTCTTCAAGCCAGGCCAAAAATAGAGGATTATTGCAATGGCAATGGGCACGACAAAATCCGAAGAACAAATAGACTTTCGACGTAACCGTCAGTTCTGGATCATGTGTTTCAGTACGGGGCTTTTTTTCTCGAGCTTTAACATGATTATTCCTGAGCTTCCATCCTATTTGGAATCCATGGGAGGTGCAGAGTACAAAGGACTTATCATATCTCTGTTCACCTTAACAGCAATGTTATCCAGACCAATCTCTGGTAAACTGACAGATCAGATAGGACGTATTCCGGTAATGATTTTTGGTGCTACGGTTGCGCTTATTACAAGTGCCTTTTATCCGTTTCTACATACCGTAACAGGGTTTCTTTTCCTTAGGCTTGTGCATGGGATGTCTACCGGATTTAAACCCACCGCTACCTCAGCATATGCAGCCGATCTTGTTACACCTAAGCAGCGAGGGATGGCCATGGGAGTATTAGGAGTATTTACCAGTTCAGGAATGGCACTAGGCCCCACAATTGGCCCAGTTATTAGTGAACTATACGGCCTTGATATAATGTTTTACTCCAGCTCTGCTTTAGCTTTTCTGTCTATAGCTCTGCTGGTTGGTATGAAAGAAACACTGGAGAATCCCAAAAGAATGAGCGCGGGTATGTTTCGTTTAAAAGTGAAAGATTTTTTTGAACCAAATGTACTTCCTGCCGCTTGGTCTTTCCTTCTATCGGTATTTCCATTCGGTGTAATTCTCACTATTATTCCAGACTATAGCGATTATCTTGGAATCTCAAACCGCGGAACATTCTTCAGTATTTTCGTGGGATCTTCTATTCTTGTTCGCCTATTATCCGGTCGTGCATCTGATAGGTTTGGCAGAATTCCGGTAATCATTCTTTCCACCCTCACACTTGCAGTGGCTATGGTCATGATAGCCTATGCAGATTCGAAAAACTTACTCTATGCCGCTGCGGTAGTATTCGGACTGTCGTCGGGAATGAGCAGTCCAACCTTTTTTGCCTGGACCATTGATCTTAGCCGACCCGAATTTCGGGGCAGAGCAATGTCCACGCTTTTTATTTCCCTTGAACTCGGAATTGGTATAGGTGCATTGTCTTCGGGTTGGATATATGCCAACGATCCCGGTAATTTTAAAATCACTTTTCTCATTGCTGCACTATCGGCCTTAGGATCAACAGCATTCCTGATAATCCATCAACTCAAGGCAAAAAAAAACCCTGATCAAAATTGATCAGGGTGCTATAATTTCTAAGAACACAGTTCGGGTTTATTGGTCTGATTTTTCTGTTTCTTCCATTTTCTCTTTGAGTTCATTTAGCTGTCCAAGATCACCCAAGGTAGATTTCTCTACTTTCTTGTTAAGATTCTGAACTGCTCTTCTCGTAGATTTAGAGCGTGTCGCTTTTGCTTTGCGCTCGTTATCGTCTTTCATTCTCGATTCATTTTCATGCAGTTTAGCATGAGAGAGAATGATCTTTCTCGACTCTTTATTAAACTCCAGAACGATAAATTCCAGAATATCATCAATATTGAGCTTGTTGCCATCCTCTTTCTTGCCATGGCGCATTGGACAGAATCCTTCAACACCATAAGGTAGTGTAACAACAAAACCTTTATCGTTTTTTGAGATAACAGTACCCTTATGCACTGAACCCAGCGTAAAAACTGACTCAAATACATCCCACGGATTTTCCTCCAGTTGCTTGTGGCCTAGAGAAAGGCGTCGGTTATCCTTATCAATTTCCAGAACTACCACCTCCATTTCATCACCTACCTTGCACATTTCAGCCGGATGGTTGATTTTCTTGGACCATGAGAGATCGGAAATATGAATGAGTCCATCAATTCCTTCTTCAAGCTCAACGAAGACACCGAAGTTTGAAAGGTTGGTGACTCTTCCTTTAGTTTTCTTCTCGACAGGATATTTGGCTTCGATATTGTCCCATGGATCTGGAGTTAATCTTCTACTGGACAATGACATCTTTCGTTCTTCACGATCCACAGTCATAATCACTGCTTCTACCTCATCGCCCACTTTAAAGAAATCCTGAGCTGTTCTCAAGTGCTGAGACCAGGACATTTCTGAAACATGAATCAGACCTTCTACTCCAGGAGCTATTTCTATAAAAGCACCGTAATCAGCTAGAACAACAACTTTTCCTTTAACGGTATCTCCAACCTTGAGGTTCTCATCCAGACTTTCCCATGGATGAGCCTGCAACTGCTTGAGTCCTAAGGCTATTCGCTTCTTGTTGTCATCAAAATCAAGAATAACAACATTTAATTTTTGATCGAGCTCCACAAATTCTTCTGGATGATTTACTCGTCCCCAGGAAAGGTCAGTAATATGAATTAGCCCATCTACTCCTCCGAGATCAATAAATACCCCGTACGAAGTAATGTTCTTGACTGTGCCTTCAAGTACCTGTCCTTTCTCAAGTTTCGACATGATCTCAACCTTTTGCTGTTCGAGCTCTGCCTCGATCAATGCTTTGTGCGAAACGACAACGTTTTTGAATTCTTTGTTGATTTTTACAACCTTGAATTCCATGTCTTTGCCAACATAGATATCGTAGTCGCGTATAGGCTTCACATCTATTTGTGAACCTGGCAGGAAGGCCTCAAGGCCAAAAACGTCTACGATAAGCCCACCTTTAGTGCGGCATTTGACGTGTCCCTGAATAATCTTATCTTCTTCTTTCGCCTGATTAACATTCTCCCATGCTCTGAGCATCCGGGCTTTTTTGTGCGAAAGAATAAGCTGTCCTGATTTATCCTCCAGGTTTTCCACGTACGCTTCAACGACATCTCCAATTTTAAGGTCTGGTCTGTACCTGAACTCACTGAGTGGAATGATCCCCTCAGATTTATAGTTGATATCAACAACCGCTTCTTTTTTCGTCATGCCGACCACCTTACCGTCTATCACCTCATGTTCGGCAATTGAAGTAAGCGTTTCTGAGTACTCTTTTTCGTATTTGTTAGCTTCTTCTTCAGGGTATTTCTCCTCTACTTTACCTAATGCATCCCAGTTAAACTCGGCAAGGGGCTCAACTTTGGTATAGTCTGCCATTACATGCGGAGCTTTTTCTTCAGCTTCTTCCTCTTCTTGTGCTTCGGAATCTTCATTTTCAGAAACCGGATCATCACTGCTCGCAACCTTATCTTTAGCGCTGGAAACTAAATCCTGAACAGCTTCTTGAGCTTTACCAGCCAGATTAGATACTTTCTCCTCTACTTTCTCAGCAACCTCTTCAATTTTATCTGCCACCTCGTCGGCTACATCTTCAGCATTATCCACTAAATCTTCTGCTTTTTCTCTGGCTTCTTTCAGTTGAGCTTCCGCTACCTCTGCAGCTTCCTTAAGATCTTCTTTAATTTCCTGTACTTCTTCCTGAACCTTATCAGTCAAATCTTCAGCCTTGTCCTCGATTTTTTGCTTAACCTCTTCCAGCTTTTTTTCAGCTTTTTCGAGCACTTCCTCAGCTTGATCTGCGACTTGCTCTACTTTCTCTTCAACTTGATCTGCGACTTTCTCTACTGTTTCTTCTACTCTTTCTTTCGCCTCTTCCAACTTTTCTTTTACTGTATTCTTTTCCTCCACTCCTGGAGCTTCTTGTTTGTTTTCTTCAGCCATAAAGGCATTTAAACTTGTATTACATGGCTGCAGTACCTATGTAAGAGTTAATTAATGCGCTCCTGCATGCGCTTGTTTAAAGGGCTGCAAAATTAATGGAAATTATTGATTTTCAAATAGAAAAGTGTGGAAACAATCACTTTATCTGATGCACCCAGTTCATGACTAATTTCAGTTGTTCTTCATGAGTCAATTCCGAATTGTCCAGTACCCTGGCATCATCGGCTTTTCGAAGTGGATCAGTCAAACGATTCTCATCTTTGTGATCGCGCTTTGTAATATTTCCTTTAACCTCCTCTAAGGTAGTAGCAACTCCTTGATTTTCAAGTTGTTTTAATCTGCGCTGAGCTCTTATTCCGGGGGATGCAGTCATAAAAATTTTTAAATCTGCATTGGGTAAAACCACGGTCCCAATATCCCGACCATCCATTACGACACCGCCATTTTCGGCCATTTTTTGTTGTAGTTGAACCAAGAGCTTCCGAATAGCGGGAATTTCAGCAACATTGCTCACATGTTTAGCAATGTTCATACTTCTTATCATATTTTCAACCGATTCCCCATTAATGTGCAAGATCCTGTTATTGTGCTGATCTGTTTCAAAATTAATATCCACCAATTCCAAGCCCAATTCTTTGATCGTTACGTTATGACTCAAATCATCGATTTTTCCATTCCTTATGAGAAGTAAGGTAATGGCTCGGTACATAGCGCCCGTATCGATATAAGTGAGATTCAGTTCCTGAGCCAGCTGCTTGGCCAAAGTGCTTTTACCACAAGCTGAGTAACCGTCAATTGCAATGTTCAGTCGAGGTGTGTCGCTACCCTCTTCTTCTTTTAAACTCATTTAGATTGGCCGTAAACGTAAAGTGATGACTTGTACCTGCCCTTGTGTAGCCCGTAATGGCATAAGAAAACTTGATCTTTTTAATCCTAAAACCAGTGCCCAGCGAAAATCCTCCAAGAGATGTATTTGAGGTTGTAACATTCAATTCCTGTCTTCTCAGATAATTATATCCAAACTGGATATAAAAATTATCCGATGGGAGTATCTCTGCTCCAATGACCAAATGTCGAAAAAGATTGTCAAGTGTCAGGGTGTTAGCTGGTGTGCTGGTTTGTACCTGCCCATCTGGATTAATTGTAGGAACACCATCAATGGCTTCTTCTCCAGTAAGGTCCCATGTTTGAGCATTGTTCACCAACATTGTGAACCTCAGAGGAGCTTTGGGCAGCTTGTAACTCCCGGCGACCTGAATCTGAAAAGGTAGGTCTTGCCGTTCACTCCCCTCATATGGGGTAATTTGGTAGCCAATGTTATTCAAAACTAAACCCGCCTGAAAAAACTTCTTTCTGCTCATATAATGAACACCAAGATCCATTGCCACCCCAAAAGACTGCTGGATGTCATAACTCGAATAAATGAACTTTGCCGTGGCCCCCAGGCTCCAAATTGAATCTTTGGAGTATCCGTAAGAAACATCGAAAGCATAATCTCCAGCGCGAAATTCTCCTATTTTCTGGCCTGTTTCATCCGCCCGAACAAACTCTCCATAACCCATGAATTGCATCCCCAAACTAAAGGTTCCAATATCCTGAAAATGACGGGCATAGCTGACATAGCCAAAATTGACGTTCTTAATGTAGTTCACATAAGAGAATGTGACATTGTTGTGTAGTGTGCTATCCAGAATTGCCGGATTATCAGCCACAAGGTTTAAGTCACTATCCTTAATAGAAATTAAGTGACCACCCATCCCTGCTGCTCTTGCGGCGGTTGGAATTTTGAGAAAATTATAGGTAGTCTGCCCTCCTGTTTGAGCATTCAGAGCAAGGGGTAGAAAAATAAACAGGTAAAAAAATGAACGTAGCATTCGGGCGAAGATAATACTCCAATACGTCGAACTGAACTATTTATTGTTTTTCGGGATAGATGCTGTTTAACTAAGCTTTGGTTCTAAGCAAGGCATGATCTATAACCTCTTGCATGTGATCGACATATTCAAAGGTCAATCCTTTCAAATACCTGTCGTCGATTTCTCCCACATCACTTCTGTTCTCCTTGGATAAAATGATATGCTTGATGTTCGCACGCTTAGCTGCAAGAATTTTCTCTTTAATACCTCCAACTGGCAATACTCGTCCTCTAAGAGTTATTTCTCCGGTCATAGCCAATCTGTTCTTTACTTTTCTTCGTGTTAATGCCGAGGCCAATGCCGTAAAAATGGTAATCCCAGCGCTCGGTCCATCCTTTTTAATGGCACCTTCTGGGACGTGGATATGAATATTGTACTTTTCAATATCCTTGGCATTAAGATCAAGTTTTTCGGCATTTGCCTTGAGGTATTCCATTGCCACAAGTGCAGATTCTTTCATTACGTCTCCAAGGCTTCCTGTAAGAGTAAGTTTCCCTTTCCCATCTGGAATAACTGAAGACTCGACAAAAAGTATATCACCACCAACGGCAGTCCAGGCCAGGCCAGTAACTACTCCGGGAAAATCGTTTCCTTCATATTTATTTCGGGCATGCCCCGGCCCTAAAAATTTTGTTAAATCTTCGGGGCTGATTTCCTGATCATACTCTTCTTCCAGTGCAATGTGCTTGGCGGTCTGTCGGATGAGTTTGGTTAACCTTTTCTCCAGGTTTCTCACTCCGGATTCTCTGGTGTATTCCTCCACAATCTTAGTTATTACCGGACTGCTGGCTTTGAAATCAGTTTTAGAAAGACCGTGTTCCAGTAATTGTTTTGGAATTAAATGTCTTTTGGCTATTTGCACTTTCTCTTCCACCGTATAACCGTTTACTTCAATAATTTCCAGCCGATCGCGCAAAGCCGGTTGTATGGCTGCCAGATTATTAGCAGTAGCGATAAACATTACTTTGGAGAGGTCATATTCCACCTCCAAAAAATTGTCATAAAATGCACTATTCTGCTCAGGATCAAGCACTTCCAAAAGAGCCGATGATGGATCTCCATGAGGGCCATGTCCTACTTTGTCAATTTCATCGAGGATGAAGACCGGGTTGGAGGAACCTGCCTTCTTTAGGCTTTGTATGACCCGACCGGGCATTGCTCCGATATAGGTTTTTCGATGTCCTCTAATCTCGGCCTCATCGCGCAGACCCCCTAGTGACATTCGAACGTACTCCCGTCCGGTTGCCTCGGCAATACTTTTACCGAGTGAAGTCTTACCCACACCCGGAGGGCCGGCCAAACACAGGATAGGGGCTTTCATATCCTTTTTCAGTTTCAGTACTGCCAAGTGCTCGAGGATGCGCTCTTTGACTTTCTCTAATCCATAGTGATCTCTATTGAGCACCTTATCGGCTTTCTTCAGGTCAAAATGGTCTTCTGTAAATTCTCCCCATGGCAAATCGAGGAAGGTATCCAGGTAATTTGCTTGTACAGAGTATTCTACTCCTGAAGGATTCAGCCTTTCCAGTTTACTCAGCTCCTTATCAAATACCTTTTTGACTTTTTTACTCCACTTTTTGCCCTTTGCTCTCTGCTTAAATTCCTCCAGCTCCTGATCAATAGGATTGCCTCCGAGCTCCTCCTGAATTTGTCTCATTTGCTGATGAAGAAAGTACTCTCGCTGCTGCTTGTCAAGGTCAACCTTGACTTTACTTTGAATGTCATTTTTTAGCTCGAGTATTTGAAGCTCTTCCGTAAGAATTTGCAATAGTTTTTGTGCTCTGTCTCTTATGTTTAATATTTCCAGAAGCTCTTGCTTTAGCTCGACAGGACGATCTAAGTTACTGGCAATGAAATGAATAAGAAATACAGGGCTTTCGATATTTTTTAATGCAACAGCGGCTTCAGAGGGTATATTTGGTGATTGCTGAATGATTTTCATGGAAAGTTCCATTACACTTTCAATAAGCGCATCAAAACTCTGTTCCTCACGATCCACTTCTTCTTCAGATAACCTGCTCACTCTGGCCGTGAAATAGGGATCGGTTTGCAGAAATTCTTCAACCCTGAATTTCTTCTTACCCTGAATGATGACCGTATTGCTGCCGTCGGGCATACGGAGCATTTTGATGATACGAGCTGCAGTTCCTACCTTGAAAAGGTCCTTTGTCTCGGGGTTCTCATTACTCGGATCTGTTTGAGCAATTACTCCGATGGTTTTGCTCCCCTGCATTACATCATTGACGAGTTTGATCGATTTATCTCTACCTACCGTAATGGGTATGACTACTCCGGGGAACAGGACATTATTACGAAGAGGCAATAAAGGAAGGTCTTCAGGTATATCCTCATCATCAAACCTTTTCTCATCGTCTTTGCTGAACAATGGTATGAACTCTGAATCCTGATCTATTAAGCTATTGAAGCTAAAAACATTGCTGGTTGGTTCCATAAAATAAATTGGATTGGGTTGAGGTCAATTGACGTGCCAAGGAAGTAAAACGGAAGATTTGGCGGTTTATTTAAGCCTCATCCGGTAAGAATCTGACAATTCGTACACGCTTTTGAGGATTTCCTTCTCCTGATCATCAAAAGGCACATTGCGACGTTCCATCATTCTTTCGGCTACTTCAAAAGCTCTGTCCAGACGAAATTCTGTCAGGTTTTGCGAGCCTCCCCAAGTAAACGATGGAATAAAGTTCTTCATGAATCCGCTTCCGAATATGTTTGCAGAAACTCCTGCAACTGTACCCGTATTAAACATGGTATTAATGCCGCATTTGGAGTGATCTCCCATAATCAAGCCGCAAAACTGCAATCCTGTTGGCTCAAATCGGTTTGAAGAGTAATTCCATAGTTTTACCTCTGCATAGTTATTCTTCAGATTGCTGGTATTGGTATCAGCTCCAATATTGCACCATTCTCCAATAACCGAGTTCCCCAGAAAGCCGTCATGTCCTTTATTGGAATAACCCAGAAATACTGCATTATTCACTTCACCTCCAACTTTACAATAGGGGCCCACAGTAGTAGGGCCATATATTTTGGCTCCCATTTTCAAGACGGCATTGTTGTTCAGCACTAAAGGACCTCGGATAATACAGCCCTCCATGATAGCGGCATTCTTATCAATATAAATGGGTCCAGTTTCTGAATTAAGTATAGAGGCGCTGATGCTGGCCCCCTCTTCAATAAAAACATTATCACCAATAATTCGATTTCCAGACGATACGGCGGTGCTCTGCCTACCCTCTGTCAACAATTTGAAATCCGACAAAATTTCCTGTCCGTTCAAGCGAAAAACGTCATAAGGCCTTTTTATCAAGTCTATTTCAGAAGTGACTTTGATCTGCTTACCGCTCCATTTTTTGTCGTAGAGGAAGGCAAGAGCCTGTTCTTCGGAACATCTTATTGCCAATATGAAATTATCCTTTACAAGGGCATATCCAGAATTCAGATTATTTACAGCCAACACCAATTCCGGATCGGGTAGCACATTCCCGGCTATAAGCAAATTATCAAATGCAAGATTGAGCGGAAACTTTTGGTTCAGATAATCCTCAGTCGAATGGCTTACTGAAGTGGCACTAACGCGTTTCTTCCATTTCTCAGAAATCGTAAGTATTCCGCATCGTAACTCGGATCCTGGCCTGGTATAAGTGAGAGGAAGAAGGTCTTGCCAGCTATGGAAGTCAAAGAATACGAGGTTCATCTTGTTTAAATTTCGTTCAAATACGGTTGAAGAGACTTGAGATCTTCATTGTCGGGGAGCTCTTTTAATCCCCTGGTAACTATCTCTTTGGCTTTCTGGATATTTCTATCCTGAATAAAAATTGTTGTAAGATTATAATATGCTCTCACGTTCTTAGGGTCGTATTTAATGGATCGGTTGAGGTCGTCGATCGCATCTGCTTTTCTTTCCATCTCAAATAGCAAAAGTGCTCTGAGGTAATAGCCTCTGGATGACGGCTCAAGGTCAATCCATCGGTTCAATACTACCAGGGCCGAATCATTCTGTGATAAATTATTGTAAGCAGTTGCCAGATTTGAATAGGCTGGAATCAACCGTTTGTCCTCCATAATTCCCCATTTGTATTGTTCTATGGCCAAAGCAAATTGACCTTTACGTGTAAAATAATCACCAAACTGTAGCCTTCCAGATGGGAAATCAAGGTTTGCAACGAGCATTTCGTAGTGCTCTTTTCTTGATAGTTTGAGCATTTCTTTGTTCGCACCAGCGAGTTCCAATTCAGGTACTCCAACTAACAAATTTGCCGCCGCCACACGCACCATCCTTACTTCATCCTCCACTCCTTTTAAGGCCAGAGCAACCCTCTGATTATCTGTATATTGCGATAGCTTTATATATGTATGTGCACGTACCAGGGAGTTTTTATCTGAACTTGTTCGTACGAGAGTTTGATACTCTTCGCGTCCACCATCTGCAGGTAAATATTCCAGGGCAGTTGCTCGCGCAATTCCGGGGTATGACGTATCCCCAACAAATGAAAGCATTTCAGACTTCATTTTAGGAGTTATTACATCATGTGCATAGCGGATCAGGTAGTCGGAAAAGTGGTCCTGTCGATCTTTACCGTACCAATCCTCAACAGCATCCGCCGCCCACTGGTCTTCTTGTGTAGTATGGCATTCTATGCATGCATTTGGGGTGCCATACTTCGCACTCTGATCCGGTCTGGGGACCCTAAAACTATGATCTCTTCTAAAGTCATTACCCATGTAATTTCTCCCTGTCATATGACACGAAACACATAATGCTGCTGCTGTATTTTCTTCATGAAAATGATGATCTTTAGAATTGTAAACGGGCTCGTGACACTGCAAACACAGCCCATTACCTTCTATGGTCAGTGCTCCGGAATGTGCATTATGACAATCGGTACACTTAACGTCCTCATGAAACATCTTGCTTTGAACAAAAGAGCCAAAAACATAATCTTCTTCTTTGATCTGGCCGTCGGCGAAGTAGAAGGCTGTATTTAAAGTTTGTAACCTGAACTGATTGTCAAAAGGAGTGTAGGAGTTCATCACTTCAGTTAATTTCACCCTTCTTGCATGGCATCCGGCGCACATATTGACCTGGGCATTCTGTGTTCTCCCGGTATTTAATACATATGTGCTATCCTCATTCTTGTAATTTTCAGCCCACAATACATGATGTCTACCCGGACCATGGCATGATTCGCAAGAAACGTTGATGGCCTCGTAGGTGCTATTAAAGGACCCCTCCGAAGGATTATAATTTCTATGCAAGTCTGTCGAATGACATTCCGCACACATCGTATTCCATCTCTGACCTCCATTGCTCCAATGTAACCAGTCATCTTCGGGTATCACGGTATCGGCATATTGATGAAACCACTTTTTTTCAAACACATCCCACGACGCTCGCAGGGTTTGAAACTGACCTTTAGGAAACTCAATGAGATACTGCTGCAAAGGATGTATTCCGAAAGCAAAGGATATTAAGTGGTCGGTAGTATCAGTATGTGCCTCTTTTACTTTTACCCTGAAGTCAGAGTTTTTCCTGTAAAAGAGATAGAATACACCATCTTCAAAGTACTCTGCATTATCAAAATTACCAATCACGGTAGAATCATTGGCCATCTTCATAGCCCAGTCATGATGCGAGCCACGCCAAAAGGAGTGCTCTTCGGAATGGCATGTTAGACAGGTTGTTATTCCGGTGTAGTCGTTGGGATTTTCTGCGATTATATTCTGCCACTGTTCCTCACTGGAATTACAGGAAATCAGAAAAAGCATGATCAATCCAAATGCACAGCTATACTTCATTAGTTTAACGAAGGTATTTTAACCGTTGCTGGAAATAAAAAAACCCCTCGAAATTATTTCCGAAGGGTTTGTAACCTGATATTTTGAAAAAGCTTACTTCGCTTTCTTCTGAAACTTTGCGTATTTGTTCTTGAACTTGTCAATTCGTCCTGCTGTATCGACGAACTGCATTTTTCCAGTGTAAAATGGATGAGATTCACTGGAAATCTCCAACTTAATTAAGGGATACTCATTTCCATCCTCCCAAGACACCTTCTCACCTGAAGGCGCTGTAGATTTTCCTAAAAACATGAACTCATTAGACATATCCTTGAATACGACCAATCTATAGTTATCTGGATGAAGTTCTTTTTTCATGTCATTTTTATTGGGCGGCAAATATACTAATAATCTTTCATTCTCGTTTGGAAGTACTCATAAAAACATGTTCTCTACTTCATTGAGTCACATACCTTTGTCCCATGTCCTTTAAGGCTCTTTTACTCCTGCTTTTGGCATTTGTATTTCTTGCCAATTGCAAGAAAGAAGTAATTACAACAGACCCCAGCGCTCAACTGGAGTTTTCATCTGATTCCATCACTTTTGATACGGTTTTCACCACGCTTGGGTCAACCACTCAAATTCTGCGTGTATATAACCGGAATGAAAACGCTATTCGAATATCAGAAATATGGCTGGACAACTCTGATTCTCAGTTTAGAATAAACGTAGATGGTATAGCAGAAGGGCCTTTTAAGGACATCGAAATTCTTGGAAACGACAGCATCTTTATTTTTATTGAAGTTACTGTTGACCCGAATGACGAGAACTCTCCCTTCGTGCTCCTTGAAAATCTCAATTTTTTAACCAATGGCAATGAGCAGGAAGTGGTATTAGAAGCCTGGGGTCAGAACGCCTACTACTATCGTCCAAATATTTATCAATCAGGTCTTCCGCCTTTGTCATTTCTGAGCGATTACGATTATTATCCGGTGTCCTCCGTCACAGATTTGCCAAGTGATAAACCTCATGTCATTTTCGGATACCTGGTCATTGATTCGGCCATTACTCTGAACATCACCCCCGGTACACAGGTCCACTTATTTCAATCTGCGGGTCTTTGGGCATACAGAGGATCCACACTACGGGTTCAAGGAACCCCGGGAGAAGAAGTAGTTTTTCAAGGTACCAGGCTTGAAACATTCTACGATGATATTCCGGGCCAGTGGGACAGGATTCTGGTAAACGATGGGCCTCAAAATCATATTTTTAGCAATGTCATTATTAAGAATGGAACCATAGGTATACAAGCCGAGGATTTTTACCTTGATGGAGGATTTGAGCAAGCACCCAATGCAGTATATCTGTACAATACCATTATTCAAAACAATCAGTCGGTAGGTATCTTATCCAGAAACCATAACATATTGTGCGACAATACTTTAATATACAATTCGAAGAGTAACATGGTAGCTTTGCAGGGTGCTGGATTTCATCGTTTTCGACAAACGACAATGGCCAACTACTGGAACCTTGACCGACGTGGAGATGAGCTGCTTCTGATGACTAATTATTTCAACATTCCTGCCGGGGATGAATTGCAACAGGTTTCAGGTAATCTGGACATAAATTTCGACAATTGCATTGCATATGGCAATCTGGAAGAAGAAATCTTTGTTGATTCATCCGATCTTGGCTCCATCTATTGGAGGTTTGATCATTGTGTCATTAAAACAGAACTAGATGTCTCCAACGCTGACCGGTATCGCATGACTGCTGTTAATCCTGAAAGACCACTCGGTGTATCCGATGCAGTTTTTGCTGATCCTTTTAATGAAGATTTTCTTTTAAATGACTCCTCGGCCGCGATTGATGTAGGCTCATTAATCCTGATGGATACGCTTACGGTCGACCTAAAAGGTGACACACGGGACAATAACCCAGATGCTGGCGCATATGAATACCTGCCTGAATGAATCGACTTCTATTGCTGTATTTAGCACTTCTGCTAACTTCTTCCTGTGAAGGCCAGGACAAGATTGTAAGGGATAATAAAACCTATCGAATTGCCTTTTGGAACGTTGAAAATCTATTCGACATTCATAATGATACCTTAACTCAAGACGATGAATTTACACCTCAGGGAGAAAAGCAATGGAATAGGTATCGCTATGAGGATAAGCTCAAAAAAATCTCCAAGACCATTCAAGCTGTTGGAGGATGGAATGGCGTTCAAATCATTGGCTTTGCTGAGGTAGAGAATCGACTGGTGCTATCCGACCTAACCACAAAAACCGGATTAGCATCAACATCGTACAGTATAGTGCATAAAAACTCAGGTGATCTTCGGGGTATTGACGTGGCCTCGATATATGATTCCACCTCCGTCGAACTCCTGCAAACTCAATTCATTGAGGTAAAGATGCCCGCATTAGAGCGTCCTACGAGAGACATTCTTCATTTGAATTTTAGTATTGAAGGTCGTTCGCTGCATGTATTTTACAATCACTGGCCCTCCCGGTATGGTGGAAAATCGAGATCTGAGCCAAAACGAATTCAAGCCGCCAGGACGCTTCGAGCGGTGATTGATAGTTTGTTTAATGCCGATTCTAATGCCAACATCATCATCATGGGAGATCTCAATGACCACCCTGAAGATCGGAGCGTGCAGGATATCCTCCTGAAAAAAGACACTACCGAATTGATAAATCTAATGAGTCTCCTTCCTAAGAATGAGGGAACACATCAGTACAGAGGAGAATGGGCCTATCTCGATCAGGTGATTGTAAGTCGGAGCCTACGGAATGGAGCTAACGGGCTGAATGCTGTTCCGGGGGCCTATGTATTTCGAGAAGATTTCCTTCTTGAGATAAACGAAAAGTACCAAAACGTACAGCCGAACCGCACCTATCTTGGTCCTTCTTACCACGGTGGATTCAGCGATCATTTGCCCATTTTCATAGATTTGCGTCTTGCCGAATAAACGACTTCCAAAATGATATTATCAGGAAAAGAAATTCAAGCTCAACTTGGACAAGGTATTGATATTCAGCCCTTTGACCAAAGTCAGCTGAATCCAAACAGCTACAACCTCAGGTTGCACAATGAACTACTTACCTACGACAATACTGTTTTGGATATGAAAAATGCCAACCCTACAACCCGAATTATTATTCCAGAAGAAGGGCTTCTTCTCGAACCCAATAAGTTATACTTGGGAAGGACATTGGAACATACTGCCACACACAAATATGTCCCCATGCTGGAGGGCCGGTCGAGTATAGGGAGGCTTGGACTTTTTATCCATGTTACGGCAGGGTTTGGCGATGTGGGCTTCAAGGGGTTTTGGACGTTAGAGATTTTTTGTGTTCAGCCAATCCGTATTTATCCCGGAGTCGAAATCTGTCAGATTTTCTATCACACCATAGAAGGCAGTTACAATTTATATTCCTCTGGAAAATATCAGGATAATCAGGGCATCCAGCCCAGTCTGTTGTACAAAGATTTTCAATGAGTAAATTAATCGGTTATATACTCATCGTCCCCATCAGGCTTTATCAATGGATCATTTCGCCGTGGTTAGGAGTGAATTGCAGATATACTCCTACGTGCTCTGAGTACACCGTTGAAGCTATAAAAGAGTGGGGACCAATCAAGGGGGGAATAATGGGAATCAAGAGAATATCAAGTTGTCATCCGTGGGGGGGGCATGGCTTTGATCCGGTTCCGAAAAATACCCATAAAAGCAAGTCATGAGATTATCCATTATTTCCTTGTTGTTTTTTGGAGTTTTCCTGACCGGGCATTCTCAGGATTACTGGCAACAACACGCATACTACTTCATTGACGTAAATCTGGATTCCGAGAAACATCTCCTTACTGGAGCTATGGATATTTCCTACAAAAACAACTCGCCTGATACATTGACTCATGCCTTTTTCCATCTCTATTTTAATGCTTTCCAGCCCGGCAGCATGATGGACCAACGCAGTTGCCATATTCCCGATCCGGATAAACGGATCTATGAAAGAATAGCCAATCTAAATCCTGATGAAATAGGTTATTGCCGAATAGATGCAATTTCAATAGATAATGAACCTGTAGATTTTGAAATTACGGAAACTGTGATGAAGGTGTTCTTTAACAAGCCGTTAAGCCCGAAGAGTAGCATATTGTTTCATATTGAATTTACCGAGCAGGTCCCAGTACAAATTCGACGCTCAGGTAGGAACAATAAAGAAGGGATTGATTACACCATGGCACAATGGTACCCGAAACTGGCCGAATATGACCGAAGAGGCTGGCATCCTATACCATATGTAGCTCGGGAATTCTATGGGGTCTGGGCGGATTATGATGTCTCCATCACTCTCGATCGTAAATATATCATTGGCGGAACCGGAATACCCAAGGCCAGAATAAAGATGCCCGGGCAAAAAGATAAATGGGTTTTCGAAGCCAAAATGGTGCACGATTTTGCCTGGTGTGCCGATCCGGACTATCAGCACGATAGTATTGAGGTGGATGACGAGTTTATGATTCATTTTTACTACCAAACCGACACCCTTGCTGAACAGTGGAAAGAGGTGCAACCAGAAGTGGTAAAGATTTTCAAAATTGCAAATCAGGTTTTTGGAAGATATCCATATTCAAGGTATTCCGTAGTTCAGGGAGGTGATGGAGGAATGGAATATCCCATGTCTACTTTCATCCTAGGACATGGAAGTAAAAAAGGAAAAGTGGGTCTGATTACCCACGAAGGCATGCACAGCTGGTACTATGGAGTTCTGGCCAATAATGAATTTCTTCATGCGTGGATGGATGAAGGAATGGCTACCTATGCTGAAGAGTTTATAATGGACTCGTTGTATCCGAATCCAAACCGGTTTTTCATGGAATTCGACTATGAAAATTATCGAAGGTATACACAATCGGGTGCAGAAGAGCCAATGTCAACCCCTTCAGATTTCCTCGAAACCAATCTGGCGTACTGGGGCAATGCCTATGTCAAAGGCGGAATTACGATGAATATGCTCCGATACATCATAGGGGACTTCGCATTTTATTCTGGAATAAAGGACTATTACTACAAGTGGCAGTTCAAGCATCCCGAACCCAACGACTTTTTTAAAATAATGGAAGAACATAGTGGACTCAAGTTAGATTGGTTTCAACATCGTTGGTTGAATACCACACATCATATTGATTATTCCATCTCCGCGGTTCAAAAAGACGGCAAGTCAACCTTGATAGAACTCTTAAAAAAAGGGCAATTTCCAATGCCTATCAATCTGGAGGTCACTCTAAAATCTGGAGAGAAAATGAGATATCACATACCTATAGAAATGACCTATGGGGTTAAAAATCTGGAAGACCAAACTGAGCTCCTCAGCATTTGGCCATGGACTCAAAGTAATTATTCTACTGAGATCCCAATAAGGACCAAGGATATAGTCAAAATAGAAATTGACCCTGAACATCAACTTCCCGATATCTATACTCAAGACAATATCTATCCACAAACTTCAGAATAAGAAAAATCCATGAAAAGAAAACAAATACTGGGGATTATAGCCATATTGCTCATTCTGTTGGTTCTCGTCTTTCAATGGTCAGATGATCTTTTTGCACCTGACACAAAAAAGTCAAAGTCAGGAAGTGCCAAACCAGCTTCGGGTAGCAGTGCTGATGTGCCCTTTACCTATGAAGGCGACTTGTGGTTCCTTAGATCTGAAGATGATACCATATCTCATGTCCAGATAGAAGTGGCTGATGATGATTATCAAAGAGCAAGGGGCCTTATGGATCGCCGCACCATGGATGCAAACAAAGGGATGTTATTCATTTTTGAACGGGAAAAAATGCAATCCTTTTACATGAGAAATACTATTATTTCATTGGATATTATCTATGTTAAAGCCAATGGTGAAATTGATTCTATCCGAAAGTATACGAAGCCTTATTCTGAGGAATCGATCCCATCAGAAGGTAAAGCCCAATATGTGGTGGAAGTCAATGCGGGTTACTGCGACCAATGGGATATCAAGCCAGGAAACCTCATTAAATTCAATGTTAATTAATTCATTATGAGAAAATTATACTTTTTAAGCTTCATTGCATTCTTCCTTACACAGGTGACATTTAGTCAACTCAAAATCGAAGAAAATCAGTTGAGCAACTTTAAGTTTCGAGCAGTAGGACCCGCACTTACTTCGGGCAGAATAATAGACCTGGCGGTCAACGAAAGCAATCCCGACGAATTCTATGTAGCCGCCGCTTCAGGCGGGGTATGGAAAACAGTTAACCATGGAGTTACTTTCACTCCTGTGTTTGACACCGCTTCTTCCTATTCCATTGGTTGTGTGAGCATCGACCCCCATAATTCGAACTTGGTGTGGGTTGGCACCGGCGAGAATAACAATCAAAGATCTGTAGGCTATGGGTCGGGTATTTATCGCAGTCGCGATGGTGGAAAATCGTGGGACTTCATGGGTTTGAAAAACTCCGAACACATAGGTATGATTACTATTAATCCGAAGAACAGCGATGAGATTTACGTAGCCGCATACGGCCCACTTTGGAGTTCAGGTGGTGACCGGGGACTCTATAAAACTACGGATGGAGGCATGAAATGGGAAAAAGTTCTTGATATTGATGAATTCACCGGAGTAAATGAAGTACATATTGATCCTGAAGATGATAGAATTGTTTATGCTACAGCGCATCAGCGAATGCGCCATGTTTGGACTTATGTAGGTGGGGGTTCAGGTAGTGGTATGTACAAATCCACGGACGGTGGTAAATCCTTTCGAGAGTTAAAAAATGGTCTTCCATCTGTAAACATGGGGCGCATAGGAATGGCTATTGCACCTTCTGATCCATCAGTTCTCTATGCCATAATTGAGGCCGAACAGGACCATAGCGGTGTTTATGTATCTAATGACAAAGGAGAGAGTTGGACAAAGGTCAATGATTATGTCACTAGCGGAAACTATTACCAGGAAGTTTTTGTAGACCCCTCCAATGCACAAAAGGTTTTCTTCATGGATACCCACGCTCATTTTAGTGTCAATGGTGGGAAGGATATTAAAAGATTACCAGAAGCGGAAAAACATGTGGATAATCATGCACTCTGGATTGACAAGAAAAATACAAATCACTACCTCATGGGGTGCGATGGCGGCCTCTATGAAACTTATGATGACGCTAAAACATGGAAGTTCTATCCTAATATCCCGATAACGCAGTTTTATCGTGTAACGGTAGATAATCGAAAGCCTTTCTATTACATCTACGGCGGAACACAGGATAATTTCAGTTTAGGAGGTCCATCGCGCACCAGAAAGCTCTCTGGAATTGACAACTATGACTGGTTCGTAACGAATGAGGGAGACGGTTTCGAATCACAAATAGACCCCGTTGATCCGGACATTGTCTATGCTCAGGCTCAATATGGATGGTTAGTAAGGTACGATAAGAAGTCGGGTGAATCGACTCCAATTAAACCCATGCCCAGACTTGGAGAAGACCCCTACCGATGGAATTGGGATGCCCCTTTGCTTATCAGTCCACACGACCACAAACGACTCTATTTTGCTGCGAATAAGGTTTTTAGAAGCGATGACAGAGGAAATTCGTGGACGGTAATAAGTGACGACCTTAGCCGGCAAACAGACCGTCATACGCTCCGTGTGATGGGCAAGGTGCAAAGTATAGATGCAGTGATGTACGATCGGTCGACCAGCATTTACGGAAACATTGTTTCATTTTCGGAATCACCAATTAAAGAAGGTTTGCTCTATGCTGGAACGGACGATGGTTTGATTCACCGCTCGGAAGATGGCGGCGGATCATGGAAAACAATCCCTCTTCCCAATGCGGTTCCTGAACGCACCTATGTCAACGATATTAAAACATCGCTTCACGATGAAAATGTTATTTACGCTGCTTTCAACAATCATAAAAACGGTGACTTCAAACCATACCTCTACAAAAGCGAGAATAAGGGCTACAGCTGGACTTTCATTGGAGGTGAATTACCACAAAGAGGATCCGTTTATTCCATAGCCGAGGACCACGTGAATCCGGATTTGCTATTCGTAGGAACAGAGTTTGGTGTTTTCCTAACCGTTGATGGTGGCAAGAACTGGACTCAATTAAAAAACGGTGTGCCTACCATTGCAGTAAGAGATGTGGATATTCAAAGGGATGTGGATGACTTAATCCTGGGTACGTTTGGAAGAGGATTCTATGTCCTGGATGACTATTCTGCACTTCGCCAAATCGATGAGGGAACTTTTGAAGCCGATTTTAAAATGTTCACCTCACGTCCTGGGCTGGCATACATTCCTGATAGCAAATACGGCTATTCCGGTTCAGGATTTCAGGGTGCAAACTTTTTCAAATCTCCAAATCCTGAGATGGGAGTTACCCTTTATTATTACCTAAAAGAAAAGCCTCATACTAAGAGCTCTACTCGAAGAAAGGCCGAAAAAGAAGCAATAAAAGAGGGTAAAAATGTGAGCTATCCAACAAAAGAAGAAATCTATGCCGAAAAGCTGGAAGAAAAGCCATATTTGCTCTTTGTCATTTCGGATATAACCGGAAATGAAGTGCATCGCGGTACTTCCAAAGTTCAGAAAGGAATAGGAAAATACAATTGGAATGGTAAGGTTTCAGGGCCGAATGAGTTAGACCTGAAGAAAGCTCCTTTCACTGTTCCTAGAGAGGCTCAGCTGGCTTTACCCGGTAAATACACTGTTTCCGTTTATCTCAGCGAAGACGGTTTACCCAGATTACTCACTGAAAACCATGAAATTGAACTTGAGCGTTTGAATATGAACACCATTGTAGAGAATCCTGAGGAAGCTTTCGCTTTCCAAAACTCACTGAATTCTGCACGCCGCGAGGCCTACGGTGTTGATCAGTTTTTCAAAGACATACAGAAAAGGGTGAAACGAGCAAAGGCAAACTCCCGCAGTATCACCAATACCAATACAGATTTACTGACAGATTTAAGAGCTATCGAAAAAACTCTTAATCGTATTGAAGTTAATCTATATGGCGACAGAATCATGGAGAATTTACAGTTTGAAGTTGCTCCCGGGATAATGTCCAGACTGGGCAGTGCCGCATGGAGCAGTTGGTCCAACCAAAGTAAACCAACCCAGGTTCAAAGAAATAATCTTGAAGATGCTAAAAAAGGCCTGGCTCAGGCAAAATCTGAAATAAAAACACTGGACGAACAACTCGTGCCGATTGAAAAAGAATTGAATGATCAAGGAGCTCCCTATTTACCCGGTGAATTGCCGAAATACCGATAGGCAAATTGATCATTAAATCACGCGTCATCAGGATTGTTTTTACAGTCGCGGTTTTAATGACTGTGCTAATCAATATAGCAGCCTTTACGGCGGCCTGGCGACTTACCCACTTTTATTCGCCCGATGAAACGGAAGACTCCGGCAAAACGCTATTTGGAAAGAAAATAGCCCGACATCAGCACCATCTGCCCGATATTGATTTTTTTGAAGTTGACACTTTACATGGTGGCAAATTCATAGAATCATGGAAACTAGATATGGAGCCTTCAGATGGGGTATTCCTGTTCTTTCATGACTATACCATCGAAGAAGACGTATTGATTTCAAGAGCTATCGAAACCTACAGAGAGGGCTATACTGCTGTTGTTATATTTTTTAGAGGGTTTGGCAGATCGGAAGGAGATGAAACCACGCTCGGATATGCTGAAGCTGAGGAGGTTGAAATGGCTATGGAATGGTGCGCCTACCAATATCCCGGACAGAAGATATATCTTGTAGGAAGAGGCATAAGTTCGCTATCCATTTTCCGGGCCGTTGCAGAATTTGATCTTCAACCGGCCCATATAATTATTGAAAGTCCTCAGTATTCAGTCAGGGAAGTAGTAAAGAAACTGTCGGCCGGTAATAATCTGATTAACAACTGGTTGACTTCTTTTTGGATTGGTAATATCCACGGATTTCATCTCGATGCCTTCAAAAAATTCAATGGTGAAAAAACACCCTGGATTGACTTAACCTCATGGCAGCAAGAAGGCGAAGTACGATGGCTTAATGTTATAGATACAGCTACCTATGCGAATAAATATGGGGGCTAATTCATCACTTCTCTTCATGAGATAGACCGGTATTAGCATGTTCGAAAGGTCTTAGTTTTGCAACAAGTAAAGCGATATGAGCATCAGAAAGTGGTTGAAAATAGTGGCCATTGTGTTTGTTAGTTATTGGGTAATCACTGTTGTTGCCCTCTACTTTCATGCATACAGATTAACACACTATCAGAAATCAGATGCCGAACCCCGCCCCAATATTCACGATATTAATGCTTTAGGGCTGTTCGAAATTCTAATCTCAGGAGTTCCAAATCCAAGACCTGAAAACAGCAACGTAAATCTCAACGGGTTAAAAACGTACAAGGTTAAAGGAGAGATGAAGCTGGAAATCTGGTCTCTTGAACCCCTGGTTTCTAAAGGAACAGTTCTGATTTTTCCGGGATACCCATTTACTAAATCAACCCTGGTTGACCTGGGAGAAATGTATTACAAGAACGGCTATAATGCTGTAATGGTAGACTTCAGAGGAACAGGGGGTTCCGATGGCAATTCTACTTCACTCGGCTACTATGAGGCCAATGATGTAAAAACAATATTTGATTGGGCTCATCAGCATTTTCCAGAAGATGAAATCATTATGCATGGCATTAGTATGGGAGCTGGTGCCTGCTTAAAATCACTTTACGAAAACAATCTTGATGTCAAGACATTAATCCTAACCAGCCCGTCGGCTTCATTAGCAAGATCTACTGAGAGTTATTACAAATTGATAAACCTTCCCAGATATCCTTTCGCAGATATCATGACCTTTTGGATGGGATATCAAAACGGTTTTGATGCTTTTGAGTTAAACTACGTGAAATATGCTAAAGAAATTTCTACCCCTACCCTAGTCCTGCATGTGCTTCATGAGCCAAAAGTAGAATTGAAAGATGTAATCAGTATTTACGATAATCTAAACGGGCCTAAAAAGCTGGTAACTTATGATCAGTTTGAGGTCTATGAACCTCATTTTCTTACAAATGCTACTATTTGGGAAAGTGATATACTAAGATTTATTGAATAGCTCACCACTTATTGGACTGACGCTGATCACGGTTGTCAACTCTCATAAACAGGCTCGAAATCAAGGATAAAAGAATGCTGAAAAGCAAAGCCCACCAAAACCCATCAACCTCAAATCCGGGTACCAATTTAGCTGCAAGAATGATCATTAAAGCATTGATTACCAAAAGGAAAAGACCAAATGTAAATATGGTTACAGGAATGGTAACAATGATCATCAACGGTTTCAGACTTACATTAAAAAGAGCCAATACTACGGCGATCAGGATTCCTGTGATGTAATCTTCTACATGCACTCCAGGTAATACCAAAGCAGATACCATTACCGCCAGCGATGAGATTATAATTCTGATTAAAAAATTCATGGGCCAAAGGTAACAGCTCTTCATCAACTTTGGGACAAAAACACCATGACTCACATACAGAATTCTACATGCGTCTGAATCAGTATTTAGGGTTCAAATAAGCCGTAACTTTCTGTCTGAAAAATTTTCGACCAGCAGATCTCGTACGATGGAAAAATATTTTAATCTAAAGGTTAAATGCCCAAAGTGTAAGGCTTCACTCATGGACCCTTATCATCAAATAAAAGGAAAATCGAGTATTCTTCTCGAATTCAAGGCGGATAATGGACAAATGCACAAGCTGAGGCTGTGCTCCTATTACGGCTGTTACGAGCATGAATCGACCGTCGAGATTAAAGACCAAACCATTCCGAGTTTTTTCTGCCCTCATTGCCACGAAGAACTCATGAGCAACCATTTATGCGAAGAATGTGAAGCACCCATGATACCATTTTCAATGGAAAAAGGAGGACGCCTTTTTATCTGCTCACGCAAAGGGTGTAAACAACATTATCTCAATTTTAAAAACGTCTCTGACGGACTTCGAAAACTGTACAACGAATACGGCTATTTCTAATAATCTTAATGTTTTTAATCAGGCTCTGACGAGCAATCAATTGTCAGTTTTGAGCCTGATTTACCTTGTTTTTTCCTGATATACACCCTTTTACATTTGTGATAAATATCACACGCTTATACCTAATTGCAACAGCTAATGACACAACATGAACTCAAAATAATTTGCGAGAAAAATCACTTCGACCGGCACTCTTTAATGGATATTCTCCATGAAATTCATGATCATCAGGGTTTCACAACAGAGGAGGACATCAGGATACTATCTGAAAACCTCAAGATTTCAGAAATAGACCTGCGGCAAACCATTTCTTTTTACCACTTCTTTGCGTGCAGCTCTAGGGGAAAATACACGATATACCTGAATAACAGCGCTATATCCAATCTAAAAGGTAGAGAGGAAATAGAAAAAGTATTTATTGAGGAAGGGGGTTGTGTAAAAAACGGCGTGAGCCCTGATGGACTTATAGGTCTTTATGAGACACCGTGCATCGGTATGAGCGATCAGGAACCTGCAGCTCTCATCAACGGCAGAATATTTACTAACCTAACCGCCTTCAGAGCAAAAGAACTTCTGCATAATATGAAAAAAGGCCTTCCCCTGGAAGATATGTATACCACGGTTTATGGTGATGGTCGCAATGCTCATCCCGAAATGAAATCTATTGTTCGAAATAACATCCGCAGAGTAGGACCGCTACTTCGACCTTCTGAGAAAATGCAGGTACTCAAGAACCAGGTAAGCCAAATGTCTCCAGAGCAAGTACTAGAACAGGTAAAGCTCGCTGAGCTCAGAGGACGTGGCGGGGCCGGTTTTCCTACCGGACTAAAATGGCAGTTCTGCCGCATGGCAGAAGGCAAAAAGAAATATGTCTTCTGCAATGCAGATGAGGGAGAACCCGGAACATTCAAGGATAGAGTGCTACTAACTGAGAAACCTGAAGACATCATTGAAGGTATGATTATCGCCGGATATGCCATTGGAGCTCAAGAAGGGGTGTTGTATCTCAGATATGAGTACAAATACATGAAAAACTACCTTGAGTACATAATTCAGACCCTTCGAGAGGAAGGTTTTCTGGGCAAAAACCCCGCTGGAATAAAGGGATTCAGTTTTGATATGCGTATCCAGCTCGGTGCCGGATCCTATGTATGCGGCGAAGAATCCGCCTTAATAGAATCAACCGAAGGAAAACGCGGCGAACCCCGCTCCCGACCTCCTTTCCCGGTAGAGAAAGGATACTTGGGTTATCCGACGGTAGTCAATAATGTGGAAACATTTTGTGCAGCCGTCAAAATAGTGCAGTTCGGTGGCGATTGGTATAACTCTCTCGGCACTGACGAATCTAAAGGAACTAAACTTGTGAGCGTTAGCGGCGATTGCAGATATCCAGGTATTTACGAATTGGAATGGGGATTTACAATGCGTGATGTTCTCGAAATGGTAGGAGCCAAAGAAACCAGAGCCGTGCAAATGGGCGGTCCATCCGGTGAATTGGTTAACAAACATCAATTTGACCGGATATTGTGTTACTCAGACCTTGCTACAGGAGGTTCCATAATGATTTTCGATCGAAGAAGAAATGTAATAGAGGATGTGGTGGTTAACTTTATGGAATTCTTTATAAATGAATCGTGCGGTTCCTGTGTTCCATGCCGAAATATCCCCAAGCTACTCAAGGAAAAACTCGACAAAATACTGAGTGGCAAGGGCACGTCTCAAGATCTGGCCGATATGGAAAGGTGGGGGGCAATGATGAAAATAAACCGTTGCGGATTAGGCCATACTGCGGCCCACCCCATATTGTCAAGCCTTAAAAACTTCCGGTCGCACTATGAAAGGAAACTACGCAAACACACTGATTTCATTTCTGATGTCGATCTTCTTGAAGCCAGTAAAGAGGCAGCTGAATACACCAATCGCGAACCGGTAATCTAAATAGATATGGCAGATAGAATTAGTATTTACATAGATAAGAAAGAGTACTTTACTACTGAGGACAAGACCATTCTGGAGGCTGCTCAGGAGAATGGCGTATACATTCCCACCTTGTGCCATCTTCCAGAAACAGAATCGTCTACATCATGTAGAATTTGCACCGTGATGGTGAACGGACGACCGCTTACGGCTTGCAGTACCCCTGTTGGTGAAGGGATGGAAATTGATAATAGCACAACGCAAATAACAGAATGGCGAAAATCGGTTTTGGAGATCATGTTTACCGAGGGAAATCATTTTTGTCCGTCGTGTGAAAAAAGCGGCAATTGCAGATTGCAGGCTCTGGCCTATCGCTATCAAATCATGGCACCTCAATTCCCATATCAGTTTAACGAAAGGGAAATTGATGCGACTAATGACAAGATCATACAAGATCACAACCGATGTATTATTTGCAAAAGATGTGTTCGGGCCATAAAGGACGAACACGGGCGTAGTTTTTTTGCCTTCATCGATCGCGGACATAAACTCAGAGTTCGGTTAGACCGAAAACTCGGAAAAGAGCTCACTGATGAATTGGCAGAAGCGGCTATGGAAGTGTGCCCGGTGGGGTCCATTCTGGTACGCGAGAAAGGGTTTGAAACTCCCATAGGTCAGCGCAAATACGACCTTGAAAGAATTGGAGCTGATATTGAGCAAAACGGTCAAATGAAAAACCATGAATAAACCCGTTGTAGCAACTGCATCACTGGCCGGCTGTTTCGGCTGTCACATGTCTTTATTAGACATTGATGAACGTCTTGTCGAACTGATTGACCTTGTCGAATTCAACAAGTCTCCTATTGATGATATTAAGAAGTTCACCAAAGATGTAGACATTGGTCTGATTGAAGGTGGATGTTGCAATACAGAAAATGTGGAGGTGCTTAAAGAGTTCCGCAAAAAATGCAAAACACTTATCTCACTTGGGGAATGCGCCATTATGGGGGGATTACCCGCACTTCGAAACGACATCACGGTAAGTGAATGTCTGGCAGAAGCCTATCTGGATGGCCCCACTACCGTGAACGAGCACAGAATTCTGCCAAATGATGAAGAACTACCAATTATCCTGAATAAAGTATATCCCTGTCATGAAGTAGTTAAAATGGACTATTTCCTTCCCGGTTGTCCCCCATCGGCCGATTTAATCTGGGAAGCACTGGTTGCCCTCATTACTGGTGAAGAAAAGGAAATACCCTACGCACTTATCAAATACGATTAAGACTATGAAAAAAATTACGATAGAACCCGTCACCAGGGTTGAAGGTCATGGCAAAGTAACCATCCATATGAACGCGCTCAATGAGGTAGTTCAAAGCAGGTTGCATATTGTCGAATTCAGGGGATTTGAGCGCTTTGTACAGGGGCGACCATTTTGGGAAGCTCCGGTTCTGGTTCAACGCCTTTGTGGGATTTGCCCGGTTTCTCATCACCTGGCCGCCGCCAAAGCAATGGACGTGATAGTCGGCGCGGGCACCGGGGAAGGGCTTACGCCAACGGCTGAAAAAATGCGCCGATTAATGCACTATGGCCAAATGTTCCAATCACACTCCCTTCATTTCTTCCATCTTGCTTCCCCAGATCTTTTATTCGGTATTGAAGCAGACCCGAACATCCGAAACATTATCGGTGTAGCCATGGAACATCGGGATTTAGCCATCCAGGGTATCAATATGCGTAAATATGGGCAGGAAATCATCCAGGCTACTGCCGGGAAAAAAGTCCACGGCACTGGAGCTATTCCTGGAGGAATAAACAAACGCTTAACCCCTGAAACCGTAGAGCATTTCATGAATGGGCCCGAACCACAGAACATTTCTAAAATGATTGAATGGTCCTTAGGCGCACTCAACTTTTTTAAGGATTACCATAAAAAGAATAGAGACCTCATCGACAACTTCGCGAGCTATCCAAGCTCATCTATGAGTCTGGTTCGTAAAGATGGAGCTCTCGATCTTTATCATGGTGTGCTGAGAGCAGTGGATGAAAATGGAGAAAAGATTTTGCATGACATTGATTATCAAGAATATGCGGAATATATTGGGGAGGAAGTAAAATCCTGGAGCTATATGAAATTCCCTTTCCTCAAACACATGGGAAAAGAAAAAGGATGGTATCGGGTTGGGCCGTTAGCTCGCATGAATACCGCTGATTTCATTCCTACCCCCCTTGCGCAAAAAGAGTTTGAGGAGTTCAAAGCGTATACGAATGGGAAACCTAATGGTATGACCATGCACAATCATTGGGCTCGGCTCATTGAAATTCTACATTCTGCGGAAGTGATGAAAGAACTGCTGGAAAGCCCGGAAATTACAGAAGGTGAGTTGGTGGTAAAAGGAGATCGGCAGGAAACGGGTATTGGAATGATTGAAGCGCCTCGAGGTACGCTCATACACCATTATGATGTCAATGAACAGGATCAAATCACCATGGCTAATCTTATTGTGAGTACTACGCATAATAACAAACCCATGAATAAGGCGGTGGATATGATTGCACGAGAGTACATGACGGGGCGAGCTGTTATTTCTGAAGGAATGACCAATGCCGTTGAAGTAGGCATACGCGCTTATGATCCATGCTTGAGCTGTGCAACCCATGCTATGGGACAGATGCCTCTGGACATTCAAATTATTGGTCCTGATGGAGACATACTGGATCGTAAAGTTAGAGACTAGTGCCGAGCACTCTGATCTATGGTATTGGAAACCCCGGACGTCAGGATGATGCTCTTGGAATTCTGGCCATTGAAGAGCTCAAATCCAATACTCCGGCTACTTCAGGTATTGATTTCGAGCAGAACTATCAGTTGAATATCGAAGATGCCGAATTAATTTCAAAATACGATTTGGTATACTTCATAGATGCTTCAATGGAAGATGTATTAGACTTCAAGATAGAGTCCTTATCACCTGATAATCAACAAATTGAATTCACAATGCACGCTGTTTCTCCCGCTTACATTCTATATCTATGTCATTCCTTATTTGGCAGGATGCCGGAGGCTTATGTTGTGCATGTTAAAGGTTTCGAATGGAATCTAAAAGAAGGATTGACCGAAAAAGCAAGATCATCTTTAAATACTGCGTTAATCGAACTCAAGAAGCTGCTCAACATGTAAATAGCCGATATATCTTTGGTTATGATTGTTGACGCCAACAAGTTCGTACGAACTGTTGTTTCTGCACTATCGGTTCTTATACTTTTTCATTCAACTGAAGTTCGGAGTCAGGTTTCGTACAACACCAACATCATTCCTATGGGAGACAAAGAACCATTGATGGGGAATACGGGTACGGGAGGGCTTAATTCCAGCGGAGCAGTATACTATAATCCTGGGGCGCTTACTATGCTCAAGGGAAACTCTTTTTCGCTGAGCGGCTCGGCGTTTGTGAGATATAGGTTCAATGCAGCACCCTTTGTAGATATTGATGGCCAAACTATTGACTATGAAGGTGTTGGTTACCAATCCATCCCCACTAGTCTTATCTTTGTTCGAAGCTTTAAACAGTGGCGGTTTGCGTTATCTGTGATGATACCCATGGAGTTTAACTTTCACGGTTCCCGGGATTGGTTCTTCGATATAGATAATGATAAATTAGAGTTGTTCTTAAGTCAGGATTACAGCGAACGGCTGTTTTTAGTCGGTCTTTCAGCTGCGCGACCTATAAACGATAAATGGTCCGTTGGAGTCACGCTCTATGGTCAGTACTATTCTTTGTTCTCGACCATCAATATTCAAACAGGTTTTGTCAATTCGTCATCACAACCTGTTACTCAATATGAACGACAACAGATTACTCCTACCAGTTTGCTTGGAATTTTAGGAATACATCGACTTGGAGAGAAGTGGAATTTTGGTTTGAGGGTTAAATTGCCCAGCGCTCATCTTTTCGGGAAGGGAAGTTATTACTCTTTTTCAGACCTGAGCTACCTTATCGTTGGAGCACCAATTGAGCGGGTAAATGTTACGGAGAATAGCGTATACTTCCGCACTCCAATGGATATCAGAATTGGCGTATCATTTTTACATCGCGATAACTGGAAGTTTGCATCCGATCTGAGCTACGGCTTCCCGGTTTCATACCAGCAATTTGAAAGCGAAGAAGTAGATCTGGAGATTGATTCGCCAAGCACCATACGGTGGAGCTTTGGATTGGAACGATTAATATCGGATAAAATCTCCATGTACGGGGGCTTGTCTATTTTTCCCAGCCTGGACGAATCTGGATCTACCATCGATAATACTGATTTTGGCACACTCTATCTGGGTGGCAAAATGATCACAAAACATCTTGAAACTTCAGTTGGGATGTTTTACTCCCTCGGATCCGGGACGACCGAACTATCCGATAGTGGAAGAACCTTTTTCCAGGAATTCGAAAACATGGGAGTATTTTTTGGAACCAACTACAAGTTCTAAGCTTTTATTTTTTTTGCTGGATACCCGAAAAAGATTAAAGAAACATATACCACAGCTGGGCAACAAAAAAAGTAAGTATCAGGCCCATTCCAACCGGGAGAAAAGTAGCCACAGCAGTCCATTTGGCACTTCCTGTTTCTTTGTAAATAGTGTATATGGTTGTAGAACAGGGGTTATGTAAAAGACTGAATATCATAAGGTTAACCCCAGTAAGCAACGTCCACCCACCTCCTCTTAGTATTGATTCTGTATCTGAAGCAGAATCGAGTTCAAACATGACTCCCGTTCCCGCTCCTACTCCACTAATACCCAAACTCGTTACGGTTAACATAAGAATGGTGGGAATCACAATTTCATTCGCGGGTATCGCAATGATATACGCCAGAATAATAACTCCATTCAGTCCAAAAAACAATGCCCACGGATCACTCCAATGGATGAAATGATCGGCTAAACTCATCCCTGAAATTGTAAAGTTGGTTACTGTCCAAATCACAATTCCAGCTGGAATAGCAAAAATGATTGCTCTCCAAAGCACGAAAATGGTACGATCAATTAATGAGGTGTAGAGGGTTTGTAGCACTCTCGGTGGCCGGTATGGTGGAAGTTCCAGGCTAAATGCGGATGCTTCTCCTCTTAGAACGGTTTTGCTCAACCCCCATGAAACCAATAAACTCAATACTATCCCCAAAACCGCTACAGCCACAACTGCCCCTGCTGAAACAAGACCAGCAATAGAAGCTGGAACAAGACCTCCAATGAAAATGGTCGCAATCAAAATTTGAGTGGGCCAGCGGCCATTACAAAGAGAAAAATTGTTGGTTATTATAGCAATCAGGCGCTCTCTTGGACTATCGATGACACGTGCTGCCACTACACCCGCAGCATTACAGCCAAATCCCATACTTAGTGTAAGCGCTTGCTTGCCATGCGCCCCTGCTTTTCGAAATAGCTTGTCCATGTTGAACGCAACGCGGGGGAGGTATCCGAAGTCTTCAAGGAGGGTGAATAGAGGAAAGAAAATGGCCATTGGAGGAAGCATAACGGCTATAACCCAGGCCATGGCGAGATAAGCACCATCTATGAGAACTCCATCCAGCCACCAGGGCAGTCCAATTGAAGCAGAAGCAGATTTTAAAATGGGATGTAATGTTTCCACTAAAAGATTGGCCAATAATCCAGAAGGGTAGTTCGCACCTGATACAGTTATCCAGAATACTCCGGCCAATAGCAAAAACATGATCGGGAACCCAAAAATGGGACTAGTCACCCATTGATCAATCTTCAAATCAAGGCTAAAAGGCCTCTTCTTGCCAGAAATAACCACTGTCTTACAAGCAATCTGCTCAGCATCCCGATATACGGACTCAATGATGGAGTCATGAATACCCTGTCCTAAATCCCAGCGAAGCTTTTCTACGAACTCAATCGTCTCACTATCAAATATTTGAGGTTCTTCCTGCATCTCCTAAGTTGTCATCTCCAGATCTTTTAATTTTCCATTCCGAATGGCATCCATTATGCTCTGATCCCCTTCCAATAACCGCATAGATACCCATCTTATATTTGGTAAATCCGGAAATTGTAGTGCGAGTTTCTGTGAAAGTGCATTAATGGCATTTTCAACTTTTTTAGAATGACTTTTTAACCGGTGTGGTTTACAAATAAACTGCCCACTGGCTACCTCTGAGATTTTTTGTATCAGTTCCGTCATCCCTTCCCTTCGTCGGGCCACCATTGGGATAACCGGAATGCCTAATTCTCTCGAAAGAGCCCTTGTGTCTATTTCAATTCCATTTCGCTTGGCCTCGTCCATTAGATTTAGGGCAAGTACAGCCCGATCTGTAATTTCCAATACTTGTAGGGCCAAATTCAAGTTTCGTTGAAGCCTGGTGGCATCTGCAACAATAACGGTTACATCCGGTCTGCCAAAAAGGATAAAATCTCTGGCAACTTCTTCATCCGTGCTCGTAGACAGAAGAGAATAGGTGCCGGGCAGGTCGACTACTTTGTATCTCTCTTCGGTGTAAGAATAAGCTCCTTCTGCGCGGGCAACTGTTTTTCCAGGCCAATTACCAGTATGCTGCCGCAATCCCGTCAGGTTGTTGAAAATAGTGCTCTTTCCAGTATTTGGATTTCCGGCCAGAGCCAGGACATAATTAAAATCGTCAACATTAATCCCGAGTTGGACCAAATTGGCTTTGTGATGAACCGGACAGTTTGTGCAATCACTCATGAATATCTCTAACAAATATGAGCTCAGCCTGTTTGCGACGCAGACCGATACTTGCCCCCATTATTCGGTAGGCCATAGGATCTCCAAGTGGTCCAAGAAACTCAGCACTAATCGTCGTACCGGGTACTATACCCAGGTCAAGCAGCCTTCTCCTTTGCGAACCACGACATTGAGGTGAAATACCAACAACTTCAGCATGTTCACCTTCTTTTACTTCCGCTAGTGTTTTAAGATCACGATCAACCTCCGTGTTTTCCGGTAATGGCACAACGGTAATAGCATTAGCCTGCAATTGATTCAAATCAAACTCCTGAAGTTCTAAGCTGATACGGATATTCTGCTTTTCTTGTTGGATCACCTCGAGGTTCATTCCAGGATAAATTCCAAGCGCGACAAGCTCTTTGTAAATGGAGTGGGGCTCATCTTCTATATGAGTGATCTTTCCCTTAAATCCTTTAGTTAAATAGCTCAATATCTGTCCTTTATGTTCAGGAATTTCACCTTCCCTTGTAGGAATCGGGTCGCCGTGGGGATCGAAGATTGGGTTTCCCAGTTTCCTTGATATTCGTTCCAATTCCTCGTCATTCAACTGATGTTCTATACGGTCTGCTTCGGAATGCCAACGCAACTCATGAACCCCAGTCTCGTCAGCGAGGTATCTTTCCCAAAGTCGGTGTGTTCGAATAATCTTAAGTGCGTAAATTCTGCCTGACGCGGTTAGCCGACAGATTTGGCCCTCGATATCGATGGATTTGTCTTTTCTCAAGTCATCAAGAATTTTGGAGACTCTGTCTGTTGAGACATTGAGGTTACCGGCTATGCTGTTCAAACCGCATGGTTGCTTCTTGTATTCACAATCAAATAGAAATTTCAAAGCATCTTCTTTGAGGATTTTTTCTCTCTTTTTTCTGCGACTGCGAATTCGAGCAACAACTCCGTAATCCGGCCAAAAAACTCCTGACAAGATCAGTAAAAAGATGATTCCGAGTATCAGATTAAGTTCTGGATTTGCCATAAACCTTCGAATTGCCGAAAATAGTGGATTTGAGTAGATTTGAAGCTCAAACTTAACGGATGAAACTGCTTAAATTGGGTTCTGTAGCTTTGGTCTTTATTCTTCTTGCCCTGCTGACTTTGGCTTGCGAAACCTCTACTACTACGGTTCCTGAGCCTGCTAATCCTTATACACTGAATTATACAGCCCTGTCATCCGGAGATTTGATTTCGTTTTTTCAGTTGGCCTACCTGAATGAACTTGGAGATACAGTTAAGGTCATAATCCCCGACAATCAATTCTGGTCCAACACCTATACCATCAACCAACCAAATCCTGTTTTCATTTCCGGGAAAACCAACTTCGGTATTGAAGGCGGATCAGTGAGAATTGCTGCTACGATATCTGATAAAAACGGAGGTATTCTCTTTACAGAGCAACGTAGCATTAGTAGCTCTTCACTTGGTGCTTTTAACGATACGATCAATACCGTCTTTGAGCAATAATGGTATAGGATCTATAATACCTTATCCACTCGATTCGCAAAAAAGTAAACCAGATATCCATTAACTGGAGCACCGGTTATCTCTCCCATTAATCGCATATATTGGTGAACCTGGTTCTTATCGTCTTCGCGCGGTTCTCCTGTCTTAAAATCGACAACAGTGTACGTCCCACTGCTATTTAAAACGAGGTCCGGACGAAGAATATTACCCTGATGATCGAGGAGCTCCCTTTCGGTATGTCGAATGATAGATAAATCAAAAAAGCGTCTGAAATCCGTATTCAACCAAAGCCGGTCTATGGCCTTTTCTGATTCAATTAATTCATGTTCAGAGAGATTTCCATCCGCCCTGTTTTTGCGCAATAATATCTTGAACTCTTCCTGGTTTTTGCATTGACTTAAAGCATCATGAATGATAATTCCAAGCTTCGCTTCCTCTGAAACCGATCCAATATCTGAGTGCAGATAACCTGTAATGCTCTGATATTCTGATCTTTGTAATTTAAATTGATTTATGGCTGGTGCTGTAGCAGCTACATCCATTTTTGACTGAGGATGACCAAAACTAATCCTACATAGTTCTCCATTCAGCGAATCGCTTACAAAATCCATCTCGTCTTTAACATCAAGAATTGCCTGATGGATGCATTGAAAAGGACTGTTATTTCTGTCAGGTTTATTAATAATTCCATGCAGCTCATATTTCGGCCGGGTAAAAGCTACATAAAAGGTGTTGAGCTCGTCTAGAAACTTTTTACCGGACTCTTCTTCCAATTGTTCTAATACCTGACTGCTCATGCAATTTTCCGAAATCTGAGCATAGGGAAGGATCCATCGATTAGTATCTAATTTTACCCAAACATTATTGCCCGTTTTGGGCCAGTTAAAATGGTAGAGTATCACTATCGGCCAGGCCAGACCCTTAGCTTTATGAATCGTCAGAACATTAACAGCCTCTACAGAGTCCAAACTCTCCAACCTCCATGCAGATTTATTCCATTCCCACATTTCCAGAATCTCTGATAGATTTCGGTCATTTCTAAGACATTCATTGTGAACGATATTTAACCAACTTGCCAGCAGACTATCATCACTCGTATCAAGTCTAAAAACATGAATTAACTCAAGAATTTGTCCAAATGGAGGAAGAGATCTCAAGCTGTTCATCTCTATCTCATATCCCATTTCTTTCAATATGTCCAAAAAAACAGTGTGCTGTAGCTCAGCATTGTCTGCTTGCGCGATGCGATGTATTGGGCTTGCTGCAATATTTGACGAAGATTTTTTTGCGGTAAGCTGTAAATATATTTTGGTGTTCAGTGCTGTGCTGGAAGGGACTGTTAACCATTTTAGGAGGTCGACCAGAAGCCTCACCTGTGGTGAGGATTGAAGCAGCAAACTATCGGGTGAAACCGCCTGAATTCCTGCCTCGTTGAGCCAGTTAAGTATCATTTCGCTTTCTTCTCCCTTTCGCACAAGTATGGCGATGTCATTTCCACGAAATCCCCGGGATCTCAACTCATCCAGTCGCTCGAGCAGCTTACTTTTTGCCCAAGACTGAAATGCTTCTTTAGTAGAAGGCTCGGTATTAAACTGAAAGTCGACAAATCCAGAAGATAAATTCTGCACCGGCTCCTGGTGGACATCGCGATAGGTTGATGCTGTTACTTGAGAATACGTGATTCCAATCTTTTCAAAAATGGCATTATTAAATGCAACAACATTAGGTGAAGATCTGTAGTTATTGCCCAACACTTTTTCACTGCTTAGGTAGTGCTCGAGCGAATTAGACTGTAATTGTGTAAAAGTCTTAATGGTAGAATTGGTCAACAGAGGAAGGGCATTAATCAATGAAGAGTCGCCCCCACGCCACCGGTAAATTGCTTGTTTGGCATCCCCAACAATTGTTACCTCTCCGCCTTTTGAAACAGATTCTAAAATCAGGGGCAATAAATTGGTCCATTGCCTCTCAGAAGTATCCTGAAACTCATCGATGAGAATATGGCGAATCTCATTACCCGTCCTCTCATAGATAAAGGTCATTTCGTCTTCACTTAAAAGCCGAAAAATCATCTGCTCGATATCTTTCAGCAGTACGACTCCCTTTTCTTCTTTCCAAAGTTCTTCCTGTGTTGCCAACTCGCGCAAGAGCAACATCTGATGTATCCTCTTTCTTATTTCTACAGCGAGAAGATATTCGTCTAAAGCACTATTAATCACGGACTCGGCCATGCGATAAAGCTTAATCACCTCTGGTTTTACCCGATCAATTCGTCTCTTGTCCTCAGTTGTTGCCTTGACTGCACACCATTTATCATCTTCAATGATTTCCATAATTTGCGGAGACCCCGGATCCAGTTTTTTATGCTTTCTGATTTCCGTGAGCTTGATAAAAAAGTTGTACAACACCCCTCTATTTCGGAGTACGTTCTTTTCTATGCCATTCCCATCAAAAATCTGTATTGCTTTTTCACCAATCTCCCTAAGCTTTGTTTCCAGTGAATTCGTTATTGCATTCACTTGTTTTTCCGCTTTAGCCCATTCATTGTCCGATAATCGACTTAACTCCTGAACGGGCAGAATAGACTTGCCATCGTGAAGCAAGACGCTGAATTTCAGCAGCTCACGATCAAATCTCCAGGAACGTCCCTGATTCAGAAGTTCCTCCATATGCGTCAAAATAATAGCGGTCAGTTCTTCGTTTGAGGCGCTTTTCTTCAGTAGCTTTTCTGAAGACTCGTATCGCACTTTTTCAGTGTTTAATTCAATTGAAGCTTCGGCATGGGCATTTAATTCAGGACCAAACGACCGAACCAAACCCACCAGAAAACTATCGATGGTCGTCACATGAAACCGATCATAATGATGAATCAATGCTCTATAAATGGCTTTGGACTTTGCATGAAATTCCTCCTCTGACATCGGTACTCTTTCTATTAACTCCTTCTTCATTGGGTCTGCCACGACATCATTGGACTGAAAGCTCTGTAAAGCCCCAACGATCCTTTGCTTCATTTCCGCAGTTGCCTTTCGGGTAAAGGTCAGGGCGAGTATATGCCTGAAAGCATGTGAACTGGAAGAGCGATAAAGAAGGGTGAGGTACTCTAAAACAAGTGTAAATGTTTTGCCAGAACCGGCAGAAGACCTGAACAGCTTTATTCCCATATCGGTTGCAAAGAGTGGTCTAAAATAAAGATCAATTCACTTGATAAAACCGTCTGTGACAAAAAGCCAACTTTGTTCGATATTTAACGTCTTTATTTGCAGTAATGTCTAAACTACATGTCGTCTTTCTAATTTTCCTGATTTCGGGTTCTCTGTGCGCCCAGACAAACTATGTGGAAGGAGAAATAATTATACAGCTTAAAAAAATCAATCAACTCGAAGATGTTCTATCCAAACTGAACGAGGATCATCCAGATCTCGGCCTACATTTAAAAAAGGTACTCTCCCGCCGTATAGGAATTGCTCTGCTGGAATTCAATCAGGGGCAGTTCAGTCCGGATGAAGTAATTGAGCTTACGTATTCATTTCCGAATGTATTGGTATCTCAACTAAATCATACCAATATTCAAAAGCGTGCGACCATTCCCAATGATCAGGATTATCCTGTGCAATGGTCATTGAATGGATCTGGTGGTGGAAGAATATCAGCTCAGGAGGCATGGGACATAGCTACCGGAGATACTACAGCACTTGGAGACGAGATCGTATTTGCCATAGTTGATGGTGGTGTAGATACGAATCATGTTGATCTAAAAATCTTCAAGAATTTGTACGAAATTCCTGCAAACGGGGTCGACGACGACCAAAACGGTTATGTAGATGACGTGAACGGATGGAATGCCTCTTCATCCAATGGGACCATTCCGAAAGACGGACATGGAACTCATGTAGCGGGCATCGCTGGAGCAAAAACGGATAACACCTTTGGCATTGCCGGTGTAATGTGGAATGCCAGCATTATGCCCATTGCCATCGACGGGTCATTGACGGAATCGCAGCTGATTGAAGCCTATGGTTACGCTCTGGAAATGAGGGCCTTATACAATGAAACTGATGGGGATTCCGGTGCATTTGTAGTGGTGACCAACTCTTCCTTCGGAATTGACTTTGGGCAACCGTCCAACTACCCCATTTGGTGTGCATTTTATGATAGTTTGGGAGAATACGGAGTGCTCAGTGTTGGTGCCACAGCCAATGCCGGCTGGAATGTGGATCTGGTCGGAGATATGCCTACAACCTGCCCTAGCGATTATCTTATCAGTATAACCAATGTTGCACAGAGCGGAGCTTTGGCCGGTGCAACCGGACCGATTCATGTGGATTTTGGGGCTCCCGGACAAAACATTTATTCCACTCTACCCAATCAAAACTATGGATATGAATTCGGAACCTCCATGGCTACACCTCATGCTGCAGGAGTTATTGGTTTGATGTATGCTGCTATGTGTCCGGATGATCTTGAAAACCTGATGCCTTATCCTGATTCCCTTGCCATGTACGTTCGCAATCAACTTCTATCTTTTGGGTACGATTCGCTTGGCACACTCGTGGGTAACACCAGTACTGGGGGGCGCATAAATGCCTATAAGGCCGTTCTTTCAGTAAAAGAAGATTCTTGTAATGAATTTCTATCAGCAACAGCTCATGATGACACATGCGGTTTATGCGATGGAATGATCGAACTGCAAATTACCGGCACACCTCCATTTCTTATTTCTGTATCTCCTTCAGGTGTTGTTCAGGGAGATTCGCTGATTACTAATTTGTGCGCCGCTGTGTATACGGTTCAGGTAATTGACTCCACGCTCAATCTTGATAGCATAAGTGTGGAAATATTAGGCAGCGATTCACTGTGGGACTCCGTAGATGTAGTTCCAACTTCTACACCATTTTCCAGTGATGGAGCCATAACTGCGTACGGAGTTGATGGTAATCCTCCGTACAATTACCTCTGGTCAACCGGAGACACAACTCAGGGAATTTCAGGTTTACCGGTTGGAACTTATTTTGTCACGATTACAGATTCGTTGGGTTGCACACTGGTAGATAGCATTCTTCTGCTGGCCACCCTTGTAAAATCTAATTCAAACGCTACCAACAAACCGAGAATATGGCCCAATCCGACAGGTAGTTTTCTCAATGTTTTATATTCTGCAAGTCCCAATGAACCTTTGGAAATTTACGATTTGACTGGCAGACTTATTCATTTTGAATATCCGGTCAACAAAAATCTTGTGCTGGACGTTTCTAATATTCCGTCGGGAATATATCTTTTAAAAACCGGCCCGGAACATATTGAAAAAATTGTGATTCGACGTTAGATGCTACTCATTAGAAATAAAACAGTATTGATCCTTTCCCTTTCTGCCCTCACAGGACTGAGCACATCCTGTAAGCACGATCCTAAAGAAATACCAGAAGTTGGAATTGAAAAAGCAGAACCAACTCCTCTGATTATCGAGGTACCACAAGGTATTCCACCTCTTCCTGTTCCTGAGGAAAATCCCTTGACCATTGAAGGAGTAGCATTAGGTCGCAAGCTCTTTTACGATGAACGCCTTTCAAAAGATCAAACACAGAGCTGTGCATCCTGCCATATAGATGAACATGGATATGCCGATTCTAATCGATTTAGCATTGGTGTGGAAGGATTAAGTGGAAGCCGAAATGCAATGGCCATAACCAATCTTGCCTATGCTCCGGGGTTTTTCTGGGACGGTAGGGCAAAGACTCTGGAAATACAGGCATTAGAACCGGTGCCCAATCCTTTAGAAATGAATTTGAGTTGGCCTGTCGCTTTGGAGCGACTGAATGCTGACGAGAAATATCGCGAGGAGTTTAAATTGGTGTTTGGGGTAGACTGGATAGACTCCATCGATGTAGCTAAGGCAATAGCTCAGTTTGAGCGCACGATGATATCGGGTAATTCGAAATATGATAAATTCAAACGTGGCCAGGCAGAATTTACACCTCTGGAGCTTGAAGGATTAGATCTATTCAGAACAGAAAGTGCAGATTGTTTCCATTGTCATGCCGAACCCTTATTTATGGGATTCGAGTATCTAAGCAATGGAGTACAAGGAGAAATTACGGACCTGGGATTGGGAGGTATTACAGGCAGACCACAGGATATGGGATTATTCAAACCTCCGACATTAAGAAACATTGAGTACACGGCACCCTATATGCACGATGGACGATTCAATACTTTGGAAGAAGTTGTTGAATTTTATAATTCAGGTGTTCATGTCGATGAGGTCAATGTTTCTCCGCTAATGAAAAAGAGCAACCGCTTTAATGGCGACCTTGATTTAACACCAAGACAAAAAGAGGCTTTAGTAGCTTTCTTAAAGACCTTATCAGACGAAGATTTCATTAAAAATCCCGACTTTCAGGATCCGGATAAGTAGCGTTAAGGCTCTTTCTTCAATTTCAGAAATACAGGTACATTTTCAATTGACGAGTTGTTGTGCAATACAATTCCAAATACCTGAATATCAGCATATTCACTCACAATAAATTGTACTGTAACATTTAGACTCTCCCCGGGTTTTACCGTAATCGGCTCAACCATATGAAATCCCGGATGAGAAGATGTAATCCCATCTATTGCCAATGTTGAGTCTCCTACATTGGCAATAGGGATTTTTAGTTCGACTATTGATCCAATCTCAGGGCCGCCAAGATCAAAAGCATCATTTTCAAGGACGAGAACCGGGCCTTTGTAATCAGGGTTGATTTGTGAGACCCATACGATTTCAACTTTTCGTGATTTGGCCGCGTCATAGCTGTAAATAGATTTGGTCCTTTCCTCCCACTGATCGTTGATCTTTCCCTCTGAGAAAAACTCACCATATGGTGTAGGAACCACATTTAGTTTACCCGAGTCCAAAAAGTTTCCGAGCTTTCCAGAGTTCCAATTCCGAATAAAATTCTCAATGGAAGCTATTCTTCGCTGAGCCAGTTTTTCATTGTATGATGTATTTCCTAAAGGACTGGTATACCCTTTAATTCCAAGGTGAAATACATACCCCTTTGACAGATATATCAGGAGTGAGTCGCATAACTGATGAAGTGCCTCTACTCCAAATTGCACCTCTTTATTGAAAAAAACATCTACCCAACCAGTCTCCCGGTTATGCCCCAAATACTCTTCCTGCGACTTGTAATACTCCCGGGTAAGATCAGCAAAGTTGGCTGAAGTAGTGCTAGATAAGCTTCCTGGGTTCGGCAAATTGTTCGCAAAATAAAGGGACAACGGGAGCATCTTTAATCCATCGAGCTTTTTTACCAGATCATCGGATTGTTCAATAGCAAGGTCAGGAACTGTATCCATTTCGATTTTAACAGAATCCGGATATTCTATCAAATACACGTCATTACAACAGTTTTCGCCTTTAAGCGCATACCCTCCAGTTCTATTCGATACTATGGATCCCATGCTGACGGATGGATTATGAGAAAAATACAGGTCATTGACAGAACTATTTAATGGCCTTCCTGCATTTATCGGTTGGCCGAAATTTCCTGGACTTCCTTCTACAAAAAAAACATCATATCCTCCAAAGCCTTCGTGCCATTTACTGCTGAAATAAAGACGTTCGTTTTCTGAATCATAGAAGGGGGTTACTTCATCTTCGATACTATTTATAGATGAGCCCGCACTTCTTGGTCGTGTCAATTGGCCATCTGTCTTTATCTCGGAATACCAAATGTCCATTCCATTTCTCTCCTTGCGGTCAGAGGCAAAAAATAAGTACTCCTTCGCACCAATCCGCCCGACACTTGGATGCAAGGTGTTGAAATCAGCGTTATTGAAAAATGCTCCCAGATCTTCTGGTTCTGACCAGCCATCTTCAATTCTACTAATTCGAAAAATGCCACAAACATTTGATTTACAAATTGTTATATAGTATTCATTTCTGGAATCCGGATTGGAAACTGACGAAACATAACTTAAAGGTTCTATCGAAACCTGCTCCTGACGAATGGAGAAAGGCTCTGATCTGAAATCTATCGAATAAAGTATTGTTTTAAACTGAAACTCCTTTTCCTTTATCAGTTTAGTGGTATTCGAATCATATCGGGCAGAAGTGATAAACATGGTGCTATCTTCTATGAAAACCGGACCGTATTCTGCATCAAATGAGTTAATTCCATAGCCAGCATTCTTAATTGACAGAGAATCTGTAGTATGTCTGTTCATAAGTGCATATTCACAAGATTTCCTGCGCTGTGCAGAGATCTTCAACTTTCCTGTTTCATTAGCTCGGGGTTGCTCCTCAAACAGATTAAAGAATTCAATCGCTTTCTGGTACCTCGACAAATACTGATTCATCTCTCCAACATAAAATGAACTCAACACATAAGTGGACTCCCTATCTCTTTCCAAGAGAGCATGGTAGGCTCCCAGGGCCTTGTCGTAGTCTCCATTCAAACGATATGACTCCGCCAGACTCCAGAGCACCTCGAGGTTGGATGAGTCATTTTCAAGTGCCTTCGAAAAGTAATATGCAGCTCCGTAGAAGTCGCCCTCTTCGAGAGATTTATAGCCGTGCTTGTGCCACGGTCTTTCATTCTGAGCATTAAGGCAGCCTGCAATTAGTAAGACCACTACCAGCGAAAACAGGGTAGAATAATGTTGACTGAATATGGAAATCTTGATCAATTTATGAATCACTTACAGATATTCAGGGCATGTTTTATAAAATTTTCTTTTCGGAAGGCCTCTATCGAAGATGTACATCACAGAAATCTCGAAACCTCCCCTATTCTGGGTAACAGCGCTGAGCCCGCTAATATTAAAATCATACGACAATCCAATACTCAATTTTTGCCAATCGACCCCGAGAAAAATAAATGCAGCGTCCTCAACCCTGGTCCAAACACCCGCATGCAGCGCAGTATATTCCATGGAAGAGTTCTCGAGTATATATATTCCATTGAGCCCTGCAAGCCATTCCTTATTACTGGATTGATGTCGATATAGCATTCCCGGTTCAAGGCTCCATTTAGTAGTTATTTCAAATCGGTAAGTTGCATGATAATTCGTTCGAACATAGAGAAGTTCGTCTTCATTATAGAAACCCACATCTGGTTGGTTAATGTTATGCCATGAAACCCCAATTTTAAGCTCATTACCCCGCTTTGGTTGATATCGGTATAGAAAACCACCATTCAATGTGAAGTATGATCTATTTGCATTGAGGCTCTGATCGTTAACGGCTCCATTCTGTTCAAACTTTAGTTGATCTCTGTCCAGCTGTCTGCTCATCAACCCGAATTGAAGGCCAGGAGCTATAGAATGGTTTCTCAATGATCCAAAATGAAAACTGTATGATGCCGAGATATTGAGATTAAAGGTACCCAGGTTTCCATCGCCAGCTCTATCATAGAACATATTTGCTCCTACTCCCAGGTTTCTGACATTCATAAAACTATTTGCATCTCCAGCGAGATTAATTGTTTCGAATGGCTTACTGATGGAACCCCATTGAGTTCGGTATATCCCCATAACTCTATACCCTCCATCAAATACTCCGTTTAATGCGGGATTTAGGGTTGAAGGTGTTCGAAAAAACTGCGAAAAATGTATGTCCTGAGCGGCCAGAATTAATGGCAACATAAGGAGAACGAGCACAATGGATATTTTCAATTGCCGAATCATCTAACCAAGGTTATATTGCCCTTCTTCCTAAAGTTTTGCCCATCGATACACGTCACCTCCAGCTCGTAAACGAAAACTGCCGGATTCAGTGGGTTACCCTCAAAAGTGCCGTCCCATTCACGAGGCCCGGTATCAGTGGAGAAAACCTGCTGACCCCAGCGATTATAAATACCCAAATTGTAATCCTGAACCACTTCTCCAGTAATTCTGAAAACATCATTCTCGCCATCTCCATTGGGCGAAAAAGCATTGGGAATAGTAATGGTTTTTTCGTCACATTTTATTTCAAACACTTGAATATCAATAGTTTGTGTTGTTTTACATACTCTGAAAACAGGATCGATAAAAGTAACCGTATACGTTGTGCTTTCAGTGGGGGTGGCTTCCGGATGTGCTGAAGTCGGGTCCGATAGACTACCGGTAGGGCTCCAACTATAATCGAACATATCAGGTATTGCATGCAGTGTGGTAGAGCTACCCAACAGCAAGCTATCGTTATCAGAATAAACAGAAGTCTCTTCCGGTCTCAACGTAGAAACATTAATGAGAACTGAGTCGAGATAGACACATCCTGAGTCGTTGATACCCTGCACCTCAAATAGGGTGTTGACCTCAGGCCGGGCCAAGACGATACTGGAATCCGATTGTGAAAGCAACCATTGAGCAGGAGACCATAAAAAGGCATACTCATTGTCGCTGACTTCAGAGGTGACCTGGAGAAGAATAGAATCGCCATAGCAGAGGAAAGTACTTTCGGAAATATTGAGTACCTCATCACTCTGAATAATCAGAGTGCTGTCGGTTTCCGTGCAGCCGCTTGAGGTAATAACCTTGAAGAAAAACCAGGATTTGGGCCGATTCGTTACTACATTGGCAGTGCTATCTGCTGTGCTTGGGTTCAATGTATCTGTAAACGCACTACTGGAAGACCACTGGAATTCCGACCCGCTGCCATTACTTCTACCAACCAGAAATGCCTCCGGGTTATTACTACAAACCAAATATCTATCTGGCGATTGGGCAAAAATGTATTCTGCCTTAATGATGTTGAAAATAGAATCGGTACACACATTTTGAACCACCAGAAGATAGGATGTATCGTTGAAAACTGTCGCATCTGGATCAGAAATAGTGCTATCACTCAAGCCCTCTGTGGGCCACCACGTATAGGTTGTTCCAGGTAAAGTATCGGGAGAAATTCCTATGGCAATATCCTGACCAAAGCATGCCTCAAAAAGCTGAGAATAGGTGGTGTCCTCTCTCAATTGAAAGTACTTTACTATACTGTCTGATTGTATGCATACTCCACTATCCGACAACAGCAGAAATACTCTCGCAAATCCAGCATTAGTAAAGATAGTTGAAGGATTTTGCTCCGTGCTTTTCGTACCGTTTCCAAAATCCCAGAGATAATTAGTATTGAACAGAGTATCCGATGTATTCGTAAAGCCAGCAGTATCAGGCACACACACAACTGGTGGAGCAATGAAGTCTGCGCGAATAGGATTGAGCCAATCATACACCCCGATCGAAAGCTTATTGGTAGCAACACAAAGTCTATCAGATTCTGTTCTCAGGTAAAGTGCCGTAACGGTATCAGACACTTGTAATGAGAAGGTACTGTCCTGATAATTAGTGTTTAAAGTATCACTGAAATTGGAGTCCGAGGAAAAATACCAATTAGAAGCAGTTCCACCCGATGAACCCCATACAAAGGCCTCCATGTCGTAACTGCACGTAAGAGTATCTCCTGAAATATTGGCATAAATCGAATCTACTTTTACAGACTGATACACCGAATCAAAACAAACTCCATTGTTAATCACCAAAAGGTAATCAATGTCTCCCGGCGGGTTACAAATCGGATTGCTGGCCGCAGGATCAGAAAGAAAACTTGTGGGAAACCATTGATATGAAAGATCCGGATTGCCTGCAAATCCAACATTCGTTCCGACACCCTCACATGACAATGCGGTATCCAAAGTATAAGAGGTGTCGGATAAGACCGTCAGGAATCTGCGGCTTGTATCTGACAAATTGCAACTTAACGAATCGTAAACCGCGAGAGTAATCTCATAGGTGCCTGCCCGAAAATAAGTGTGCACAGGCTCGAATAGTGTTGAAGTGCTCCCGTCGCCAAAATCCCATAGATATTGAGTTGCCCCCTGCTCGAGGCTCAGGTTATTAAACTTAATTGGAGTAGAATCACAAACTGAAGTTTGAACAAAAAAATCTGCGACCACGGTTGGCAATAAAAAGTCCATTTTAAATACCGCCAGGTTACACCTCGACCCCTGTGTAGCACCATTATTAGCCGAGAAGACCGTGGAATCCGGATATGTAGGGAAATCGCTTGTTCCCCCACAGCCGGCGCAGACAGCCTGATAAATTTTTCCCTTTTTGTCAAACCTGCTGGTACCTCCATCTACATGCTCCTGTGCTGAGCCCCCCATAAAAGTAGCATAGGAAATAGCTGAGGCATCGTCGAGCATTACCATAAGGTAAAAGTCATTGCTGTCCGTCGTTCCCTGAAAGGGATTTCCTGCGGTATCAAGGCCACCAGTGGATAGCGGATGGTATACAGAAAAAGAGAGGTCACTCCCCCACCCGCTGATGTATACCGAATTGCACAGATCTACAAGGAAGGCAGTAGGCGAGATATCGGGATCGCCATCCCCTGATCCAAACCTCGTGGACCAGATAACACTATCCAATTGCGGAGATAATTTGGAAATAAACTGGCCACCATCAGGCTCATTGTAAGCCGCATTGCTGACCAGTGCCCCTGAAAAACCCGAAGTCTGACCGAAAAGATAAACGTTATCCGCGCGATCTGCTTCTACAAAAAAGGACTGGTCGTAGGCTGAAGTTCCATAGTAGGTGCTGGAAATCAATGCAGACCCGTCCGATGAAATATGGCTAACAAAACCGTCTATTCCTCCATTCTTTAGATTGTGAAGTGCGCCGGGGGTTGTAGGAAATCCTTGTGATAAAGTTCCCCCAGTGACGTAAATGTTCTGATCAGTATCCAGGGCGATGGAAAAAACAGCATCCTCTTGAGCACCTCCCAGATAATTGGTCCATTTCAGATTGGTGAGGTTGTGATTCAGCTTGTAAAGAATTCCGTCGAGGTCGCTCGGAGGGCCAGGTTTGGTAGTTTGAAAACCTACACCAGAAATCGGGTTATTTGCAGATCTCGTGCAGCTTGCGACATAAACATCTCCGAAGTCATCCACGAGTATTTCGCCCCTGACTTCATCTGCATAATTGAAAACTAATCCACCTTCATTAATTCCTTCATTTCCAGTTCCACCCAAAAAAGTAGAATTTATAAGGTTATTTCCTGAAGGATCGAACATGGTCACCACTATATCCGAACCATTGTTGTAAAGTACTCCAATGTTGTTTTTTAAATCGATAGGTGTGACATTGGCAGGGTCGTAATTAAATGCTGTATCAAAAGCTCCAGGTGTAGAGGGATAGTCGAAAGAAGTAGTAGTACCCATTACATATAGTTCATTGAACTTGCTCACTACAAGGCTGTGCGGGAGCTCATCACTTGTCCCTCCGAGATATGTGGAATACAACAAGTACGTCCCCGAAGTATCCCATTTCGTAATGGCGATATCTGTACCCGTACCTGTGGTCCCTCCATTCCAGGTTGACTGGTACGCTCCTAATGTAGTTGGATATCCAATTGAAAATGTGGTGCTGGCGGAGTATAAATAACCAAACTGATCATAAGCAGCGCTATAGCCAAAATTGTTTGCGGTAGATCCTGAATACGAGGAAAAAATCAAAACAGGATCTATAATTAACTGATTTTCTGAACTGTAACGATCAAGAATCTCATAGGACAACTGTTCATCCTCCAGCTTATATCTTACCCCAAGAGATTTTTGATCACTCCCTTGTTTTTGAAAGCAAATCGGTTCTTCTTCAACAATTTCATTCAAACTTGTGCGCGCTTTGAGAGCTCGATTTTCAATGGACAGGTCATCAAGCCCCTGGTATCTAATTCTTATCAAAGATGGGTTGGCTCCCGGATGAACAATATATTCGGTTTTAAGCCCCCCAGCAGGGTTCTGAGAAATTCGAAAGTCGATCCCAGGATAAAGGTTTTTGTACAACACCCCTTTAAAAACCTCAACATTGCTTGCCCATTGAGTTGGGTCAGACCCGAGATAATAATTTAAGTGGTGTTTAAACTTCGACTCTCCAATCACCTGCACATCTGGTGAACTTCCTTCAAATGAGGCCTGGTAGGAATGAAACTTCAATGGCTCCTCCTGGAAAAGGTCGGGATCATGTGAATGATTATGTGAAGCTAACCTATGATCATAAAAATGATAGGTAAGTGCATCTTTCTCAATGAACAATGCACCTTGCGGAATATCCACTCTAAACAAAACCTGATTTTCGAACTGTCCTTGGTTTTGCACAAACTGATAACCAAGCCCAGTAGACTTTCCGTCTTGCGCAAATAAAGATTCACCGGTAAGTGCAAAGGCGGTAACCAGGAATATTAAACCAATCCTTTTTATCAAACAGCACATTGTCCTTTATTATGACGCATCAGAATAGCAAAGGTTGTTGCGTATGTCTACTTCAAGGCGAGAATAAAAATCATTCTCAACTAACACTTTGAACCATGTGGAAACACCCTTCATACTTCCTTAAAAATAACAACCGAATATAGAACGATTGACCGTAATCCATACTAATCAAACATTCTATCCTGACCTGTTCAATTTTCTATATTTGGCGGCTATGTCAGGATCCTCAGAATCAACAGCCTTAATTACCAATGACGCCATTGTCCTTGGCCTTCTCATCTCTTTACTCGCAGTAGTTTTTTATACCAGCTCGAGCCAGAAGCCTTATTTCAAGAAGTTTTACAGAATCTTCCCAATGCTTTTGATGTGTTATTTCCTGCCATCCTTGCTCACTACATTCGGAGTGGTAGACCCGGGTCAGTCAAATCTTTACTACGTAGCAAGCCGGTATTTCCTGCCTGCCAGTCTGGTGCTGCTAACCCTAAGTATTGATTTAAAAGAGATCTTCAAACTTGGGCCAAAAGCACTAATTATGTTTTTTACGGGAACCGTGGGTGTTGTATTCGGTGGGCCTTTGGCAATACTGATCACGTCCTTGTTTAACCCCGAACTGGTGAGTGGTGATGTGTGGCGAGGTTTTACAACTGTTGCTGGCAGTTGGATTGGTGGTGGGGCAAATCAGGCTGCCATGTACGAAATATTTGAGGTGAAAGATGATCTTTTTTCGATTATGATAACGGTGGATGTCATTGTTGCTGAAATATGGATGGCTTTCTTACTGCTGGGGGTTGGGCGTCACCGCGAAATCGATAAAAAATTCAAAGCTGATGCTTCGGCTGTCGATGAGTTACAACATAAAATGCACGAGTTTAGTCAGCGTCATGCAAGAATTCCAACACTTACCGATATAACAGTTATACTTGCTTTTGGCCTTGGTGCAACCGGGGTAGCACATTTTTTATCAGCCCAAATCGTCCCGTTCATAGAAGCCAATGCCCCCTTTCTCGAACGTTTCAGTCTAACCTCCGGATTCTTCTGGCTGATTGTTATCGCCACTACCATAGGGGTTATTCTGTCTTTCACCAAAATAAGAAAATATGAAGGTGCCGGTGCATCAAGAATTGGGAGTCTGTTTATCTATTTTCTCGTAGCTACCATCGGAATGAAAATGAACATCACGGAAATATTCAGCAATCCAGGACTGTTTCTGGTAGGAGGTATATGGATGGCTATTCATGTCGGATTGCTTCTTCTGGTTGGCAAACTCATCAGAGCTCCATACTTCTTTCTTGCAGTGGGCAGCAAAGCCAATATCGGCGGTGCAGCATCTGCCCCCGTTGTAGCTGCTGCTTTTCACCCATCACTCGCACCTGTCGGAGTTCTTCTGGCCGTTCTTGGCTATGCCCTGGGCACCTATGGAGCATGGCTGAGTGGAATCATGATGCAGGCTGCGGCGCCCTAATTATTAGTGTTTTTACCCTTTTGGGTAATTTTTTTGTGAATTTCATTTCTTTTATTCTAAAATGTTGTTCTTTTGTTACCCAAATGGGTAAATCAGAGATTACAAAGGATAAGATTCTCAACTCGGCGGCAGAAATATTTCTGAAAGAAGGATTTTCTGGAGCTACCATGAGGCAGGTATCCGATGCTGCGGGAGTAAACAAAGGGTTGCTCCACTATTACTTCAAAACAAAAGAAAACCTGTTTGTGGAAGTATTCAGAAGAACGGTAGGTTCATTTTATTTAGACGTGCAGGGAATGTTGCAGGATGAGCAAATGAGCACCGATGACAAAATCGGGTCACTCGTCGACCGATATTTTGATATGCTTTCAAGTAACCCCAAATTACCTGTTTTCCTGGTCTCAGAAATTCATAAAAACCCCGCACTCGTTGCAGAATTTCAGGTCCAATCCTTTATTTTTTCAACACTAACATCCATGAGCAGCTTGGGAATAGATCAGAAAGAAGCCTTTCAGATTCTGCTCAGCATTATATCCTTAAGCATATTCCCATTTATGATGTCTCCACTTATTCATCATTTTGCCGCAAATATGGAGCAGCCTCCTGCTGAACTAGTTCAGTCTCGGAAAAAACACATTAAAAAACTGATTATCAATTACATAAAGGAATGAAAAAACTCATAGCTCTTCTGCTACTCTTTCCACAGTCCGGTGTATTTGCTCAAAATCTCACCCTTGATTCGTGCATCAATTCAGCATTCCGCAAATATGAATTTCAGGCTGATCGTGCCGATTTCATTACTCAATCTGAACTCAGCATTAAAAATGCGAATAAAGCATGGTTACCCACCTTAGAACTAGATGCATCATTTACCTGGCAGAATGAGAATATTACCATTCCTGTGGGAATCAATGTTCCCGGTATCGAATCGCCCAGTGTTCCCTTAAACTTTAATCGTATTCTGGTCAATTTCACGCAGAACATATACGACGGTAGTACTTCTTCACGAACCAAAGATTTAGCTGCACAAACATTGAAGATCAATCAGGTGAGCGTTGAACAACAGCAAATAAATCTGGAAAGCAAAGTCAGCGCTTTATTCATGGGGGTGCTTCTGGCCAGGGAGCAAAAGAAAATTCTAAATTCAAAATCTGACCTTCTTGAGGAAAGACTGGATGTAATGGAAGGAGCTTTGGAGTATGGCGGTTCCATGCCGGCAACGATACTCAGTCTTGAAACTGAAATTTTGAAAGTTGAGCAGCAAAAAACAGAAATAACCTATCAGGTTAAAGCACTGACCGCTCAACTTTCGGAAATCACAGGCTTATCGATTACCGAAGATGATTCTTTCGAAAATCCGAATGCAGTTTTAGTAAGTTCAGCTAGTCCGTCCAGCAGACCTGAGATTCGATTACTCGACCTGCAAAGTGAGCAGTTAGAAGTTCAGAAATCCTTAAAAATGACTTCCAGAAACCCCCGGGTGTTTGCATTTGGAAATGTAGGAGCTGGAAATCCGGGTTACGACATCTTCGCCGAACAAGAAATCAGCCCGATGGTATTTGTCGGTCTTGGAGTTAAATGGAACATCATCGACTGGAATTACAATAGAAATGAAATGACGATGATTCAGCTCCAGCAAAACCAATTAGATCGAGTGAAAAGTCGAATGGTCTCCACTTTTAATGAGCAAACTAATGCCGAAAAACGAGAAATAGAAATGCTCAATGAACAACTGAAGCGAGATGAAAAAATTCTCCAATTGCAGAACTCACTTACCCAAATCAAATCAGCACAGCTCGAAAATGGAGTGATTACTTCTACAGAATACCTTGAGGCGGTCGATCAACTAACTGAATTTAAGACCCAACAAAAAGTACATGAACTGTCTCTTGTCATGGCCATCATCAACTACAATCTAATCAATGAAAATCCTGTACAATGAAGACTAAACTTAGCTTAATCATTATTGCTTCCCTGATAATAACATCCTGTGACGGTACAGACGAAAGAGCAGATGCCTACGGAAACTTCGAGGCAACAGAAACTATAATATCAGCACAAATGCCTGGTAGTCTGACATTTCTAAACGTTCAGGAAGGCAATCGACTAGATAGCGGAGTGCTTGTCGGGTTAATCGACACCATGGAATTGCATTGGATGAAGCAAGAGCTCATTGCCAATAGAAATGCTATTTCCAGCCAGTCGGAAGGTATAGTTGCCCAACTTGATGTGCTACGGAACGATCTGTCTAATCTCAAAAGAGAAAAAGACCGTGCAGAAAAACTTCTAAAGGCGGGTGCCACTACCCAGCAACAGCTCGATGATTTGGAGGGGAAGATTAAAGTGGTCAAAAGCCAAATGATAAGTATCAGCACACAAAATGCTGGAATCATAAGCCAGGTTGAAGCGGTGGATGCCAAGATGGAACAGGTTGATGAAAAAATTAATAAAAGCCTCATTATTAACCCTATAAGTGGGCAAGTGCTGGCAAAAACAGCGGAGGCCCATGAATATGTTGGTCCGGGTAAACCTTTGTACCGCATCGCAGATACCGATCACCTGGATTTGCGTGCATACGTTTCAGGTGATCAACTACCCACCCTAAAGATTGGAGAATCCTATTCTGTTAAAACAGACTTACCCGATGGCACCCTGGCCAGTCATTCCGGAATTCTAATCTGGGTCTCAACAGAGACTGAATTTACACCCAAAACCATTCAAACACGAGATGAGAGGGTAAATATGGTTTATGCAGTTAAAATCAGGGTGCCCAATGACGGCACCATGAAAATTGGAATGCCCGGGGAGTTATGGATCAATGATAAGAACTGAATGGTCTCCTTTCAGAACATATCAAAATCCTACGGCGAAGTAGAAGCTGTAAAGAATATCTCTTTTACTGTTGAAAAGAATGAAATATTCGGTTTAATTGGGCCTGACGGTGCCGGTAAAAGCACTCTGTTTCAAATGTTGGCAACAGTACTTCTACCTGACTCGGGTACCATGCTCTTTGATGGGAGAGATGTAGTTCAAGATTTCCGATATATCCGGCTGAACATAGGCTACATGCCCGGTAAATTCTCCCTCTATCAGGATTTGAGTGTGATGGAAAACCTGCGGTTCTTTGCCACTATTTTCAATACTACCATTGAAGAGAATTATGATTTGATCCGGGATATTTATGAGCAATTAGTCCCCTTCGGCAATAGACGTGCCGGAGCTCTGAGTGGTGGAATGAAACAAAAACTGGCATTGAGCTGCGCACTTATCCATAAGCCTAAAGTTCTCGTGCTGGATGAACCGACTTTTGGTGTAGATGCTGTTTCCAGAAAGGAGTTTTGGGAAACATTGGCTGAACTAAAGCGAAAAGGGGTAACCATTCTTGTTTCAACACCCTACATGGATGAAGCCGCACTTTGCGACCGTATAGCCCTGATTCAGGATGGAGATATTCTTGAGATCAATTCCCCGAAAGGATTGATACAGAGTTTTAATAAAACCATGAGGATTCTTAAACCCTCTGATATGCATAAGGCACTGGTCTTTCTCAGATCCAGGGGGTTCGAACAGGCCTACTCCTTTGGCCAGGAAATTCATATCTATCTGGACAGCAATGAACAGCTGGAGCAATTAGAAAGCCTGACCTGGCAAAATCATCTTGGTGATGTCTATGAGAAGACACCAGGTGTCGAGGATTGCTTTATGAATCTAATGATCCAAAAACAAACTTCGGATGTCTCTTAAGCAATATGCCCTACAAGTAAAGGATCTCACCATGAGATTTGGCGATTTTACCGCCGTTGATAACATTACATTTAATGTGGAGCAAGGCGAGATTTTTGGGTTTCTCGGGGCCAATGGAGCTGGAAAAACAACGGCCATCAAAATGTTTTGCGGACTTCTTCGTCCTACTTCCGGCGAGGGCACCGTAGCAGGTTTTGATGTGTATCGCGAACCTGAAAAAATCAAGAAAAATATTGGCTATATGAGTCAGCATTTCTCTTTGTATGAGGATTTGACTATTACAGAAAATATCCAGTTTTATGGCGGTATTTATGGTTTAAAAAAGAATAACATCATTTCCAAGACCAGAGAGCTGTTGGAGAAGCTCGATCTTCAAGCTTATGCCAAAAGACTGGTAAAAGGGCTGCCACTGGGTTGGAAACAAAAACTGGCTTTTTCTGTCGCGATCATGCATGATCCTCAGGTCGTATTTCTCGATGAACCCACGAGTGGCGTTGATCCGATTACCAGAAGGCAATTCTGGGATTTAATTTATGAAGCTGCTAATATAGGCATCACCGTATTTGTAACTACTCATTACCTCGAAGAAGCCGAATACTGCAATCGGGTAAGCATTATGGTGGACGGAGAAATGAGAGCATTAAACACACCTAATCAACTCATGCTTGATTTTGGTAAGGAGAATATGAATGAAGTATTTCTGGAATTAGCCACACGAAACTCCATAGCTTCATGAATGCATTTATAGCTTTCGTTAAGAAGGAGTTCAATCATATCTTTCGTGATACGAGGACACTCGTGGTTCTTTTTGGAATGCCATTGGCTCAACTCATTCTCTTCGGATTTGCCATTACCACAGAAATAAAGCAAGCCGGAATGGTCATCTATGATCAATCGTCTGGAACTGCCACTCAAGCTCTATCTGCTGCCTTTACATCTTCAGATTTTTTTGTGCTAAAGAAACGGGTTCACTCCTATGATGAACTTGGTGCTTCTTTCCGCGATGGTACGGCAAAAATCGGAGTTATTATTCCTGCGGATATTGAAAAACCAGCATCTAATCAAGGTGCTGATTTACAGATTATTACAGACGCATCTGACCCTAACCTTGCCAGTATTTTAACACAAAGTGCCCGAGCGATTATTACAAAATGGCAGGTTCAACAAAGTAGAAGTGAAATTTCTCCATTAGGGATACAAACGGAGATTAAATGGCATTACAACTCTGAACTCAAAAGCGTTTACACCTTCGTTCCTGGAGTTGTAACGGTCATATTGATGCTGGTATCGGCCATGCTCACATCTATTTCTATTACTCGGGAAAAAGAATTAGGCACAATAGATGTTTTGTTTGTCTCTCCATTGCGCCCGGCAGTTATCATTGTTGGCAAGGTTGTCCCTTTTGTTCTTCTTTCACTACTCAATGCGGCATTCATTCTTGTAATGGCCTGGATTGTTTTCGGAGTCCCCATAACAGGTTCCATTGCTCTGCTATCACTGGAATCATTCTTGTTTATCCTCACTTCACTAAGTCTTGGGATTTTCATTTCTACCGTAACTCAAACACAACAAACGGCATTGATGCTTTCTCTTGTAGGGCTTATGCTACCCACCATTTTACTATCAGGGTTCATATTCCCAATATCCAATATGCCGATACCCCTTCAAGTCATCAGTAATATCATTCCTGCCAAATGGTTTTTGATTATCATAAAGGCAGTTATGCTAAAGGGAATTGGTCTTAGTTTCATCTGGAAAGAGACCTTAATCCTCATCCTGATGTCCTTGGTCTTTATCGGTTTGAGCATTCGAAAATTCAAAACCAGAAAGGCATGAGGCTATTGCGGACATTGCTCAAGAAGGAGTTCACTCAAATATTCAGAAATAAGGCCATGTTGCCCATTATTTTTGTCTTGCCGATTGTGCAGCTGTTGATTCTTACCTACGCCACTGATTTTGAGCTCAAAAACATCAATTTCACTTATGTTGATCACGACCAGAGTGCTACCTCAAAATCATTACTGAGTCATTTTCAGAACTCTCCCTATTTTATCGACATCGGTGCTTCTGTAAGTCACAAGGACGGTATGCATCAGTTGGATGAAAACAAAGCCAGTTTAGTAATCAATATTCCACGCGGTATGGAACAAGATCTGTATCGAGGGCAATCAGCCAAAATTGCTCTGGACGTCAACAGTATTGATGGGCAGGCTGCCACTCTTTCATTTAACTATGCCAGCAATATCATCCATAAATTCAATGGAACATTAGCCCAGAATTCCGGGTTGAGATCAACAGATGGATTGAGGGTGTCTGAAAGATACTGGTACAACCCTTCTCTGGAGTATTCTAATCTGATGGTTCCGGGAATCTTAGCGCTTCTTGTGACCATGATAGCCCTTTTCCTTTCAGCAATGAATGTGGTTCGAGAGAAAGAGATTGGAACCATTGAGCAGATTAATGTAACTCCAATAAAAAAGAGTCAATTCCTGATTGGAAAACTCTTGCCCTTCTGGGTGATAGCCATGGGGGAAATGGCCTTTGGTTTATTTATAGGTAAACTGCTTTTTGATATACCTATGCGTGGAAGTCTATTTCTCTTATTTGCATTTACTGCCCTCTACCTTATTGTTATTCTAGCTATGGGGCTATGGGTTTCTACAATCACTGGAACACAGCAGCAAGCCATGTTTATTTCATGGTTTTTTGCAGTAATTTTTATTCTGATGAGTGGGCTTTTCACTCCCATAGAAAACATGCCGGTTTGGGCACAACAATCGACTTTACTCAACCCCGTGGCCTATATGGTTAAGGTGCTGCGTTCAATATTGCTCAAGGGTAGCAATTTTAGAGATATTCAGTTCGAATTTGTTGCTATCTCGGCATATGCATTGTCAATGCTCAGCATTGCTGTACTGAGCTACAGAAAAAGGGCTTGATCAGGATTCTCCTTGAAATCTTTTCATGATGCTATGGTTGTCCAATTCTTTGGACAGGGTTTGAATAGTGGCAAAGTCAACATCAAAAAGATCGAGTACCAAGAAGCCATCCAGAGCAGAATTGAACTTGGGGTCGACATTGAAACTGATAATTCTTGCATTCTGTTTCAGGTACTTCTTGAGCAGTACTGGAAGTTTAAAATGTCTCGGTTCCAGGTCCTCAATGACTTTATCCAGCTCTCTCAAATCGCCAATTTCCAGTGACTTTAAATCTGCCTTTCGCGCTATGGGATTGTATCGATACTTTTTCCTGGGGCTTACAAATTTGGCAAGGTTATGGTCGTAGTGATTTTTGAGAACGTAATCGATAATTACATGTTTAGACAATTTGGAGAAATGGTTACTGATGGAAACAGGACCGATCAGATAGCGATAGTCTTCGTGTGTAAGGAGGTAGTATAGAATTCCCTTCCAAAGTAAAAACAAACTGCTCGCCGACCTTTGATATTCTTTTCTGATAAAAGAACGCCCCAGCTCTATACTATTGTACAATATCGAATTAAACTGAGGGCGCATCTTAAACAAAGAGTTGAGATAAAATCCATTCTGCTCGTACTTCTCAAAAATTTCCTTTCCATCTCCAAGTCTGTAGGATCCGACAATCATTTCCTGCTCTGAATCCCAAATAAAAAGATGCTTGTAGTAAATATCGTATTGGTCGAGATCGTATGCATGATTCGTTCCCTCGCCCACATCCCGAAAAGTGATTTCTCTTAATCTGCTAATTTCTCGTAATACATGAGGAATGCGCTCTGAATGTGCGCAATAGGTTTCAAATTGCTTTACCTTAAACAGAACCTCTTCATCCTTTAACTTCGAGATATCGTGTTTAATGTGCTCTACAGGAGTTTCTTCTATGATGGGATCAGGCTTGGCAAGTTTTATATTGGGTTTGAAGAATTTACCTGCGTCTATATTGGTACCTAAAAAATAAGTCTTCGCTCTAAGAAACTTGCCATAATCCTGAAGATTTGTAAACCTTTCCTGTTCTTTTACCGTAATCGGCTTTCCGATACGGATTTTTACTGGTTTCTTGTTCTCGATATTGAGGTTGCTTTCCAGTTGTACCCTTCGCAGTTTAGCAGTTAACAATCCCAAAGAATTAAAAACTATCCCATTTGCTCCATGAAGGTATATGGGGACGACTGGAACATTTGCCGTCTTAACTACTCGAATAACCGACTTATCCCACGACCGGTCATTCACTCCCTGACGAATTCCCTTCCATGTTGATGCTATGCCCGCCGGAAATATTCCCGCTGAAAAGCCATTCTTTAAATGCATTAGTAATGCCTGCAGCTCCTGTACTGAAGAGGTGCGCCTTTGATCAAATGACTCTGCATCAATGAATTTGTCTCGGAGAGGTTCAAGCTCAGTGAGCATCGTATGCGCCACAACACAGAAATCAGGTCTTGATTTCAGCAGAAGGTAAAGAAGAATAATAGCATCAATTCCTCCGTAAGGATGATTGGAAACGGTCAGAAAAGCTCCTGTTTTAGGAACATTATTGAGCTCTACTTCGTCTATTTCTAAGGTTATATTTAACTGCTTTATAAGCTCTTCAATAAAAGCCATGGCGTCTTTTGCCGTTTCGGCATTGTAGACCTTATTTATCCGGTCCAGCCTCATTCCTTTCATGGCCTGTCTTGCCAGAGCATCATTCTTTAGTCCTGAGGCCTTTTTAAAATCCTCCAGGCTGATTAGTTCCATATGATCTGAATTTATCCTTCAGCCGCAGCAACCATACTGATTTCGTTCAGCAGGGCTTCGAACTCACTTTCCCTTGAGTTGATGGCATCTGGAATTGAAACAATATGCTCTTCCTTATAGGTATATATATTCCAATTTCCATCCGTGTATTCCAGAGCGGTGAGGTTTTCAATCCAATCCCCGGAATTCAGGTAGGTCACACATTTTTCTCCACTCCACTCCTTGCGTTTTGCAGGTTGATGAATGTGTCCGCATACCACATAGTCAAATGAATTTTTGAGTGCTATGTCAATAGCAGTTTGTTCGAAATCGTTGATGTACTTAACGGCCTGTTTCACGCTGTTTTTAATCTTTTTAGAGAGGGATATCCTTCCATAACCCATTTTCTCGGATATAAAGTTAATCAACGTGTTTAAAGAAATGAGCATATCATAACCTATTCCACCCAGTTTGGCCAACCATTTAGCATGCCTCATAGTTACGTCAAAGACATCTCCATGGAAAATCCATGCCTTCTTGCCGTTTTCCAATTCTAATAGCAGCTTATTCTCTATATGAAAATTGTTCATGGTCGTTCCCTTGAACTTTCTGAGTAGCTCGTCATGATTACCTGTTATGTAATGCACCTGTTTGCCCTGAACAATCCACTTCAAAAAAAGCTGTATTACCTTCATATGAGATTTCGGCCAATACCGCTTCTTGAACTGCCAGATATCGATGATGTCTCCATTAAGAACAACAGTTGTTGGGTCAATCGATTTCAGGTAATGCAAAAGCTCTTTAGCACGACACCCAAAAGTACCCAGGTGGATATCTGAGATCACCAAAACATCTACAACCCTTTTTTCCTTTGCCATAACAACAGAATTGTATCAAAAATGCAAGCGGAATATTTCGTTCAGGTGACAATTGAATTACCTTATCATTAACTGGCTTTTTGATTTAAATGAATTCAGTGTTTCTGATGTAAGTACTATGTAAAAGAGAAGCTAAATTATTGTAAACCAAACAGATAAAACCCCTGAGATGAAGGCAATTTCAAGAGATTTTAACAACATTAAGTTAATGAAAATCCGGTATGGATAGTTACCCGCTATCTTGAAGATTTACTTATAGTTTCTTAAAGAAAGAATAAAACATCAGGATTCGTGATACTCTATTTCGAAGGTGATCTCTGCCTTTACTTCCAGCATTGCCGTGACTCCACAATATCGATCCTGAGAATAGCTAACTGCTTTTTCAATCTTTGCTTTATCGAGATCTTCACCCCATATTTCGTATTTCAGGTGAATCTTGTTGTAATATCTAGGATGCTCTTCGGTAAGTTCTCCAGTTGCCGAAACTTTTACATCTTCAAAACGAACGCGCATCTTGTGCAGCAAGGACACCACGTCCATTCCAGTACATCCAATGAGCGATAAAAGAAGCAAAGGCTTAGGACGAGGTCCTAAATCGTTTCCTCCATGCTGATCTTCCGCATCAAGTATGATCTCATGACCATTAACATGCCCTTTAAAAGACATTCCCGCGTTGTACTCAATATCTACAATATGCGCCATAGTAAATCCTAATAGAGATAACAGAAACCGATATTGAAATTCAAAAACTGATGCTGAAAGCTATCCCCTGCTTCCAGTATGTAATGATATCTGGTGTTAAACCAGAAGTTGACATTTCCACCGGACGGTACAATGACTCCAATTTCTGGGTAAAATCCAAAATTCCAGGTGTTCTCATCAAAGACAAAACCACTGATATCAAACCGCTGCAATACTCTGTACGCCCCAACACCTGCAGTTCCATAGGGAATTACCGAGCCCTCAGGATTGAAGTGATAGGTTGCAGTCGCGGTAACCGGAAAGAAATTCAGATATCTCAGTTGGGTTCCATTAACGGTAGTATTATCATCCACCTGAACTGTGCCTCTGTTCACTTTATTGCGGAATACCTGCCAACTAAAACTCATCCCTATCGCAACATTATCGTTCATGAATTTCTTCCATTCCAGACCACCAATTCCCCAGGAGTAATTATCTACAAAGTCATTAGTTTCACCAAGTGGAAGTGCTGTATTGTATGAAAATCCAAAAAAGTTTTGTCCACTTACCTGAAAACCAACAAGGAGTATAACTGTAACTATAATTATCTTTTTCATCTTAGTTTTTATTTAAGTAAGGAGATTGTGTAAAGGCCTGATTAATATTATCATCAACCCGTTTAATATTATTGGACTCATAACTACTGACCAAACCATTGATCAGGGTATTCCAAACGATAGTGGGCCGGTTTTCGGCAAGAGATCGATCTACATCAACCATATCGATGAAAACAGTACCCGTCGAATAGCTATAATATGCTACGCCTCCACCGGGATACCAGGGGTAATATCCACCCCATCCCCACCACGGATATCCGGGATACCATATGGTCCCGTTGACATCTACTGTGGTAATAGCCGTAGAAATATGTACATCCGGAGTATCATTGGGAGCGGCCTCAACCCATCCGTATGAAAGAAGGTTTTGTTTCGTGGAGGATACGATTCCGTTTAGAAGTTCTGCCGAATATTCAGGTGGTTCTTCATTCCCTAAAGTATCCCATATTATTCTTACGTCATCCTCGAGGATAAAAGTCGTTTTCTGGGTAAAATCTGTTTCAGTATCGAATATTGTACCCACGATATCGTACTCTTCAACACTTCTTTCAAAGGTTGGATAACACGATCCTAGAATCATTACTGCGATCGAAATGAGCGCTAAACGATAAAATAATTTCATTGAATTTCAATTTTAATGCTGCGAATTTAGTCTTTTCAGTTTAGCTTTCTTTAAGGATATTGACTGACATTTTGTAACCATTTCTTTACCGATTGAATACTTTCTGGTCAGCTTGTCAGTGATGCACTGGCTGGTATAACAGTTGCTAACTGAAGTGAAAATTCAAAATCATGGCAAAAGGCAAAATAAAAGTTGAGTCTGAAAATATATTTCCGGTAATCAAGAAATTTCTATACTCCGATCATGAAATTTTCCTTCGGGAATTGGTTTCCAATGCAGTAGATGCGACCCTAAAACTCAATGTCCTTTCAAAAACAGGAGATTTTAAGGGTACTCTCGAAGGGCTGCAGATTGAAGTGAGCATTGACAAAGATGCAGGCACGCTTACTGTTTCTGACAACGGCATCGGCATGACAGAACAAGAGACCAAACAATATCTCAACCAGGTAGCCTTTTCCGGAGCAGAAGAGTTCCTAAAAAAGTACGAAGGTCAGACCAAGGATAGCGGTATTATTGGCCATTTTGGACTCGGTTTTTATTCTGCTTTTATGGTTTCTCAAAAGGTCGAGGTTCAATCTTTGAGTTATAAAGAGGATAGTCAGCCGGTTAAGTGGGAATGCGATGGAAATCCGGAATACAAAACTTCTAAAGGAAATAGAACAGAACATGGAACGGATGTGATCATCCATATTGACGATGAATCCAAAGAATTTCTAGAAGAAGACAGAATCCGGGGAATTCTGGACAAGTACTGTAAGTTTTTACCCGTTCCTATCAAATTCGGAATGAGATCTGAATGGATCGACGATCCAAGCGGCGAAAAAGACGAAAATGACCAGCCTAAAAGGATTGAGACCAAAGTCGAAAATATAATTAACAACCCTAAACCAGCCTGGACAAAAAAACCAAAAGACCTCTCCGAGGAGGATTACAATTCGTTCTACAAGGAACTCTACCCAACCACTTTTGAAGATCCGCTGTTTCACATACATCTTAATGTAGATCACCCTTTTCACCTTACCGGAATTCTCTATTTCCCACGGTTAAAAAACAACATTCAACTTCAAAAAAATAAAATTCAACTATTTAGTAATCAGGTATTTATAACTGATTCCGTGGAAAACATTGTGCCGGAATTCCTTACCTTACTTCATGGGGTCATTGACTCTCCGGACATTCCTCTGAACGTATCCAGATCTTTTCTGCAAGAAGATCGTCAGGTCAAACAAATCTCTTCACACATTTCAAAAAAGGTTGCTGATAAGCTTGCATCACTCTTTAAGAAAGATCGAGATGACTTTGCGTCAAAATGGGACGACATCAAAGTGTTTATGGAATATGGTGCCCTTACTGATGAGAAGTTTTTTGACCGCATTAAAAAAGCCCTTTTGTTCAAAAATTCAGAAGGTGAATTCTTCACTATCGAAGAATACAAGGAAAAGATCAAGGAATCTCAAACGGATAAAGATGGCAAGTTGGTGCATTTATACACGAATGATCCCGATGGTCAGCATCAATTTATAAGTATTGCCAAAAACAAGGGGTACGATGTGCTTGTATTAGACAGTCCTCTGACACCGCATTTCGTTCAATTTCTGGAACAAAAACTAGAAAACACAAGCTTCACAAGAGTGGACTCAGACAGCATTGACAAGCTCATCAAAAAAGAGGATGCGGCAGAAAGCAACCTGAGTGAAGACCAGGAAAATGAGTTGAAAGGACTATTGGAGAATATTGTAGATAAACAGCAATACACCGTTCAATTCGAGGCTCTGACTGAGAACGATCAACCATTGACAATCACACAACCCGAGTTTTTTCGGAGAATGAAAGAACAACAGGAACTCGGTGGGGGCATGATGATGACAGGAAATATGCCGGATATGTTCAATCTGGTGGTCAACGCCAATCATCCGTTGATCAGCAAGATTCTCATCGAGCAGGATGCTGAAAAGAAAGCCAACCTTGCAGAACAAGCTGTGGATTTAGCAAAGCTTTCGCAAAACATGCTGACCGGGGAGAAGCTTACAAAATTCATACAAAGAAGTGTAGCGCTTATTGACTAGTCGCCACTGTTAAATATTTAGATTTGACGAATAACTCATAGCTATGAAAAGGATTTATTGGATAATTATTGCTGCAGTAGCCGTTTTCCTATTGGTGCCAGGATGCAACAGCTACAACTCCATGGTAGAAATGGAAGAGAATGTTTCAAAAACCTGGGCCGATGTTGAAACGCAATATCAGCGTAGGTCAGATCTCATTCCGAATTTAGTGGCTACCGTAAAGGGTTATGCTGATTTTGAACAAAAGACGCTTACGGATGTGATTGAGGCTCGTTCGAAAGCTTCAAGCATCAATATCGACCCGAGTAATTTGAATGCCCAATCACTGCAACAATTTCAATCCGCTCAGGGAGAGCTGAGCTCAGCACTCTCAAGGTTAATGGTTGTAGTAGAGCGATACCCGGATCTGAAGGCTAATGAGCAATTTATGTCCTTACAGGCGGAATTGGCAGGAACGGAAAACCGTATCACGATAGCCAGAAATAAGTTCAACAAGGTCGCACAGGAATACAACACGTCCATTAAAAAGTTTCCGAAGCGTTTTTATGCTTCCCTCTTTGGATTTGATGAGGCCGCATATTTCAAGTCGGAAATTGGAGCGGATAAGGCCCCTGAAGTTTCCTTTGAATAAACGCTTTTATTGACTAATTAAAGAAGCATCTACTCTTCTTTTATAAACGAAGTAGAGATTGCCTCTCTTTCATCTAGCAACTGAATAAAATAAGGCCCTGCTGGAATGTGGCTGATATCAATAGCAGATGTTCGTTCTATCAGCATTTGACTGTGCACTTCCTGCCCTGAGATATTCATAATAGAAAGTTGTGCTCCACTTTCGAGCTCATGACGAATGGTGATGCTTTGTTGGGCCGGATTTGGAAAAACTTCAAATGATTTCTTGTTGGGAGTTTCAACTGAAGTAGCTACACCCTGGTGATATAGAAAAACAACCCATTTGGCTACTGTAGGATTAAACGCTCCTACTCCTGGTGTATATAGAAAAATAGCTGATTTATAACCTGCATCATCAAAGGCCTGTACTATTCCCAAATCTTGCACAGCATCCCAAACGAGGTCGCTTGGGTTGGTATACAGGGTATCATTGGTGGTTTCTCCTTGCACATCAAAGTAAATTAAATCAGTTGGCTTGTTTATAGCTGCTCCTATGTCTGTAAAAGGAGGTGCTTGGCTAATCTCCGTGGGATACAAAAGCAAACCTGTTCCATTCCAGACTATCGTGCCATCAAATACATTTTCACCTGAAGGGTTTAAATCAAAAGAAATTCTTCCAAAATCTCCGGGTGATTGATAGAAAACATCAAAAAGAATATGGTTCGGGTCGCAATTAACACAATCATAATAATTGAGGTTTCCTCCTTCAAAACTGTAGGTGGTATAGTCCACCATTAGTACGGCCACATTCGTTCGATACGATAAAATCAATGAATCAAATTGTGCTATGGTCGAGCTACCAAAAGCTCCCAAAAGCACCAGACTAGAAATCAATTTCTTCAACATGATCAGAATTTAAGGTTCCAAGTTACCTAAGAATCTGATTCCTATCAAAGGTCGATTCAGAAACGGCAAAAGATTATGAAAAAAGGTAAAAAGCCGGCTCTCCCTAACCGGCTTTTCCTGAATCTCACTATGAAAAAACACTACTCTGTTTTAATGAAAGAGGATCGGAGAACCTCTTTATCGTTTTTCAATTGCAGAAAATAAGTTCCTGGTGACATTTGGGATAAGGATATCTGCTCAACTGATTCATTCACCAATCCCATTTCTATGAGGTGTCCTGCAAGATCATATATCTCCACCTGTACCTTACCTTTTAGATTATGCCGAACCTGAAGAACATCCTGAGCTGGGTTTGGGAATAGTATCATCTGAGCTGCATTACCATCAATATCTTCAATACTGGTAACCCCAACTGATATCTTTTCCACCTCATAGCAGTTAAACCCGTCTGACATGGCGAGGGTGTACGTTCCCGCGGCGAGGTCAGTTATAGAGGAAGTTGTTTCACTGGTGCTCCACAAAATCTGGGGAACATCTCCAACAAAAGTGACATTAATACTTCCATCACTATTGCCCGAAGTAGGATCAGTAACCTGAATTTGGTACTGAGGATCAAAATTAGTGCACCCATCTAAAGAATCATGAAATGCTTCAACTACATCGCTGTTTTCTTTGAGTCCTCCAAATCCGGGTAACGGAGACAACTGACTAAAAACATTGGCCTGCGTAAACTCAATGGTTTCCCCAACGTCCAAATCAAAAGGTCCAAATCCCATAATAAATCTTTTATCAAAAGGAGTGTTTCCTTCAGAACCCTCAGTCCAAAAATCAGCCGACGTGATACCAGGGTCAGAAGGAAACATAAAACGCGCCTGACGCAATGGGGTCCATGCAGATGTCACGTATCCGGTTCCACCATAATACAATGGTGTTCCATCTCGCCATGTGCTTTGCATGTAGTTGTAATAGTCCAATGGTGTGACCGGAGCACCAATCACTCCGACCCCATCGTCGTAGTATAGAAAGCTCGTCATTGGACTACTCGTACCATCAGAGCAGTTCATTTCGTCAAGTACCTGAATCCCGATAAGTGGTAGGTCAGATCCATAGCCTGGTTTACCTTGTACATCTTCATCAAACGCATCCCCATTATATTGAATACCCATATTACGGGTAGAATCGCATCCTACGAAATCATCAAAAGCATTCCCAAGGTCACTATCGACATGAAGGCCTATAAGTGCATCCTCTAAAGCAAAGCCCTTATTTACAATTCTATAATCATAAAAGATTGTTGTTTTTATGGGCTCATCCGCATAGAATCCAGGTACCTGATAGGCATAGGCCATTACCTGTACTTCTATTCCAATGGGGTCGCCACCGGATTCGTCGTGCGGTCCTCCGACATCATTATACACATGCCATACTGCCTGATTGCCTTTAATATCAGGATAATCACCGTTGGCTGCGTCATAAATTCCATCTCCATCAATATCTACAAATGGTGCAAGATCCTGCACTGGAGCATCGATAAATGGGTTACCCTTAGCTGGCCAGCTCAATATTTTCTGACTTGTAGACACCCCCGCAATGTGCTCAAAAATCTCCATGTCTGTTAACGAATAGACATTGTCGAATTCCGTGCATAAGCTATCAGAAGTAGTTCCATCAGGATTTAATGGTCCTGGGTAATAATCAACCCCATTCGCCCGATATCTTTCTGCAGCAAGACGCAAACTCCCAGAAGAAGCATCGATACCACCGACCCATAGAGAAGAAGTAAATATTGCATTCGTTCCAAGTGATTTGGGCACCTGATAAACAGGATCATTCTGGATCCCAGCTAATCCATCCCAAAAATCTGACCCACCACCTAGAATGAGTGCTTTTACTTCATTGGCTTCAAGAAACTCGGAACCTGAGGGAGTTGTGCAATTTTGTGCGTAAGCATATTTATAAGTTCCCAGAAATACTAAAAACAGAAATAAAAAATGTTTGATAATAAGTTGTGGTGGTAATGGAGAGAGTCTTTTTTCAATAAGATTTACCCATTTCCAAAAAATGTAAAGTGTATTCATAGCATTAATTTGCTACAATTTAATACTACTCGATTTGAAACTCCTATTTATATCTCCTAAGCGGTATAGTTTTATGAGGGAATGGGGAAGACATGAAAACTACAATGCTCCCAATCCAAATAACGCAAAATCATATTTGATAGGGTCTTCAGGGTCAAATGCCCTAAGTATTTGAGTTACCTCATCCACCGCCTTCCAATCGTTTTGCTTTCTGGTTAATAATCCCAACTCTCGAGCTACCCTGCCGGTATGCACGTCAAGAGGAAGAAATAATTCTCGCGGCTCAATGCCTTTCCATAGCCCAAAGTCCACTCCTCTTTTGTTGCTGCGTACCATCCATCGCAAGTACATATTGATGCGCTTAGCCGATGAACCATTTAAGGGATCGGGAAGATGCTTAGCCGTTCTACCCTGAGCTCCATGGTCAAGAATGGTTTTGCGAAGACTTGAAATTCGCTCTTCGATACTCAAATCCTTATTTGAAAAGAGACCTTCTAAACCATCTGCCTCTTCATACAACCACTTTAACCCTTTTACAATGCCTTGAAAATCAATATATTGAAACGTTCTGTGTTTGAAATTCAAGAATCGTTTCAGATCATTTTCTTCATGATTGATGATAAAATCAAAAGGCGCCCGGTCCATTCGGTCTATGAGATCATTTGCGTTTCTAATGATCACAGGACGCTGACCCCAAGCCAAAATTGCGGCAAACAGTCCGGATATTTCGATATCCTCTTTTTTTGAGAATTGATGCGGGACGGATATCGGGTCATCAGCAATAAACTCCAGAGATTCAAAGCGATCAGCCATTTCCCGCAGAAGATTTGACTCTAACTGACCATTTTCATTGATTACTTTAATACTATATTTTCGCGCTGTATTCATCTATTAATCGTAATCGCTCAAACTCGTAATGAAAAGTTTTTCTCTATCCCTATTAATGCTGCTATCCGTACTCAGTATTCTGGCAAAGAAAGTCCCAATACCAAATTACGCCTTTGCCCAAAACGGCTCATATAACGTTCTGGTTGTATCCGACTTTGTTCCTACTAAAGAGTATTCTTCATATAAAATACAAGATGGAATCTGTGTGATGAGTAATGGCATCGAACAATCTCTGGACGAGATAAATGACCTCAATGATAAATTAGCCTACCAGGTATTGAAAAAAGTATCAGAAGAACTACTCACACTTGGTTTCAACATTAAACGCACCTCTTATATGCACAAGGATCAAATCTACGCACCGGATCGCGCCGAAGTATTTTATTCTGACCTCCAAGCCACTCAGTCACCCTATCTGATTACTGTGCGAGTCTCTGTTCAAGAACTGAAGCTAAATCCAACATATAAGTTGATAAAGAAAACTAAAAAGAATGAGTCGATTGAAGCCAAAGATATCTGGGCGATTAATTTGATGATTAGCAGGGTAGAGCCACCCTCCGACCACAATCCCATTCAAAAAGTTTACCGCGCCGCGGGAACAAATCTTGAAAAACTGGTAAATCAAATTGAAAAGAATATTGATGAGCAGAAAGACGGATATTTTTTAACTAATGATAGTCAAATTGATCCTGAAAGAATAAAACGGGCCACAGATCAATATCTCATACTTTCAGATTTGTATACCGTGGAAAAAGTAGAAGAAGGTGCTCCAGATATTATGCCGGATAGTATCCTTGTTGTTCATCAATATCAGACCGGTGACAACGGCGATAAAATGACGGAATATGGAAACCAAATGGAGGAAGCCATTGACAAAGAAGTTGAAAAAGGATGGCCTGGAAACTTTGATGTTGTTTCCATGTTAAAGTATCCCGTTCTTATCGAGAAAGTTTCATACCGGTATGTGCTATTTCCTGTATTGAGCTATGAAGAGAAATCGGATTATAGGATGAGATGGGATCATCAAAGACAGTCCTATGATCTCGATACCCGAGGGACTAGTACAAGAACAGCACTGGAGTTTATGTTCATTATGAAAGATACACAAACAGGTGTTACATATATTATTCCCTATGCAGCTTGGGAAAGCGTTGCCATGTCAGTTAGGACGTATTTAAAAAAGCTTGAAAAACATTACAACTAAACAAACAGCTGCCCTTCTCGCATCACCAGCTTCCGGTCTGTCATGGACGCCAGTTCAGCATTATGCGTGACAATCACGAAGGTTTGATTAAATTCCTTACGAAGCTCAAAAAACAAACGGTGCAATTCTTCCGCTGAGCGGCTGTCTAGATTGCCAGAGGGCTCATCGGCAAATACGATATCAGGACGATTGACCAAAGCTCTTGCCACGGCAACCCGTTGTTGCTCTCCTCCACTCATCTCTGAAGGCTTGTGTTCTGCCCTATTAGCAAGCCCTAAGAAGGCCAGAATTTCACGCCCTCTCTTCTCCGCATCTGATCTTTTTAACCCATTAATATACAATGGCATACACACATTCTCCAATGCTGTAAATTCAGGTAATAGATGATGAAATTGAAAGACAAACCCTAAGTGCTTGTTCCTGAACTGAGCCAACTTTTTAGAAGAAAATCTATCAATAGATGAACCATTTAAAAGTATACTTCCTGAATCCCGGGAATCTAAAGTCCCTAATATCTGGAGTAACGTAGTTTTACCCGATCCGGAAGCGCCTACCACAGATATTATTTCGCCCTCCTGAACCGTGAGATTTACTCCCTTCAGTACTCTTAAATCACCAAAGCTTTTGGTTATATCTTTAGCTTCAAGTATGGCCATATCATCGTGAAAGTGGACGAAGATAGGGATTCAAAAGCAGTCGAATTTCATAGTTCTTGGCATGGAATAAGTTTTACTTTTGAACCGCTTTTCAATAAACCAACAGCACTAATAAAAGATTATGAATCTGCACGAATATCAAGGAAAAGAACTATTGAAGGGATTTGGGGTAGCCATCCAGGAAGGAATTGTAGCTGACACTCCTGACGGAGCCGTGGAAGCAGCAAAAAAAATAAGCCTACAAACCGGTACGGAATGGTGGGTTATCAAGGCACAAATTCACGCCGGTGGACGCGGAAAAGGTGGAGGTGTAAAATTGGCCAAAAGCCTTGATGAAGTTCGTGAGAAAGCCGATGAGATACTAGGTATGATGCTCATTACACCCCAAACCCCAAAAGAAGGCAAGTTAGTGCGTAAGGTACTCATCGCTCAGGACGTATACTACCCGGGACCAAGCGAAAGGGAAGAGTACTACATGTCCGTATTAATGGATCGCGAAAAAGCGAAAAACATCATCATGTATTCTCCTGAAGGAGGCACCGACATTGAAGCTGTGGCTGAAAAATCTCCTGAGAAAATCTTCAAGGAAGAAATCGATCCGGCAATCGGCCTTCAAGCATTTCAAGCTCGGAAAATTGCCTTTAATCTCGGTTTATCCGGTCAGGCATTTAAAGAGATGACCAAATTTGTTTTCTCTCTATACAATGCCTATCTCGGAATTGACGCCTCTCTGTTTGAGATCAATCCGGTTCTGAAAACTTCGGACGATAAAATCATCGCTGTAGACTCAAAAGTGAGAATCGACAATAGCGGTCTTTTCCGCCACAAGGACATCGCCGCCATGCGAGACACCTCTGAAGAAGACCCGATGGAAGTAAAAGCTTCTGATGCGGGTTTGAGCTATGTGAAGCTGGATGGCAACGTAGGTTGTATGGTCAATGGAGCCGGTCTGGCAATGTCTACCATGGATATCATCAAATTATCCGGAGGAAATCCAGCCAACTTCCTCGATGTCGGAGGTACGGCAGATGCGGAGAGAGTTGAAAAAGGACTTAGAATTATTCTGGATGACCCAAATATTAAGGGTATCCTCATCAACATCTTTGGCGGCATCGTCCGTTGCGATCGTGTTGCACAAGGAGTAATTGATGCATATAATTCCATAGGTGAAATTCCCGTTCCAATCATCGTTCGGCTGCAGGGAACGAACGCTGAGGAAGCTAAAGTATTGATTGATGAATCCGGCTTGAAGGTGCATTCAGCCATTACCCTCCAGGATGCTGCAGACCGGGTAAAAGAACTGGTAAGTTGATGCGTTTTTTCATTATTCTTTTTTTCATGATGAGTATGATGAATTCATATTCTCAAGACGCTTACATCCTGTTGAATGGAAAAGGCAAGAAAGCCAAGTACGATAAAATGGTGGAGCAAATGCACGAAGCCGATGTTGTATTGCTAGGGGAGCTGCACAATAACCCAGTTTGCCATTGGATGCAACGTAGAATAACTGAAGATATCGTTCAGGCTGGCGCTAATCCAGTTCTTGGTGCTGAGATGTTTGAGTCTGATAATCAGTTGATTATTGATGAATACCTCAGCGGTCTAATACGAATGAAAGACTTTGAAAAGGAAGCAAGGCTTTGGTCAAACTATGAAACTGACTACGCTCCCCTTGTTCAAATTGCGGTAGATAATGATCTGAAATTTGTGGCCACCAATATTCCAAGAAGATACGCCGCCATGGTTAATACAACCGGACTGGAGTCTTTATCAAAACTTAGCCCTGAAGCGCTCTCTTACATTGCTCCATTACCGATTGCATACGACACGGCAAATCCTTCGATTAAAAATATGCTGGAAATGGATATGGGACACGGTCACGGAGGTGGTATGGAAAACATGACTCAGGCTCAGTCTGTAAAAGACGCTACCATGGCTCATTTCATCTTACAGAATAGAAATGAAGGGCAGGTTTTTATCCATTATCAGGGAGATTTTCATTCAGCAAATCAAGGAGGAATATATTGGTATCTGAAGAATCAAAGCCCTGATTTGAACATTATCGTTCTATCATCAAAGGAATCCTCCGACCTTGAATTCAATGAAGAATGGGAAGGCTCTGCAGACTATATTCTCGTCATTGACGAGAATATGACGAAGACTTACTAAAGTTCTATACCTACCGGGCAATGATCTGAACCTTCCATTTCATTCCAGATGAAGGCATCTGATACCCGGGAAATGAGGTTTTCACTGACAACAAAATAGTCTATTCTCCAGCCGATATTCTTGGCTCTTGCACCTCCACGAAAGCTCCACCAGGAGTATTTCACTTCGTCCGGATTCAATCTTCTAAAGGTGTCCACAAATCCACTGTCAATCAAGGCATCCATGCCGTCAATTTCAGTTTGGGTATAACCTGCAGTTTTATTGTAGTTCGCCTTCGGACGCGCAATATCTATTTCCTTGTGCGCAACATTTAGGTCTCCCGTGAGAATAACGGGCTTTGTCTTTTGTAATTCAATGAGGTACGATCTAAAAGCATCATCCCATTTCTTACGATAGTCCAACCTTTTCAGCCCCTGGCCGGAGTTGGGAACATATACATTGACAAGGTGAAAATCATCATAGTCGGCTGTTAAAACCCGACCTTCAGTATCATGTTCTGCTGCGCCGATATCGGAAGAAACACTGTTTAACGGCACTCTGGAAAGTATAGCAGTTCCTGAGTAGCCTTTCCTTTCTGCAGAATTACTATAAATCTCATAGCCATTTAAATCTTTAAGGGCCTCTAAAACCTGATCATCCTGTGCTTTGGTCTCCTGCAGACAGAGAATATCAGGGTCCATTTCGGCCACCTTTTCCACAAAACCCTTACCTACGGCTGCCCGTATTCCATTTACATTCCAGCTAACTATCCTCATAACTTACATGTTTCTGCGATACTGCCCACCCACTTCAAATAATGCATCTGTAATCTGCCCGAGGCTCGCATATTTAACCACTTCCATCAGAGCTTCGAATAAGTTCTCATTATCAGTAGCGACATGTTTCAGTTTGCCAAGCCATTCAGTAGTGAGTTCGGGGCTTTTTTTATGCAAATTTTCGATGGTGCCGATCTGGTTTTTCTTCTCGTCCTCCATAGAACGGATAACTTCACCCGGAATGGTAGTAGGCGAACCTTTTGAGCTCAAGAAGGTATTCACCCCTATGATGGGATATTCACCACTGTGCTTTAGGGTTTCATAGTACAAGGATTCTTCCTGTATCTTAGAGCGTTGGTACATGGTTTCCATAGCTCCAAGCACGCCACCCCTTTCGGTTATTCGATCAAACTCTACAAGAACAGCTTCTTCTACCAGGTCGGTCAATTCCTCGATAATAAAGGAGCCCTGCAACGGGTTTTCATTCTTAGCCAGCCCCAACTCCTTATTGATGATCAATTGAATGGCCATGGCCCTTCGGACCGATTCTTCGGTAGGGGTTGTAATAGCCTCGTCATAGGCGTTTGTATGAAGAGAATTACAGTTGTCATAAATCGCGTAAAGTGCTTGTAATGTTGTTCTTATATCATTAAAATCAATCTCCTGGGCGTGGAGTGATCTACCTGAAGTCTGGATGTGATATTTCAGCATTTGAGCTCGGGCATTGGCTCCATATTTGAGCTTCATTGCCTTGGACCATATTCTGCGAGCAACACGACCTATGACAGCATATTCCGGGTCAATACCATTTGAAAAAAAGAAAGAAAGGTTTGGGCCAAATTCATCAATGTTCATACCCCTCGATAAGTAGTACTCAACATAGGTAAATCCATTGGCCAAAGTGAACGCGAGTTGGGTTATGGGGTTCGCTCCTGCTTCCGCAATGTGATATCCTGAAATGGAAACAGAATAGAAATTTCGTACCTTATTCCTGATGAAGAACTCCTGAACATCCCCCATCATTCTCAAAGCAAATTCCGTCGAAAAGATACAGGTATTCTGAGCCTGGTCTTCTTTAAGGATATCTGCCTGAACGGTTCCTCGAACCACTGCTAAAGTCTCCTGCCTGATTTTAGAATAAACTTCAAGGGGGAGTACCATGTCTCCAGTTACACCAAGGAGCATTAGTCCCAGGCCATCGTTCCCTTTAGGTAATTCTCCTTGATACACCGGACGAGGAACACCGGCTTTTTTGTAGTGCGCATTGATTTTTCGGTTGACTTCCTTTTCCAGGTTTTTCTCCTGAATGTACTTTTCGCATTGCTGATCGATGGCTGTATTCATGAAAAAAGCAAGCATCATGGGAGCCGGGCCATTGATGGTCATCGAAACTGACGTCTTGGGGTCAGCGAGATCAAATCCCGAATAAAGCTTTTTCATATCATCAAGACAACATATAGAGACTCCGGCATTGCCAATTTTTCCATAAATATCCGGACGGTAATCCGGGTCACGGCCATATAGAGTTACAGAATCGAATGCGGTAGACAACCTCTTTGCGGGCATATCAAGACTTACATAATGAAATCTTCTATTGGTGCGCTCAGGTCCGCCTTCTCCAGCAAACATGCGGGTAGGATCTTCACCTTCTCGCTTGAATGGGTAAATGCCCGAAGTATATGGAAATTCGCCGGGCACATTTTCCTGTAAGGACCATTTAAGGATACTCCCCCATGCCTTATAATTGGGCAAGATGACTTTCGGGATCTGCTGATGCGAAAGTGATTCAACATGGGTGGCTAATTTTAATTCCTTGTTTCTGACTTTAAAGATGTACTCCTCAGCCTGATACCTTTTTTTCTTATCCGGCCATTCATCAAGTATTTTTTGATTTCGGGCATCCAAGTCCAATTCGAGTTTTTCTATGGCATCATTCAGTGGTGAGATAATACTTTCCCCAATAAGCTCCTTTGCACCTTTTAGTTTATAGAGCTTTTCCGCAATTTCTGATTGATTATCAGCCCATTGATCATATTTTCTATTGTTCTCTGCTATCTCTGACAAGTACCTTACCCGACTTGGAGGAATGATATAGTCCTTTTTCACCTGACCACGACCCTTCGAGTCTTCAGATGCAAACTCAGGGTAGCCTTTAACCCTAACCTGTCGCATCAATTCCTCGAACAACTGATTTGTACCTTCATCGTTAAACTGTGATGCGATCGTCCCGAAAATTGGGAGTTCATCAACATTCGCCTCGAATAACAAATGACTCCTTTGATATTGCTTTTTCACATCACGAATAGCATCCTGTGCTCCTCTTTTATCCGACTTGTTAATGGCAATTAAATCGGCATAGTCTATCATATCGATTTTCTCAAGTTGCGTGGCAGCTCCATATTCAGGAGTCATTACATACATGGAAATGTCTGAGAAATCAGTTATTTCGGTGTCAGACTGACCGATACCTGAAGTCTCGAGAATGATAAGATCAAAGTTTGCAACTTTCAGAATAGAAAGCGCATCATCAATGTGTTTAGACAGCGCCAAATTAGACTGGCGCGTCGCCAAAGAACGCATATAGACACGTTCATTATTAATGGCATTCATCCTGATTCTATCACCGAGTAATGCACCGCCCGTTTTTCTTTTGGACGGATCAACAGAGATTATACCAAGCTTTTTTTCTGGGTATTGAAATAGAAATCTCCTTACTAATTCGTCGACAATAGAGGATTTCCCTGCTCCACCTGTCCCAGTTATTCCAATAACTGGAATTTCTTGATCTTTCGCCCGCTTGCGTATGGATGCCAATTCTTCGGCATGAGACTCGGGAAAGTTCTCTGCAGCCGATATAAGTCTGGCAATGGCTCTAAAATCTCCTTTTTCCAGAAGCGTCATTTCATTTTCAAGAATATCACCAAGAGGAAAGTCTGCTTGTTGGACAAGGTCATTAATCATGCCCTGAAGTCCCATCTCGCGTCCATCATCAGGAGAATAGAGTCTCGCGATACCGTATTTCTGAAGTTCTTCGATCTCTGCAGGAAGAATAACTCCTCCCCCACCACCAAATATTTTGATATGTCCGGCTCCTTTTTGTTTGAGTAAATCATAAATATAGGTGAAGTACTCATTATGCCCTCCTTGATAAGAAGTTAAAGCAATGGCCTGTGCATCCTCCTGAATGGCCGTCTCAACAACTTCGGCGGCACTGCGATCATGGCCCAGATGAATAACCTCACAACCGGTAGCTTGAATAATTCGTCGCATCACATTGATGGCGGCATCGTGTCCATCGAATAACGATGCTGCTGTCACTACCCTTACTTTGTTGGTGGTTTTGTACTTTAAATTTTGATGCATCGTTTCCAATTTATGATCCTTCAAAAGTAGTTAATCAGTCTCAAGACCTATGTCTACAGCTTGATCAGCTTATGAAAACCTGTGGTTCGAGTTCCGTCTATGCGTAGTAAATAAATACCGGGAATTAAGTAGCTCAAATCACTCGTCGTAGCACTATTTGAAGGTATTGCCCACTGATCTCCAATGGCTTTCCCATTTATATCCATGAAAGAAACTTGAAGAACTTCATCTGAATGGTTCCTTATAGTGAATTCATCCCTAATTGGATTAGGGTAAAACTCTACTTGTGATTCACCTTGCAGTGAAGCCATGGATGAAATAATTGGTGTTCTTTCAATGTTGATGTTATCCATGTAGAGATTGTTTCCTTTTCCATTGATGGCAACCCATTTGAACATGATCTGGTCAAACCCTGCAAAACTCGTCAGATCGATTTCCTCCCTTCTCCAATCTGAACTGTCGGTAGGCAACCAATTCGCGACCGGTGTTTTTGAGGTAGTGTTCAAATCAACCTGACCTTTGCTATAAACAGTATCGCTCCAGGTAAGTCCGCAATCCGTAGAGGCAAGAATATGAAGTGAATCATTCAACTGGGGAACAATAAAGAGATAAGACAGGTCAAAAGAAAGGGTCAGGCTATCTGTATTTGTGATGTTGAAATTCGGTGTGATCAACTCATCCTTCTGGTAGTCTCTGGGGTCATATCTTGAAAAATTCATGAATGCACCAGGCCCATAAGTATTGGTCCATGCGGTATCCCACGTTTTCCGGTCGTCATCATTCACAACAAGGAATTGCAAACTATAAATGTTATTCTGATTAAAGTCCTCTAAAAAAGGTAGTTCGGCATCGGGTATTTGATAAATCGATTTGAAATAGGTGTTGTTGATGGGGTCATCATCAGCCATTCCTCCAAAATTCTCCACGCGAACGTAAAAGTCATTCCATCCGGGTTGGAGCGCATCACCCAATGGGATCTTAACTTCTAAAGTGTCGTCAATGGTTCCTGAATCAAAACCATGGAAAAAAGCAGTATCACCATATACTCCATAACTGAGACCTATTGAATTCAAACTCCGGGGTATGGTAGTATAGATTTTCACATCGATGCTATCAGGGCCCTGACATACATAACCTCTATCTTCCAGAGAATAATCCAGTACACTCAAATCAAGAGGACTGTTTGACGGTAAAGCCGGATTATATATTGAATCGAGAAAGTCAAAAGATGCTAGTGCATCTATAACCCCCATTCCGTATACATTATCTTCACCTGGTGCGCCCAGGTCAGATGCTGTGTAGTACAAGGCTTCCTTAATATCTTTTGCTGAAACTTGCGGAAATGCCTCTCTAAGGAGCAAAGCAACGCCTGAAACATGCGGACAAGCCATTGAAGTCCCACTTTTACTCGAGTAAGTATAGTCACCAGAAAAGGTGCGCTCAGCGGATCGAACGTTTACGCCAGGTGCAACTATCTCTGGCTTTATCCCCAGAGAACCCGTATCATTACAAACAGAAGGCCCTCTCGAGGAGAATCCGGCAATAGGGAACGTGGTATCGGCTCCATTAATGGCACCTATTGCAAAATTGTTTATGATCGATCCATTTGATGAAGCAGGTGAGCCTACAGTTTGAGAACCGGGCCCATCATTTCCCGCACTTTGAAAAGACATAATATCCATGGCTTCGACCAATAAAAACATATCACTGATCCACCCATTGCACAGGCCTTCATCCCAGGCTGTATCGTAAGGATGACCCCACGAGTTATTGATTACATCGGGCATATCATCGAAAGTTGTCGTATCACCATCAGGGTTGATTGCCCATTCATAAGCCGTGAGAATTTGCTCCATCGTTTTGATCTCGCTCAAATTGCCTACAATTGGGTCCGTGGCCATTAAATAGGAGCGAAAAGCTATGCCGATGGTGTCTGAAGTGGCAGTATCCAAACCAGCCGCTGTTCCAGTGACATGAGTTCCGTGAGAACCCGTTTTGTCATAGGGAAATGGGCTATCAAACCCGAACCACGCTTGACTTAACGGCACTCTTTTTCCCAAAAACCGACCGCCCAAAGCAGGATGATCCGGCCAAATACCGGTATCGAATGTGAGGAGCTTCGCATTCTTTCCGGTATATCCCATTTTCCAGAGTTTGTCAGCCTTTACCGCGAGTATACCCGGTTCTGTACCCATTGGCGACCGAAAAGAACTTGCACTCTCCGAAACAGGTTCATGAAAAAAAACCGGGTGGTCTTTTGTGAGCTCCACCATGACTATCTCAGGAGAATTATCTATCCAGCTATGAAGATCTTCCATTGAAATTTCTGTACTTATGGCACAGACCATTGGATGAATTCGAATTTCCCGAGCAGATGTCCCTCTGGTCATTAAATCATGGGCGATAGAAGAGAGCATTTTCCGATTCTGATCCATACAATGGAACAGTTTTTTGCGTCTGGTATCACGGTCTAAACTGCTGAATTCATCCGATGCATATATTGCAGAAGGCGAACACTCAGCTTCAAAAATGACGAAAACCTCATTTTTCTCGCCGGGTTTTGCTGAAGAAACCCATTCTTGAACAGATGGCGATATTGACTGCCCCTGGAGATTTAAAAAATACAGGAACCCTGATATCAAAAGAACAGAACATTTGAGTAATTTACATCGTTTCATAAGCCGAAAACATAAAGCAATGTTGAAATTTCAATTTATATCTTTTTTTGCCGCCTCTATGTTCATTTTAACCGCAGGAACAGGTTGTGCACAAGAAGACAAAAAGAAAGACAAAAAGATGGCAAAGTACAATAAACTGACCTCCGAGCAAGATCGAATTCTTAATAAGAAAGGAACAGAATGGGCCTTTTCAGGTGAGTATTGGGATCATTTCGAAACGGGCACATATGTGTGCAGGCAGTGCAATGCCCCCTTGTATAAATCCAATGACAAGTTCGACTCGCACTGCGGATGGCCAAGTTTTGATGATGAAATTCCCGGTGCAGTTCACCGATCGGTTGACGCGGACGGTCGACGAACAGAAATTACCTGTGTTAATTGCGGAGGACATTTAGGACATGTATTTCTTGGCGAACAACTTACTGAAAAAGATACCCGACATTGCGTGAACTCAGCTTCAATACAATTTATATCTGCTGATTCGTCGCTTCCAGATATGATCAAGTAGTTCTGACGGCGATTACTCCTGTATTTTTCGCGTCCATCACATTTAAAAATGTGCAGCTACCAAGGACATATAGTTTTGTTCAAAAATTAATATGCAAACCATTTTAGGCAGCGGCGGGGTAATTGGTAATGAGCTATCAATGTCTCTACTGAGATATACAACAGACATAAGACAGGTAAGCCGTAATCCTCAGAAAGTAAATCAAAGCGATCAGATATTTGCAGCTGATCTTACATCACCTGATTCGGTAATGAAGGCTGTGGAGGGATCAGAAGTGGTCTACCTAACTGTTGGGCTTCCGTACCGAACGGCCGTTTGGAAGGATAAGTGGCCAGTGATTATGGAGAATACCATCAATGCCTGCGAGGCACATAAATCTAAACTGGTGTTCTTTGATAATGTTTATATGTACGGACAGGTTAAAGGTAAAATGACCGAAGAAACGAAACTTAACCCTATAAGTAAGAAAGGGCAAGTACGAGCTCAAATCGTTTCTACTTTTCTCAATAAAATCGAGTCAGGAAATATTGTTGGGTTAGTGGCAAGAGCGGCCGATTTCTATGGACCGGGTTCTGATAAATCCGTATTAGCTCCCACCGTTTTCGAAAAACTCAGTAATAAGAACAAGGCCATTTGGCTCATGAATGACAAGGCTGTTCACTCTTTTACTTTCACCCCTGATGCCGGAAAAGCCACAGCAGACCTTGGAAATACACCAGAGGCATTCGGACAGGTCTGGCATCTGCCCACATCCGATAAACCCTTGACAGGAAAAGAGTGGATTGAAAAAATTGCCCTGGCTGTGGACGCCGAGCCCAAATATCAGGTGATTTCAAAGTTTATGGTTCAGCTATTGGGTCTTTTCAATAAAGATATGCGGGAACTCAATGAAATGCTATATCAATACCAGGAAGATTACATTTTTGATAGCACAAAATTTATCTCCCAATTCTGGGAACCCACTTCTTATGAAGAGGGTATTAGGATCACGGCAGAGTCCTACCTCTAATGCTTTCGAACGAATTCAGATACCGTTCTACGGATAATTTCGATACCCTCTAAAAGTTGCTCTTCAGATATGACCAGCGGTGGAGCAAAACGAATAATATTACCATGAGTAGGCTTGGCCAAAAGTCCATTCTCAGCTAAGTCCATACACAAATCCCAGGCTGTTGTACTATGAGGTGAATCATTGACAACCAGAGCATTAAGCAAACCTTTACCCCGAACGAGGCTCAACAATTCATACTTGTCAACCATTTTGCCAAGCTCCTTTCTAAATTTTTTGCCCAACTTCAGAGCATTATCGGCAAGTTCTTCATCCTCAATTACCTTTAGAGCAGCGATGGCTACTGCAGCCGCCACAGGATTTCCTCCAAAAGTGGAGCCGTGCTGACCCGGATGGATCACGCCCATAATACTATCATCCGCCAGGACAGCCGACACAGGATAAACTCCTCCGGAAAGTGCTTTTCCCAAAACAAGAATATCGGGCTTAACCCCCTCGTAATCACATGCCAGCAATTTCCCGGTACGAGCAATTCCTGTTTGCACTTCGTCAGCAATGAACAACACATTGTGTTCCTTACACAGCTTATAAGATTCACTCAAATAACCATCTCCGGGAACCATTACACCGGCTTCTCCCTGAATCGGTTCTACAAGAAAAGCTGCCACCTGATCGTCGGACAGGGCTTCTCGCAATGCATCCAAATCATCATATGGAATTCGAACAAAACCACGGGTATAAGGTCCAAAGTTCTGTCTGGAGTCCGGATCGCTGGAGAATGAAATAATGGTAGTTGTGCGCCCGTGAAAATTGTTTTCACATACAATTATTTTAGCCTCATTCGCAGGGATATGCTTTCGCTCATAGCCCCATTTTCTAGCCAGTTTAACCGCTGTTTCAATTGCTTCGACTCCCGAGTTCATAGGGAGAAGTTTGTCATAACCAAAAAAGTCTGAAGCGAACTTCTCATACTCCCCTAATATACTGTTATAGAACGCCCTGGAGGTAAGCGTGAGCTGCTCCGCCTGATCTTTCAGAGCCTGAATGATTTTAGGATGACAATGTCCCTGATTGACTGCTGAATATGCAGACAGAAAATCAAAATACTGTTTTCCTTCGACATCCCAGACAAACGGTCCCTCTCCCCGATCAAGGACAACTGGTAATGGATGGTAATTATGAGCTCCATACTTGTTTTCAAGTTCAATGTAGTATTGCGCATTCTGGGCTGTTTCAACTTTCTCCATCTTCCGGTAATTTAAATGCAAAAATAATCTTTAAAGCTGTTGTGTTTTATGACATAACAATCATAACCAGCACTTTGCTTCCTTTGCCCGATGAAATTAAAGCGTGGCGAAATATGTGCTTTTGAGATTGAAGACATCGCTTTTGGTGGTAAAGGAATCGCGCGAATAAATAGCGGAGAAAAAAAGTTCGTAGTATTTATACCCAATACCATCCCTGGCCAAACAGTGCGTGCAAGAATAAGTAAAAAGCGTTCCTCCTTTGCTGAAGCCAAACTTCTCGAAGTGGTTTCAAGAGCACCTGAAGAAATTGAGAATACTTATCAAAGAATTCCCGGAGCACCCTACGCCACGTGGCCCATTAAGTACCAGCAGAAGTACAAATGGGAAAGCGTAATTGAACTCTATCGCAGAGTGGCAAAAATCGAAAATCCTGAGTCCCTGCTGGATGAGTTTATTTCATCTCCGAGAGTTTGGCATTATCGAAATAAGATGGAGTATTCATTCTCTACCATAGGATGGGATTTCGACCAAAAAACCGATATAGATGGGTTCTTTCTTGGGTTCAAGAAACGGGGTCAATGGAGAATTGTAGAAAATCTCGATCGCGACTCTGGTCTGTTCGATCAGCAATTTGAGAATTTCATTCCTCATATCAGAAATTACCTTGAATCCACCAAACTAACTGCATGGCATCCGGTTCGTCACAATGGTTTTTACAGATTCCTTACCGTCAGAAAGAGCCAATTGAATAACAACCTATTGGTTGGGCTTACGACTACCTCAGACGGTGTCGAAAGATTTAGAGCTCAGGATTTTTACTCGTTTCTAAACAGCAAGCTCGACAACAGGTGCATTGGATTAATTCATAGCATTAATGATGATCAGGGAGATCGCGGATTCTCAATTCAGTCGGGTAAAAACAAAGTTTATGGAGAACGACATCTCAAGGAGGACTTATTAGGACTGAATTTTCAAGTTGATATCAATAGCTTCTTTCAACCCAACAAGTGGTCTGCAGAATTGCTTTACAACAAAGCAATGGAATACCTCTTCAGAGCTCGAAACTTTAATGAAAATGACGCAATACTGGACCTTTTTTGTGGAACGGGCACACTTGCACAACTTGCCGCTGCACGAACAGAATCAGATCTAAAAATTATTGGAATAGACATTGTCGAGGAAGCGATTTCAGATGCAAGGAAAAACGCAAAGGAGAATGGACTTCAACAAATTGAATTCATTGCCAGCGATGTAAAACACATACCCCAATTACTGCAGGGTAAAAGAATACAAGCCGCAATTATTGATCCTCCAAGAGGAGGAATTGCTCCAAGGAGTCTTCAATACATTATGAACCTGAAATCGCCAACACTTGTTTATATCTCCTGTAATCCTTCTACACAAGCGAGAGATATTGAAATACTTTTGATCAATGGATATAGAGTTGAAGCACTTACCATCGTCGATCAGTTCCCGCATACCAGTCATGTGGAAACCATAACTTTGCTAACTCTTAATTAACTTTTTTTGCTGACCACACTTTTACCTTTTTTTTGTCGTCTAATCCGACAACAAGAATATTGATGCTATGAAAAGACTGATACTTGCCGGGGCTTCACTCGCAATAATAATTGTTGTTCTGGCTATTGTGCTAAGACCTGAAAAACAATTAAAAAAGAAGCAGAGCCCGAAATACACTTCAGTGGAACGTAAGTTATTTGAGATAGAAAGGCTTAAAGATCCGGCTACGGGAGAAATACCTGAGGGTATGAGAGCCAAAGAGATCGCTTTTGCCAACAAAATAAAGCCTTTGGCAGCCAAAAGATCATTCCGACAGGGACCGGATTTCACAGCAATTGGGCCTTATAACGTCGGAGGACGAACAAGAGCTGTTGCCTATGATGTTTCCAATCCCCTTACTATTCTCGCTGGTGGTGTAAGCGGTGGTATGTGGCGATCCATTAATGGAGGGGCTACATGGACACGTGCCACCAGTGCAAATGATCATTCTGCGGTTTCATGTATCATTCAGGACACCAGAGCGGGAAAAACGAATACGTGGTACTACGGTTCTGGTGAAATCGACGGAAATTCAGCCACAAAGTCATTTTCTGCCTTTTATTACGGAAGCGGAATTTATAAATCAACGGATAATGGCGCCACATGGTCATTGCTGCCTTCAACCGCCACTCCTGTCAACAAAACCAATGATTGGTCTTACGTTTTCAGCATCACTACAGACCCATCCAGAAATGATAGCGACATTGTTCTGGCTGGAACGAAAAGGGGCATCATGAGAAGTAATGATGGAGGAGTTTCCTGGAAGAGGGTTCTTGGTAATTTCTCATCAGACTATGCAGAAATTCGTCATGCCTCAAACGGAGTATTCTACGCAATACTAACCACTTTAGGGGTTGACAACGGTCTTTTTCGGTCTACCGATGGAATCAATTGGACTAAAATATCAGGCACATCTTTCCCATCAAATTACAACAGAGTTGTTCTTGCTGTTGCACCGAGTAACCCAAATGTGGTTTACATATTTATGGTGACCCCCGGCCAGGGAACACTAGATCCGAGTTATGGAGACAGTTATACTTTCTACAAGTACACCTATGTTTCAGGGGATGGTTCTGGAGCTGGTGGAATCTGGGATGACAGAACAGCAAATGTTCCTGTTTCGACGTCTTTTGCAAACTCTTCCACCACATTTGATGGATATTGCATGAATCTGGCTGTAAAACCTGATGATGAAAACGTTGTTTTTATGGGTTCAACCAACCTTTTCAGGTCAATGGATGGTTTCGCTACAAGCTCTCAAACGAGTCAAATAGGAGGTTATGATGCGGACGGCTATGCTAATTTTAATTACTATGCAGACAATCAACATCCCGATCAGCAGGCCATGGCTTTTCATCCGTTAAATCCGAATGCTTTACTGGCTTCTACCGACGGTGGTCTGCACCTGACAACCTTCAATACCGCTACAAAAGTTATATGGCAAAGCCTTAACAACGGCTATCAAACAACACAATTTTACGGTATTGCTATAGACCATGGTTCTTTTGGAGAAGAAGTTGGCAGCGGATATCAGGATAACGGATCGTGGTATAGCAATGCCGCTACAACGACCAGTCCATGGACATTCATGAGAGGCGGTGATGGGGCATATTGTGCCCTGGAATCAGGTAATACCGGAGTACATTACTATTCATCTCAAAGAGGAAGTATTGGCAGGTACGTGTACAATACAGGAGGCACTCTCATAGCTTCAGGAAGTGTATCACCACCGGATGGAGGTTCAAGCACAGGAGGATATCTGTTCGTCCACCCCTTTGCTCTTGACCCTTTCGACAATAATGTGATGTATGCACCTAAGCGTAGCGCATTATGGCGCAACTCTGATCTGGCAAATGAGATGAATTTCGGGGGAAATTGGTCTCAGGTTGTAAATATCGGCGGTAACAATATCACTGCAGTAGAGCCCAGCAAGACCAGCCCAAATACGGTATATGTTGGAAACCGAGTCAGAAATATTTACAAGGTAGATTTTGTTCAAGGCGGGACAAGCACCTTCACAAATATTACGAACAACATAAATAATGGTGGCTACACCTCCTGCATAGCCGCGCACCCTTACAATGATTCCATACTTGTTGCGGTTTATTCACCCTATAACACCGTGAGCATCTATTATTCTGATGACGGTGGACAAAGTTGGACTGATATTGAAGGTAATCTCAAAGGAGACCCAGACCCTGGAGTTCCACCACAGCTCGCCCACATTGGAAATGGACCTTCGTTCCGGTGGGCTGAAATAATACCACTTCAGAACTCCGATCTAATTCTTGTGGGAACAAGCATTGGCTTATTTGCAACCGACAGCGTAGCTGGAGATAGCACAGTATGGATACCCCAGGCTGAAAATGAAATTGGAAATGTAGTAGTAGAGATGATAGACCATAGAATTCATGACGGATTTACCGTAATAGGAACTCATGGTATGGGGGCATTTAAAGCGTACTACACTGATTCAACCTGGCTGGAGTTGGGTAGAAAAAAAGTAATTGAAGAAAGATCTGTCGTAAAGGTCTACCCGAACCCGGCATCAGATGAAGTGTGGATAGAATACGCTGGAAAGAATCTTTCCAAAGCTTCGGTTCAAATATTCGATCTGCAAGGTCAACTTACCCAAATACAGAATACGCAGTTATCAGAAAACAGAATAAGACTGGATATTAGAGATCTTCAACAGGGATCATACCTGTACAGGCTTAAAACAGATAGAGAAATTATTACCGGACGATTTATCAAGTTTTGATATATGTTCGAAATCTGTTGAGATTTTGATTAAAATCATCACCACCATGCCAGGAACAGCTACTACATTTGTTTCATGCACAACGAGCCATTTGTAGTTGGAATCACCGGAGGTAGTGCCTCTGGAAAAACTACATTGCTTCATGATTTGAAACAATCACTCGGAGAGGATATTTGTACAGTCGTTTCATTGGATAACTACTACAAACCAATTGAATATCAGCATGTAGACTCCAATGGAAAGGTCAACTTTGATTTACCGCAAGCTTTTTTCGTAAACCAGTTTCTACAGGATATTGAAAAGCTAAAGAAGGGTGAAAAAGTTTGCCGCAAAGAGTATGTCTTTAACGTAGATCGAGAGCCCCGCATGATTGAGAGTCAGCCTCGACCCGTCATCATAGCTGAAGGAATTTTTGTCTTGCATTTTGACAAGAGCCGCGATATAATTGATTATCATGTGTACGTTGAGGCTGACGAGCAAATCATGCTTAAACGCCGGATAATCCGAGATACCAAGGAGAGGGGATATCCGATAGAGGATATTCATTATCAATGGGAACATCATGTAATGCCGGCATACCGTAAACACCTACTCCCTTATAAAAGTAAAGCCAATCTGCTGGTCCATAACAACTCAAACTACACGGAAGGACTACAAAAGCTCCTGGAGGAAATTAATGATAAAACCCTGAAATTCAATTAAATATGAGATTCTTTATCGATACCGCTAACCTGGATGAAATTCGCGAAGCTGCAGCACTAGGTATTCTTGACGGAGTAACGACGAACCCATCGCTAATGGCCAAAGAAGGAATTACCGGAGCCGAGAAAATCAAACAGCACTACATAGATATTTGTGAAATTGTGGATGGTCCGGTAAGCGCCGAGGTAATAGCAACCGATTTTGACGGCATGATATCAGAAGGCACGGAGCTTGCAAAACTTCACGAAAACATTGTTGTAAAAATTCCGATGATCAAGGAAGGTGTCAAAGCTCTGGCGCATTTTAGTGCAGAAGGAATCCCTACGAATTGCACTTTGGTGTTCAGTCCGGGTCAGGCGTTATTAGCGGCAAAAGCAGGGGCCACATATGTTTCTCCGTTTATTGGAAGGCTGGACGACATTAGTTCAGATGGATTGTCTCTTATTGCCGAAATCAGAGAGATCTACGATAACTACCTTTATGAAACTCAGATTCTTGCTGCATCTGTGCGTCACACGATGCACGTAGTTGATTGTGCCAAACTGGGTGCTGACGTGATGACGGGTCCACTGAATTCCATCATGGGGCTGCTAAAACATCCCTTGACAGATATTGGGCTTGAGAAATTTCTTGCAGACCATAGAAAAGGTAATTCTTAAGCCTTGGCAGGAGCGCTGTATTTACGACTAAATGAAGATAATCCTGAGCCTTCAAAGCTTATTAAGATTTCCGCTGCGCTGCAAGATGGTGCCATTATTGGCTATCCTACAGATACAGCCTACGGTTTAGGATGCTGTATCAACAAACCAAAAAGTTTCGACCGGATTGCCCGAATCAAAGAAACAAAAACAAGTGAGCTGAGGCTTTCCATTGTGTTCGATAGCCTTCAGCATCTATCGGATTACACCCGCCCAATACCTACATCGGTTTACAGAATTTTAAAAAAACTGTTGCCCGGAGCTTACACCTTTATTATCGAGGCCAACAATAAAGTTCCCAAAGTCTTCAATTACAAGAGAACACATGTCGGCATTAGAATTCCTGATAATGCTATAGCGCGAGCAATTGTAACAGAGAATATGGCGCCTATCGTGACCACTTCTGCCCCATGGCCATCTGATGACTACAGCATGGATCCAGCGGAATTATATGATCAGCTAAAGGATAAAGTTGATGTTTTTATTGATGGCGGCTACTGCAATAATTTGAAATCTTCCGTAATAGAAGTAAGCTCTGAAGGTCTATTCAATGTAATCCGTGAAGGTGCTGGTGATGTTTCAATTTTTGGGTAATCAGTTGTTTATTAAACTGTTGAAAGATAGCGAGATCGTTTGAAATGATGCTAATTTCAGGACATACCTTAGTATCAGGGTAAAACATGGCACTTAATTACATTTTCATCGCGTTTTTTGGTCTTGCATTTCTCGCCGCAATTCTTCGTGTATTTGGTTATCTATTTCGTGATTTTCTGCTAGATTCTCTGGGTTGGATTTTTGATTCTACAGATTTACTTGTATTCAACACCATCGTTCAAAGCACCTTTGATGCCGCTCAGACTTCCATGGAAATCATCATCAGGCTCATTGGTATTATGGCATTGTGGCTTGGAATAATGAAGGTAGGAGAGCATGCGGGTCTTATTGAATGGCTCAGTAAAAAGATTTCTCCTTTTATGCGATTAATCTTTCCAGAGGTACCTGCTGGTCATCCCGCACAGAGCAGTATGGTTATGAATTTTGCAGCCAACATGTTGGGTTTAGACAATGCAGCCACCCCTTTTGGATTAAAAGCCATGGAGGATCTTCAGTCTATAAACCCCTCGAAATCAGCTGCTTCAGACGCCCAGATTATGTTTCTGGTACTCAATACTTCAGGACTAACTCTGATACCCGTGAGTGTCATTGCTTTGAGAGCGGCAAATGGGGCAAGTGAGCCCACCGAGGTTTTTATTCCAATTTTATTGGCAACAACTGTGGCCACCATATTTGGGCTGCTCATCGTATCTATCAGGCAGGGCATCAACTTGTTTCAACCCCGGTTGATACTAACGATAGCCGGTTTTCTCACTTTTATCGCACTTTCAATTTGGGGCTTATCTCAACTTCCAAGGGCGATGATGCAGAATTTTACAGACCTTGTTGGAAACTTTTTACTGTTTGCTATCATAGTTGCTTTCTTCATCGCAGGTTGGCGAAAGGGAATCAACGTTTACACTGCGTTTATCGAAGGTGCCAAAGAGGGGTTTAGTATGGGGGTAACTATCATCCCTTATTTGGTTGGTATGCTTGTAGCTATAGGTGTATTCAGAGCAAGCGGATTTCTGGACCTCATTATTTCCGGAATTGAATATGCGGTTATTTCTGTTGGTTTTGATGCTGAATTTGTCAAAGCATTACCCACTGCATTTATGAAGCCGTTAA
>DNTB01000086.1 GCA_003499525.1 Flavobacteriales bacterium
GGGCAGGTCGCCTTCGTATGGAGCATTTGCCCGATTTTAGCGGTATGACCTATGGTGTTCTTGCTAAACGACTGCTCACCAAGCAGGCCGTTGTTCTCAGTGATGCTAACCCCAGTTATAACGCTATTCAACCCCATGTGGAGCGTCATCAACCTAGCAAAACTGATCCCAAAAAAGCAGCCAAAGCCCTGCCCTGGGTGCATATTGCCATCAGCAATGCCAAACGCGTGTTCCTCGGGATATACCATTCAATATCAGATTGTTGGCTGCAATGCTACCTGAATGAGTTCTGTTTCAAATTCAACCGAAGGTTTGAACGCCATATATCTGTCAATCAATTATTTACAGTAATCGCTACGAATCAACTACACTAAAGCGGATATACATAATAAAAGATAAATTCTGAGAATTACTGAATATCATTCAGTACTATCTTCTACAATCATTGCGGTATACTTTTCTTTTAGCTCACCATTTTCTTTGAACCATCCCTTAAGACATAGGAATTTTTCTTTTTTTCCGGGTAAACCAAAAGTGTCGATCTTGTCGTTCACTGATCTTAACCTAAAAGCACTATTCGTAATCGCCTGTTTTACATTCTTGTGCTTGTCTTCAGGTATATTAAATCGGTCTATTGCTGAAAAAATGACCGAGTTATAAGTAAGAGGTCGATCTTTTTCTTTAAGCAATTTAATGATAAAATTACCCCAAAGAGATTTCCGTCCTCTTTTCTTTCGACGCTTTCTCCTGGGCTTTTTTATGTCTGTAGTAGGTTCGATATCAGTCGTAACCTTTGGCCCAACCATTTTGCTGTTTTCTACAGCGCTCTCGATCTCTCCAACGTTCAGCTTGCCTAAAACAGATCGAAGGTGTCGTACTTTACGTTCTGCTTTTTCAAGTTCAGTTAGATAAAACTGGCGCATCTCGAATTGCTCATCCTCAGATAGTAAAAGCTCCCCCATGCTAGTTATATTTAAAATTGATAATTATACAAAAGTAAAAATATAATTAAATCAACTACAATTGACGTGATAATCAGATAATCAGGGTGTTTGACTCAATTTCATTTTTTGTTTTGCAACGATCGGGATACTTCAAAACAAATGAATTAATCATCAATTGAATGTAGGATGAATGTTGCACTGGTATTAGGTTTTCTTCGATATATTCGGCGCTAAATTCTTGTCGATCATTTATAAAAGTAAACCCTAAACACCTTTGGTTTCTGATTAGTATAATACTGAACTCATCCTTGCTTCGTCCTCGATCTAAGACGAAGAAATCTGGGCTTGGGCCAGTAAGTAATTTAATTAGATTTTCGCTCCTTTCATTATGATCCTGAAGTGGTATTTCTTCATTGCTTTGACTAAAGACATTGCAAAGTGCTGCGTTGAGCTTGTATTCGTTTACAAGCTGTATCAATTGATTTCTTGCTGAAGATATTGAGTCGAAGGCCATCAATACTTCTTTTTTATGACCACCGTTTTGGATACCAAGCCTGTAATTGCCTGATTGATCTTGATAATAAATGATTCGGTAACGTCCGGACTGAAATTTCTGTGCTTTGTTATAGATAGGCCAGTGCTTTCTTATATCGCTGTCTTCCAGAATCATAGCTACTATTTCTGATCCTGTTTCAGTCCAGTTAATATCGAAAATCTCGCTACTTCTAAAACGATTGAATTTACTTCTCCCATTTTCTGTAAAATGTTGGCGGACTCTTGACTTGAGGTCCTTAGCCTTACCAATATAGATGGGTTTTCCTGCTCTGTTCAGAAATCGGTATACACCAGTAGAATGAGGAATTTTGTTGAACAAATCGGCATGAACATTGGCCGGTAGTACAAAAAGGTTTGATCTTTTAATCAGCAGTTTTAACTTCTTTAACCCTTTGTCGTGGTTGATCAAAATTTTCAACAGTTCTGTTGTAGCCAGAGCATCCCCCATGGCTCGGTGCCTTGCTTTGTTTGATATGCCAAATTGAGCGCAAATTGAACCCAAAGAGTAGGAAGACAACCCTGGAAAAAGTTTTCTTGAGTACTGAACACTGCAAAGCAGGTCCATTTCTAATTCAATCCCTGATTTTTTCATTCCATCGCGAACAAAACCATGGTCAAAATGCACATTATGCGCTACAAATACGCTGCCTTTGAGAAAACCGAGAATGTCATTACTCAGCTTTTCAAAAACAGGTTTATCCGCTACCATATCATTCGTTATGCCAGTTAAGCGAGTTATGTTACTAGGAATGCTGGTTTCCGGATTGACGAGAGATTCGTAAGTGTCAATAATTTCCTGTCCGTCTGTTTTTACTATGGCAATTTCAGTTATAGCAGCATATTCTGGTTTTCCACCGGTAGTTTCGACATCAACAACTGAGAAGATCATGAACCGAGATTAAATGATACTAATGTAACCTAATTACGTATTGAATTTTTTTTGGAATAATCATCTTTGTGACTCATGAAAACGCTAATCGATAAGATTCAGACTATCTTGATCGGAATACATACGGTAATCTCAGCCACTCTGGCTTTTATATTACTTCCACTTTTCGGAGCATCAAAAGCACTGATGCTGGCATCAAAGCTGTGGTCGAGGTTGATATTCATAACGGTAGGTGTTAGGTTAGTCGTTGATTGTGAAGCAGATCGGTTACCTTCCGATCCTTTTATCGTAGTGAGCAATCACACTTCAAACTTTGATATACCCGCTTTGTTTCTTGCTTTTCATCGAACACTCTATTTTATCTCTAAAAAGGAGCTTCAAAAAATTCCATTTATGGGATGGGTCATGACTGCTTTCGGTATGGTATTTATCGATCGGTCAAACCCTGAATTGGCCCGAAAGGCCATATCAGACGCAGCGAAAGAAATTAGAGGAGGAAAAACCCTCATGAGTTTTCCGGAGGGTACGCGTAGCCGAACAGGTTCTATGCAGAGTTTTAAGAAAGGAACTTTTCATCTGGCTGTGGCTGCACAAGTACCCGTAATTCCTGTAGCTATAACCGGAGCTGCTTCCATAAATCCACCGGGTACGTGGGAGTTGGAAAGTGGAACTATTCATCTTTCTATAGGGCAACCTGTTGATTCCCGACAATTTGAAACGGCATCAGAGTTATCAGATGCAGTAAAAGCAAAAATAGAGTATCTATTAAAAAATAAACCCGCTGAAGTTTATGCGGTTTCAGCGGGTTGAGGAAGTTAGTCGTTTATTATTTCAGCATCTTCAATGCCATTGGATACGGTATCGTTTTTCGAATAGAAAACCAGATTTTGATCAAAGGCATCTACAGTAACGATATCCCCGCTCTTGAAGGCTCCCTCAAGCAGCTTTTTCGACAGTTGATTCAAAAGCAATTTTTGTATAACTCTCTTTACCGGCCGCGCACCAAACATCGGGTCATAACCCAAATTTGAAATCAGGTCAATGGCTTCCTCTGAATACTTCAGAATGATGCCCATTTTCTCCGCGACTTTATTGAGAGATGCGAGCTGCAAACCAACAATACTGCGGATATCGGTTTTTGAAAGTGGGGTAAACATTATTTGTTCATCAATCCGATTGATAAATTCAGGCTTAAAAGATTTCTGAACTAATTGCATTACCAAACTAAAAGTACTCTCAAGTTTTTGATAACTGCTTTCTTCTGACAGATTGCCTAGTTGTTCCAGAATGATGTCCGATCCCAAATTTGAAGTCATAATGATCAAAGTGTTTTTGAAATCTGCAACTCTACCTTTATTATCTGTCAATCTTCCATCATCGAGTACTTGTAGAAGTATGTTAAAAGCATCTGGGTGGGCTTTTTCAATTTCATCAAGCAGGATAATGCTGTATGGCTTTCTTCGAACAGCCTCTGTGAGTTGTCCTCCTTCATCATATCCTACATATCCGGGAGGAGCTCCGATTAACCGAGAAACTGAGTGTCTTTCCTGGTATTCGCTCATGTCAATTCGGGTAATAGCGCTCTCCTGGTTGAAGAGAAATTCGGCCAGAGCTTTTGCTAATTCTGTTTTTCCAACACCTGTCGGTCCTAAGAAGAGGAAAGAACCTATTGGGCGGTTGGCATCCTGTAAACCGGCTCTTGATCGCCTTACTGCGTCGCTGACTGCTTCGATGGCCTCGTCCTGACCTATTACCCTGCGGTGAAGTTCGCTTTCCATTCTAAGGAGCTTTTCTTTCTCCCCTTCCAACATCCTTTTTACTGGAATACCGCTCCATTTGGCCACCACCCCAGCAATATCTTCAGCATCCACCTCTTCCTTAATTAAGGCCGACCCGCTGTTTCTCAACTCGCTCATCTGAAGCTCAAATTCCTTGAGCTTGCTTTCCAAGGCAATCATCTGTCCGTATCTTATTTCCGCTACTTTGCCTAATTCTCCTTCGCGCTCAGCCTTCTGTGCCTCCAGTTTAAGTCCTTCAATTTCTTCTTTAGTCGATTGGATTCCCTCTACAACAGATTTTTCTTCTTCCCACTTGCCTCTCACACGGTTTCGTCTTTCATTGAGGTTAGAAAGCTCGCGATTAATAGACTCCAACTGATCTTCATCTTTCTCCCTCTTAATAGCCTCACGCTCAATTTCAAGTTGACGTATTTTTCTATCAACCTCGTCCAGCTCAACAGGCATAGAGTTGATTTCCAACCTCATTTTTGCGGATGCTTCATCGATAAGGTCAATGGCCTTATCCGGCAGAAACCTGTCCGTTATATAGCGCTGTGAGAGTTCCACTGATGCAATAATGGCTTCGTCTTTTATCCTTACTTTATGATGAGTTTCATAGCGCTCCTTGAGTCCTCTTAAAATAGAAATGGCATCTTCAGCTGAAGGTTCGTCAACTAATATGGTTTGAAACCTTCGGGCAAGAGCCTTATCTTTCTCAAAATACTTTTGATACTCATTAAGGGTCGTAGCTCCAACGGCTCTTAGCTCACCCCTGGCCAATGCAGGTTTTAAGATATTGGCGGCATCCATTGCGCCTTCTGAGGCTCCAGCACCTACCAGAGTATGTATTTCATCAATGAACAGGACAATTTCACCATCACTATTGATAACCTCATTTACTACCGCTTTTAAGCGCTCCTCAAACTCCCCCTTGTATTTGGCACCAGCAATGAGGGCTCCCATATCCAGCGAGAAGATCACCTTCGATTTTAGGTTTTCAGGTACGTCTCCATCAACGATTCTGTGCGCTATACCTTCCGCAATTGCTGTTTTTCCAACACCAGGTTCGCCAATGAGCAATGGATTGTTCTTTGTTCTTCTGGTGAGGATTTGTAGTACCCGTCTTATTTCATCATCTCTTCCGATGATGGGGTCGAGCTTACCATCCGAAGCCCTTTGATTAAGGTTTAAAGCGTATTTGGAAAGAGCATTATAGGTGGCTTCAGCCCCTTGGCTGTCTACTTTTTTACCACCCCGAAGTGCCTGTATAGCTTGTTCGAGGTCTTTTTTGATTACTCCAGCATCTTTAAGGATTCGGGATGCAGTTGAATTTCCATTGAGGATGCCAAGAAGAAGGTGTTCCAGACTTACAAATTCATCTTTTTGTTTTTGTGCCTCAAGTAGGGCATTCTGAAAGGTTTTTGAAAGGTCTTGAGAAATATAAAGATTGGCTCCCTTAACCTTCGGTAATTGATCCAATTGTCGATCAGTTGCTATTTTAATCATATCAGAATTAGCTCCTGTTTTCTTCAGTAAATACTGAATAGGACTATCTGAATCATCTGTTAGGGCCTTAAGTAAATGTATATTCTCAACGGCCTGATGACTGTTTTGAAGTGCAACTTGTTGTGCCCGTTCAATGGCCTCCTGAGCTTTTATGGTGAAGTTATTCGGATTCATCTTTTTTCTTTTTGTATGCCAATAACCATTCCCTTTGAAAGTCGATAGAATTAATGACACAAGAAATTGAAAATGAATGACATAACGTCATCCTAAGAAGCTAAATGCTGACTTTATTTCAGCGACGATATTGATCGTTGTGTTTTATCGGTCTTTTATCTTCGAGGGTTTCGTTTAGGTATCCTACTGTTGTTACCAGACATCCCTTAACTGTAATTCCAGACAAATCTCCCGGAAAAGATGGAATCACAAGGTCTACAAATATTTCGGAATAATTGAAATCGTTCACATACTTCGTTTCAAATACTACTATGTCCTCTTCAGAGTTATTTGAAAAAAGTAAGTACCTTTTCTTTTTGTCATTCGGTTTATCGTAGATATAAACCTCAAGCTTTTGCCCTTCTGGAATTCCCTCTCTATTGAAGATTATTTTGTATGGCCTATTGTGCACCAGATCGATCTCCATTGATCGGGTTTGACTGTAATTCTTTAGGGTGAAAGATTTTGACCTAGATCCAGAATATTTATAAGGAAGCAACATCTCACTAGACTTGCGTCGCGCACTTTCTTTGGTACAATAATCTATTATTTCGCTGGCCTCCCATGTTCCAGGACGCGATCCAGAAAGGACAACTACAGCCAGAAACCCGAAAAAGATTGATTTCCGGTGTCTATTCAATACTGAAAACTTCTTCATGTGTATTACGGATTACTTTGGCTATTTCGGATAGTTCTTTTTCATTTAAGATCTTGAAGTTTACTAATGTTTCTTCCTGATCGATTCCAGTACTATTAACATACTTGGACTGAATATTATTGAGATTCTCGATAAGCCAGGGGAGCTCTGGATATTTATTCTTTTTATTCTCGAGAAGCCGAATGATATCGGAAAGGATATTTATTTGTTCAGAAAGTCTGTAGGAGAGGGCCTCTTCGTCAAAAGAAGTTATTGAGTTAATACCCACATTCATGCTTTCGAGCCAGGCGCCTGCATAAACAATATAAGAGATATGCATTATGTTATTGTCTTCATAAAAAGCATCATTGCTTTCGAGAAATTCGTTGATAAGCTGTTGTAAGCTGTCATTGTTTCCGATATTTTCCTCGTACCGCTCGACGTAATTTCTCATTTGAGTCATGGAATTGAGACCAAGTTCTTCCGAAAGGTCATTGGTCGCGTTCATGTACTCCAGACTTTTCTGGTTTTGATTCTGCAGCACGCAATAAGCCATGTCGGCAGAGTAGGCTCCAAGGACCAGATATTTTTTGAAAGCAGTATTAAACTGATCTTTTTTGTCAATTGGGAAGAGTGTGCCCTGTCGGTATTTTACGCCAACCTCAGATAAAACACTGAGCAACTCCACAGGAGGTGGAATAAAAATGATGAGTTCATCTTCATCATCCTCGTCATTATCGACCCTTATGGTGTCAGATTGGGAAGTGCCCGTATTCTCCGTTCCTTTTGAGCCGTCACCGCATGAGCTCGTAAAATAGGCAGCGGAGATCAGGATTATCAGGATATTGCGAATCATTTTTTTTGATGTGTTTTGCACGAAATTATAAAATCATTAAGACAAGCACCTTGCTCAGAAATTTCCCTTCAACGACTTTTGCGCATTCGTGAAAAAAACAGAGATCAAGGGAATTCTTCGAGAGATACCTGAAGGGCAGCGAAAAGAGGACAAATGTCATCATTGCGGTGGCGAGTTTGATCAGGGTATTGTAGAGTACAATGAACACTATTTCTGTTGTACTGGATGCAGAACCGTCTTTCAACTACTGAATGAAGGAGGTTTAGAAAAATACTACTCTATTGAGGAACGAACGGGCAATACAGTAGGGAGGTTTCATAAGGATAAATACGCATATCTGGAAAACGAGGAAATAAGAGATGGACTTATAGATTTTTCGGATGGTGGAGTTACAAGAGTTCAGTTTTATGTGCCTGGGATACACTGTAGTTCCTGTATTTGGTTATTGGAAAATCTGAATCGGCTGCACTCCGGAATACATCAATCCACAGTAAACTTTGTGAAGAAGACCGTTGATGTTGTTTATAAAGAGGATGATCTAAACCTGCGTGAGGTTGTTGAGCTACTCGCATATATAGGTTATGAACCTTCTGTTTCGCTAAGGGACTACAATAAGAAAGATAGACCGCATACCAATCGTTCTTTGTATTATAAACTGGGAATTGCCGGATTCTCTTTTGGAAACATCATGCTCTTAAGCTTTCCCGAATACCTCGACGAACTATCATATTTAAGTTCCGACTTTAAAATTCTTTTTGGGGGCCTAAACTTTCTGCTGGCACTGCCGGTTTTTCTATATAGTTCCTCCGAGTACTTTCAATCCGCCTGGAAGTCTCTAAGAAAGGGATATGTGAATATCGACCTGCCCATTTCACTTGGCATTGTTGCTCTTTTCTTTAGAAGCTCCTACGAAATTTTTACCCTCACCGGATCGGGTTTTATGGATTCTTTTACCATGCTCGTGTTTTTACTTCTTGTGGGCAAATGGTATCAAGGGAGAACTTATCAGGCATTGTCGTTTGAACGAGATTATCGCTCATATTTTCCACTTGCTGTAAATCGAATACGAGGTGAAAAAGAAGAGGCCGTTCCGGTGAGGGATTTGAGGAATGGAGATGTAATTGCTCTCAGAAATCAAGAAATACTACCCGGCGATTCGATACTGTTGTCAGATTCTGCCGTAGTGGACTACAGTTTTGTTTCAGGTGAATCCACCCCCATATCCAAAACGAAAGGAGATAAAGTATTTGCCGGTGGGCGCATTGTCGGCGAACTGACTCGGTTTGAAATACAAAAGGAAGTATCACAATCATACCTGACTAAACTCTGGAATCAGGCTGCTTTTCAAAATGAAAATACCCGATATGAATCGATGGTAAATAGTGTAAGTAAGTACTTCACTCTTTTTATTCTCTCGGTGGCGGTTCTGAGTTTTATGTTTTGGTATTTTGAAACTGGAACTGGCGTAGCTTTAAATATTTTCACTTCAGTTCTTATCATTGCTTGCCCTTGTGCATTGGCGCTAACATTGCCTTTCTCCTTTGGAAATACAATGACATTCTTTGGTAAGCATCGATTTTACCTGAAGAATGCCCAGGTTGTGGAATCTTTATTTCGCGCAGATACGGTAGTTTTTGACAAAACAGGAACATTAACTTTTCCGGGAGATGCAGCTGTTTCCTTCAGGGGAGAATTAGAGCAGGAGGATCTGAGTGCCATTAGATCCATTACCCGACATTCAACACACCCTTTGAGCAAAATTATTGCCGATCACCTAAAACAGCATAATGTCGTAGAAATTTCTGGTTTTCGAGAATATGCAGGTAAAGGAGTTGGAGCTACCGTCAATGGAATTTGGTTCAAAATAGGCTCAGGGGAATTTGTAGGTGCCAATCCAGAGGTTGAAACAGAAGAAACGTCAACCGTACATGTTTCCAGAGGTGATCAGTACCTGGGCAGTTTCAATATTCGTAAAGAGTACCGTAAGGATATTGGGAATCTCATTAGTGATCTGAAAAGTGATGGGTTGGAGGTTCATCTAATATCTGGGGACAATGCGGCTGAATTAGAGAATATGACCAGACATTTCGAACGGTCTTTAATACATTTTGATCAAAAGCCCCAAGACAAGCTCGAATACATTGAAAAACTGCAATCGACAGGCAAGAACGTAGTCATGATAGGGGATGGTTTAAATGATGCTGGTGCATTAAAGGCAGCGGATGTCGGTATAGCTGTATCTGATGACGTTTATACTTTCACTCCTGCGAGTGATGCAATATTGGACGGATCTGAGCTTAGAAACATTTCTAGGTTTATAGCTTTTTCTAAGAATGTCCGAGCAATAGTTCAACTTAGCTTTCTTATTTCATTCCTGTACAATGTTGTAGGCCTTTTATTTGCCGTAAATGGAAAGGTTACTCCTCTTTTTGCAGCCGTCTTGATGCCCGTAAGCTCCATAACGGTGGTTAGTTTCATCACCATCGCCATTAGATTTCTCGCTTCGAGAAAAAAATTTGATTTCTCTCCATGAAGCGGAAATTCATACTTTCGCTCATGACAATAACATGACAAAAGTGACCTTTATCATTTTTGGTTTTGATAGCACTCATTTTTTCCGTTCTGAGCTTCGGGAACATTTGCATACCTCATTATGAGCGCAATCTATATTCTTATTGGTTTTAGTTTACTAGCGGCGCTGGGCTTTTTAGGTGCTTTTCTTTGGTCAGTCAGAAATGGTCAATACGAAGACAGCTACACTCCCTCAATACGCATATTGTTTGACGACGAACCCCTCGAGAATAGTGAAAGCAAAGACACCAATTCAAATAAAATCAACAATCCAAAACAGTAAATAATACGTTATGGCCGACTCTGATGCTAAGCCCGGAATAACCTCCCCTGAAGAAGTTGCTAAGCAATCTTCGACCGGAACAACCGGCAACATTGAACACTTTGAATACGACAATAAAATTGTAAGGAATTTCATAATTGCCTCGCTGATATTTGGCGTAATTGGGATGCTGGTTGGTCTTACCGCTGCCCTTCAATTGGTTTTCCCCTGGCTGAGTTTTGACCTTCCTTATACTACTTTTGGAAGAATCAGACCACTACACACGAATGCCGTCATTTTCGCATTTGTAGGTAACGCAATTTTTGCCGGGGTTTATTATTCTCTGCCCCGATTGATGAAGACCCCGATGTTTAGCAAGTTTCTTTCTAACTTCAACTTTTGGGGATGGCAACTCATCATTCTATCGGCAGCTATAACTCTTCCACTTGGTTTTACTTCCAGTAAGGAATATGCTGAGCTCGAGTGGCCAATTGACATCGCCATAGCATTGGTGTGGGTGGCATTCGGAGTGAATATGATTGGAACCATTTTGAAACGAAGAGAGCGGCACATGTATGTTGCCGTTTGGTTCTATATCTCAACTTTCGTAACGGTAGCCATGCTTCACATTGTGAACAACATTGAGATGCCGGTTCATATGCTCAAATCTTATTCCTGGTATGCCGGTGTTCAGGATGCTCTTGTCCAATGGTGGTACGGGCATAACGCTGTGGCATTCTTCTTAACGACGCCATACCTTGGATTGATGTACTACTTTGTGCCGAAAGCCGCACAGCGTCCGGTTTACTCTTACAGGCTGTCCATCATTCACTTCTGGGCATTGATATTCCTTTACATCTGGGCTGGTCCACATCACCTCTTATACACTGCATTGCCAAACTGGGCGCAATCTCTGGGAACCGTATTTTCAGTGATGCTTATTTTTCCTTCCTGGGGAGGTATGATCAACGGTCTTCTTACCCTGAGAGGAGCGTGGGATAAGGTAAGGGAAGATCCGGTTTTAAAATTCTTTGTGGTAGCCATTACTGCTTATGGTATGTCCACATTTGAAGGGCCAATGCTTTCAACCAAAAACCTGAATGCTATTGCACATTATACGGATTGGATTCCTGCACACGTTCATGTCGGTGCGCTGGGTTGGAACGGTTTTCTAACCTTCGGAATGTTCTATTGGCTGGTCCCCCGAATGTACAAGACCAAGCTCTGGTCGATAAAGCTTGCCAACGCTCATTTCTGGATTGGCACGCTTGGTATCCTGTTCTGGGCACTACCAATGTACTGGGCCGGATGGACTCAGGCCTCCATGTGGAAGCAATTTACAGCCGAAGGAACTCTGGCTTATCCAAATTTCCTTGAAACTGTGACCGTACTTGAACCTCTTTACGCTCTTCGAGCACTGGGAGGAACATTGTTCTTCATAGGGATCATTTTGGCAGTGATTAACATCTTCAAAACGATGATGGTTGGCAAACTGAATAAAACTGAAAAAGCTTCAGCTGCTCCAATGGCACCACGCTTTACCAAGCCTAAGGGCGAGCACTGGCACCGATGGATTGAAAGAGCTCCGGTATCCTTTGTTTTCTGGGCTTTTATAGCTGTTGTAATCGGTGGATTGATTGAGATGGTGCCAACTTTTATGGTTAAATCCAATATACCAACCATAGCCAGTGTGACTCCATACACACCGCTGGAGGTTGAAGGTCGTGATATCTACATCAGAGAAGGTTGTAACAACTGCCATTCGCAGATGATCAGACCATTCAGAAGTGAGGTAGTCCGCTATGATCCAATCGACCTGGAGTATTCGAAAGCAGGAGAATTTGTATATGATCACCCTTTCTTATGGGGGTCAAAGAGAACAGGACCGGACTTGCATCGCGAAGGAGGTAAATACCCCGATTCCTGGCATTACCGTCACATGCTGGATCCTGAGTTAACCTCTCCCGGTTCTATAATGCCTAAATACCCCTGGTTGATTTCCGATGAATTGAATACATCATATACAGCTAGAAAAATCAATGCATTGAGAACGGTAGGAGTTCCCTATCCTGAGGGCTATGAAGAAATTGCTCTGCAAGATCTTCAGGCTCAGGCTGAAAAAATTGCCGCAGGACTGCAGAAGGAAGATTATAATGTTACTGCCGATCGGGAGATTATCGCTCTGATAGCTTATTTGCAAAGACTAGGCAAAGACATTAAGAAACAAGATGATATAGCACAGAAATAATAAGATAGCCCCGCATTTGCGGGGCAACAACACCATGCTAAAATTTATAAAACATCATTTATCAACTCTCGGAGATGTCGATGTATTCGCCATAGCTTCCTTGCTCATATTCATGGCTGTTTTTATCGCCATGGCCTACTATGCCTATTTTACTATTAAAAAAGATCAGGCTGATGAGTTATCCAGACTCCCACTCGAAGATGGAATCGATGGCCAAATTGAAAATTTAAACCCTAATAATCATGAGGTTCAGTAATGTATTGAAATACTCAGCTTTAATGACTGTATTATTTTTAGCTCAATCTGCTGTAGGTCAGGAAGTTGTGGCTAGTGAGAGTGATGGATACAGCATTAAGCTCATCGTACTTGGAACCCTATTTCTAATCGAAGTAATTGTACTCATTATGTTATCCAATTTATTCAAAGCTCTAACTGCGAAATCGGGAGTGTGGAAAAAGGCTCTCAACAAAAAAACAGCTTCAGTAATCATTCTTGGATTTTTGTTCCTTCAAAGTCAGGATTTGCTTGCACAATCTGATGGAGTATTCTCTTTTGGTGGATCCTGGGATTCGTTACTACTCTTTCTAAACGGCTTTTTGCTATTGGTAATCATTTTGCTTCTCTACAACGTCCAATCTCTAATTGGAATGTTGAGGTCAGATGACGATAAGGAGGCCGTCCCTTCGGGAATTATACATTCACTTACGGATGCGGTGCCAGTAGAGCGAGAGCATGAGGTCATGACAGACCACGAATATGATGGTATTCATGAACTGGATAATAACCTACCACCATGGTGGGTACTTGGTTTTTACATTACCATCGGTTTTGCATTCATATACATCATCTATTATCATTTTTATGAAGATGGAAAAGTGATGGAAAATGAGTTTACTGCTGAAATGACCAAAGCCGATGCTGAAGCGGAAGCAAGAATGGCATCAGGAGATGTTATTGACGAAAATAATGTCGTTTTTCTCGCAGACCAGGCCGCTTTGGATGCCGGAAAAGAGATTTTTAATCAACCCGGAAAATGCGCAACCTGCCATGGTGCAAATGGTGAAGGCAACCAGATAGGTCCTAATCTGGCTGATAAGTACTGGATTCACGGAGGAGGTATCCAGAACGTTTTCAAAACGATAAAATATGGTGTCACTGAAAAAGGTATGATTGCGTGGGAAACTCAATTGACTCCAGATCAGATGCAGCAGGTTGCCAGCTATGTGATCAGTTTGCAGGGCACTAATCCTCCAAATGCTAAGGAACCCCAAGGTGAGCTTTGGGAGGATGAATCGACTCCAGAAGGAGAAGAAGAGGTTTCAGATACCACTTCTGCCGAGATGGCAATGATAGAACAATAGAGATCAGGCCAAGGGTCTCTGGTTCTTTATTAATATTTTATGAGCACAGAACAGAACCAAAACCAAGAGTCTTTCAGAGACCATATCGCTACTATTGAAAGTGACGGGAGACGTCATTGGATCTATCCCAAGAAGCCCAAAGGGAAATTCTACAAATGGAGAACCTATGTAAGCTGGGGGCTACTTCTCTTTCTTTTTGCGGGACCCTTCATTATGATTGAAGGAGAGCCCCTGTTAATGATCAATATCTTCGATAGAAAGTTTGTGATTTTTGGACAGATTTTCTGGCCTCAGGATTTCTATCTCTTCGTTATTGCAATGTTGATGCTAATTCTCTTTATCATCTTATTCACAGTCGTTTATGGCAGAATATTTTGTGGGTGGGTGTGTCCTCAAACCATTTTTATGGAAATGGTGTTCCGGAAAATTGAATATTGGATAGAAGGTGACTATAAGAAGCAGGAAAAATTGGATAAAATGCCCTGGACCAGTGAAAAGATCAGGAAGAAAGTTCTTAAGAACGGCATCTTCATCCTGATCTCGGTGTTTATAGCTCATACATTTCTGGCGTATATCATTGGCATAAAACAAACTGGTGAGATTATTACTTCTGCTCCAACTGAGAACGCCGCCGGATTTGCAGCAATGATCATTTTTTCCGGATTGTTTTACGGTGTTTTCGCTCGGTTCAGAGAACAAGTTTGCATTATAGCGTGTCCCTACGGAAGACTACAAGGGGTTTTATTGGACAATAAGTCGATTGTTGTGGCTTATGACTTTAAACGAGGTGAACCCAGAGAGAGCTTTCGCAAAAGTGAGAATCGAAGAGAATTGGGCAAAGGTGATTGTGTTGACTGTGGCCTCTGCGTCGATGTATGCCCTACAGGAATCGACATTCGAAATGGCACACAATTGGAATGCATTAATTGTACAGCATGTATAGATGCTTGTGACTCGGTTATGGATCGAGTGGGCCTTCCCAGAGGACTGGTCAGATATGCTTCTGAAGATGAAATAGAAAAAGGGACTAAGTTTAAATTTACGGGTAGAATGGTTGCTTACACGGCAGTTCTGGGAATTCTGGTGTCAGCATTTCTGGTTTTGCTCACTGTAAGGTCACCCATTGATGCAACAGTTCTCAGAAGCCAGGGAACACTATTTCAGGAACTCGAGAATGGAAAGATTCAGAACTTGTATAGCTATAAGGTGATGAATAAAACCAATAAGGATATCATTGTTCAGTTTAAGCTTGAGGAAACTGATGCAGAACTAAAATTGATCGGTAACGTTCCAATGATACCCAAAGGTAGCAGTATGGAAGGAGCATTGATGATCATTATGGACAAATCCGAACTGGACGGATATAAAACCGAAGTAAGAGTTAGCATCTATGATGGGGAAGAACGATTAGAATCGGTTAAAACCACCTTTATTGGACCAATGTAAGTGCTATGAGATTTACCTGGGAACACGCTACCTGGACGGTTGTAGTACTAATTGTTGTAACTGGAATAGGAACCTTTATTCTCAGTTTGGGAGAGAGAACTGAGCTGGTTACTGACGACTATTACGCGCGGGAGTTAGCATTTCAGGAACAAATTGACAAGATTGAGAATGCTCAATCGATAAATGCAAAAATTGGTTGGAGTCAAAATTCAGGGGGCTATCAATTCTCAATGACTGGGGACTTTGATCACACTCAGGTTAAAGGAAGAATTGTTTTCTTTAGACCATCTTCTCGAGAATTAGACACGCAGTACCCCCTCAATTTAGATTCAAATGGAGTGCAAAATGTTCCATTAGAACTATTAAAACCAGGTCGTTATCAAATTCAGGCATCCTGGAATGATGGGATCAAGGATTTCTACCTCGAAAAGAACATTTTTGTTCAGTAATGCAATGGTGGGCAGCGCTCTTACTAGGACTAGCAAGCAGTATGCACTGCCTGGGAATGTGCGGTCCGATTGCTTTTGCATTGCCCTTAGATAGGTCTTCAAGGTTTACCGAGTTTCTTGGAGCATTTTCTTATAATTTGGGTAGAATAGTGACGTATGCCATTCTTGGAGTTCTGTTTGGCGCTATTGGAAAAAGTCTCGTGATGGCCGGGGCACAGCGTACCCTTTCTATTGCTGCAGGAGTATTTATGTTACTTTCAGTATTTGCCCCCATTCTGTTTAAGAGACTTACGCTTAATAACATCTCCTATCGTTATATCACTAAATTACAGGGTTGGTTTGCCACCCTATTCAGGAGGTCTTCTCCCGAATCTCTATTTACAATAGGGATTCTCAATGGTCTTTTACCCTGTGCTATGGTATATCTTGGACTGGCTGGTGCTGTTGCTGAGGGTAGTGCTTTAGAAGGTTCGCTGTTTATGATTGTTTTTGGGCTGGGAACACTGCCAATGATGTACGGAGCCTCAACAATAGGTACTTTATTGTCCAGCGAACGAAGAGCTAAACTGCAGCGATTTTTGCCGGTTCTTATTACCATTCTCGGAATTCTTTTCATTCTCAGAGGTATGAACCTTGGGATACATTACGTAAGTCCTGAGATAAAAAGGGTAAATCCTGAAATGACCGATTGCGAATAGGATTTGTCCTGCTAAATCCATTTTTTGCCTTTGAATTACTCATGTCTCCAATTGCGGATTTGGTAGTTTAGTTTAATATAGACAGCAATACTTTTGCTCAAATTTCAAAAAATGAAAGTGGTCATTATTGAAGATGAGCTTCTTGCCAGCCGGGAGTTGAAGAGAATGCTGCAGCGCATCGATGATGACATTGAGGTCATTTCAGATATTCAAAGTGTGCAGGCAGGAGTGGAGTGGTTTGAGAATAACAAATCTCCAGATCTGGTTTTCTCGGATATTCAGCTTTCCGATGGGCTGAGCTTCGAACTATTTCAGAGAACTTCGATCGATTGTCCGGTAATCTTCACAACTGCCTTTGATCACTACGCGATACAGGCTTTTAAGCTCAACAGTATTGATTATCTGATGAAGCCATTTGATGATGAGGATGTAGCCAATGCATTAGAAAAATTTCGAAATTTAGAGGACAAAAGGCATGAGAATCCCATTAACAAAGAGCTGCTGGATAAGCTTATTTCGCAACACGGAATTCAGTCTTACAAGAGTTCATTTGTAGTATCCATTGGTGATCAATACCGAAAGATCAAAGTTGAAGATATAGCCTGTTTTCGGGCGGACGGAAATACTGTTTACCTCATTCAGCAAAATAAGAAAAGAGTAATAGTTGACTATTCCATTGAAGAATTGGAGAAACTGCTGGATCCTTCGGTATTTTTTCGGATCAATCGTCAGGTTTTGATTCATGAAGATGCGATAAGTCGCATTCACAAGTATTTCAACAGTCGCTTAAAACTGGAAACCGAGCCCTGTATTGACGAAGATGTATTGGTTTCAAGAAGTAGGGTCAAAGATTTTTTAAGATGGCTGGATAATTAAGACGTAACTTCTTCAAATTCAGAGACATATCCAAACAGCTTTTTTCTTTTAATAGTCTTGGCAACCTTGTTAGGAACTAGTTTTTCCCATCCATCCTGACGATGACGTATCATTTCAAGAACGTCGTCAGAATAAATTGTTAGAAGATTCCTATTCACATTTCTGAGGTCTTCAATTTTTTGACCTTCCATGAGGAATCGATAAAGATGATTCAGTTTTTCATCAACATCAAGACATTCACAATTATAAAGTCCATCACCATCTCCATTTGTCGCTGGGTAAATCAGCAACTTGACATTTCTTCCGAAGAGATGCCCAAAGGATTCAAGAATCCCTCCTTTCAGACTTTTGTAGTAGATAGGGTTGAAGATGGCTTCAAGATTGTTAACTCCCATTAGTACCCCGATTTTGTATCCTCGGTTGACATCAGTTAGGAAATTGGTCAGCTTATAATATTGCTGAAAGTTTGTGATCATTACAGTTTGACCAAGCTGGCTAAGGATGTCTACCCGGTCCATAAAGTCTTTTTCGTCTATTTCAGTCGAGTCGGAACGCAGATTGTTCAAGGTAAGCTCACACAATACTAGTACATCTTTTTTCTCTACTACAGGGTCTAGAATAAACTGTCTGTAGCCGCTGAGTAGCATATCTACATTAACCAAAGTGGGCGGTCTGAATCTACCTCTTAACAACAGGATGTTCTTTCTGTAAAGAATTTCAGAAGACTGTACATTGGTGCCATCAGGACCAAACATCGCGGCGGAAGTTAATCCCATTTTTACCATTTTAAGACTTATGAGTCTATTGTCAATATTCCCAAAATCAGGCCCCTCAATGTTGAACATATCTATCTCAATACGTGAGCTATCAATGGAATCCATCAAAGAGCTCAAAAAACCTTCGATGGAATCAGTTTCAAAATAACAGGCATGAACCAGATTAACACCTAACCTACCTACCGCCTTTTGCTGGAGTAGTGCATCATTGTCATGTAACTTGACATGCAGAACAACTGTATTGGGCTCTTTATCTGGTTTTAACTGAAACTTCATACCCATCCATCCGTGCCCCTGATTTGTTTTATGGAAATTGATGGTTTCAATAGTATCGGCAAAAGCGAAATAGGTTTTAGTCTCTTCAGTACCTGAGAGTTTGTCGGTTATATTGTTAAAATCATGATCTAACATTCTCATTAACCGCCCTTTACTTACAAACCGCTTACCCTCCCCGTATATGGCATTCGATACTTTTTTGTCATAGGCAGATTGTGTTAGAGCAATCGTACCGGAGGCTCCACCAGCTTGAAAAAAGGAAACTGCCACATCCTGACCCGCTCCAATTTCTGAAAAAGAACCATAGATGGTAGCATCCAGATTAACTCTTAAAGCTTTTTCTTTTGTCGTAAGTGTTCTGAAGTTTTGGTCCATTTCTGATCGGTTTATCGTACAAAATTAAGGGCTGAAACAATAGTATCCTATTGCTATCTCTAAGGTTATGAAATTCCAGTCTTGTATAACTTGAAAATTATCTATACCGCTACCGAGTATTCTCGAAGGGCCTCGTTCAATGAAGTTTTCTTATCCGTAGATTCTTTGCGACGCCCTATAATCAGAGCCGCTGGAACCTGATAGTTGCCTGCAGGGAATTCTTTTGTGTACGATCCTGGTATTACTACCGCACCCGAAGGGACGACGCCTTTGTGAATGGTAGGTTCACTTTTAGTGACGTCTATAATCCTTGTGGACATAGTTAGAACCACATTCGCCCCAAGTACAGCCTCTTTTTCTATTCGCACTCCCTCAACAACAATACAGCGAGACCCAATAAAAACATCATCTTCAACAATAACTGGAGCAGCTTGCACAGGTTCAAGAACACCACCGATACCTACACCACCTGAAAGGTGAACGTTCTTTCCTATCTGTGCGCAACTACCTACAGTAGCCCAGGTGTCTACCATCGTTCCACTGTCTACGTATGCACCAATATTGACATAAGAAGGCATCATTATTACACCCTTTGCTACATAGGAGCCATATCTTGCAATGGCATGTGGAACCACACGAACCCCAAGTTTGTCATATCCCTTTTTTAAATCTATTTTATCGTGAAACTCGAAAGGACCCGTCGATATTTTAGTCATAGGACTAATGGGAAAGTAGAGAATAACGGCTTTCTTAACCCATTCATTCACCTTCCATCCAGATTCCTTTTTTTCCGCACATCGTACTTTTCCAGAATCAAGCAGCTCAATAACATTTCTAATAACATCTTGATAATCAGGATTCTGCAATAAGCTCCTGTCTTTCCATGCCTCCTCTATTCTTTCGATCATAATAAAATTTAAGCCTACTAAATTAATGAAGTATATAGGAAATCTGAGGTGACTACCTTTGTTCCATGCCCGTTATTGTCGCTCTAGACTTTGGAATGAAACGAACTGGAATTGCTATAAGTGATAACCTCGGATTGATAGCTACACCATTTAAAACGGTTCCATCTGAAATTCTTCTTGACGAATTACAAATTATCATGGATCAACATCAGGTAAATACCCTTGTAATTGGGCAGCCAAGAAAACTATCCGGTGAATATTCAGATCTTGAGCAGAACATCCTGAAACTCATCGATTATATTGCATCAAAGTTTCCCGAGCTGGACATTTGTCGCCAGGATGAGAGGTTTACATCCTCTTTAAGCCAGTATGATTTAATCCGGTCTGGAGTGGGAAAGAAAAAAAGAAGAGACAAAACCCTGCTGGATAAAATGAGTGCTGCATTAATTTTGCAGTCTTTTTTAGATCGCCAAAAGCATTAATAATGATATTGCCAATTGTGGCTTATGGAGACCCGGTGCTTCGAAGAGAGGCGGAGGAGATTGGTCAGGATTATGAGAACCTATCGGTGTTAATCGATAACATGTTTGAAACTATGGAGCAGGCAAACGGAGTAGGTCTGGCGGCACCTCAAATAGATTTGTCCATAAGACTTTTTATAGTTGACACCACTCCATTTGTTGATTCTAAAGGTCTTTCCGAAGAAGAAAAGAACGAGATGAATGGTTTTCGTGAAGTATTTATCAATCCAATTGTAATTGAAGAAGAAGGTAAACCGTGGGCATTTGAAGAGGGCTGCTTGAGCATCCCCGGAATAAATGAGGACGTAAGAAGAAAACCTACGGTGACCATTGAATACTATAATCGTGAATGGCAACTTATTGAAAAGACGTTTTCAGGTCTTATAGCCAGGGTAATTCAACACGAATATGATCATATTGAGGGTGTTCTTTTTACCGATAAGATCAATGCTCTAAAGCGCCGTTTAATTTCCAGAAAACTTGAGAGTATTTCTAAAGGAATTGTCGATGCAAACTATCAAATGAAATTCTATAAACCACGAAAAGCTAAATGATGAGGTATATTTCAATTCTGTTAATCCTGTTTCTTACAGCTTGCGGAGGCGGGGAGCAATCAAAAGACAGTACGGCAAAAACCGAAAATACGGAAGAGATGCTTCTGTCAGAAATTGATAAGTACGAGTCTATGCTCTCTAAAGAAGAAGCGATGGATACGAAAACGAATATTCGTAAAACACTAATTGACCTGTATTCATCCTATGCCACTTCGTATTCCATGAAGAAGCAAGCACCCGAGATGCTATTTCATGCCGGAACGGAGTCGGTGAATGTTGAAGAATACAATCAGGCCATTAATTATTTAAAAAGACTAGAAACAGGATATCATGAGTACATAAAGCGACCGGAGGCCATTTATTTGATTGCCTTCATTTATGAAAACCACCTGAATAAAAAAGGTCCTGCAAAAGAATACTACAATAAAGTGATTAATGAATACCCTGAACATGTTTTGGCTAGTCAGGCCAAGCAGTCCATTGATATATTGATGCTCTCAGACGAAGAATTAATAAAGAAGTTCCAGGAGAATAATCCAGGCTAGGGCTTACTTTTCTATAAATTCCTGAATTCTTTCGGTACGTTCTACTATTTCGTACTGGCTGTTCATACACAGTAAGACTTTCCCTGTTTCTTCGGACACCATTATTACTTTTGATTGTGAATGCTCGCTCATTCCAATTGCTGCTCTGTGTCTCATACCAAATGATTGAGGCAGCTGATCGTTTTCGCTATTTGGAAGTACGCAACTGGCAGCGAGCACTTTTTCTCCATTGATGATGATGGCACCATCATGAAGGGGTGCGTTTTTTTGGAAAATGGTTTCTATGATTTCAGCAGAGAGCAGCGCATTGATGCGTACTCCAGTGGAAACAATTTCTCCTATATCGTCAGAATAATCAATGACAATTAATGCGCCCGTTTTACTATTGGAGAGCCTCTGAATAGCAAGGGAAAGTTCTCTCCCCTGAAGTGAGGTAGACTGTTCTCCGCGAAGATTGAATATTCCTTTAAGTTGTGGCGCCAGGCTGGCAAACCGGCCGCTTCCAAGACGGATTAAAAACCGTCGAAGTTCAGGTTGAAAGATGATTACAAAAGCAATGGCACCTACGGATAGAAAAGCCCCGATAAGGTTGGATGTAAGTTCCATCTGAAGTGCTCTTGTCAATTGCCAGAATACGACAATAAGTACTAAACCAAAGACAATTCTTAAAGTAACAGTACCCCTGATGAGGGTAAAGATGTAAGTTACGATAGCTGCTACAATGAAAATATCCAGAACGTCCAGCCACCGTATTTCAATGAAATCAATCATGGAGAAGAGGTAGATTTAAGCTTTTCATAAATCCTGACCACGTCTACTGCTTCAGCCACATCATGAACACGTAAAACTGAGGCTCCATTTAGAAGAGCTGTTAGATGCAGGGCAGAGGTTCCTGCAAGCGCTTCCGCGCTGGGCCTTTCAATAATCTTAGTAACCATAGATTTTCGTGATACTCCAACCAAAATGGGCAATCCAATAATATTTAATGCTTCAAGATTGGTGAAAAGCCTGTAATTATCGTCAAGACTTTTGCTGAAACCAAACCCCGGATCTATTACTACATCATATACCCCAACGCGGTGCAGCTCATTTGCTTTTCTTTTCAGGAAAGATATGGTTTCTTCAACGACATTTCTATAAACCACTTTTTTATGAAGATTTCGTAATGACCCATTCTGATGCATAATAATATATGGACATTGGGCATCTGAGACCACCTTAAACATTTTTGAGTCGAATTCTCCAGCAGAAATATCATTAATTATGTGAGCTCCCGCCTTTAATGCTTGTGATGCGACTTCAGCTCTGAAAGTGTCAACAGAAATAAATGCCTTTTTCAGGCGCTCTTGCCCAAGAGCACCTAATAAGGATACTACCTTAGTAGTTTCTTCTTTTTCATTGGATAACTCAAATCCAGGTCTGGTAGATTGAGCACCAATATCTATAATCTCCGCTCCTTCCTCAATGAGTTTGTCAAACTGATCTATCGCTTTTTCAAGATCTGAGAACCTTCCTTTATCGTAAAATGAGTCGTCCGTAATGTTCAGAATTCCCATCACTAAAGGACGGTCAAATGTGCACAGTTTGCCATCAATGACTAAAGATCGCTTCGTCTTAAAAAATGTATCTTTCGCCGTCATTTTAGAAGCAAATAATTCTGCTGATTTTATGGATAAAACACTACGTCAATATGACCTGGTAGTCAAGCGTTGCAAAGATATATTTACCCGGAAAATGAGAGATTACGGCCTTTCCTGGAGGGTGATGAGGCCTTCTTCCATTACCGACCAAATGTTTATCAAAGCACAAAGAATTTCAACTTTGGAGGATGCAGGAGCAACTGCAGTAGGGGAGGGCATAGAACCAGAATTTATAGGCCTGTATAACTATGCGATCATGGGTTTGATTCAACTCACATTTTTAGGCAGTAAACTTGACGATAATGAGGTGCTTCAGCAATATCAGGAATGGTCGGACAAGACTAAAAAGTTGATGACCCAAAAAAATACTGATTATGGTGAAGCATGGAGGTCAATGCGAGTGAGTTCAATGACCGATCTGATTCTTATGAAAATTCACAGGACGAAACAAATTGAAGACAATCAGGGTAAAACGGAAATATCGGAAGGCATTGATGCGAATTATCAGGACATTATGAACTATTCTGTTTTTGCACTGATACTGATCGAAGAAGCCAAAAAATTAACACATGACTAAACAAAACGTACTTCTAATTTCGAGACTGTTAGTCGGTTCTTTATTCATTGTTTCGGGTCTTATCAAGGCTAACGACCCGCTGGGCTTTTCTTACAAACTGGAAGAATATTTTGCTCCGGATGTGCTCAACTGGACTATTTTCAGCGGGACAGAATTGTTTCAGGCGGCATTTATTTCAATTGGAGAAATAGTTTTGGGCGCTGCCTTTTTGGCGGGAGAAAAAGGCAAATTAAGTGCCTGGCTATTACTTCTTATGATCATCTTCTTCTCCTTTTTAACGGGGTATACAGCCATAGGCAATTGGTTTTTTGAGCACCCTAATGATACCCTTACCAAGTCTGCAGAGAACATTCTGGGTTTTACTGCAACAGAAATCCACTATTTTAAAGACTGCGGATGCTTTGGTGATGCTATTAAATTTACACCATGGAATTCTTTTGTAAAGGATCTCGTACTCATGTTTTTTGCGGTGATCATTTTTGCAAACCGGGATAAGGTAGTTCCCAATTCCCAGAAACAAGATCTATTCGTTTTTGGATTTTCCCTTTTGTTGATCTCAATATTCTCCGTGGCTATGATGAGCTGGTGGTTTCCGGTTTGGTTTTCAGCTGGAATGTTCATCATTATGCTTGGTATAAAGAAAAGAATCCCAAATCCCGGCTGGTGGATGGGAGGTGCGGCATTCCTTTATACGATGGTTTTTACGGTCTATGTGATAAGATATATCCCTCAAAAGGACTTCAGACCCTATGCTGTCGGTCAAAATATTTCTAATAACATGGTTATTCCCGAAGGAGAAGAACCTCCTCTCTATGGTGTTGACTATACCATGAAAAACAAAAAGACGGGAGAGACCTTTGTGGTAAACTCCGTAAACTATATGGAAGAACGAGTGTGGGAAAACAAAGAACTCGAGATCATTGAAACAAGTGAATCATACCTCATCAGGGAAGGATATGTGCCTCCTGTTCATGATTTTGTGCTTGAACACTACATCACCGGAGAAGACCGGACTCAGGACATCCTGGAGTCACCCAAAACGCTCCTTGTTATTGCCTATGATCTTGACCATTCCAATATAAGTCATTGGAATCAAATAAAAGCTTTAGCACAGGACAGCCGGAGTCAGGGGATAGATGTTGTGGGGTTAAGTGCCAGTAGTGGAGACCTCATTGATAAAGTGCGGCAGGAATACTCACTTGAGTTTGATTTTTTTAACTGTGATGAAACCACATTGAAAACAATTATTAGATCGAATCCTGGAGTAGTTTACCTGGAAAAAGGAACGGTTGTTCAGAAATGGCCATTTCGTTCGTTGCCAGAAAGTATCTAAAAAATAAATACTTATAAATGATTGTAGCTGGAAATTGGAAATTGAATACCACTCTGATTGAGGGTTTGAACCTTGCCTCGAGAATTGAGGACAGCATATCGAAGCTCGGCCCAATGGAGGTGCGTGTGATAGCCGCTGCCCCATACACGCACCTGGATAGAATGGTGAATAGTACGGATCGAATAGATGTTTTTGCTCAGGATGTTTCAAGACATGAATCAGGTGCATTTACAGGTGAGGTTTCTGCTGGAATGCTCAAAAGCATTGGTGTTAAAGGATCCATTGTTGGGCACTCAGAAAGAAGAGCATACCACGGAGAGAATGATGAGTTAATTCATGAAAAAATTCAAATGTGTTTACAACATGATCTGGAAGTAATCTATTGCTGTGGAGAACAACTCGAAGACCGTAAAAATGGGCATACCATGAAGGTTATTGAACGACAAATTTCTAAAGCACTTTCCAAGCTGAATGTTGATCAGTTTGACTCATTAGTCATAGCATATGAGCCCGTTTGGGCTATTGGAACAGGTGAAACGGCTACTCCCAGGCAAGCACAGGAGGTTCATGAGTTCATTAGGAATTGGCTAAAACAGAACAAAGGAGAAGAAGTGTCTGAGAAAACTCAGATTTTGTACGGGGGTAGCGTTAAACCGGGGAATGCCGATGAATTATTTCAGAAACCTGATATTGATGGAGGGCTTATTGGAGGAGCCTCACTAAAAGCTGAAGATTTCATCCAAATAGTTCGGGCAGCAGGATGAATTATATCGAGTTGTCGATTCATTATCAAAAACCAGATCCCTGGTACGACTTGATCGCCGATGACCTGGCCTCTATTAGTTTTGAGGCTTTCGAGGAGAGAGAAGGAAACTTATATGCGTACATCAAAAAAGACCAGTTCGACCTTCAAAGCATTAAGCACACCGCAACACTAAGCAAACTATTAGATCAGGTTCAATTAAGCCATCGGGAAATTGAGCAACAAAATTGGAATGAAGAATGGGAGTCAAACTACAAACCTGTTGTGGTTAATGAACAGGTGCTTATCCGGGCTCCATTTCACAATAAGCAGGAAGGCTTTAAAATAGACATTGTTATACAACCCAAAATGGCCTTCGGAACCGGACATCATGAGACAACCCAACTAATGGTAGGGCACATGTTGGAATTAAACTTGTCAGGTAAGAGAGTTTTGGATATAGGAACAGGAACTGGCGTATTGGCCATATTAGCTGAAAAGTTAGGTGCACTAGACATTATAGCTATGGATACGGATACCTGGGCCATTGAAAACAGTAGTGAAAATATAAAGGTGAACGACTGTCGAAGCATTGAAGTTCTTCTCGGAAGTACAGATGAGGTAGATGCCAAATTCGATGTCATCTTAGCCAACATAAATACCAATATTCTCAGGGATCATGGAGCATTTTACTTCAAACAATTATTTGTAGGTGGAACAATAGTATGCAGTGGCTTTCTTAAAAAAGATGAAAGAACGGTAAAGGAAAGCTACACGCAAAATGGATTTACCTACATTAATTGCAATTACTTCAATGACTGGTGCGGCATGAAATTAGTTAAACGAGGTGCTGAATGAGATTGCTTTTTTCGATACTGTTGATAATGTTATTTCCCGGAATTCTTATATCTCAGGAGTCCAGCACCTTTACAACGGATACTGAGACGTTCCTGAAAGAAGTTGAGGACTATCTGGGCAAATCAGACCGAATACGAACGAATGAATTAATCAAAGAGCTTTCTGGCACGTGGGAATCTGGTGGGTATAGCAATTCTCTAAAGGTGGAAATCATAGAAATTTCAAATGCCATTGTGGCGGCAAAGTATCGAAACTTTCCTGATCTGAGTAATTTTCTCTACAGTATAGCTCACTTTACTGAATCAGAGATACCCATGGGCAAAATAGAGACATGGTTTGATATTATCAAACCCATGATTTCAGATAGGAAAAAGAAAAAAGAGGTTCGGAAACTGCTCGCCTTTTCTGCAGATTTTTTCGACAATTGGACTTTGTATAAAACGACCACGGGATCGGTAAACTGGAAGCTTGACCCGGTCGAATTTGAATTCAAACAATCCGGTAAAATCTTAATTGATTTCAAAAAGACAAGGTTGGTTTGTACCTCGAAAGATGAATTCATTTCCATCCAAAATACCGTTGGATCATTTGATCCGATAGAGAATCTCTGGCAAGGTAATAATGGAAAAGTTTCATGGTCAAGATCCGGAAAAATTGATAGCGAAGTTTACGTTGAATTGAGCAAATACACTATAGATGTTACCAAGCCCTCCTATCAGGCAGATTCCGTTAATTTTTATAACAAGGACTATTTCAGTAGACCTTTACTCGGACGTCTGGAAGATAAAGTCGCCTCAATTTCTAATCCAGATAATGTTAGATATCCAAAATTCTCTTCCTATCAAACTACCGTAGTACTTTCTGATATAATCAAGGGAGTGAACTACCGGGGTGGTTTTGCCCAGCATGGGGCACAGATTATTGGGCAGGGAACAGCCCGGGAACCAGCCATAATCGAAATAAAGAGGGAAAATCGTCCTTTCTTTGAAGCCAGAGCTTCCCAGTTTTTGTTCAAAATAAATGATGTACCCGAGGATGAACAAGAGCGAAGGTGGTGGCAGCGAAAGCAAAATACCTCTCAACAAACGCGTAACCGAATTGTATCCTCCAATGCGCGGGTCGTAATTAAGTTAGAGGGGGACTCACTTGTTCATCCCGGACTGAAATTCACATTATACACCGACGACCGCGCAGTGAGTCTGATCCGAATAAAAGGTGACCTTTCTGAAACTCCCTATACCGATTCCTACCACAAGATTGAAATGAGGTTCGAGCTCCTCAACTGGAGTATAGATGATCCTTTGATGGAGTTTGGCTCCTATAAATGGAGCAGTGATAAGGATGCCACCTTTGAATCCTTTGATTACTTTAAGGAATTTAAGTTCGATAAACTCATGGGTATCAGTGACTGGCACCCACTATCTGAAATTAAGAGATGTGCAAAGCAGTTGAATACCAATGTTTTAACAAGCATGGATATTGCACGCTGTCTTAGAATGCCACCCACCAGCGTGGAGCCCATGCTGTTGGAGCTTTCCGTGCAGGGGTATTTATCATTTGACGAGGAGTCTAAGGTTTGTATCCTTCTTCCAAAATTGGAGCACCAGGTTTTGAGTAAGTCGGAAATGAAGGACTATGATGTTCTTTCTATAGAATCGGTAGCCGATGCCTCTACAAGTTTTCAGAATGCCACATTAAATCTATTGAATAATGAATTGACAATCAAAGGGGTAGATAGAATTATTTTAAGTGATTCTCACAATGTTCAGATATTTCCGGGCGACAGAACTATTAAAATGAGAAAGAACAGAGATTTTGATTTCAATGGATTGATAAGCTCAGGAAAGGTTGAGTTTTTCGGTACAGATTTTCAGTTCTTGTATGATGAATTTAAAATCTACATGCCTACTATTGATTCAATTCAGCTATGGGCCTCAACGGACCGGGTTGATGATCAGGGTTATAAGTTGGAAGCTCGGGTTCAAACAGTAATTGAAAAGGTGGAAGGAGAGTTGGAAATTGACCACCCGATGAACAAGTCAGGAGTTTCGCAACGTCCGGAATTCCCTATATTCTCAAGTTTTGCCGAGTCATACGCCTTTTACGACAAGAAAGAGATCCACGAGGGAGTGTACGATCGGGACAAGTTTTTCTTTGAGTTAGATCCTTTTATTGTGGATTCTCTTGATAAGTTTACCAATCAGGGTATCAGATTCTTCGGGACTTTTTACTCTGCAGGAATTTTTCCGCAGATTGAAGAAGTATTACGATTGCAAGAGGACTATTCTCTGGGCTTTAAGAGAGAAACACCACCTGACGGTTACCCCGCATATGGTGGACTGGGGAATTTCAGAAACGAAATTCAACTCAGCAATGATGGATTAAAAGGAGATGGCACTTTGACTTATCTAACCTCTACGGCAGAATCGGAGGCATTTTATTTCTTTCCTCAACAGGTACGAGGGATAACTAAATTGTTCAATATCGATGAGCAGCTAAGTACGGTTGAGTACCCCAACGTTACTGCCGATACGGTAGATCTAAATTGGCAGCCATATCGCGATTTATTGCAGGCAAAAACGATAAAGGGCAGAAGCCCAATTAATATGTTTACCGGAGTGTCTAAGCACGAGGGCCAATTGGATTACACCCCAAGAGGTTTGTGGGGGAGTGGCAAGAACAGTTTTGAGGGTGCAAACCTGTATTCGGATTCCATGTCATTCTCCTTCTTTAAAATATTGGCAGATACGGCGGATTTTGAACTGGGAACGGACCTATTGGATGCCCTTGATTTCTCCTCTACCAACGTAAATGCTGAGATTGATTTTAATGAACGTATTGGTGACTTCCTATCGAATGAGGGAGCAAGTCTTACGGTATTTGAGCAGTGTCAGTATCAGGCTTACCTGGATCGGTTCACGTGGTATATGGATGCTGAATCGGTGGAATTCTCGGCTGATGGCCAAGTGGTGCAGCAAGGTGGAGATGAATTACAGATTGAGGGTGCCGAGTTTATTTCCATCAACCCCAAGCAGGATTCACTCAGCTTTTATGCAAAAGCGGCAACATACAATTTGAGAGAAACTAAAATTACAGCAAAAGAGGTGGAATTCATCAATGTAGCTGATGCTGAGATCAGGCCCTCCGATGGGTTAGTTCTTATCTACAAGGCGGCGAAGATGGATCCGCTTGAAATGGCATCAATTATTGCAAACAGGGAGTTGAGATATCACAGAATCTATGATGCTCACGTAGAAATAACCAGTAAATGGAAATATGATGCTTATGGAAAATATGAATACAAAGATGAAAATGGACTGATACAGCCCATTGAATTTAATACCGTTACCGTAGATACATCCAGACAAACATTTGCAGAGGGTATTCTCACAACGGACAATGATTTCACCCTCAGTCCGATGTATCGTTTTAAAGGAGATGTGAGAATGTTGGCGAATCGCCGTAACCTTAATTTTGATGGGTTCGGCCAGCTCAACCATGATTGTAAGGACATTTCATTAGAGTGGTTTGGTTTCTCCAGTGAAGTAGATCCAAATGACATTGTCATAACCATTGAACCTGGCCTAATTAATGATAATGGCGACGAACTGCTCACCGGAGTTGTACTTCCTTCAGACTCATCTGACTTGTATGGAGCCTTTTTATCTAAATCGAAAAGCAAAAAAGACTACACGGTCAATCCACCCACTGGGTACCTTGACTTTGATGCAGCTACACGTGAATATCGTATCTCGAATCTGGAGAAATTGGCGGAACGTTCATTCCCGGGAAATTATGTCGCGCTAAATACTCAAACCTGCGAATTAGATGGCGAAGGACAGCTTGCCTTAACCGAAGACATGGGTTTTGTAGATGTAAAACCTGTGGGTCGATATACTTATAACCCCATTGAAGGTAAATTAGAGGTAAATGCGGTTGTTGCAGTCAATTTTCTTATAGATGAAGGTGCTATGGCTATGATGCTCTCTGATATCTATGATTCTGATGGAGCCGAAGCAAATACCGAGCGGCAAGTATATGAAGTCGGCCTTCGCGAACTTTTAGGTAAAGAGGAAGCGGACGAAATGATCAGTAGGATGAGCCTTGGAAAAACGGTAAAGATTCCTGATGAGCTAAAAGCAACTTTCTTTTTTGCGGATCTTAACTTCAGATGGGATTCCGATGAGAAGGGATTCTTATCTGAAGGACAACTTGGGATTGGAAATATTGACAAGAACACAGTAAATATCTCGGTTACAGGTGGCCTTGACTTGCTTCGGAAGAGAAGGGGGACTGATCTTCGAATGTTTGTTGAACCCAGTCCGTCCAAGTGGTATGTTTTTGATTATCGCGCATCAACTGGATATATGAAGGTCTATTCGTCAAATAAGGAATTCAACACCACCATAATTGATCTGAAAGGAGATAAAAAGAAAATCAAACCTGAAAAAGGGCAAAAGCCCTATATCTACACCGTTATGTCAAGCACAATTGCTAAAAGGATTCGCAACGGTTTTTTAGATAGGGAGGAATAATGAATCCTAATTATTAACTCTTCTAATAGAGCTATCTTTGTAGATTTGACGCGAACTTAAACTGGCTATGGAGGGTCTTTTAGGCATATTTTTAGCGTGGCAAATAGGGTCACTGGCGATACCGGTTTGGGTAGCAAAAGGTTTATTAGCCTGGGATATCAATGAAGGAATTTCAAACAGAATTCCAATTGAAATCTTAATTTCTAAATTCAAATGGTGGCCCGCGGTTCTCATTTTTCTTTTGGAGATGCTCAGAGCTTATATGGCTCTCAGCTTAATACATCTTGTAGGTTTGAGTCCGCTCGGTTTGAGTGAGACTGAATATATAGTGCTATTAACAGTAGCTTTTCTAATTGGACATCTTTTTCCAGTATTCAACAGTTTAAATGGCGTAAATAGTAGTGGGATTTTCTTCGGCTTGTTCATTTTCTTTTGGCCCCTACCGGCTTTACTCATCGCTCTCGCGTACTTATTGATTTGGAAATTAACAAAACGAGTTTCATACTATGTTTTCTTCGTCCTAATGGCACTGCTGCTTATCCTTAATTTCGCTTGGATGGAGACCAATCCATATTTATTCCTGACCTTTTTAATTGCGCTTGTCGGAATTCACGCGTACTACTGGTTTCACAAGGTCGATGTATCTAAAAACACCCCGAATTGAAAAATGCTCCAGACAGCTTCTTCAGATTCCATCAACTGATAAGGCCTCAGCTTGCACTCTTATTCGCGTTGAATATGGCATTTGTTTTATCAGCCTTTGCCCAAAATGCGAATACAGAAATGCTGGAAGAAGAAGCAAATGAACTTTTTCTCGAAGGAAATTATCGCGAAGCAAAAGAACTGTACAGTCAACTAACAACTTTCTATCCCAACGAAGCAAACTACAATTATCGCTTTGGAGCGTGTATGTTGTATGTGGATAAAGACAAGAAATTCCCACTCAAGTTTTTGCAATATGCTGTAAGTCAGCCTGATGTAGATCCCGAGGCTTTCTTTTATCTCGCTAAAGGATACCATTATAACTATCGATTTCGCGAAGCGTTGGAGTACTATCAGAAATTTAAAGAAAGAGGAAGTGCTAAAAGCCAAAAGGACCTTGAGGTGGATCAACAAATCCGTCAATGTGAGAATGGACTTAAGCTTCTTACGAATATTTCCGAACCGATAGTCATTGAGCGTAAGAAACTGGCAGTCAATAACTTTTATCTTTCCTATAAACTCCAAGACATTGGTGGAAGAGTATTACCGGTACCTGATGAACTCAGATCCGTCATGGATAAAAGGATGGACTATTTTCCAATAATGTATGTGAACAAGAATACGAATATCATATACTATTCAAGCTATGGCAAAGATGGAAATACTGGTATCGACTTATACAGGGTAAATGTCGGCGTTGACGGAGAACTCGGACAACCAATAAAACTTCCAGAATCAATAAATACGCCTTTTGATGATGCTTACCCCTTCATTTCAGAAGACGGCACCAAGCTTTTTTTCTCTTCCAAAGGACACAACAGTATGGGAGGATATGATGTGTTTTCAGTAGACTACGACGAAGCTGGAAACACCAGTGGAGTTCCGCAGAATATGGACTATGCTCTCAACACTCCAGACAATGACTTCATGTACGTGGAGAGTACGAAGAACGGTTTTGCCTTTTTTACCTCAGACCGTAACAATCAGCTGGGAGAGGCATTTGTATATAAAATCCAGCCTCAACGAGTACCCTTTAAGATGGCAATCATTGCCGGAAACTTCAATGCACCAAAAACCAAATCCGCGCGCATTATAGTTGAGGATATTGAGCGAAGTGAATTTGTAGGTACCTACAGCACAGAAGCAGCCGACGGAGGATATATTATGCAATTGAGAAGTGCACAGCCTTATCGCTTTTTGGTTGAAGTGGAAGGCTCAGATATAACCTACACCGGAAATGTTGAAATACCGGAAATAAGTGAGCTCAAAGCACTTAAACAGGAAATTGAGATTGTGGTTGAGAACGGGGAAGAAAAAATGATCATTCGCAATCTGTTTGAAGAAGAGCCCAGTATTGATGACGAAGAACTAATTAGTGAACAACTTTTATTGGCTTCAGATATCGGTAGTTCACCGCAATATGACGAAAGTATCGGTGAAATAAGCCTGTCCGATGCTCAGGTTTTGGAGGCGATAGAACAGGATAGGTCTGATGCAGCCGGGTTTAGTTCAGAACTAAAGACTAATGCCATTCTGGCTTATGAACTGGCAGCGTCAAAGGAGAAAGTGGCGACGCAGGATTTAGAGTTGTCTAAACAATTAATGGAAACCCTTGACCAGAGTACTTCTCAGGATGAAGCGACAGCTACAGAAGAACAAATCAATCAGTTGCGAGAATCTGGATATCAAGCCTACATGGAGTCAAAGGCACTTCTAAAATTGGGCAATGAACTTACTGATGCAGTTTCTGATCAAGAGGAATTAGAGAGTGTTGCTTCACAATATTATACCAAAGCAGAACAATCCATCAACAATAGCCAGAGGCCACAAACGGTAAAATCGTACTTGGAATATCAGGATAAACTCAAAATACTTGACCCTTCTAAAAATTTATACAGTGTCTATGAAAGATTCAATTCGGAAACTCGGGCTCTTGAAAATAAAGGGGATAAACTAACAGCAAAATCCGACGATTTAAGAGCACAGGAAGACGCTCTGCAAAAAGAAATAATGATTTTTAAAAGGCAGTACGAGCAGTCTAATGATAAAGTAGAAAAACAGTCAATCACCGCCGAAATAGGTGAGCTGGAAAAAGAGAAGAATAAAGTCATCTCAGAAAAGAATGAAACACAAGCTCAACTGGTTGAGCTCTTTACTGCGGTTCAGGAAAACAAGGATTTAGATCGTATTATCTACAATTATTTGCCCCAAATTGAAAGCGGTGCCCCTCAATCTTCCATCAAGCCAGAAACCGAAAGCCTTTCCAACCGATTGGCAGTGCTTGGACCGGAATTGGACCCTAATTATACGGTAGACAGAGATGAAAATATAGTAGAGGAAATGTTGGCGAATGATAACATCAATTATGAAGAGCTCAGCAACTCCGAATACTTCCTGGCAGAAGACGCTTCAGGAGAAAAAATAATTTATTCTGAATCTGATCTATTGACTAAGGAGTCTCCCTACACTGAATATTACACAACCAAGCTTCAGGAAGTTATTCAAAACAATCAGGGCGATGATTTTGAGGTTTTGCGACAGGCTTTGAATATAAATCGCGATTGGAGAAGAGATGTCGATGCCGAATTGGTGTATGCTGAATCGTACCTTATAGAAAATCCTCTTACGGCAGATGTAAAAAAAATCGAGAAGAAAATTGAAAAACTAAAGAAAACCAAGAGCCAGAAAGATAAAGAAATTAGGCAGGCAGAAGGTGCATTGGAAGAATTCGAGCCCTCAACTTCACCTTACGGACCTACCAGAGAGTTACTGACCTATGAGTCGATCCAAAATATTGAGGATAACTATTATGATCAATACATTGATGCTCAGTTTCTAGAAACTCAGGAAGAGCAGGTTAAAACTACCAAGGAACTTCACGAAAAGTTCATAAGAGACGCAACCATCCAAAAGAAATATCTCGAGACCGCCAGGGAAAAGTTACCTGAGGGTTCACCCATGGTAAAAAAGTACGATGAGGAAATTTTAGCCCTTGGTGCATTGATCATGATGAAGGAAACAGGGCTTAAGGAACAGGAGTCTCTTATGGCAGGCTTTACTGAGGATGTATCGACCGACGATGCCGGCCCACTTACAGCTGAAGATACAACTAATACCCCAGATTTAATAGTTGAAGACACCACTTTTTCGGTGCTTTCTGCCGATGAAGATACCGCCGAGAACACTGGATTCACTTCAGATTCTGCAACTGCTGAAGACGGTCAATCTATTCTATCGGATACAACTACATTGGCTGCGGTAGAAGAACAGCAACAAAATGAAGATAGCCCTTCTATTGTCCCATTGGCAGATGATACCGCTGCGCTAACAACCTCACCAGATGAGGGAATTACTCAAAATACAGATACTCAACCGACGGAAGATGTAACTGACGGTGATGATATTACCGAACCTGACGATACTGCTGAAAATGCAATGAATTCAACGGATTCGGAAAACACAGGTGCAAGCACCGGAGCAAGTACTGGAGCTGGAAGTCAAACCTCCGCTGGAATTCCAAGCACAGCAGCCGGAGCAGAGATTTTGAACGAATCTAATGCAATACTTTTTTCAGGTGTGCTCATACCAGTGGTCATTTCCTCACAAACCGGAAAGCGTGAATACGACGAGAGCGAATTGAGACAGGAGCAAATACTGCTTGATGAAGCTGCCTACAATGAAACTTTTAATGATAGAGTTGTAGAGGCCTCAGCAAGTGAACTGCAGCCTCTGGAAAAAGCTAAGGAAAGGCAGCTCATAGACTATGAGTGGCTTGTAGAAGTCGAGAAAGAAAAAGCTGCCATAGATCTCGCCATACGTGAAACAGATGACGCTAACTATGCGGCCCAACTGGAAACAAAATCCGTCCAATTAGATCGGCAGGCAAATAGCCTAAGAAACAGAATGGCACTTAATGCAATGATTATCAATGAGTTATCAGGAGTTCCTGTCGCAGATGCTGGTGTCCAGGATTCTGATCCTGCTTTGACAGGTAGTACTGACGAAGGAGAAATTGATGAAGTTACCGGATTGTCAGATAACATTGAAGCCGGTAGAGTTGATACTCTTACTGATACTGCAACAGATCAGGACATTGATTTGACCGATGACTCGGTTGTGGCATCAGAAACGGGCACGAACTCTTCTTCGACTCCTGTAGTAAATAATGTAGCATTAACCGCCGAAATAGCTTTAATAGAAAACCAAACTTTAGAGCAGGAAGAAACCGAAACCAGCGAGGTAGATTTACCCAACGATCAAATTCAGGAAACGCAGAGGCTACAATCTGAACAGTCGACAGTTCTCGATTCTAAACGCGCTGAATTAGGAGCTCTTCGGAATGAACTGGCAATTACCAGAAAGAAAAAGCAGAAAAGAGCTTTGGAAAGTCAAATTCGGCTAAAAGAAGCAGAGGTTCTCTATGAAGAGCGAAAAGCGGATCTTTTGAATGAACGTGCGGAGCTGATAAATCAGGCACAGCAAAACCTGATCGATAATCCACAGGCAGAGAAGGTTTCTCTGGACTACATTGTTCTGGCAGACAATCTTGGGGAACAATATGAACTGAAGGAATCAGACATTTCAGATAAAAATATCGAACTGGATAATACCCGAAAAAAGAAGGTACGGCGACAATTAGAGTCGGATATTGCTACAATGAAACAAGAAGCACGGTTGCTTCAACTGGAGGCCGATATGGCACTTGAAACTTCTCAGGTTTTAGATAAAGCTGAAACCGCCACATTGCTTACTTCCACAAGCTTGGGGAGAGAAATTGTAATTGATTTGCCGGAAACTGAAAGAGTATTAACGCTCGAGGAGCAGGTGATAATTCAGAATACCCCTGAATACCGCGAGTATCAGGATATTCAATCTCAATTCGACAGAAAAATAAAAGAAGCTGAAGTCATTTACGAACAAGCAAAAGAAAAAGAAATAGAAGGTACTCGCCTGATGAAGCAAGCTGAAGTACTTTATGCACAGATGCCTTCATTGCCCGTTGAGGAGAGGTTTGATGCCCAGGAAAGAGCCGACGAACTGAGGCTCAGAGGAGATGAACTATTGATGGATGCATTCAATGAAAAGCAACAGGCAAAAATGATTCGTCGAGAGGCCTATTTTGAAATGAATCAGGCTAACCAGAGTATCCTTGAGATTTCCGAAGTAGACAAAAGGAATGATATTCTTGCCTTGATCACCGAAAGTGTTGAAGAACCCATAATAGACCTGGCAAATATTGATGACATACCAGATAAGCTTAGAGGTCAAATATTTGCCCGACCTGATACAGCATTGGATCGTTCTTTCTATGACGAAAACAAACCAATCCCGATGAATGTGTCCTTACCTGATGGACTCATTTACAAGGTTCAAATTGGTGCATTCAGGAACCCTATTGATCAGGCTACCTTTAGAGGATTTGCTCCGATTACAGGTGAAAGCACACCGAACGGATTAACCCGGTATACGGCAGGCCTTTTTGATCAGTACGATGATGCCAATTCCGCTAAAACTGGCATTCGCGGACTCGGTTATAGCGATGCTTTTGTTGTGGCCTATTACAATGGCAAGCGTGTAACCCTGAATGAAGCAAGGACCTATGAAAGGGGAGAGGTTCCAACAGAGGGTGGAAATCAGCTAGCTACCGGGGAAAGCTATCAACAAAATTTGAACTCTTCGGTCGATTTGAATATTCCAGAAGAAGAAGTAAGAATAGTTCAGGGAACTGGAGAGTCCATTGAGGTAAAATCTGTAAGTGACAGACCGGCAATATTCTTTACCGTTCAGGTTGGCGTTTATTCTCAAGAAGTGCCACCTGAAGCTCTTTTCAACATAACTCCGCTTAATGCAGATCGCACCCCATCCGGATTAATTCGTTACTCTTCCGGTGTATACAGTAATGTTGCTAAGGCTAATAGGGCACGTAACCGAATCATCGCATCCGGTGTATCTGATGCTTTTATTACGGCATATTACAATGGACAGCGAATCACAGTTAGTGAAGCTATAAGAAGAGCCAGACCCCAGAGTACTGGAGAAACAAATGGTACAAATGAGTCAAATGTGAACTCCGGTACAGATGACGCGACCCCAATTATTGAAACGGAGACCGGCACGAATAATTCTGATCAGAATACACAAACTGGCACACTAGACACTGGAATCGATACAGAAGAAAACGTTCAGTCCGGTGAAAACATTAATGAACCTTCTATCGGGACAGAATCAGATGTTGAAGACAGTTCCGCGGATGAGGAATTGAATACTGTGAGTAGCGGAGCAGTTTATAAAGTATTGATAGGTCCTTATACAGGAGAAATCCCACCGAATCATGTATTGGTAATTCTCAATTTAAGGGATCAGGGAGTAGAATCTGTCGAGCAGGAAGGGCAGTCTTTTTATAAAGTAGGTAACTTTGCAACTGAAGCGGAAGCTTTAAGCACTCAAGAGGAGCTTCTGCTCAAAGGTTTGAATAATACTTCGATCATTCAGGAATAATGCAGTTCTTATTTGCGACTAAATATCAGGAAAAGCCACAAGAAGAGATATTGGGTGAGGTAGGGGAAGAACGTGTTCTAATTCTACACAATGATGAATACAATACATTCGATTTTGTAATAGACTGCCTCATTGAAATTTGTAACCATTCTCCATCGCAAGCCGAGCAATGCACCATGATTGTGCATTACAAAGGCAAATGCGATGTTATGCACGGAGAAATCGATTTTCTAAATTCGGCTCAAAAGGAACTGAAGAACAGAGGACTTACTGCCACCATAGAATAGAAATGAGACATTTTCGGTTGCTCCTCCTTACATTTTTGGCTGCTTGCACTACGGTTCCTATAACGAATAGGAAGCAGCTCAAACTATACCCCGAGAGTGATATGATAGCCTTGAGTCTCACTCAGTATAATCAGTTTCTGAATGAGAGTGAAGTTATATCCACCTCCAACCCAGATGCTGCATTGATTCAGAAAGTAGGCAATAAACTGAGCAAAGCTTGCGAAGATTTCTTAAAGAAAACAGGCCAGAGCAATCGGATTGAAAATTACCAATGGGAATTCAACCTTGTAGAAAGCGATCAGCTGAATGCGTGGTGTATGCCAGGGGGAAAAGTCGTTTTTTACACTGGAATAATGCCGGTTTGTCAGGACGAAGCTGGAGTAGCTGTAGTTATGAGTCATGAGATAGCTCATGCAGTTGCAGCGCATGGCAACGAAAGGATGAGTCAGCAGATGGCTATTCAGTTGGGAACAATTCCGTTAGCTGTGGCGACGAGCCAAAATCCTGGAATGGTGCAGGACATTTTTCTCATGAGCTATGGTCTGGGCTCACAAATTGGCCTATTAGCATACTCCAGAACGCACGAATCAGAAGCTGATAAAATGGGTCTGGTTTTTATGGAATATGCAGGTTTCGACAGCAATGAAGCTATTGAATTTTGGAAGAGAATGGCAGCCCAGGGAGGTTCGGGTGTGCCGGAATTCATGAGTACACATCCGGCAAATGAAACACGAATAAGAAATATTAAAGAATTTATACCGACCGCTAAATCATTAGCTTTGTAAGCATGGATCATTGGCTGGCAATCTCTATTGTACTCGTCGGAATAATTCTAATGTTGGTTGAAATATTTCTCATTCCCGGGGCAGGTATAGCAGGAATAATAGGTTTGCTACTTATGATTTCCGGAGTGGCAATTGGTTTTGCCGTAAATTCTACATTTGGATGGTATAATCTGGCCGGAACAATGGTTCTTTTTACAATTCTGCTCTCATTTGCTTTCAGAAGAAATACCTGGTCGCGATTTACATTAAAGAATTCTATTGAAGAAAAGGTCGTTTCAAGTACTGATGTTGGGCTTAATGTTCATGACATAGGAAAAGCAGTATCAAGACTTGCGCCGATGGGAAAAGCGCGTTTTGGCAACCTGTATGTTGAAGTCACGGCATGGAATAATTTTATTGATGAGGACGAAGAAATAGTGATTCATCAAATAGAGGACAAAACAATTTTTGTAAAATCTAAATCAAGCTAAAATATGATTAGTGCAATCTTTCTTGTTTCTATAGGATTAACTATAGGAGCCATAGTTGGAGCTATTTTGCTCATCTGGCTGTTTTTATACTTTGTTCCGATAGGACTTTGGTTTCAGGCCGTAATTACCAATGTAAAAATCTCGTTGTTGCAGCTCATTTTTATGAGGTGGAGAAAGGTTCCGCCCGGTATCATTATTCGTGCAATGATAGTAGGTACGAAAGCCGGATTGAGACTTGATTCTAATGACATGGAAGCACATTATCTGGCCGGAGGTCATGTTGAACAAGTCGTAAATGCTCTGGTTTCTGCTTCAAAGGCAAATATGGAATTGCCGTTTGAAATGGCCACCGCAATAGATCTTGCCGGCCGGGATGTTTTCTCGGCAGTTCAGATGTCGGTCAACCCTAAAGTAATTGAAACTCCGGCAGTTGCTGCAGTAGCTAAAGACGGTATTCAGCTGATTGCAAAGGCAAGGGTGACGGTAAGGGCAAACCTGAAGCAATTGGTAGGTGGTGCAGGTGAAGAAACCATTCTTGCCAGAGTAGGTGAGGGTGTGGTATCATCAATAGGTTCTGCAGATTCACACAAAAAAGTACTTGAAAATCCGGATGTTATATCCAAAACAGTCTTAAAAAAAGGTTTGGACAGTGGAACAGCATTTACCATTCTATCTATTGATATTGCTGATGTAGACATCGGGAAAAATATCGGTGCTGTTTTACAGATGGATCAGGCAGATGCCGATAAGAACATTGCTCAGGCAAAGGCTGAAGAGCGCAGAGCCATGGCCGTAGCTTCTGAGCAGGAAATGAAGGCCAAAGCTCAGGAAGCAAGGGCTAAAGTAATTTTAGCCGAGGCTGAAATCCCTAAAGCAATGGCCGAAGCTTTTCGAAGTGGTAATCTGGGTATTATGGATTATTACAGGCTCAAAAACATTGAGGCCGATACCGGAATGAGGCAGAGTATTTCCAACGATCCGGGAAAGGAGAAAAAAGAATAATTATAATTCTTAATCGAGAAGAAGGTTCAATAGTTAAAACTATTGAACCTTTTTTTATTGGTCTAACGCAGTAATTCTGTTTTCTTTGATTAAAATTAGATTATGAATTACCGTTCTGCTCTATTCGTTGTGCTCTTAATTACCGGCTTTTCGGCTGCAGCACAGGACTGCTATATGTTCATCCCTGGTGACACGATAACAATTTTAAAATACGATAACTTTAATAACAAAGACAAACTACTCAGTACGGCAGAGCGCTATGTCAAGGAAACACTTGATGATTCCCTTCAAAAGCTCTTTGAGGTAGTCACAGTGGTGAGAAGAACAAATGGAAAGGAGAAATATAGAAATCAAGTTTCCATGAGATGCAAGAATGGCGTTTTTTCTATAAATATGCGAGACTATCTAGATCAGGATCTTTTGGAGATACTTGCTGAATCTAAAACCACATTTAAGTCGAGCTGGGTAGTAATACCCGAACTACTGGATACAACCAAGATAATGCCGGATAATCTGCTAGAAATAACTTCTGTTGATGATGAATCAACACATCACTACACGTTGAGAATGAGGAATCGCCGCTTCAGAGGAGTTGAAAAAGTAATAACACCGGCTGGAGAATTTGTGGCTTACAAAATGAGCTATACCATGAACAGAAGAACTTTTGAATTGCAGCAAACCGAGGTTACTGAATGGATGGTGGAGGATATTGGCGTGATTAAGGCTGTTTTCTATGATACCGAAGGCAATCTGAGAGGGACTACCATGCTCAGCGAGATTGTAAAAAAGCAATAAGGCTCAACTTTTAACATTTAATTCTTTTCTCAGATACTGTGCAGTATAACTCTTTGACTTGATAACCATTTCTTCTGGAGTTCCTTCAAATACTATTTCGCCACCTTCATTTCCTCCTTCGGGTCCAAGATCAACAATGTAATCAGCAGTTTTAATGATGTCCATATTGTGCTCTATGATGATCACCGTATTCCCGAGCTCTACCAATGATTGAATTACATTCATCAAAATTCTAATGTCTTCAAAATGCAGCCCCGTAGAAGGCTCATCGAGAATGTACAAGGTGTTTCCTGTATTCTTTCTGGATAACTCTGAGGCCAGTTTTACCCTTTGCGCTTCACCGCCCGATAGAGTGGTGGAAGGCTGGCCAAGCGTTAAATACCCAAGCCCAACCTCATTCATAGTTTTGATCTTCTGAGCTATGGACGGAATATGCTCAAAAAAATCTGTTGCATCTTCAATCGTCATATTAAGGACATCGGCTATCGATTTTCCCTTATATCGAACATCTAAAGTTTCACGATTGTAGCGCTTGCCATTACAGGTTTCACATTCCACGTAAACATCAGGTAGAAAATTCATCTCAATCACCTTTATTCCCGCTCCCTGACAAGTCTCGCAGCGCCCCCCTTTTACGTTGAATGAAAACCTTCCCGGTTTGTAACCCCGTATCTTTGCCTCAGGTAATTGTGAGAATAATTGGCGAATGTCCGTAAATACCCCGGTGTATGTGGCAGGATTGGACCGGGGGGTGCGTCCAATGGGAGACTGATCGATGTCTATAACTTTATCTATGGCTTCCATACCATCTACCCCGAGGTGTGGCAATGGTCTTTTGCTGCTCCCGTAAAGAAATCGATTCAAAGTAGGGTACAGCGTTTCATTGATTAAGGTGCTTTTCCCACTTCCAGATACTCCAGTAACGCATACCAAAATTCCCAATGGTATATCAAGGTCCACATGTCTCAGGTTGTGCCCGTGCGCACCGTATATCCGCAGAAACTTCCCATTGCTTTTCCTTCGTTCGGCAGGAACTTCTATGACTTTTTTATGCGATAAGTAATCTGCGGTAATTGTATTAAACTCATGCAGTCTATCTGGCTTTCCATAAGCGACAATCTCACCTCCATGCACTCCAGCTCCCGGCCCTATGTCAAGCACAAAATCAGATTGTTCGATCATGTCTCTGTCATGCTCTACTACTATTACAGAATTTCCCATATCACGCAGAGATTCAAGAGCATTAATTAACCTTTGATTATCCCTTTGATGAAGCCCAATACTCGGTTCATCCAGAATGTATAATACATCTACCAGTTTACTGCCTATTTGGGTAGCAAGCCTGATCCTTTGAGCCTCTCCGCCGGAAAGGGAAACAGAAGATCTATCCAGACTTAGGTAGTCTAGACCAACCTCCAATAGAAAATGCAATCGGTTTCTAATTTCTTTAATGACCTCCGTGCCAATAATTATCTGCTTTTCCGTTAAACGGTCCTCCAGATCTACAAACCATTTGTAAAGAGTCTTTACATCCATTGCAGACAGTTCTGCAATGTTGTGATGATCGATCTTAAAAAACAGCGATTCTTTTCTTAGTCTGGAGCCCTGGCAAGACGGGCAATCCACTTTGTTCATGAAGCCCTCTGCCCATCGGGCAAAAGTGCGCGTGGGTCTTTCATTGTACTGGGCGGTAATCCAGTTAATGATGCCTTCGAAATCAACTTTTTTAGACTCGCTGAGTCCGATGGTGTCATTTTTAATGATCAAGGTGTCTTTAGTACCGTAAAATAAGGCATGCAGACAATCATCAGAGAGCTCCTCAATAGGTGTATTTAATTCATAACCGAAGTATTTAACCAGGACTTCAACCTGCTTGAAAATCCAATTGCTCTTATATTCACCAAGAGGAGCGATACCGCCACCCCTTATGGACTTTTTCTTGTTTGGTATTACTTTCTTTTCATCAATTTCACTCACTTTACCCAAGCCGTTGCACCGGGAACAGGCACCGTATGGAGAGTTAAATGAGAATAGGTTTGGGGCAGGGTCATCGTATGAAATTCCTGAAGTAGGACACATTAGCTTGCTGCTAAAGAAACGTGCCTGTTTACCATTTTCATCGGATATCATAAAAGTTTCACCACCTTGCTTCATCGCTGTACGCATAGAATCCAAAATGCGATGTCTGGATTTCTCGTTAACTACGACCCGATCCACAACTATTTCGATGTCGTGTGTCTTGTAGCGGTCTAAGCGCATTCCACTTGTAATGGATCTGATTTCCCCATCTATCCTGACTCTTACATAACCTCTTTTAGAAATATTCTCGAACAACTCTCGGTAATGACCTTTCCGTCCTTTAACCACGGGAGAGAGGATAATGATCGTTTCATCCTTGTAGTCGCGAAACAAAATGTCCAGCATCTCCTCGGCAGAGTAGCGAACCATCTTTTCTCCCGTCTTGTAAGAAATTGCATCCGCGGTCCTTGCAAAAAGCAGTCGCAGGAAATCATAGACCTCGGTAATAGTTCCGACCGTAGATCTTGGACTTCGGTTTACAGTTTTTTGTTCTATGGAAATAACAGGGCTGAGCCCTACAATTTTATCTACATCAGGTCTTTCAAGATTTCCGAGGAAATTTCGGGCATAGGCCGAATAGCTTTCGATATATCGTCTCTGGCCTTCAGCGTAAATAGTATCAAATGCCAAAGATGACTTTCCACTGCCACTTAAGCCCGTTATTACCGCTAACTGGTGCATGGGGATTTCCACATCAATGTCCTTCAGGTTGTGCACCCGAGCGCCATAGACACCTAGTATTTGAGTTTTCTTTTCCTTAGCCAATTCCTGTGAATTTGGAAACCGACAAAATTAGAGGGCTTTAAACAATCGTATCAACATATCTCCAGTTACTTGTTAACATCAGATGTCCTTTTCTATCTCTTCCTTTTTCAATACTGGAACTCTAAGAAGGACTACAAAGCCTATGATACCAATAATGCCAACCAACCATTTGACCCACAATACTTTAATAAATACAAAAACGGATAAGCTGACCATAGACGTCATCATAATTATGGCGATGATCTTGGATTTTAGTGGCATGGCCCTGTGCTGTTCATAGTCTTTGATGAATTTACCCAGTACCTTATGATTCAATAGCCATTGATGTAATCGGTCATTACTTCGTACAAGCAATGCAGAAGCAATGAGCAGAAATACCGTCGTTGGCATTCCTGGGACAATTACGCCTATAATTCCAAGACCAATAAAGAAGAAGGCCAAAGCTACGAGGAGAATTTTCATTCAAATTTTCTGAAATTAAGAACGCCCCTGACATCAGATTGTTCCTAAGCGATTCAACTCAATTGCCCACGAAAGTATTCGTTTCAGATGTACTGATGTTATTGTGAATGGACAATCAAACAAGAGTTTATCAAGAACCGGAGGGCATCGAATAGTCTATTGCATGCTGCGTAAATACAACTGCCCTATCCATTAATCCTGATCATTCTTAGGTCTAAAATATGGGTAATGAGGAGTTTACCAATAAAAATATTTTAGTGTTCTAAATTGTTGTTTCTAATTGTAAAACTATTGTCATTTCCGAATTCCGTGATTTGAAGTTCAGCGCTTCTCATATTTAAAGAGGGTTAAATGGAGTATGTTTGGCAGCTTAAATGACAAAATATTTGGTAACATGAAGTCAATTAGCTTGACCGTAATAATGGCATTTGTTTTCGTATGTGGATGGGCACAGGTAGATCATATTATCCAAATGAAGGAGGATGTGAAATATCTGGCATCTGATAAACTTGAAGGACGTGAAACTGGAACTAAGAGCGAAAAGAAAGCGGCAAAGTACATCTCGAAAAGAATGAAGAAACTGGGTATTATACCTGCCGGATTGGAGGGGAGTTACTATCAGGATTTCGAATTTAAACCCAAACCACACCCACATGCTGACTCGGCTGAAATGGCTGCGGTGGAACCCATTAGTGCCAGAAATGTGATAGGATATATCGATAACAATCAAAGCAACCTCGTAGTTATCGGTGCGCACTATGATCACTTAGGATATGGAGCAGAAGGATCATTGTATAAGGGAGAACCTGCAATTCATAACGGCGCTGATGATAATGCCAGTGGAGTAGCATTGATGTTGGCGCTTGCAGGATATGCCCAGGATAATAAGGATGCTAACTACCTGTTCATTGCTTTTTCAGGAGAGGAAAAGGGCCTATGGGGTTCAAATTACTTTATGAAGAATCCAACCATCGATACCTCCGAAATTAGCTACATGCTCAATTTTGATATGGTGGGAAGGTTGAATGAAGAGAAAAAGCTCGCCATCAATGGAGTCGGAACCTCGCCAGTTTTCATTAATGATTTACAGAATGCTAATTCAGACAGTACTTTCAAACTAATATTGAGCGAATCAGGTGTGGGCCCTTCAGATCATACCTCATTTTATCTTAGAGGATACCCCGCACTTCACTTTTTCACTGGACAACACCCGGATTATCATAGACCTGCAGACGATTGGGAAAAACTCAATTATGAGGGGATGGATTTGCTTCGGGTTTATCTGGAGAAGTTAATGACTGAATTGAATAGTGAGCCAGATATTCCTTTTTCAAAAACCAAAGATGAGGAATCCAGAAAAGCACCTAAGTTCAGCGTAACCCTTGGGGTTGTACCCGATTATCTCTTTGACGGAGAGGGTATGCGCATTGATGGGGTAAGTGATGGCAAACCAGCTCAGAAAGCAGGAATAAAAGCCGGCGACATTGTAATAAGACTTGGAGAAACGGAAGTGACAGGAATGAGATCTTATATGACCGCTTTAGGAGCATTCAATAAAGGTGATCAAACTGAAGTGGAAATAATTCGCGATGAAGAGAAAATAGTCCTACCTCTTCAGTTTTAATGGATTTGGTATCAGACAGAATCCTGAGATTCTATAATTCTCTTGATATACCTAAGGGAATTCCTGATGATATTGAAGTTCTCAACCCTTTCAAAGAGTCTCGAGTTCAGAAGATTATAGAAGAATTTTATGCCAGGTTCTACAGTGATAGAAACAAAAGGGTCTTTCTAATTGGAATAAACCCGGGAAGGTTTGGCGCAGGAGTTACTGGCCTGCCATTTACCGACCCCATCCGGCTTCAATCTCTGTTGCCTAAATACCAAATCCCCGGGGGACGAGAGCTGTCCTCCGTTTTTATCTATGAACTCATTGAGGCTTTTGGAGGAGTTGATCAATTTTATAGTACTTTTTATTTTACTTCAGTAAGCCCTCTCGGATTTACATCCAAAGGCAAAAACCTGAACTACTATGATTCTCGCCCCTTGTTCGAGAGCATTAAGCCATGGATGATAGTTCAAATGGAAAAACAACTATATGGTTGGGGCGATAAATCCACAGCCGTGGTCATTGGAAAAGGAGACAACCTGAAACATTTTAAAGCGTTAAATGAGCAAAATCGATGGTTTGGTGAGGTAGTCTCTATTCCTCACCCTCGATGGGTCATGCAATATCGACTAAAGAAAAAGGATCTTTACATTCATGAAATTGTAAAGATCCTCAGTTCATTATAATTCGTTCGAAGCCTAGTTTCGAATTGAAGCAAAAACCCGGGTTTCTTCTCTCAATTCGATGGAAAGTTCTTCATCTAACGATTTGGTTATATGATTGTACGTTTCAAAGTTGCCATTTCTTCGGGCACTCTCGCGTATCTCCACTAGCAACTTGACAGCTGCATTGAAAATGGGGTCAATTCCGATCTTATCTTTTCCCCGCTTTAAAGTGTCAATAAGGAAATCTGGAACTGAAGAATCCAGCTCACTTTTGGATGAAGCCATTGTCAATGTATCGAAGGAATTCATTTTTGGTTTCGGGCTCATTGAATTTCCCGCTCATCTGGACTGTAACTGTGGTGGAATGCTCATCATTGATACCCCGACTTGTTACACACAAATGTTGAGCTTCGATCACCACGGCAACATGTTCAGTTTTCAATGCTTTTTTCAGCTCTTCCATGATCTGAATCGTAAGCCTTTCCTGAACCTGCGGTCTTCTGGAATAGTAATCTACAATTCGATTGAGTTTGGATAGACCAATGACTTGCCCAGTGGAAATATAGGCTACATGAGCTTTTCCAATTATAGGTAAGAAATGATGCTCACAAGTAGAATTCACTCTTATGTTTTTCTCCACCAGCATTTTGTCATAGTCGTACTTGTTTTCAAAAGTCGATACGCGCGGTTTGCTGTTTGGGTTAAGTCCGTAGAATATCTCTTTAACAAACATCTTAGCTACTCGATGAGGTGTTCCCTGCAGACTATCATCAGTCATATCGAGCCCTAGAATGTCCATTATTTTGGCGAAATGATATTCAATTTCCTTCTTTTTATCCTCGTCGCTCATGTCAAAAGCATCTCTTCTTAGGGGAGTGTCACTATTGGTCATAACGTGATTATCACCAATGTCTTCATGTTGGTTTAGTTTGGCTCCCAGTTCAGATATTATTGAATCTGTTTTCATTTTTTTCTCTCTGTTGAATCCTTTGCGGAAACAAGACCGCAAAGATAGTTTAAGCTGTTAAACGCTTTCTCCACATAATTGTTTAATCCTTTGGAATATTATCATAGACATTTGCGGACAATGTTTTTTTAACCAATGTTTCTATTTTATTAAATATCTTTTTACTTTTGTATAGCGTGTTAATATCTTAACGGATATCGTCTATCAAGGGGTTGAAAGACGTGGTTAGTAGGTTTAAAGGGAGAAGAAATTCTCCCTTTCTTTTTTGTGTCCGCCATAATCCGAGGTCTTTCATGCTATTCTTTTAGAGTTTCCATCAGATAAAAGGTGTGTTTCGAGCAAATGAAAAAACATTTTCACCGCCGTACTTGTCAGATCTTTACCAGATTTCAGATATCGATCAATTGATTAATGTCCAATATTTTGAAACCTTGCTATTCCTGATCATCCAGAATTTTAATAGAAGACTCGAGTTTGTTCAAGACCGTAGGTTAAAATGCTCTGCTACCATTGTGACCAGGAATTGAAGTTGACCACTTAGGACTCAATACAAGCGGTGTCAGAGCTTTTTGATTGAGCTCACCGGTATGATGTTAAACCTAAAACCTTTCCCTGAAGGAAAAGAAAAAATTCGCTTCAATATTGGCATTTTCATCACTATCCGATCCGTGTACAGCGTTTTCCGCTTTTGATTTTGCAAACTTCTTTCGAACAGTGCCCTCTTCGGCTTCCGCTGGGTCCGTAGCACCAATGAGTTTTCTGAAATCAGCGACGGCATTCTCTTTTTCAAGAATTGCAGCATAAATAGGACCTGAGCTCATATATGATACAAGATCCGAATAAAATGGACGCTCTTTATGCACCTCATAGAATGTTCCGGCTTGTTCCTGAGTTAAGAGAGTTTTCTTCAATGCGACAATTCTGAACCCCCCTTCAGTAATCATTTGAAGTATGTTCATTTCGTTTCCCTCTGCGACAGCTTCAGGTTTGATCATGGTAAAAGTCTTTGATCCAGCCATTTTTAATATGTTTAAATTTTGCTGCAATATTAAGAGAAGAGCTCATAGGACAAGAATTCAGGGTATTTAATTTTACTGAATAGGAAAAGTCTAATTTGCGCCTTCAAATTCGATGGAACAGGAATGAGTTTTATCTATAATTCACGAATTTCACAGTTCGAGTTTCAACTCAAGAAATATCGGAATGCAGCTCGTAATTTGTCCTGGTTAAGAGCATTAATTTTCGTACTCATTCTCGGTGGAATTTACAACTATTGGGGTCAATGGCTAACAATGTCTTTGGTTACCACCGTGGGAATAGGACTTTTTATCCGGCTAATTATTCTCAGCTTAAAAGCCAATAATGAGGTTAAGTACTATGAAAAAATCATTGAACTCAACCAAAATGAGATTAAAGCCCTGGAGGGAAAATGGGAAAATCCTGAAAATGGCAAGAAGTGGGAAAATCACAAACATAGCTATAGCCGTGATTTGGATATATTCGGTGAAAGCAGTTTATATGCCAAATTGAACCGAACCGTAACAATTAATGGTAGTCAAAAGCTTGCTAAATGGCTTCAGAATTTAACCCTTAGTGCTGACGAGATACAAAGAAAACAGCAGGCCATTGAAGAGCTAAAAAAGGATTTGGATTGGCGACAGGATTTTCTTACGAAGGGAGCACTTAATCCATTATCAGAAAGGGATATTCAGAACATCAAAAACTGGAGAAAAACCGACATTCAGTTTGGTAAGTTTCATTCATTTCTGCTTTGGACCATTCCTCTTGTTTCTTTGGCAGTAGCAGTTTTTTGGGGTTTGGGCTACCTGAGTTTCTATCAGGGATTACTCTATTTCTTTCTTGTACCTCTTGGTTATACAGGTCTGAATATCAAAAAGTTAAACCAATATCATGAAAATATCACTACCGTTACGCATAATCTAAAGTCTCTTTCCGCACTATTAGAATGTATTGAAAACAAAGAGTTCAACTCGGATATTCTTGCCAGGTCTAAGGCAGAAATAGAAGCAAACCAGGGAAGAAAGGCCTCGCGAGCCGTTCGAATACTACAAAAACATTTAGGGCAGTTTGATCAGAGAATTAATCTTCTAGCCGGTTTAATCATGAATGCCCTTTTACTTTGGGATTATCATCATATAAGAATATTAGAAGACTGGAAGACCAAGCACAGCTCTGAACTGGACACCTGGATAGAGAATACAGGAACTCTTGACGCTTATTGCAGCTTTGCAAATCTTGCTATGAACAGAGGAGATTTTGTTTACCCCGAATTTAGTGACGAACCTCTTTTCCTGAGTGTTGAGAATACTGCCCACCCGCTTATGCCGGGCAAAGATGCAGTGCGAAACTCTTTTGAGCAGAAGGGTTCAGGAGCGGTGAGTATTATTACTGGGGCAAATATGGCCGGGAAGAGTACTTTTTTAAGAACCATTGGGGTAAATCTTGTTCTTGCTATGAATGGCAGTGTAGTAAACTGCACTTCGATGTTGTTCAACCCTGCCGTGCTTTTTACCAGCATGTCAGTAAGTGATTCTCTTAAGGATAACGAATCCTATTTCTTCGCTGAGTTGAGCCGCTTGTCTCAATTGGACGAAATTCTGAATCAGGGAACACCGACCTACGCACTTCTCGATGAGATTTTAAAAGGGACGAACTCCAGAGACAAAGAAGAGGGATCTAAAGCATTTGTGCGAAAGTTAACCTCAAGAAAGGTATCTGCCATCGTGGCAACACATGATCTGGGACTTTGTGAACTTGAAAGTGAATTCCCTGAACGTATACGAAACCAGAGTTTTGATGTGCTTATCGATCAGGATGAGTTGAGATTTGACTACACCTTAAAAGATGGTATTTGCACTCAGATGAATGCCACTTTCCTGCTTAGGAAAATGGGAATTGTGGAATAGAAAAGACCATATGGAAAGAACTGAACTTGATAAATTATTCTCACTGATAAGTGAATATCAGAAATTTGTGGTTATTCCTCATATTAATCCAGATGGAGATGCTATGGGATCGACATTGGCCATGAAGCAATATATAGAAGTAAAAGGTAAAACTGCGACTGTGATTGCTCCGAACAAATTTCCAATGTTTTATTCATGGATGCCCGGAGCTAAAGATGTCGTTCTATTTGATGAAGACAAGAAAAGAGCTTCTTCTATCCTGGATGATGCCGAGGTATTACTCTTTTTAGATTTTAATGATCTGTCAAGAGTGGAAGATTTGCAAAAAACCATAGCCGAGCTCCATTCAGCTCCAAAAACCGTAATTATAGATCATCATCGAGACCCAAAAAGGATTACCGATGTTCTTATTTCTGAAGTGGGAAAGTCTTCCACCTCTGAAATGGTTTATGATATCATTATGGCCAATGGTGATGGTGACACGATCAACTCAAATATAGCAGCTTGCATATACACAGGAATATTGACCGATACCGGAAGTTTCAGATTCAACTCAACAACGTCATCTACTCATCGTGCTGTAGCTCATCTTATTGATTGCGGAATAGAACCCGATCTGATTTATGAACAGATTTTCGATAACAATAACCTCTCCCGACTCCGGCTTACAGGTCATGCACTGGTAAATCGGCTCGTCATGGTAGGAGAGCGGGCAAGCTATATGGCCTTAAACCTTGAAGAACTCGAACGATTCGATTACCGTAAAGGCGACACAGAAGGTTTGGTCAATTATGGTTTAGGAATTAAAGGCGTTGTACTCACACTGTTTATGAGGGAATCGAGAGAAGGGTATGTGAAAATCTCCCTGAGGTCCAAAGGAAATGTGGACGTGAATTCTATTGCTCGAAATCATTTTAACGGTGGGGGACATAAGAACGCCGCGGGTGGAAAATTTTACGGTTCCATAGAAGAATCTATAGCAGTTTTTCAGAATGTAGTTAATGAGCTTTTATAGAATTATAGTGCTTCTTTCCGCATTGCTGTGGGCCCTGTTAAGTTCTTGTGAGCAAAGAAATAGTAGCGGAAATTCGGAACAACAGAATGATATAAACCTGGAGGAAACCGGTAAAAGAAAAGTTGAAATTGAAGAAATTCAGATAAAGAAATACATCAAGCGCAGAGATTGGGATGTATTGGAAACGGGGACAGGCTTGAGAATACACTTCCTGAACGATACAGCTGCAGATACAAGGAAACCGGTAAAAGGAAATTGGGTCAAGGTTGCTCACAAGATGCAGCTGATTAACGGTCGGGTGGTCTATGAGGCAAGTGAGTCTGATCCGGCTGAATTTCGGGTCGACATGGATGAGGTTGAGAGTGGTATCCACGAAGGAATAAAGTATCTCAGTGTTGGCGATAGTGCGGTCTTCATTATACCTTCGGCTCTCGGGCACGGAGTCACAGGAAATCAAGATAGAATTCCGGGAGATGCCACTTTAATTGTGAACATTAAGTTATTATCCATAAGATGAGATTTTTTGGACTGGCAGTACTTCTTATTCTAATTGGAGCTTGCAATCAAAAGCCAGAATTTGAAGGTTTTACAAAATCACAATCAGGACTTTACTACAAGCTCAATACTATTGGAGAACTCGACAAAGAAGTGGAAGAGGGTATGGCTGTGATGTTCGATGTCCGCATCAGTACACTTGAAGGAAATTTCTTGTATTCCAGTGCTCAGGATACAACCGTTGCTTCCATCATTTATTCCCGAAAAAAAGACGGTGCGCTTTTGCAGGCCATTGGAATGTTGCTGGAAGGAGACAGTGCGGAGTTCATTACACCAACCGAAAAAATTGCTGAATACTTTCCGATTGAAACCATGGACGAGCGTGTTCATATGAGTCTCAAAATCCGCAGAGTGCAGGATGCTGAAAGGTGGTACTTTGACCAAAAGTATCCAGATCTATTGATGGACTATGAGCTTGCTGAGCAGGAACAATTGCAAAGAATGCTGCGCCAGGTGGAGCCAAGAAAAGTCAGAAAGCTTGGAGGAATGTACTACATCATCAAGAAAAAAGGTAAGGGTTTAAGACCAGTTAAAGGGGATAGGGTGACCATCCATTATGAAGGGTTTTTATTGGATAGTACAAAGTTCGATTCAACTCGTGATGTAGAAACACCATTTTCGTATACCCTGGGGGAAAAGGAGCAGGTAATTCAAGGAGTGGATATCAGTGTCCGACAACTGGCACCGGGAGGTAAAGCACTGTTTATAATTCCGTCGCAACTGGCATTTTCTGAAACTGGATCTTCCACAGGAATTGTCCCGCCACACACTACCGTGATGTATGAGATTGAGCTACTAGAGGTAGTCCCTGGTGATGCAGAAAAATCTCTGTAGAACTAGAAGGTACTCGTTTGAATTTTTCCTGGAGCTACAAGTGCTTCAGCTTTGTTTGTGTTGCATAAGTTTCTGGTCTTGAGCATATTATAGATCTGAATTCTTGGTTTTAAATACCTTTTATGGTGAGAACATTACTTAAGCTCGAGGATTTTTTTCTTTCTCAGGAGATACAAAAAACCTACTAATACGATGATCATGAGCAATAAAGATCTGTAACTTCTATTGGTTAAGAGTCAGTTCCCGTCCCAGAAAGACCTCAGTCGAGATAGGCTCGGATCCCCAGTTCGAAAAAATGCTTCATTTTTTGAGCTTCAAAAGGCAGATCAGCGGTGCTAATATTGGTAAAACCATAAGAGAAGGCGTACCTTGGAGCGAGGAAAATCCCTTCGGTTAAAATGATTTCATAGCTGAAATTTGCGCTTAGCCCAAAGCTGAATTGCACAAGGTTTCCGTAAGATTCTACATGAACTAATTCAATGGTGGAGGTAGAATCAAGTACTTCAATGGTGCCCTCATATTTGTCGCTCTGAATGAATTCGAATGTGGTGCCTAAACCAATGTTTAGTTTTTTCTCCATCGCTTTAATATTTATAGGAAAGATTTCAGCTTCAAGGCTTTGCATGGATAATGTAATGTTGTGCTTTTTGTGGATCTTATCTTCAGGTGTAAGAAACTTCCAATCTGAGGAAGATGCCGTGTACCGAAAGACAAACTGAACAGGGTTCTTTTGAATCATCACATCCTGAAAGCTTATGCCAAGGCTGAATCCGTTGCCATTTGAGGCATGAACCTCTGAAGATTCAGGTTTTTCAGAAATAACAAAAGAAGGAAAATGGTATCCACCGAATAGTTCAGCTTTTTGGCTGTAGAGGTTTAAAGAGGAAAGTAGGATTATTCCGAAAACTACGGCCTTGTGCTGCATGATCGTGTGCAAATATGCACAATGAGATAAGACAAAGCATGTAATATTTGCAGTGAAAACTTCACCTTTACTTTTGTGAGGAATATTACTCAAATAGGCGACAAACTGTATTTCCCGCCGTCATCAAATGCCGATGAAGAAGGACTCTTGGCTTATGGAGGAGATTTATCGGTCGAGCGGCTGAAAATGGCATATTCAAAGGGTATATTTCCGTGGTATCAGGAGGGGTATCCGGTGCTATGGTGGACTCCCAACCCTAGGTTTGTACTCTACCCACAGAGTTTTAGAGTATCTAAATCTCTGCGACAAACCATAAGAAATAAAGGATATAGAATAACTATTAATCGGAACTTTAAAGCTGTAGTGGAGGGTTGTAAATCTCTACCAAGAAAGGGGCAGGAGGGTACCTGGATAACCTCCGATCTGAAAGTTGCATACCACCGATTGCACTTGATGGGAATTGCTCATTCCATTGAGGTTTGGCTGGAAAACGACCTGGCCGGAGGTTTGTACGGGTTATTATATGGAGATGTTTTTTTTGGAGAATCTATGTTTACCCGGGAGAGGGATGCCTCCAAGGTTGCGCTGTACAATTTGTCCAAATTAATGGTCAACAATGGCGGAAAGCTTATTGACTGCCAGGTGTATACCAAACACCTGAAATCGCTCGGGGCCGTGCACATCTCTCGCAAAGAATTTGAACAAGAACTGTCTATGACAGCTAAAAACTATAATTCGGACCCCTGGACAAATACTTTAAAATTTGAGGTAGTTACTTAATTTTGACCGTTATATCTTTTTATGCATAACGCTTTTCAATTCCTCTTTACTTTTATTCTTGCGCAAGTAATTTTCAGTTCTTGCTCTAAATCCGGTGAGGGTCATTTAACTGTAGCTATTTCTGCAAATGCTCGCTATGCAATTGAAGAGATTTGCGATACGCTTGAAGTGCAAGGGTTGAATATTGAAATAGTCATTGGCTCTTCAGGAAAGCTAGCTTCTCAGATTATAGAAGGAGCACCATTTGATGTATTCATTTCAGCCGATATGAATTATCCGAAGGCAGTTGCTCAGGCTGGAAAGGCTTTGACTAGTCCGATGGCATACGCACGAGGAAGGCTAGTACTTTGGTCATGTCGCGAGAATGTTTCTCCTGATCCTACTTTTTCAAATTTGGAAGAACTTGAACATGTGGCAATCCCAAATACGGAGCTTGCACCTTATGGTCGAGCAGCAAGAGCATACCTTAAGGATATCGAAATGTGGGATTCCGTCTATCCAAAGCTGGTTTATGGGGAGAGTGTGGCACAAACCAATCAATTCATCTTTGCCGAAGCAGTTGATGTTGGATTTACCGCAATGTCTGTTGTAAAGGCACCAGACAATATCGGTATTGGGAGTTGGGTTGAGTTGCCTTTGGACTCATACCCTCCTGTTATTCAAGGACTTGTGATTGTTGATAGAGAAGGAAGATCGTCTCTTGCTGCTCAGTCTTTTGTGGATTATGTACTGTCTGAAAACGGACTTGAGATATTGAATAAATACGGTTATGATAAGCCTTAGTAGATGAATACTATCCTGATCACCGTAAAACTGGCCATCATCACTTCAGTGATACTGCTTGGTGTAGGTATCCCAATCGCATTTTGGCTGAGTAGGTCTAAAGCGAAAATTAAACCGATTGTTGATGCCTTGGTAGCCTTGCCTCTTGTATTGCCACCAACGGTATTGGGTTTTTATCTACTTCTGGCGCTGAGTCCAGGGAGCTGGTTCGGGAGTCTGGCGGTGACAGTATTGGGCAAACCTCTGGTATTTTCATTTGAAGGTTTGGTAATAGGATCAGTATTATACAGTTTGCCGTTTATGGTTTATCCGGTACAGTCTGGTATGAAGGGACTGTCACCAAGGCTTTATGAGGCTGCACAAAGTTTGGGAAAAAGCAATCTACAAATTCTTTGGGATGTTGTCCTTCCGAATATCCGCCCTTCACTCCTGGCAGGTTTGGTGCTGACGTTTGCGCATACTGTAGGGGAATTTGGGGTAGTATTGATGATTGGGGGTAGCATTCCCGGAGAAACCAGGGTTGCTTCAATAGCTATATACGATGAGGTAGAAGCACTGAATTACAGCAGTGCAAATAAGTACGCCCTCATTCTAGTCGGAATATCATTTTTAGCTCTAACCCTGCTGTATTCAGGACAAAAAAGAATAAACCGCTTTTGGTAACATGCTCAGGGTATCAGTAAATAAGAAACTGAATGGTTCAGGTGGTATGATGGATCTGAGTATAGATTTCTCTGTGGAGAATGGGGAGTGCATAGCGTTATTTGGCCCTTCAGGTGCGGGAAAGACATCGATTCTACGGATGATTGCCGGTTTTTTGAAACCCGATTCAGGAAGAATTCAGATGAACGATCAGCTATGGTTTTCCAGCCGAGATAAGGCAAACCTTTCTTCAAGTTTGAGAAATCTGGGTATTGTTTTTCAGGAGAATGCCCTTTTTCCGAATATGACCGTCCACCGAAATCTAAAATTTGCTCTTCGTAATGGGCAAGGTGCTTCGCGGATTGAGGAATTCATGGAGCTCTTTGAATTGGAATTACTCAAAGACCAATATCCTCATGAATTGTCGGGAGGTCAAAAGCAAAGAGTTTCCCTCGCACGTGCAATGATTTATAACCCGAGTACTCTTCTCCTTGACGAGCCTTTTGCCTCTTTGGACGAACACAGTACTTCAAGACTTTCAGGACTCGTCCTGGAAATGCGACGGTCGTTTAACCCGTCTATCATTCTAGTTAGTCACAGCAGAAATGAAGTTAGGGATATCGCTCAGAGAGTGTTATGCATTCAGGAGGGGAGGGTGCTTCGCGACATCTCTATAGCTGAATTTCAAGCATTATAACAGCGCCAAGTGGCGCTGTTATTGATTTTGTTGTAGATATCTTAAAAGTGAAAGAAAAAGGAAATCTGAGTTGCATTTAGATCGGCATTGAATCCATATGTTTCAGTCTTTGTTTCATTATTTGAGCTGTCCGTGTCCGTTCTTGATTCGTATCCCAAGAGTCCTACAGAGGCCAGAACAGACCATTTTGAAGTAAACCAATATTGAACTCTGGGTCTCACTCCAATACCAAAAAAAAGTATAAGTGGTTTTAAAAAAGTCTTTATTGATAAACCCTGAGTCGTATTGTCCTGAACATTGGAAGATTCGGCATTTGCAAAAAACCTAAATCTGGTAGTCTTCGTCGCATATTAGTGAACTACAGGCTCAACAATCCACAAAGGTCCGGTCAATAGCTTTCTGAGTAGTTAAACTCATTGCTCCTAAAACCCGAATAGCTGTTTAAATAGTTTTCATAGGAATTGTGATTTAGTAGTTACCCGAAAAGTATCCTGATTCTGAAGTTTTGGATTGTAGAACCGGAATAAAATTCTTCGGAGTAATGTGAGTATTACGCACGTTTTAAAGGATTTTGAAGCTTTCCTTTCAATTCTTTTCTTTGGATAAAATATATTGATATGCCTAAGATTACAACATTCAGTGGATATTTTCATGAATACCAAAAAAGCATCGTTCAACCCCAAAAATTCTGGGAACGAATTGCCGAAACTTTTCACTGGAAAAAGAGATGGACCAATGTACTGGATTGGAATTTCGAAGAACCATCGGTAAAGTGGTTTGTCGATGGAAAGCTGAATATCACAGAAAATATATTCGAACGTTTTCTCTACACAAAAGGAGATCAACCGGCTATTATCTGGGAACCCAATAATCCTAAGGAGGCATATAGAGTGCTGACATACAGGGATTTGTATGAAGAAGTAAATCGATTTTCAAATGCCTTAAAATCTATCGCTGTAGTAAAAGGCGATCGTGTCGTTATTTACATGCCCATGGTACCTGAGGCGGCAGTTGCCATGCTGGCTTGTGCCAGAATAGGAGCAATTCACTCCGTTGTATTTGCAGGTTTTTCCAGCACATCCTTGGCCGATAGAATAAAGGATTGCAAAGCTAAAGTGGTTCTTACAAGTGACGGTAATTTCAGAGGAGCCAAAACCATTCCGGTAAAAGATGTAGTGGATGAAGCTTTGGAAAAATGTCCATCTGTGAAGAGCACCGTAGTGCTGAAAAGGACGAACACAGAAATCAATATGCGCGTGGGCCGTGATATGTGGTGGCACGATGTGATTGAAAATGAATCAACAGAATGTAATGCCGAAACAATGGATTCTGAGGATATGCTTTTCATATTGTATACATCTGGATCAACGGGCAAACCCAAAGGAGTAGTGCATACTACAGGGGGGTACATGGTTTACACGAAATATTCGTTTGAGAATGTATTTCAATATCAACAAGGAGATGTATACTGGTGCACTGCAGATATTGGTTGGATCACCGGGCACAGCTATATCATCTATGGACCTCTTTTGGCCGGTGCCACAACGCTTATGTTTGAAGGCGTTCCGACATTTCCTCATCCAGGGCGCTTCTGGGAAATCGTGGATAAACACCAGGTCAATCAGTTCTATACAGCTCCCACTGCGATTCGAGCACTTCAAACGCACGGAATAGAACCCATCGCACCGTTCAAGCTTGATTCGCTCAAAGTATTAGGTACTGTTGGTGAACCGATCAATGAGGAGGCATGGCATTGGTATCACGATCATATTGGAAAAAATCGTTGTCCTATTGTGGACACGTGGTGGCAGACCGAAACTGGTGGGATTTTAGTTTCTCCCATTGCCGGTATAACTCCTACCAAACCTTCTTATGCTACGATGCCACTTCCTGGTATTCAGCCAGTTATTTTAGATAATGAGGGTAACGAATTATTCGGGAATTCAGTGGAAGGCAACCTCTGCATCAAGTTTCCATGGCCCTCCATGTTGCGCACAACTTATGGTGATCATGAGCGCTGTAGACAAACTTATTTTTCTTCTTTCCCAGGCTACTATTTTACCGGAGATGTTGTGCGCCGTGACGAAGACGGATACTATAGAATTCTGGGTAGAGTAGATGATGTCATCAATGTATCCGGGCACAGAATGGGTACGGCAGAAGTGGAGAACGCCATCGATGAACATCCGCTTGTGATAGAATCAGCGGTGGTGGGCTATCCGCATGATATTAAGGGACAGGGAATTTTCGCCTTTGTAATAGCCGATATGAGCCAGCGATCAGAGGAGAGTTTGATCCAGGAAATTCGCGAAACGGTAAATCGAATTATTGGACCGATAGCAAAACCAGACAAGATCCTGGTAGTACCCGGTCTGCCGAAAACCCGATCAGGTAAGATCATGCGCCGCATACTACGAAAAATAGCTTCCGGTGATGCGTCAAATCTGGGGGATACCTCCACATTGCTGAACCCCGAAGTGGTCGAGGATATTAAAAAAGCAGCTGGGGTGTAAGTTAGAATAGACTGTAACTCCTAATTCAATTACAACTCCTGCCAGCCGAAGATTCTGTGTCGTTTGCAGCCTATTTATCACAGTTCGCTTTTGGTTTCTTGAAGTCATAATTTCCGTTTTTCAGAAATCAAAACGATCCTAAAATTCATGATAAACTGGTTAAAAACCACCAGCGTCTACCTTGAGATATGGGCATTAGTAGAATAATAATGGAATATGCTATTTCCCTTAGCCTATTCGACTTTTCTTATTCTGTCAACGTTTTTATTCATTAAATGTCTTACATAATTCTTGTAAACCCATTTTTTGAATGGATTCAATTTTTGCTGATGCTGGTAATAAAAGTCGTCTGGAGTATCGAATAGTCCAAAGTCCTGGTTTATGCCTTTCTTCTGAATATAGGTGTCATTCATGTTCCACTCTACATCCGGCTCCTGGAAGCTGTCTGTATAGACTCCGTATCCGCAGAAAGTTGTTTTGCAATCGGGGAACTTTTTTTGTAACGCTGTCAAATAAGCCTTGTCAAGAATAAGTCCTTCTAAATTGAACCATTCTCCATTTATATAAACTTCAACCCAACTGTGAAGAATGCTTTTCGGGGAAAGCTTGTACCAAATACCTGAGATAGCTCCTTTTTGAAGTGCTTTATGGATGGTGAAACCGTGCATTCTATTTGGAATATCCACTGCTCTAAGAAGAGCCATGAATAGATTTGCTTTGGTATTGCATTGACCATATCCGTCTCTCAGGACTTCTGACGCTGAAATACTGTCATCTTTGTTGTAGCCAAATTTGACATCGTCCTTTACATAATTGTAAATGCTCTTTACCTTATCGGTTTCAGCCATGCTGTCCCACCCTTTTTCCTTTACTAATGTTTTTATTGATGGGTTATCAAAGTCTAGAATATCGGTTCGTTTCAAGTATTTTTTAAAATCCATTGACTTCTTAAGTTGCTGTTCCATGTCACTTTGTTATTTATTGACGAAACAAAGATCATTTGGCCGACAACCTTAAACTTGAATAAAGTGGCTAATCTTCAAAAAAACGCGCGGACTAAACCCAAAATTTTCTTTGAAAGTCCTGCTAAAGTGGGCACTATCCGAAAAGCCATTCTGATGGGCTATTTCTGTTAGAGACATCTTGCCAAAAGATGAAATACTCTTTGTTAGTTTATTCCATTGTTGTGCCCTTCTATATGTGATTCCTGTCTGTTCTTTAAAAAGGTGAAGGAAACGGCTCGATGAGAGATGACAGTGATTTGCGACTTCTTCAACAGGCACAATTTGCTCAGAATTAGCAGATAAATAGGCCAATGCCCTGTTGATTCTTTCATCTCCTTTATGAATGGCTGAGCTACAAAAACAGTTGTACTCATTTATTACTGAATTTAAGGCCGAAATAAGTAATTCATTTTTATGACCTTCCATCAAAATACTTTTCATTTCCGTTGCTGGTACATGGTTTAACTCTTGTATTTCAAAGTTGGAAAGTTGATTCCAAAAATGCCCTATTGAAGAAGCAGGATTAACTAAAAGCAGAAAATGATTGGAGTCAGAACTGACTTGATGTACCACATTTGGTTTTATTAGAATCGGTTTATCAGACTTAATGGTAATTTTTGATGTTTTGATGATCATAGGCCTACCGAGCGGAATGCTTAGTTGAATAGCATAGTGTCTGTGCTTTTGATTGTTATCAAATTTACCAATGAACCAACCAAAATCTCTATCTATATGAATTTGATACTTCATTTTTCATGCTGGGTTGCACCCTGCGAATCAAGTGAGTTGCATGAGATGATTACGAATCACTTCAGCACAAGATAGTTTCAAAAAAATGGAAGTTAAGTTACATATCCGGCATATTTTGGATGATATTTATTTCAATGATGCGGTACGGTAGCCTTTTCTTACTATTTGATTCATATTAGCGTGTTTGAGAGAATACGTTGACAGCTCTGCGTTTCTAATCGGATTCTACGGGGATTGAACTATTGAGTGTTTCATTCTCTTATCCGTTTTGCTACACATTGAATTAAGAAATGGCCTCCTTTCAGTCGGCGATCCCCGATGTTTGTATAGTTACTGTGATGCTAAATCTTAATGATTAAGAATGAGTGGTAATTTACATTATCCTTTTTTGAATACACATGAAATACTAAGTTAGCCGCCCCGCAAAAAGCACAACACGAAATGCATATCTCCGGGCAGTCCAGTACTACCTGCTCTGGACATGTTCTATTGAGTTGGCTTAGATAATTATTCGCTTGATTTCCGATTTTGTCAGTTCTCCTGCCAATCTTCCTAAATAATCAATAGGGGAATTAAGTGGGGTATAATCTATTTCTACTACCCTTTATTCCTTGAGCAATGAGGCCACTTCTGCTTTCAATCTGGGTAATTGATTTATAACAATACTCCAAATCAAATCATCTGATATCCTGTCATATCCATGAATAATTCTATTTCGTGTTCCAATGATCTTTTCGGCATTATTCAATTTGAAGTTTTTGTCCCTCTTCAAAATTCTATTTACTGCTTCACCTATAATCTCTAAATTCCGTTCAATGGCTCTTTTTGTCTTGGTATCAGAGACATACTCTTCGAATATTCTTTCTTTGTTCTCGTAGTAACTCTGAATTTCCTCTATGGATTGTAGAATATCGAATAACCAAGCCTTTATTGAGTTATCCATAGATCAAATATTTTGATGAGTCAATGGACTCCCTCAGGTATGGATTTCTAATGGCCTTGTCCTCAAGCAAATCGACTGGACGTTTCAATAAACTTTCCATTGCAGCCTTAAAATTGAAGTAGTTATCAGCATAATGATAAAGATCAACTTCGCTAAACTCGACCAACATGTCAATATCGCTTGTCTTTTTAAACTTTTCAGTAAGAATTGAACCAAACACAAACAGGCGAGAGACACTATGGTCTGCACATAGAGCGATAATTTTATCGATATTCCTGTCAATAACCTTCATAAATCAAAAGTACGAACTTGAATATTCTTACCTAATAGCTTCTATGGGATCCACAATAGAATTGAGCAAAATGTAGGGATATAAATCGTATGAGTAGATGGCCTCCTTTCAGTCGGTGATCCCTCTCGGTCCGTACAGGGAATCAATCCCGATTCCGTTGTTGCGGAATGCACTTCAATTTCTTGTAATTATGGTTATACTTCGAATGAAGGGATTACCTCACTTCGTTCGGTGATCCCTCTTGGTCCGTGCAGGGAATCAATCCCTATTCCGCTGTTGCGGAATGCAGTCTTTCATGTCGGCCTTGTTCTTTTTGGGATTACCTCACTTCGTTCGGTGATCCCTCTGCGTCCGTACAGGGAATCAATCCCGATTCCGCGGAGAGGTTGAATTTCGTTTGAACTTTCTCACCTTCATGAATCCCGGGTTGGATGGCCTCCTTTCAGTCGGCGATCCCTCTCGGTCCGTACAGGGAATCAACCCCGATTCCGCTGTTGCGGAATGCACTTCAATTTCTTGTACTTATGGCGATACCTCAAATGAAGGGATTACCTCACTTCGTTCGGTGATCCCTCTGCGTCCGTACAGGGAATCAATCCCGATTCCGCAACAGCGGAATCCAATCTTTTTTATTCGTTTCACTTCATAAGCAAGCTTATTTCCTGAAACTCATAAAAAATCCCGTTACCGATAAAATCGGCAACGGGATTGATCAGTAAGTGACTCTGCAGGGATTCGAACCCCGAACCTCCTGATCCGTAGTCAGGTGCTCTATCCAGTTAAGCTACAGAGCCGAATTGGGGTGCAAAAATAACCCATTTGCACGAATATTTAACCTATATTATTAATGCAGGACTTTAGATGTAATTCTCTCTACATTTGAAGTATGGTGCATACATTTTCTTCAGTGTTAATCATCGAAGATTCGTCACTAATGTGGGATCATCGTTTACCAGTTTCCAGAGATATCGCGGTGCATTTCAAGGAGAATCACTACCGGGTTCGGGTTTATCTAAACGGCTCATTTGTCATTGCATCTGGGTTGCAGCACGATGGAAAGGGAGGTTTCTACATAAAACTCAATAAGGATATCCGAAAGCGACTGCATTTAGATGCTGGAGATCAAGTGGAAGTGATGCTGGAGGCGGACTTGAGCAAGTATGGAATGCCACTACCGGAAGAATTTGAAGAATTACTGAAACAGGATACCGAAGGTGCCCATTTCTTTGATAAACTCACCCCCGGAAAGAGGAGAAGTCTGATTTACCTTATCGGGAAACCCAAAAACAGTGACAAGAGAATCGAAAAAGCGCTGATTGTTCTGAACTACTTAAAAACAACGCGAGGCAAGCTCGATTTTAAGGAACTCAACCTCGCGTTAAAAACCAATAGATTTTAGGTCTGACTACTTCCTAAATCCTCGATAAGGAATGTTCTCCATATCGTTCGGATTCTCATCGTAGTATACTTCTTGTTCTTTTTGTTCTTCTTCAGCTTTGGCTTTTTCCTCTGCCGCTTTCTTTTCTTGTTCGCTTATCCAGCCTCCACCTAAAGCCTTATAAAGAAGTACATAAGAAGTCAAGTACTCATTTTTCTTTTGGGCGTAGCGTAATTCGGCTTCAAAGCTTTGTCTTTGACTTTCAAGAACTTCCAGATAACTGGTAACCCCCTGATCGTATCGATTTTGAGACAGGTTTCGTGCATTTACAGCAGCATCTACCTGAAGTTTTGTGGCTTTCAACTCATCTCTGTATGTCTCAATACTCATGAGGGCATCCTCGACCTCTCTAAATGCGTTCAATACCGTCTTTTCGTATTCTAGTTTTGCTTGAACGGTTTTTTCCTTTTCAACATCTACTTTCCTCAAGTTTTTATTCCAATAGAAAAGCGGTCCCACCAAACTTCCTCCAGCAGACCATACCAGCGACCCTGCCGAAACATTGGTTAAATCTGTTGAAATGCCCCCAAGAATTCCAGTTAGTCCGAAACTCGGGAAACGCTCTGCCTGAGCAACGCCAATTTGTGCGTTCTGTGCTATCAACTTGTGCTCAGCTTCGGCAACGTCAGGTCTTCTGTCGACTAACGTACTAGGCAATCCTGATGGAATTGCCGGAGGTGTTACCTGTTCCATGAGTTCCTTACCTACAATGATTCCGTCAGGTGCACGGCCAATTAGAATACTCAAAGCATTTTCTGCATTTGCCATTAATCGACGATATTGCGGAACAGAGGCCAGTGCAATAGCGTATTGAATTTCGGCCTGATTTACATCTATTTGAGGAATGATTCCTTTGTCAAAACGTGCATTGATGATGTCCAGATAATCTTCCCTAAGCTGCAACGTGTTTACCGAAACCCGATAGCGCTCTCGATAGTCGAGTAACAGAAAATAATTTTCTATTACACTGGTAATCAATTCTATCTGAATAGCGCGCATTCCGTATTGTGAGGCGAGTAATTCCTCTCTGGCAGACTGGGATAGTCTTCTATATTTACCCCAGACATCCAGTTCATAAGAAAGTGCGCCAGCCCCGAGAAAAATATCTTGTTCGGAACCAGTTGGCCCATTAAATTGATTGAAATTGCCGGTATTGTATACCCCTTGTACATCTATTTTAGGCCCAAAATCGGCATTGTGAAAACCAACAACTGCTCTTGCTTGCATAACACGGCTGGCTGCCTGTCGAACGTCCTGATTTTCATTCAATGCTGTTTTGACCAAAGTGTCCAGCACCGGATCATCAAAAAGCATCCACCAGTCTATAACGGTGGTTGAATCCACTTTTAAGGTGTCAAATCTGAAGTAATTTTTATGCGCAACCTCTACTTTTTCGTATTTCGGACCCAGCATACAACTGCTCATTCCAGTTGATATAGCTATGAATAATAACCAACCTGAAACCTGATAGAATGATAATTTTCTCATTGTTCCGGATTTTTTGCGTTTTGAATAGCCAATTCTTTTTTCTTTTCATACTTGAAAAGCTTACCAATCAGGATGTAGAGCATTGGGTAAAAGAACAGTCCCAGTACTGTGGCTAATGTCATACCTCCAAGCAGAGCCATACCCATTACTTTTCTTGCCTCAGCGCCAGAGCCGGATGCAAATATGAGAGGGAGAATCCCCAAAATAAAGGAAGCAGCAGTCATGAGAATCGGGCGAAACCGTTCTTTGGCGCCTTGAATAGCCGCTTCGTATAAGCTTAAACCAGATTCAAAACGCAGGTTGGCAAATTCGACAATTAAGATTGCATTTTTTGCCGCCATCGCTATGAGCATAACAAAGGATATTTGAGCGAACACATTATTCTCATAAGTAGGACTCATAAATCTGGCTAAATATAGAGCTCCAATTGCGCCAAGTATAGCGAAAGGTGTACCTAATAGAATACTCAATGGCAAACTCCAGCTTTCGTATTGTGCCGCCAGAATTAGGAAAACAAAGAGCAGAGAAAAGAGAAAGACCACATTTCCGGATCCCGATGCTTTCTTTTCCTGATACGACATATTACTCCATTCATAACCCATATCGGAGGGAAGGTACTCTTCGGCCACTTCTTCCATAACATCCAGAGCCTGAGCCGAACTGTACCCGGGTGCAGGGGTCCCTGTTAATTCCGTAGCCCGGTAGAGGTTATATCGATAGGTAAATTCTGGTCCTGATATGCGGTCAATTCTAAGAAACGATGAAATGGGAATGTTTACACCTTGATTGTTTTTTACAAAGAACAAACCCATTTGACTTTGATCCACTCGGTATTCAGGTTCAGCCTGAATATAGAGTTTGTAAAGCCGTCCAAACCGGTTGAAATCATTCACATAGGTTCCTCCTAAAAATGCACCAATGGTGTTGTAAAGGTCACTAAGTTGAACGCCTGATTTAAGCACCTTGTCAATATCGATATCTACTGATCGTTGCGGAACGTTAGCACTATAGGTGGTGAAAACATTGTCAATTTCAGGTCTTGCAACTGCTGCCTCGATGAACTTACTGGCTTGTTCCGCCAGGTACTGTGGCGTATTCCCACCTCTGTCCTGCAGCATCATGGTAAAACCAGAGCCGTTTCCAAGACCAGGTATAGCTGGTGGGCCAAAGGAGAATGCCATAGCGCCTTTTACCCTTTGTTGAAGAAGTGAATTTATTTTTCTTGAAACTTCAAGAGCTGTACTTTCTCTGGTGGCCCAATCTTTTAGCGAGACAAACATGAAAACGGTATTGGTTGAGAACGCACCGGTAATCATACTATAACCGGTAACATTGGTGAGGTATTCCACTTCAGGCATGCTCATTACAATATCTTCCACTTGTACTGCTATGGTATCAGATTGCTGCAATGAAGATGCATCAGGTAGTTGGACATTGACAAACAGATACCCTTGATCTTCCTCTGGAATGAACCCTCCCGGTACAAATCGACTTACAATAACAATCCCTGCTATGAAAATGCCAATATAGATGACTCCTCGTGTAAGTTTTTTAGCGAATAATGAAGTGCCACTAACATACCCTTTGTTGCCGCGGTCAAACACTCTGTTAAACCATTTGAAAAAAGCACCCAATGGTCCTTTTGTTTCTTTCGAAGGACGAAGAAGAAGAGAGCACAATGCCGGACTTAGTGAAAGGGCATTAACGGAAGAAAACAAAACGGAAACCGCCACTGTAATAGCGAATTGCTGGTACAAACGTCCGGTTATTCCGCCCATGGCTGCCACGGGAACGAATACTGCTACAAGTACCAAAGTGGTTGCAATTACCGGAGCCGTAACTTCTTTCATTGCGGCGTTTGTAGCCTCTTTTGGTGTCATTCCTTTGTCGATATTCACCTGAACGGCTTCGACAACGACAATGGCATCATCCACCACGATTCCAATAGCCAGAACCATTCCTAAGAGTGACAGCACATTAATGGTGAATCCCAGCATGGGAAAAATAATAAAGGCTCCAATAAGGGAAACCGGGATGGCAAAGGTTGGAACCAATGTAGCTCTCCAGTCCTGAATGAAGATGAAAACCACAAGAATAACCAACACGAGGGCAATGATCAGGGTTTCGATTATCTCTGATATTCCGGCGGTTATCGCGGTGGTAGTATCCAAAGAAACAGTGTGCTCGATTCCTTCAGGAAAATCTTTTGCGAGCATATTCATTTGATTTCGAACACTCTCTGAGAGCTCAACGGCGTTAGAACCGGGTTGTTGATAAATTGCAACTAAAGCAGTTGTTTCTTTATTGAGTCTGGTAAAAGAATTATATGTTTCTATACCAAGCTCGACACGAGCAATATCTTTGATTCGGACCTGGCTGCCATCTGAATTCGTCCGCACAATGATGTTCGCAAATTGCTCTTCGGAGATGAGCCGATCGGGCATCCGCACAGTGTAGGTAAACTGAGTTCCTTTTGGTGCGGGTTCAGCACCAAACTTTCCGCCGGGAACAATGACATTCTGATTTTTTATGGCATTCATCATTTCCGGTATGGTAATGCCGAGTTTAGCTATCCGGTCCGGCTTTACCCAAATTCTCATGGAATAATCACTTGCTCCCAGAACGTCAGCACGACCTACACCCGGCAATCGTGCAAGCACGTCTTTAATGTTAATCGAAATGAAGTTTCCTAAAAACTTTTGATCGTATCTTCCATCAGAGGTGAATGCAATAAGCATAAGTGGGAACGAGAATGACTTCTGTGTTTTTACACCAAATTTCTTAACCTCTTCCGGAAGTTTGGGTGTGGCAGAGCTAACACGGTTTTGTGTGAATACCGTATTCATGTCCGGATCTGTTCCAATGTCAAAAGAAACATCCAGTGACATGGTTCCATCATTGGCATTGGTGGACTTCATGTAGATCATATTGTCAACACCATTAACTTCCTGTTCAATTGGTGTGGCTATAGATTGCTCTACATTCGTTGAACTCGCTCCCGTATAGGTCGTTGTAACTTTCACCATGGGTGGCGTTATATCCGGGTATTGCTCAATAGGGAGCGTTTGCAGAAATACGAGTCCTACAATTACAGTCACGATCGCAATGACCATAGCCACGATCGGTCTTCGGACGAAAAAATTTCCTTTATCCATATCGCGTTTAGTCTATGCTCCCATATTGAGATTCGTATTCCGTTAGTTTAGGAACTATGGGCATTCCACTTCTAACTTTTTGCAGTCCTTCCAGCAGAACTTTGTCACCAGGTTTTAACCCTTCATTAATTACCCGATAGTCTTTGAAAGTTGGTCCAACTACTACCGATCTTGCAGCAACTGTATTGCTATCGGTAACGACATATACACTGAACTGACCTTGTAATTCCAAAAGGCACTTTTGGGGAATGATTTTCGCATCATAAAGGGTTTGGATGTTAGCTTGAATACGACCAAACTGACCGGGTCGCAAAATGCCCTGTGTATTAGGAAAAATTGCTTGCAGTAGCAATGATCCTGTTTGAGGATTAACCCCTCTATCCACGAAATCGAGAAAACCTTTTTGAGGATGCACTGTACCATCACTTAAAACCAGTTGGAGTGTATTTTTTTTAGATTTCTCTTCAGTCGATTGCGCTGCAACACTATCTAGTTTTTGAATGGTATAACGGGCAAGGGTGAGATAATCCGATTCTGTTAGGAAGAATTCAACTCGTACACTATCTATACGTGAAATTGTATTCAGAATTACCGGGTTCGGATTCTTTCCAACAAACTCACCTACACGTGCTTCTGTTTTGCCAATGATACCGTCAATAGGGGCGTACATTCTGCAGTAGCCCAGACTGATTTGTGCATGCCTCAGGTGTGCATTTGCTGCCTCCAGTCCTGCAATGGAAGCGTCATATGCCGCTTGAGCTGCATCCAGATCTGATTGACTTACAGCATTGATTTCAGCAAGTGGCTTGTACCTTTTTAAATCGCTCTCTGCTTTGGATAACTGAGTTTTTGCTTCCGCCACCTGGCTCAGTGCTCCTGCCACTTCTTGCTGGTATTGTTCGTCATCAATTTCATAGAGAAGTTGATCTTTTTTGACTTCACCTCCTTCCTCGAAAGTCATTTTTTCAACCCATCCCTCAACACGAGCACGTACTGGAATATCAAAAATACCCTTGATTTCCCCTACGAATTCGCGGATTACGGGAACCGAATCCTGAATTACCTCTACGACTTTTAATTCCTGAGGTGGAGGTGGAGGTGGAGCTTTATCTTCACATGATGTAAAGGAAATAGTCGATCCCAGAAATACAGCTAGGATTAATGGGACACGGTAATGTATTTTCATGTACCTAAATTGTTGGGTTACTAAGCGCGCTAAGATAATGTAGTGAGCACAACTGGCGTTGAAACAGCCGTTTTTATCTGATCCCTTCTTTTCTCAGAAATCGCTGGTATTTTTTTCTATTGGACAAGTGCTGATTATAAGTTTTCGCAAAATTGTGATAACCTGAATAATCTGGTTTTGCACACATGTATATGTAGTTGTGATCTTTTGCATTCAAGACTGATTCGATCGATTGAATTGAAGGCATTAAAATTGGCCCGGGAGGAAGTCCTTCATTTAGATAGGTATTGTAAGGAGAATTTACCTTTAAGTCATTAGTATAAATGCGCTGTTTAGTTGGGTCTCCAAGTGCAAATTTGACCGTAGGATCCGATTGCAATTTCATTCCTTTTTTCAGCCTGTTTAAATAAAGCCCCGCCACGGAAGGCATTTCGTCAATGTTTTTGGTTTCACTTTCCACTATTGAAGCTAGAATTGATACTTCTATTTCAGATAACCCCGCCTTTTCAGCTTTTAATCTGCGCTCTTCATTCCAGAAACTTTCATACTCCCTCTGCATGCGAAGGACAAATTGTTGAGGCGAAGTATTCCAATAGAATTCATAAGTGTTTGGTAGATAAAGTGAAATGGCTGTTTGACGCGCTAGTCCAGTTGAAGCTATAACGGAATCACTAGTAAAATAGGACGCAAATGAAATGGAATCAGGTTCTAACCGGTAGGACAAATGCCCTGCTAGATCTGAAAGATAGAAAAATCGCTGAAAGGTAATGTTTACAGGAGTTTGATTCCCGCTTCTTAACAAGTTGACTAAGTCATTATTGGATAGTCCGTCGGTTATGATGTATCGTCCGGGATGAATGTGATTCTTCAGGTTTTTGATACTGGCTACCCATTGGAAAGATGAATGGTCGATTAACCATGAACTGGTGTCAATAATTGACAATAAATCGTCATAGGAAGAATGTGTTGGAAGATATAATTCTATTTGCTCTTCATTTAGCGAAACATTGGTTTGATATACTTTTTTGTATGCTCCATATGCAATTGAAAACCCGACAAGTATTGCAGCGGACAAAACTACTATGGCAACCCTCTTCAATTCTCCCGACTGTTTATGAGCTGTAGCAATACTTCATCCTTCCATTCCTGACCTATGCGAACCCAGTTTTTGCGAATTCCACAGCGCACATATCCAAGATTTTCAAAAAGCCGGATACTGGCAATATTGTCAAGCAAAACCGAGCAGTGCAGTTGGTGCATACCAAGGAAATTAAAAGCGTAAAGCGCAGCGATGTTAAGTGCCTCAGTAGCATATCCCTGTTTACGATCATCTTCATCACCAATGAGAATACCGATGGCAGCCCGCTGATTTAGGGGATCAAAATCATAAAAATCGAGGCATCCAATGGATCGCTTTTCATTTTTAAGCTCAATGATGAATCTCATTTGCCTGCTGACAAAAATGTCGTCTGCAGATTCTATGAATGATCTGAGAAGCTCGCGGGAAAATGGCCTCGAATTATTGCTCAAGTGCCAATATTCCGCATTGTTTTCCCAGGCATATAGGTCATCAAGATCGCCTGGTTCCAGGGCTCGAAGCTGGACTCGTTCACCATTCATAGAGTTTTCCTTCAAATACTTTTACCGCGGGTCCGATCAGCCAAATATGGTCAAATCCTCCTTGATCAGGACGAAAAGACACCTTGAGTTTTCCACCAGGGGTTTTTATGACGGCTTTACTTTGCTGTATGTCACCATTTATGTGTGCCGCCAATGCCACTGCAACCGCACCTGTGCCGCAGCTTAGTGTTTCATTTTCCACTCCGCGTTCATAAGTCTTTGATGAAATGATCCCTATGGACTGATAGAAATTAACATTAATTCCCTCCGTTTCGAATCTGTCACTATATCTTATTTCTCGGCTCTGCCGGAAAAACAATTCATTCGAAGGCAATTCATTTACCCGACGGACGAAATGTGGAGATCCGGTATCAATGATAATATCTCCATTATCTTCTTCATATTCTTTTACAGAATTCATTTGAAGCTCGACAATTTCTTCATTGACATGGGCTTCATGTCTGCCATCGATTGCTCTAAAAACAGCCAAATTATCGATCAGGCTCAGATCATGTGCAAATTTGGCTATGCATCGTCCGCCATTTCCACACATGGAACTTTCCTGACCATCCGAGTTGAAGTATTTCATGGAAAAGTCCATTTCCCGGTCTTCCTGAAGAAGAATAAGTCCGTCCGCACCGATGCCAAATTGACGATGGCATAAATGGGAAATGAATCTCTCAGATTGATTGAAATTCTTGCATCTATCGTCGATTAAAATGAAATCGTTACCCGTACCGTGGTATTTGTAGAACTTAATTTCCCGACTCATTTAAAAATATGATCAGATGTTCTTCTGTTACAAGGCTAAGTGGTTTGTAATCATAGGTTTCGTTAAGATGATAGTACGTGCCTTGATAGTCCAGAAACATTTCATCACTCCATTTTATAATCCTCAGTGAATCTGCCGGTTCAAGTCCATAGACCACTACATTATTGTTGGCCATTTTGTACCCACTATAATTTACAGGTGATTCCCAAAACTGGATTTTGTATTTCGTACGTTCGTTCGTTCTTATGTCCGATACCTCTTGATATAGTGAATCCGGATAACTAAGGCTATCGTTTTGATTATTGTGGTCTTCTAACCCAATGATTTCTGCATACACTTCTCCTAATAGCTTTTCGCTTCGAACAGTTATTTCATCGCTCAATATTACAATGGGTGAATCTTCCATATGGGTTAAACTATCTGAGGAGGAGTCAAATTCATTCAATTTTTTTGGAACAGGAACTCCAGAGTCTAACGGCATCGAATCAGGAATGGATGACCTTACACGTCGGTCAATTTCTTCAAGCGTTTTTTCGACATCCTGTCTAGCTTGTTTCTTAATTTCTTCTGTGTTCGATTTGGCACTTTCCTTGACCTTAAGTGGAATCTCCTTTGACTCTTTGTTTCGAAAGCCTGTTGCGCTTTTTACCGAAACTTTTGCCTGTTGTGTGAATACTAATTTTCCGGCAAAAAGGCCAATACCCGTGCCTACTATTACTCCAAGAAGAACTAAATATAAACCTGTTAGTTTCACCCTGCGAAGTTAACATGAAAAGACGATGTCATTGACTAAACTTCGCTTAACACACTTTAACGATGATATCTTAAACCTCAGTTTTTCACTTGCGTAATTTTGGGCTGTTTTTTCAAAAAATTATCATGCAATGAAAACTTTAATAGAATATGGAAAAATTGCCATGGCTGCACTTATCGGCGGAATGGTAGCCATTGGTGCCGCAGAATGGAATAAGTTAGGAACTGATCAAGGAATCGTTTCAAGGCAAGTTGATTCTAATCACTCTGTTCTCCATGTTTCGGACAGAGCAATGGTAGCCTATGATGCGCCGGATTTAACTGTAGCTGCTGAAGACGCCGTTGAATCTGTTGTTCATGTTCAGGTGACCGCCGAAGGTGAAGAGTATTATCAGGTAGACCCTTTTCAGTATTTCTTTTTCGGACAACCCAACGGAAGAAGGTATAAAATGCCGGACAGGAGTGGCGCAGGTAGCGGGGTGATTATAAGCCAGGATGGCTATATCGTTACCAACAACCATGTTATTAATGGGGCAGATGAGATTAAAGTGGTATTAAACGACAACCGTTCATACGAAGCCAAAGTAATTGGAGCAGACCCTTCTACGGATTTGGCGCTTTTAAAAATAGATGAAAACAACCTAGATCCCTTGGTCATTGGAAACTCAGATGATATCAGGTTAGGCGAGTGGGTCATTGCTGTAGGTAATCCTTTAAATCTCAACTCAACCGTAACAGCAGGAATTGTTTCCGCTAAAGCCAGAAGCATAAACATCCTTCAAACAGGTAACGGACAAAACCCACCACTCGAGGCCTTTATACAAACTGATGCAGCTGTAAACCCGGGAAACAGCGGTGGAGCATTGGTAAGTGTAAATGGTGAACTTATTGGAATAAATGCAGCCATAAAGTCGCCCACGGGATCTTTTACAGGCTACTCTTTCGCAATACCCTCAAACATTGTAAAAAAAGTAGTCGGTGATTTACTAGAGTACGGTGTAGTTCAGCGGGCTTTCATTGGGGTGAATATCCGAAACATCGACGATCAGCTTCGAGAAGAAGTTGATGTTCCAATATCTTCAGGAGCTTATGTAGCTGGGTTGACGGATGGCGGTGCCGCTAAAGATGCCGGTATTGAAGAAGGCGATGTGATCATCGGAGTAGGTGAATTGAGTGTCAATAATGTAGCCGAATTGCAGGAACAAATAGGTCGTTTTAAACCTGGAGATGAGGTCAATGTAGTCGTGAATAGAGATGGAGTTGAGAAAACCATTCCTGTAATTCTTAGGAATTTGGAGGGGGAGACCAAACTTATTGAGAAGCCGGCTAATCAGGATTGGATAGCATTAGGCGGCACCATGAGAAACCTGAAAAAGGAAGAGCAGGAAAAGCTCAATCTTAGAGGTGGGGTCAAAATCACTGAGATCAATGGAGGTAAACTCAGGAAAGCCGGAATCAGAGAAGGTTTTGTCATTACTGAAATTGACAACCAAGAGGTCAAAGATTTGGACGAATTGAATGAAATGTTAAGTGAGAAGAGTGGGGGAGTACTTATTGGCGGAGTTTATCCAAATGGAGAGAAAAAGTATTACGGAATAGGGCTCTAAATCCCACAAAATAGAGGTAGAGCAAATGCGCCTGATTTCGGGCGCATTTTTTATTGCTGTGGGCCTGTAGCGCTTATCTTTGCGGCCAATTTTTTAACCCAATTAAAATGCTTCAACAGGAACTACAGGAAACCTACACCCGCGACATGGTTCAGTATGTGAATCAGGAAAGAGACGCAGTTAAGCTGCTTAACCTGGTAGGTAAATTGCTATTTGAACAATCTATTGAACTTGTATTTTTCAGGGATTATCTTGTCAATATAACGGTTACTGATGTTCTGGAATTGGTGAAATATGGCAAAAAGGTAGTCAAGCGTCCTATCGATCTGAAAGATGTGGTTGAAATGGCAGAAATCATCGAGAAAATGAAGTTGGCACCGGCCAAACTTGATATTGCTAGGCTTACTGCTGAATGGACAGAAACCCATATTGAAAATCTCTCAAAAGAGGAATTCCTTAACGTAAAACTCAAAGGGTTTAATATTGATCACAATGAAGCCATGCGTCCGCGTGACGTAGTATTATTCGGGTTAGGGCGAATTGGAAGACTGGCAGCTCGTGAACTTATAAAGCAATTTGGCAAGGGGCAGCAGCTCAGATTGCGTGCAATAGTTACAAGAAGTGATGATGAAGCAACCATAGTGAAAAGAGCAGCGCTCTTAAGAAATGATTCTGTTCATGGAAAGTTTGCAGGGACGATAGAAGAGGATCTTGAGAACAAACAACTCATTATCAATGGACAACGAGTTCATATGATAGGAACCCATGACCCGGGTTCATTGGATTACACAAGATACGGAATAGAAGATGCTCTTCTCATTGATAATACCGGGGCTTACAGAGATAGAGATGCTCTTGGAATTCACCTAAAAGCAAAGGGTATTTCAAAAGTTTTACTCACAGCACCCGGTAAAGAGGTACCTAACGTTGTCTATGGAATAAATCATAAAGACCTGGATATCGACAATGAAACCATTTTTTCAGCAGCAAGCTGCACTACAAATGCTATTTCGCCAGTATTAAAAGTCATCCATGATGCATTGGAGGTTGAATGTGGACACATTGAAACTATTCATGCCTATACCAATGACCAAAATTTGCTTGATAATATGCACAAAAAGCCACGTCGAGGAAGATCAGCGGCTATAAATATGGTTCTAACCTCAACCGGGGCCGGAAAAGCAGTGTCAAAAGTAATTCCCGACCTTGAAGGAAAACTGACGGCAAACGCTGTTCGAGTACCAACACCAAACGGCAGTTTAGCTATCATGAAACTTAAAGTGAAAAAACCCACATCGGTTGAGCAGATTAATGAAATTTTAAGGAAGGCTGCACTTGAAGGCGATTTGGTAAATCAGATAAATTACCAAATCAACCCTGAGTTGGTTTCGAATGATATTATTGGAAACACCTGCGCTTCAGTATTCGACAGCAAGAACACTATTGTGCACAGCGATGGGGTTAATATTGTTCTTTATACTTGGTATGACAACGAGTTTGGATATACTAAACAGGTAATCCGAATGGCTAAATATATAGCCAAGGTTAGGAGATTACATTATTACTAGAAAAGAAGGCGTCATTATCAAAATTTGTTCTTTTGATGAACTAAGTCTGGCTGAACTATATGATATACTCCAGCTCAGATCCGAAGTCTTTGTGGTTGAGCAAGACTGCGTTTATCAAGATATAGATGGTCGAGATCAGAATTCGATGCATATAATGATGCATCATCATGAAAGCATCGTTGCCTATACCCGGGTTTATGAAGAAAGGCAGGCTGGCACCTGGCACATAGGACGTGTTGTGGTCAGAAAAGACTGGCGCCTTAAAGGTCTGGGAAAGAAGATAATGAATCAATCAATCAATTTCCTGTTTACCAAACAAGATGTGGAACTCATATTAATTTCAGCTCAGGAGTATCTCCTTAAGTTTTATTCTGATTTTGGTTTTGAAGCGTTTGGCGAGGCTTATCTTGAAGATGGTATCCCACATCGAGCGATGAAATTGGACAAAAAAAAACCGCAGCCGGATAACAACTGCGGAAACTCTCATTCATGAAATTGTACTAAAAGGATATCGGTTCGTAAAAAGCGATACTCGCTCGTTCAGTTTTATCTTCATTACCGGAATTACGCATGCGTACCAGCATTTGGTAACGATTTTTGGTGTTATCTACTTCAAAATGTTCCACTTCTATCTCGCAGCTACAATACTTGCTTTTCTCTACCTGAATGCTCAATTGTTCACCTTTCTCAACCTCAACAGAGTAGCTACCTTTACTATTCGTCAGAATGGTACCAATAAGTTCATCACTCTGGTAGACATAAACTACCGCATTGGAAATTGCATTGCCCGTTTCATCAATTACCGAGCCTTCAACATGTATGATCTCTTTTTGAGCGTTTTTGTTTTTGGGATTTCCCGCGAGAACAGAAGATACGGCGAGCATAAGTGCAAGGATCAGTATTAAGTAAGCTTTAATTGTGTCTGTAAGTGTTTTCATCACCCCAAATTTGTGTTTAACTATTTGACCAATTCCTAAATTGAACGTTCTTTAAATTTTGAATTTCATCATGAATTTATCTCAATTCCAAATGTGAATCAAAGAAATACGTGCAATATGTTGCAATTATTCTGGAGATATTTAGGAAGAGAGTCAATCCTTTTTAATCTTGATTCATTTCTTATTGGAATCAAGAAAAAATAGAAACTGAGTATGACAGTTTTTACCCTGATTTAGTGCACCAATCATATCACTATTTGGTCAATGAGGATGTTCAATTTGAACATTGAATGACTCTAACAGTGAATCAAATTCCTGCGCTGTAATCTTGTCCCAGTGATGATCATAGTCGTACAGAAGATCATTTAACAAATGACGCTCAGGCATCGTGCGAGCTTCAATAGCATAGACAAAATGGCGCTGACCCACAACCTGCAACTCAATAAATGAATGGCCTGACGTTATTTTGAAAAAAGAATTTCCGCTTTTACTCTTGCGGTATTGTGGATATTCCATTTATCCCGGTATTTTAGCAGTCAATGATACGACGAACTTTATTTCTCTTTATTTGATTGTCAAGTATGAACAACAAACCATTTAATGAGGGAAAAGTTGCATATGAATCCGGAAACCTTGAGGAGGCTATTCGGATGTTTACTCTTGCACTGGAAATTGATCCTCATCATCCGGATATTTACCATGATAGGGCCGTTGCTTATCTAAATCTGGGTAAACCAAATCTAGCTATCATCGATTTAAATCATTCAGTAGAGTATCAACCTAATAATCCTTATCGATATTCGAGTAGAGCTTTTGCCCGGGATGCGGTGGGAGATATTGCAGGAGCTATTGAAGATTATAAAAAGGCTATTCAACTGGACCCTCACGATGCCATTGCACATAACAACCTTGGTTTACTTGAGGAAAAAATGGGAAGAATTGGAAATGCCGAATTGCATTACCGAATGGCAAGTGAGTTCCAAAAAGAGTTGAAAGAGAACCCTCAATTTGTGGGTAGCGAGGACGAATCAAATAAACCGTCTTTTTCAACATATGCCAGAACTGTTTGGGAGATTTTCATGAATCCGGCAGAATGGAAGGAAGTTTTTCGGTTTATAAAAAACGGTTTTAAATAGGTCCTTGATGTGAGACCGTTTTTAGAGAAGATATCGGAAGAAATTCTTGATCTGGAGGATAAATCTTCATTATTAGTTCTTCTTCCTAATAAAAGAGCTGCTCAAACAGTTAAAGAACATCTGTCAAAAAAAACGAGGGGTCCTGGCTGGCTTCCTCGGTTTAATACCATTGAAGAATTAGTATCCACATATGGTGGAATGGAGAGAGCAAGGCCTGTAGAATTGTACATTGAGTTTTACAGAAGTCAACTTCATGAGCTTCAGGATAAGGCTTACGACCTCGCGGCATGCATGGAGTGGGCACCGATTTTCTTAAAAGACTTTAATGACATTGATCTTGGTTTAACGAATCCGGATGAGATATATCAGCATCTGTATGAGCTAAAACAAGTAGACCACTGGAGCCCGGAAAGAATTGAATCCTTCGAGGGGGAGTTTTTAGCACTATGGAAATCAGTACCCGGGATCTACAGGGAGCTCAATACAAGGTTAAAAAAAAGGAACAGGTACTATCGCGGGCGAATGCTTAGAGACTTTACTGAAAATAACCTGGAAGGGCTGAAAAGGGCTGGCTTTAAAACCATTTTCCTCGGAGGATTTAACGCTTTAACTCCGGTAGAAGAGTTAATTATAAAGCAACTAGATCAGTATTTTGATCTTCGAAAATACTGGCAGCTGCAGTCCTTCCACCAAAGTTCAATACAGGAAGCTGGAAATTATCTCACAAAAATCTATAAAGACGACCCAAAAAAGTTCAATTGGATATATGATGACATCTATTCGAAAGAATATTCAATAGCCTCTATTGAATCACCGGGTACATCAGAAATGTTGGACGCCTGTGCTTACAATATCGAGATCGGTTTAAACAAAACTGAAAATGAGCAGGTGACTATAGTTCTTCCGGATGAAAGCCTGCTTTTACCGCTGATTTCTCGGTTGAAATACCCATTTACGAGTACCGTGGGCATACCGATCTCAGAACTACCGATTGCTGAATTCACCATGCGAATGATGGAGTTCATTGAGTGTAGAAGCTCGGCAGCAGCAGCTTTAAGCACGGAGTTCGCCAGGAAATATGACAAAGAAGTTTCGAGCCTTTTTGTAAGTATTGATAAGATTCGTAGTAATTCGATATTGTTAAAAATTGAGGTATTACGCAACTTTTTCTCCAGCCTGAAAGAAGAATCAAAGGACTATTTATCCCAATCAGCATTGCTCAAAATGATAGAACTTCTGAATGTGTTGATAGGGATTCTTAAAGAAAGAAATTCGTCTTTCGATGCCATCTCTCCATTACTCAATTCACTTTTCATCGGTGCTGAAGTGTTGATTCCGGAACATAAAGATGCACGCGTAAATATCCTTGGGATTTTAGAAACCCGACTTCAGGTGTATGATAACCTGCATATTCTGGCAGTTGAAGAAGGAGTTTTACCCAATACGGGCACGTCGATGTCTTTTCTACCCCAATTTCTGCGTCGTACATTCGGTCTTTCATTGGATGCCCATTCGAACTCCGTGCAGTCCTACAATTTCATGAACCTGCTGGCCAATTCTAGTAAAATATTTCTATACCATAGATCTGGTAATGATGGTATTGGATTTAAGGAAAGAAGCCGCTATATAGAACAGATATATTCTGAATGGAAGGAGGTTAACCCGAAAATAGATTTCAAGAAATTAGAAACTTTTTCAAACGCACATTCCTTCGACTCACATCATTACGCCATTGAGAAAACTACAGAAGTTGAGGATAAAATCCTGAACTATTTAAAACACTCTGGGCTATCGGCTTCTGCGATGAACAATTTTCTCTCTTCCCCCATGCAATTCTACCTGAATAATGTTTTGGGTATAAGAGAGCAGCAGTCTAATGAGCTCCTGACTGACGAGAGCACTTTCGGAAGTTTGGTGCATTCGATTCTGGAGAAGGAGTACGCTCCTTTGAAAGGTGCAGAACTGAATATTCAAATTCTTGATGAGATTAAAGAGAGAATTCGATCGATCGAGCCTGCAGACTACCAAGAGCACTTTACAGATGATAAACATCCTCATCTTTCTTTAGCAGCGGCCAAGAAGTATTGTCTTAAATGGATTCGTCAAGAGAGAATTGATTTGAAGGAAAATGGAGCGAGAATTGAAATTCTGTCATTGGAGAGTTTCCATTATTCGTCGATCGAGGTTAACGGGATTACAATTAAGCTAAAAGGCATTATCGATAGAGTTGACCGAAGAAACGGACAAATCAGATTATTGGATTATAAAACAGGGCATGTCCCGCATAGGTTGATTAAGAAAGGAGCTACAGGACTTGAGATTTTCGAAGAACCGAAAGTCATCCAGCTCTTTTTCTATGACCTTTTGATCAATAAAGAGGTGTCTAATGCACATCTCGGACTAGTTCCTTTAAAAAATATTAAACCTGATCCGGTTTTTATAGATTCCGAAGTATTGTTTGAGAATAGAGATTTGTTTAAAGGTTTTCTGGAAAAACTACTCGTGGATATCATGGATAAAAACACGACATTGTTTCAACCAGATGACTTCAAATACAAGTTTGTTGAATGAGTTTTTTGATAGGCTTGTTAGGAGTATAGCGGGCAAAATCACCACGGCAAAAGTCAATTATCGCTTTGATGGCAATCATATTTTCAAGGATTGATTTTGGTTCTATTTGTTGATGGTTCTGTGATAATCCATTAACTACTTCGGCAGGTATTGTTGATTTTCGTTACGGCTTGTAAGTTTTTAGTTTATTCACTGCCTGTCATTACGCAGCTTTGTTGGCCCGAGGCTGCGTTTTTTATTGGGGGTATTTCTCTAACGCCAGTCTGATTATCTCAATAGCTTCCTTTAATCGATCGACATCCAGAACATAAGCCAACCGAGCCTGGTTTTTAATGTTGTTTTCAGGAGAGTAAAACCCAGATGCCGGCGCCATCATAACAGTTTTGCCCTCATAGCTGAACTCAGATAGCATCCATTGACAGAAGTCATCGGTATCCTTTACAGGAAATTCAGCAACTACATAAAATGCCCCCTTAGGTCTGGGGCACATAACCCCAGGAATACTGTTTAAACCATCCACAAGTGTATCTCTTCTGGATTCATATTCCTTTATCACCTCTGTAAAATAGCTTTCGGGTGTTTCAAGTGCACCCATAGCGGCAATTTGTGCCAATGTAGGAGGGCTCAATCTGGCCTGAGCGAACTTTAATGCAGTAGCTATGACGTCTTTGTTTCTGGATATGATCGTTCCAATCCGCGCCCCACACATACTATAGCGCTTCGAGACACTGTCTACAAGGACGGTGTTGTCATCTATGCCTTCCATATTGAGAACGGAAAAATGCTCTTCATCACCATAGATAAACTCTCGGTATACTTCATCAGCAAATAGATAAAGATCATACTTCAGAACAATGTCCCGAATGGTTTCGAGCTCTGATTTTGAATAAAGATATCCGGTTGGGTTAGCCGGATTGCAAACCAGAATTGCACGAGTTCTTTCATTAATGAGATTTTCTATTTCCTTCACAGCAGGTAATGCAAAACCGTCATTAATTGAGGTTTTAAGAGGAATAACTTTTACACCTGATGTCACAGCAAAACTGTTATAGTTTGCGTAAAAAGGTTCGGGTAAAATGATTTCATCACCGGGATTGAGACAACTCATAAAAGCAAACATCAAAGCTTCTGAACCCCCTGTGGTAACGAGCAATTCTTCTGGTTTAACCGAAATGCCCTTGTTTTTGTAGTATCCTGTCAAAGCTTGCCTATACTGTGGAAGTCCGGCTGAGTGGCTGTATTCAAGGACTTCAAGATCCATTTTTCTCACCGCATCAAGTGCCTGAACTGGGGTTTTAATATCTGGCTGTCCGATGTTTAGATGAAGGACTTCTATTCCTTTTTTTTGAGCACTTTCTGCAAAAGGAACCAGCTTTCGTATTGGGCTAGCTGGCATTTGAAGGCCTTTTTGGGATATTCCTGGCATAGCAATGAGTTAGTCGGCAAAAATAGAATCTACAGCACAAAAAAACCGACACTTTCGAGAAAGTGCCGGTTTTAAATTTTAATAAAACCTGAATTTAGTTCACTACTGGAGAAGATTCTTTCTTCTCAGGAGAAGTAGTTGCTTTTGGAGCAGGATCAATATGACCTTTAATACGTATGACCTTGTTAGGAGTATTAACCGCATTTGAAGTGATAGTAACTGATTTGTTAATGGGGCCAATACGTTTTGAATCATACTTGACCTTTATCGAGGCACTTTCACCGGGTTGAATGGGTTGCCTTGGCCATGTGGGCACCGTACATCCACAAGAACCTCTTGCATTTGAAATGATTAAAGGTTCATTTCCAGTATTGGTAAAGACAAAATTAGTTGTGGCATCGCCATATTGTTTCATCTTTCCAAAATCATGAACTTCTTCCTCAAAAGAAATTTCCGGCCCTCCCGCTGAAGCCTGAGCGAAGGAAACACCCGAAACAAAAACTGCTACAAGAGCTGCTAGAATAAATTGTGTTGTTTTTTTCATTTTTAATATTGGTTTGCGTTTATGGTTTGACAAATGTATTCTGTTTCTCAGGGGTTCAATAACGATTAACACAACATTAACAGGTCTGCTGACCTTCTAATTTCGATAAATTTGCGCTCTTTTTAAAACGGAAAATATGGAAATTCCATCGAGATATTCGGCATCAGGTGTAGAATCAAAGTGGTATCAACACTGGCTGAGCAAGAACTACTTTCATTCTGAACCAGACGACAGAGAGCCTTTCACTATTTTAATTCCACCACCCAATGTTACCGGAGTACTGCATATGGGACATATGCTGAATAATACCATTCAGGATGTCCTCATCCGTAAAGCAAGGATGGAGGGGAAAAATGCACTCTGGGTGCCCGGCACAGATCATGCAAGCATAGCAACAGAAGCTAAGGTAGTAGCCATGTTGAAAGCCAAAGGGATTGATAAAAGCGATCTATCCCGCGATGAATTTCTGGAGCACGCCTGGGATTGGACCCACAAACATGGCGGTATTATCATTGATCAGCTCAAACGACTCGGAGCTTCTTGTGACTGGGAAAGGCTGGTGTTTACCATGGATGAAACCAGAAATGCTTCAGTAAAAAAGGTATTTCTTGACCTTTATGATAAAGGCTTGATATACAGGGGAATACGAATGGTAAACTGGGATCCTGAAGCTCAGACTACAGTTTCGGATGAGGAGGTTATTCATAAAGAAATCAGTGGCAAGCTGTACTACCTGAAATACAAATTGACGAAATCTAACGAATACCTGACTGTAGCCACAACACGACCGGAAACAGTTTTTGGTGACACCGCTGTATGTGTTAATCCAGAGGATTCGCGGTATAAAAAGTTCATCGGCGAAACAGTTATTGTACCGGCAGCAGGTAGAGAAGTTCGTGTAATTTCAGATGACTATGTCGATCCGGAATTTGGTACAGGTATTCTTAAAATAACACCTGCTCATGACGTAAATGATTACGAGATTGGTAAAAAGCACCACCTTGAATTCATCGATTCTATCAATGACGACGGAAAATTGAATCATCATGGAATGCAATATGAAGGAATGGATCGTTTTGAAGTGCGCAAAAAGATTGTAAGTGAACTTGAAGAAAAAGACCTTTTGCTCAAAGCAGAGGACTATGTAAACAAGGTAGGTACATCAGAGCGCACTGGATCTGTTATCGAACCCAAGATGTCCGTTCAATGGTTCCTCAATATGAAGAATCTCGCCAAGCTTGCATTGGATGCAGTCGATAATAATGAAGTGAGTCTGATTCCCACGAAGTTCGGGAATAGTTACAGGCATTGGCTGGAGAATGTTCGCGATTGGAATATCTCCAGGCAACTCTATTGGGGACATGAAATTCCAGCATGGTATTATGGCGATGGAATTGATGACTATGTAGTGGCCGAGAATGAGGATGATGCACTTAATAAAACCATTCAAGTAACAGGAAATAAATTACTGGAAATAAGTGATTTAAGAAAGGATCAAGATACGCTTGATACATGGTTTTCTTCATGGCTTTGGCCGATAAGTGTTTTTGACGGAATTATAAATCCGGGTAACCCTGAAATAGAGTATTACTATCCTACAAATGTTCTTGTAACTGCCCCTGATATTATCTTCTTCTGGGTGGCCAGAATGATCATGGCCGGGTATGAGTATCTCGAAAAACGGCCATTTCATCATGTTTATTTCACCGGAATGGTGCGGGATAAAAAGGGCAGGAAGATGTCCAAATCTCTGGGTAATTCTCCAGACCCGATCAAACTCATGGACGAATACGGTGCTGATGCAGTGCGCGCCGGAATGCTGCTTACTGCTCCAGCAGGAAATGACATTCCATTTGATGTAGCTCTCTGCGAGCAGGGAAGAAACTTCGCTAATAAAATCTGGAACGCTATGCGCTTAGTTCGTGGTTGGGAGGTAGTAGAAAAAGAGCAAACCGAAGCGGCTTTTATGGCAAACAAGTGGATGAACGCCCGATTGAACAGCGAACTTGAATTACTTGAAGAAAGCTTCAAACGGTTCCGGCTTTCTGAGGCCCTGATGAGCCTGTACAAGCTAATCTGGGATGATTTCTGTGGGTATTACCTGGAGTTGATTAAACCGGACGGGGGCAAAGAGATCGATGCGGGCACCTATGAACAGGCCATTTCTTTTTTCGAGGAGTTGATGATAATGCTACATCCGTTCATGCCGTTTCTAACTGAAGAAATGTGGCACGTGTTGCGAGATAGAGCCGAAGGTGATGACATCATTATAGGCAAATGGCCGAAGCGAAAGGAGGCCGTGGATGAACACTTGTTGAACGATTTCAAGCATGCCTCAAAGGTCATCGGGGAAATCAGAGGACTAAGAAGTAAAGAAGGATTATCTCCTAAGAAAGACTTGAAGGTTAGTTATAAAGGGGTCGGTCATCCAGAGCAGATGGATGTCGTTGTTGAAAAGCTGGCAAATACATCTTCCATCCAGGTCAGCAATGAAAAACCTGCCCAGAGTGTGGAGATCCTGGTTGGTCATGTTCATTACTTTGTTGAACTTGACAAGGAAATAGATGCTGAAGCTGAATTGAGCAAGATGAAAGAAGAGTTGAGCTACCACGAAGGCTTCCTTAATTCTGTAATGAAGAAGCTCAGCAACCAAAGATTTGTCAATAACGCACCAGAAAAAGTAGTGGAAATCGAACGGAAGAAAAAGGAGGATGCCGAAAGAAAGATTGAGATGCTTCAAGAACGCATCAGTCTACTGACAAAAAAATAACTCTGAGAAAGAAACCTTACTTTGTAGCAAAATTCTGAATATGAAACTTATCTTCCTCTTGCTATTCATATTAGGCACAATTGTCGGTCATGCCCAATCAGGATATGAATTCTCAACATCCAAGAAGACCATTGCAGGACATAGTGAAAAGGCTTTTGTGCTAACTCTTTATCGTGCCCACATGGATGAAGTTCAAAAAGCCTGGAAGAAGCACTTTAAATCAATTCACAAGACCAAACCAGAAGTGAATGATAATACCGTGATTTTTCGTGATGTCGTTTCTGAAAAATTCAGTAGTGATACTCTGGACTTTTACGCATTAATTGAAAACAAAGAGTTGGACATTGTACTTAATCTTCAGATTCAAAATGGAAATACCTGGGTCGATCCTGATGAAACAGAAGGTCTGAGCAATGCAGTGAGAAAGAATCTGATTGTGTTTGCAACAGATGTACATGAGATGGTGTTGATCCGGGAGCTTGATGAGGAGGAAAGCAAATTAAAAGAACAGAACAAAGAGTTAGAGGAGTATCGAAAAGAAATAGAAAAAAGTAAAAAACAAATACATTCCGATTCTCTGGACATTATCAGTAGTCAGGAAGAGATTGAAATGTTGGAGACCGGAATGGCTGATTTGAAGCAGCAATATGTGGACCAGGATGTTAAAGTGAAGACGGGAGGGTTTGCCAGCACAGATGAGGAAAAAGTTGAGAAGAAAAGATTGAAGGAGCTTAGAAGTGCCGTAGACAAACAACGCAAATCCATTGAAAAAGAGAGTACGTCCATTCAAGCAAATGAGGCTGATATTCGAACCATGGAATTGAAAATTACCGAGAATGAAGCCCGGATAGAGGATGTACAAAAAAGAATCGTTGAACAGGAAGGTACAGTTCAAAGAGCAAAAATGAACTTAGAAAATCACCGAACTCTTGCCAAATAAGAGAGATTAAGTCGTTTTAGTTCGAATCCCTCGACATCTCCTGGAGCAATATATTACCTCTTCCCAATGCCTTTTCCATTTTTTGCGCCATGTAAAAGGTCTTTGACAAACCGGGCACTTTTTGGAAGGGAGCATCGACTTTTTCACAGGCAAGTAACAGTATTGCATTGTAATTGTTCAAGTTTTCTTACTGGTGAATTTAAAACACTGAAAAACATTGTTTTAATATGATATCACACACTAAGTTTGCCAATGAGTCCGTTGAAGATAAAGCCATGGAAAGGGTAAACGGCATACCAATATGCTCTTCCAAGAAGTCCCTTTGCCCTGAAGGTAGCCGTTTGAATCAACTGGTTGTCGTCTACCCTAAATTCAAGCCAGGCATCTCCGGGAACCTTCATTTCGGCATAGAGTAAGAGTCTTCTCGATTTTTTATCGGCAAGTAATACTCTCCAGAAATCCACGGCATCACCATTTCGAATATCATGTTGATGCGTTCTACCACGACGAAGTCCAACACCTCCAACCAACTTATCCAGAAAACCTCTTACCCGCCACAGCCAGGTCGCATAGTACCAGCCCTGCTCACCGCCAATGCTCCACACTTTTTCCATTGTCTGACTGGCATTTGTTATTGGGTGTACTCTCCGATCTACAAAACATCCATGCTCAGGAACTTGAATGTGTTCTGAAATGTGGTAGTTCAAATCACCACTGCTGAATGCATCTTTCCAACTGGACTGCACTGCATCATGCTGTATTTTGTCTAAGGCCCTTGTGAGCGACTCCCCGTAGTTCAATGTCTTGATATTTAGGAGTTTACTTAACTCATCATTGCGGCACACCACCTCGACTTTCATGCTCTGTACCAATGCCGATGCCAGTTTGTAAGAAGTCGAAGTCACGAAGTACAACCAATAGCTCGAGAGACGAGGCGTCATGACTGGGACGGTAAAAATCCATCTTTTTAAACCCCTGTTGCGGCCATATTCAAGCAGCATTTGTTTGTAGGTTAGTATATCGGGTCCGCCTATATCAAAGTTTCTATGGTATGTTTCTTTTACACCAAGTACACCAGACAAGAACTCAAGAACATTCACTATACCAATAGGCTGGCATTTAGTCATCAACCATTTAGGCGCAATCATAACCGGCAGCTTTTCCACTAAATCACGAATGATTTCGAAAGATGCACTTCCTGAACCTATGATTATTCCAGCCCGTAATGCAGTCAGGGCATACTGTCCTTTTGCCAATTCATTTTCGACATCCAGTCTGGAGCTCAAATGTTTCGAAAGCTTTGATTCGTTGTAGATACCACCTAAATAGATCACCTGCTGAGCACTCGTCTCGTCTAATCGTTCCCGGAAGTTTTTTGCGCATTGTAGTTCCATGGAACTGTATTCTCCGGAAACAGACATAGAATGTATGAGGTAATAGGCCGCCTGAATATCGTCTGGGATATTTTCGAGAGTTTTAGCATCCAGGCAATCGGCCTGAACTACCTGAAGACGATCACCTTGCAGTTTAGGATATTGAAAACGTTCAGGATCTCGAACGGCACAAACTACTTCATGGCCGTGTTCGAGCAGAACAGGAAGAAGTCTTTTGCCAATGTATCCGGTAGCACCGGTGAGCAGGATTTTCATTTTAGCTGAACAAGATAGCTTTTGTTTTTGATCAAATAAGCCGGTCTATTTTATCTCTTTTAATCACTGGGGTTGGGGTAACTTCCGATTGCATTCTCATTTAGATATCCTACGGTTTATCTCATTGAGTAGGGACATTTGCATTCTGGTCAATTCATAAATTCGGGTAAATCGGGAACATTAAAATCCCTGAATGCAATCCCTAAAAGTAAGGTAATCGCATGAACCCATAGAAACCAGCTGCCCAATAGAATGGTTTGTTCGAACCCTAAATTGGGAAAAATAATGCGGTGAAGAAGAATGCAACAAGCACTAAGTACAAGACCTGGTAATGCTAAAAGAATGACGCTCTTAAGTTTTTTTTCCGGTTTCAGTTTATATCGAGTAAACATCCAGCGTGTGAGAAAATAAAGAATGGGTATGATTCCAATATAGAGAACGGGTGCGATTACGTCTGGATTAGTACCAAATAGAAGATTTCCCGAAAACCTAAAAATCAGAATGGCAATGAGCCATAAAAGCAATCCAAAACGAATACTGAATTTCTTGTAGTTCCAACGATACATAGTGCTTTTTTCAAACTGTAATAACATTACTCGAGAAAGATCAGTAACGTTGGTGGTTTTGAAATTTTCTTTTATACTATTTAGCCCATTGTCGTTTAAACCACGGTGCGGTATAAACTGGGATACAAGAAAATCTCTTTGTTACGCTAGCTAATTGAAGGGCCTTTGAAGTGGAATACAGGCTGCAATCTAAAATCAAAAGATCAAGTTTTCATGGAACAACCCTGAATGAAAATGGCTTTGTTGACCTTTCGATGATTATCCAGCCTTTTGAGAGCGCTGGTATAGGTATTCAAGAAGAAAACAAAGTACTAAGATGCTCAAAGAAAGGATCATGGCCAATGGGCTCTTCATCATTTGCTGGCCAGTGAGAATGGCAAATGCCACTGCACAGAGAATGAATGCGAATACCGCCACTCCTTTCCTGGTATTAATCTCCTGGTGTTTCTTTATTCCCACAAGATTTACCGACGCGAATATGAGTAAGAAACCCGCGCTCCCCGCTGTTGATATGCTTTCCAGGTCATCGGTGTTGGAGAGAATAAGGGTGGCAAGCGTAATGAAAAGGAGTCCAATGGGTTTGCCCCAAAGTAAGCGGGGAAACTCTTTGGGGAGTTCTTTTTCTTCAGCCACTTCCTGGTTCACTCGGCTTCCACCGATCAATATTAGCAATGACAGAACGAAATGAAGACGAAATGCCTACATAGATTTCATTACTCTCTGGGCTTCAGCTTCAAGATTGATATATGGGGTTCCCTCTACTGTTACGCCAACAAATTGAATGGTACCGCCTGTAAATTTACTCGGGGACGGGTAAAGTTCGCTAACCGCATCACCGCTATCATACCCCACGCACAAACCATCACCTGAAAGTGTAAATTTTGCCGGTTGTGTGCGCATCGGGCCTTCAGCTACCAATTGATCATCAATGTACAGTTTTGAAACTCCAATTGACTCACCTCGTTCACCCGCACTTTCTCTGGTAAATTCCATACCTAAAGTATGGGCACCGGGTGTGAGTTTGATTGAGGATTCAAATACTTGTTCTGGCTTGATTCCCAAAAAGTTATAGACGTAGTATAGCTTGTTATTCTTAATGAACAAGGAGTGACCGCCAAAGCGTGAACCGTGTGCGAAAACAACGCCGGAAGTTTGATTGGTCACCTCTACGTTGGCCAGGATTTTATACGATCGCCCTCTAATGTTTACTGCATTTCCTTCGGGCACAGCTGCTGCAAAGGGGTAGTAGATATACCTGTCGCGAACGGGCTCTGAAGAAGGTCTTTCAATACCAATGATTTCAGCAGCACTTCGGTCATCCAAAGGAAGGACGTTGTTTTTCTTTGCCTCCACAAACCAGGCATCGATAAGCTCTTGTAGCTTTTCAGGGTTTTCTTCTGCCAGATCGTTGGATTCAGATCGGTCTACTGCTACGTGATACAGTTCCCAATCGTCTTGGTCAAAATTTCCCTTACCTGAAAGAGGAGCATGAATTGCGGCCGCTTTCCAACCGTCTTTCCAAATTCCTCGAGATCCGAGCATGGCGTAGTGCTGAACTTCTTTCTGCGTCGGTGCGTCAGGCTCAGCATCAAAGGTATAAGCCATAGATACTCCTGAAATGGATACTTGCTTAACTCCGTTGTAAACCTCGGGCATTTCCAGACCAATAACTTCAAGCAGTGTAGGAACGATATCCACCGAATGATGGTATTGATGCCGGATCTCACCTCGCGACTTAATTCCTTTGGGCCAGGAGATGACAAGTGGATCGTTTGTTCCACCGGCGTATTGTGAATAGCGCTTAAACATTTTAAATGGAGCAGAGAATGCCGAGGCCCACCCTGTAGGGTAGTGCTCATAGGTTTCTGGGCCACCAAGCACATCTATATACTTCATGTTTTCCGACAATTCATCAGGGAAGTTGTTAAAGAATTTATTCTCGTTCACCGAACCGTTTGGACTTCCTTCACCAGAAGCTCCGTTGTCTGCTGCATACAATACGATTGTATTGTCCAGCTGTCCGCTTTCTTCCAGATAGTCAATGACGCGGCCAACCTGTGCATCTGTATATTCTGAAAATGCCGCATAGACCTCTGCCATTTTCGCGAACAGTTTCTTTTCATCATCATTAAGCGATTCCCAAGGACGAACCATGTCTATGGCCTCAGCCATGTCTTCGCGCATTGGATTCATTGGCGTATTCACGGTGCTCTCGGGCAATATACCCTTTTCGATCATACGTTCTGTAACCCAATCTCTATACGCGTCATATCCGTCGTCAAATTGGCCCTTGTATTTGTCAATATAGTCTTGTGGGGCATGATGTGGAGCATGGTTGGCGCCAGGATTATACCACATGTACCAGGGCTTTGAAGGGTTTGTTGCTTGTTGGTCTCGCAACATTTGTAGGGCGTGGTCCGCCAGATCTTTGGAGAGGTGATACCCTTCCTCAAATTCCCGTTCAACGAAGTGATTGTCTTCAATCAAATCGGGATACCATTGATTGGTTTCGCCGCCGATAAATCCATAAAATCGATCCCAGCCCATTTGAAGAGGCCATTGTTTTTTACTCCCTCCTGAGGCCACATCTTGCTCAGGTACATTGTGGTTTTTTCCGATCCAGAATGTGCTGTACCCGTTGTCTTGCAAAATTTTAGACAGCGGAGTGACTTCGGGTCCCATGCGTCCGTTCGACCCGGGGAATCCATCAGCCGTTTCTGTAATGGCCGCCATACCGTTAAGGTGATGATTTCTTCCGGTTTGGATGGTAGAACGAGTAGGGGAGCAAAGCGCTGTTGTATGCCATTGTGTATAGGTGAGTCCATTTGCGGCTAGTTTATCCATCGTAGGCATGTTAATACGACCACCATAAGGCGACCATGCCCCTAATCCGGTGTCGTCATACAAGATAAACAGTACGTTAGGCGCACCCTTAGGAGCCTTTTTGGGAATATAAGGAGCCCAATCTGCCTCAGAATCACGTACATCTAAAGCAATTTTACCGTTAAACGCTGAAGAAGATTCATTTTCTGGATTTTCAGATTGAGGTGTGCAGGAAAAAGCAAAAAGAAGGGTTAGAACAATGGTGTTTAATAGCAACAGCATTCTCAAGGTTAGACGACTCGTTTTCATTTGTGTTTCTGATTGATATATTTTGATCGCCAAAAGTATATTGGAATCTCTTAGTGCCAACAAGACTTTTGTCACCTAAATAGACATAAGAAAGAAAGAAGGTGGCCCGCCCTGTGGTAATCGAATTCCATCCGATTTATTGTCCTCGGTCAAAATGGAACATACAGGGACTCTATTGTTACTGTGTTAGGTTTGTGCACGTCTTGACGAGCAACAGAAATATCGTGCTTACTGCGAGGCTCCTTCCATACTGACGACCTGATACAAACTCTCGCCATCCTGTAATACAGGTTGAAAATAGGTTGCATTGTATTTCACATACACCTGTCCATCAATTTCTTCCTGTTCGGCACCATCGGGAATATTTTTAACGATAGCTCCATCGGGAGCATCAATGACCATAAAGCCATCATCAACCTTTTCATAAAAGATGCCGCCAAAATAGTAGTAGGTAATGTCATTGAGAACCACTTCTTCATCGTCATCCGGTAATTCAACTACGGTAATGTTTGTGGGCGGTGGAACCGATTCATAGCCTTCGTTAACTTCTATATAGTACACGCCCTGATCGTAGTAGTATGGCTGACTGTTGTAGGAGATCACGACTGCAGTAACGGCCATTGTTGTTATGAAAAATCCGAATGGGTGCCAATAAGCTCCATAAGAATAGGGCCGGTATGGATGATAGTAATACGGGTGATACCCTCGGTATCCGTTGTAATAACGGTTATAACTATTTCGATTTACCTGAACATTGCGATTCACGTTTACATTGACATCACCGCGACTATTGTCAATATTTATATCTCCACGATTATTGGAGCCAATATTCCGGTCTCCCGTATTGATGTCGTTTTTCTTGTTTTCGATATTGGCCTTGCGGTCGCCAGAGCCATCACCTTTTTTATTTGCCAGATCTCCTTTGCGATCTCCTGAAGCATTTCCTTTTTTGTCCTGCATATTGCCCGCTCGATCTCCAGATGCATTCCCTCTTTTGTCATTCGCGTTGGCCTTTCGGTCACCTGAGCCTACGTTGGCTTTTCGGTTTCCCGAACTTGTGTTGGCTTTCCGGTCGCTTTTGGCCGGACGACTCGTTGACCGGTCCGAGTGCGATGCAGACTTATTGGGTCGGCTTTGTTGAGGGCGGCTTTGAGGTCTCGACTGTGCGGTAGATGGTCGATTGGCCGAGCGCTGAGCTCCACCATTCATGGAACGGTTTGATGCTGGCCGAGCGCCTCCTCTGGAACCTCCGCCACCTCTTCCGTGACTCATTCTTTGAGCCATAATATCTGTTGAAATAAAAAGTAGGGCAACGAGCCCAAATTTTAAGAGTATCGTGATTCTCATGATTCCATTTTTTTGAGGAGGTTTAATTGCTGTGCCCCTTCCGGGATGTCGAATCGAAAAAGTTCGGGTCTGAACTTAGGGTTTGTTTTCCAATGGCTAAAGTTCGCCTCATAATAGATTGAATTATCTGCCCGATTTACGATTTCTAATTTCAAAGGCAATCCGGTTTCCCCGTCGATATCGATCACCACAAAATCTTGGTCTCCTTTTGCGAGTATGGAAATGACGTTCTGATCTTGTTCATTTTCCAGAAGAACGATGGTATCGTGATCAGCCATCAAATCATCCGTAAACGTTGGATAGAATATGTCGGCCCCCGGAAATTCCACATCATAGGCATGATGGGCTCTATCCATCATTTCATGAATATTTCCAGCAACAGAAATAGTATCGAAAGTCTTTTGGTCGTAGCGAAATACTGCGAGCTGATTGCCATCATACCAATAACCCTTTCTGCCATTTGGAGAATTCGTGTACACGAATAATTTGTCGGGCGCTTCAACGTAGAGCTGACTTGAGCGCTCACGAACCGTCATTTTACCGTCGTTTATTTGATTGGAAGAGGCCTCCAGGGTAAAACTGCAGGATTCCAGTTCGCCAATGACTTCGCACATTCGATCCAGTGTAGCAATGGCTTTGGTGTCATAAACCTCTTGTTGATCAAAATTGCAGGAGTATAAACCACTAAAAAAAGCGAAAGACGCTATTCCCCAAAATACTTTCATCGCTTAAAGTTTTGACGAAAGTAACATAGATTTAGATTAGCCTGTATTTACCCGTTAGGTTCCCTAAACAACTGCTCTCATTCAGCTTATTTCCTGCCCTGTTGGACTAAAGTATTGACCGGAAAAGAACCAGCTCTTTCACTTTAAACTGCAACGAAAAGATCGCTCAACTCTTTCCTGACTTTTGGCAATGCTGCTGTTGTGTCCTCGTCACTTCGATATCCCATAGTTACCACCACCGCAGCTTTTAGGTTTTGAGCTGAAAGGCCAAGAATTTCGTCATATTGGTCGGCACTAAATCCTTCCATCGGGCAGCTATCAATGCCCAGTTCTGCGCAGGCTATCATCAATCCACCCAGGGCGATGTAGGTCTGCTTCTCCGTCCAGTTTTGAAAAGCCTCAACGGGTTGATTAGAAAGACTTTGATTGACGAATTCTGCGTATTTCTGAGCATTTTCAGATGGCAAGCTCTGAACTTTGGCTTTTCTAGTAGAGAATGCAATTACATCTGCAGGGTTGTGTGATTGGTAGCTGCAGAACACCCATAATTGGGATGCATCTGTAACCTGCGATTGACCCCATGATGCCTCTTTGAGCTTAGCTCTCAATTCAGGATTTTCAATTTCAAGGACTTTAAACATTTGCAACCCATAGGAAGTAGGGGCAAGGTTTACCGATTTTCTCAATATTTCTAAGTCCTGAGCAGAAATCTTCCGGTTAGGGTTGAATTTTTTGGTGGCGTAGCGCCATTTTAGTGCTTCTATTGTTTTCATTTTTTATACTGTCATTGGTATTTCCATTAATAAAACCTTAGCTCCGGCCTTAGCGTTTATGTTGAAAGTTGGAGTAATAGAGATGCCTATTCCGTCCCGGCGATCGAGATGAGTGCCGTCTATTTCCACACGACCTTCAATAACAAATGCATACACGCCATTTCCGTCTTTCTTTAATCGGTATTCCTCAGAAGTCTCTTGGTCATATTCTCCCATGTGAAACCAGGAATCCTGATGTATCCATACACCGGCGTCATCAGCATTGGGGGAGAGTACCTGATACAACTCGTTTTTTCGGGCAACATCGTCTAACGGTATCTGATCATATCGAGGTGTGACGTTTTTTTCACGCGGAAAGACCCAAATCTGCAAAAACTTGCCGGGCTCTTCTTTGCTCGCATTGTACTCACTATGAAAAATTCCAGTTCCCGCACTCATGACTTGAATTTCTCCTGATCGGATGACTGATGTGTTTCCCATGCTGTCTTTGTGTTCCAGAGTTCCTTCCAACGGAATAGAAATGATTTCCATGTTATCATGCGGGTGGGTGCCGAAACCTGTGCCCGGAGCTATTTCATCATCGTTCAATACCCTAAGTACTCCAAAATGAACCCGCTCAGGGTTATAATAATTAGCAAAACTGAAAGTATGGTGGGAGTTCAGCCATCCATGGTTGGCATGTCCTCTTGTTGTTGCTCGGTGAATCACTTTATTCATAATCTGTTCCTCCTTATTTGGTAAATGATTAAATCCTATGGGTTTCATCAGTTTATCGTAGTCTGACTCTTTCAACCTGACGGTTTTCGCTCGAATCATAGTCGGTGCCGTTGCCATCGCCAGACCTCCGACAACACCCTTTTTGATAAAATCTTTACGGTTCATCATTGATTTATTTGAACACAAAGGTCAACATAGCTCAGTCCCAAAAGGTTCTAAATTTCAGTCGGATGATTATAAAAATCAGACCTCAACCCATGAATATGGGTACTCAAGATAAAATGACTGTACCTAACGAACCGAACCCAAAACGCAGGACACTATTTTGTTTTTTGATCAATTTTTTTTTTTTGAATGCTCACTAATCCAAATACTTCATAAAATATGGTGTGTGAGTGGCGGAAGGGAAAAGCCTGCAAGAGTACCACTAATTAAATATTTTTTATATCATGCTTAATATTCGCAGATTATTGACGTTAACCATCGGACTTACCTTTACAGTTGTGAGTTGTAAAAAAGAACAAATCGCAGAGATTCCTAAAGACGAAAGCGCATTTAAAACCACCGAGATCATGAGTTTTGATGATGACGTTGCAACACAAAAGGTCAAGACCTTTTTAAACCGTGTGAATCACTCAGGTGCAGCATTTAAGAGCGCAGATCAGGTTGATCTAAATGAAGCTTCATGGACGCTGGAGGCAGCCTCAAATTACCTCAATACAGATTGGGATCAGGCTCAACATGAAATGAAAAAAACTACGACAATCACCATTCCCGTAGAATGGGAAGATGAGGTGCCGTATGTTAACCTAAATGATCTTGCCACCGAACATTTGGCTGTTGAAAGTTGGATTCAGAGCACCGAACTGCAGGAGCAGCTGAATACGAGAATTATCAATGCAGTGATAGAAAGCTATGACCAAAACGATGCCGACATTAGAATTGAAATAGTAATTGGACAGAATAGTGGAGGTTCAAGTGGAAATCAGGGTTGGCCAACTGCGAATACCTATTGGTTGACAGCGATTGATTTAATTGAGGATGAAATTAACAATGCTTCAGGAACAATATGGCTGAGCAATATAGTGTTATTAGATGATGCCTATACTACGCCTTGGTGGACTTGGGACGATTATCAGTGTAACGATTGTCTTTGGAGTTCTTACCAAAACTATATGGTACCTTCGGATTTCTCCAAGTACTATCAGGGCGTGCGTGATTTAGGCCAGAGAGTTGTATTCAAGTATGATTCTATAAACGCACCCTATCCACCTGCTTCTTTCGGATTATCTATGCAGTCTGTGGATTTGAATGGAGATGATGTTGCTGGACAACCGTTCTTTTACTTTATGGTTTTAGATGATATAGTTGCGGGCCGTCCAATAGCTTTTTAGTATGAGAATAAGACTCTTTGTAGCAATAACCCAGCTATTCGCAGTTTGTACTATTTCCGGGCAGGATTCATTGGAATATTTATACGGAGACAAACAGTTCATTACAAGTTGCGATGAACTCAAGCAGGTCAGTGCTGATGAATTCGTATTCGTTTTCTACAAAAGTTTAATTAATCCAAATAACTACTATGACAGTGTTTTATTAGGAGGAACAATAATATCCTACCGATATAATCGAGCGAATGGGTCTCTGGAATATATCGAGGAATTCAATCCTCGAGATACCGGAAATACCCCAATCTATTCTGCCAGCAATTCTTCACGTTTAGCGATGCCCATTAAGATTCAAAAAGAGTTGAATGGAAGTTTTAGTTATGACTATTATATAAGTGATTTAGATTTTTCTGCGCCCTTAAAGGTATCACTTGAATTAGACGCCATTCAGTTGAGTTTTCCCAATGAGCTGTTGGATTTATCTTATTCTCTGGTTAGCTCTGACGGGAATATTTTTTTAAATGGTTTTATTGGGCATTATTTGAGTCAACGGTCATTTGTAGCAAAATTCGATCAAACCGGAGACCTTTTGGCCTGGGATACCATTAATGGTTTTTTAAACAGAGGATTCTACGAATATGGGAATGGAAAAATTGCTCTTTATTCACCAAAACAGGGACAACTATTGGTTTATGATTCGAGTTTAACCCTTGATACCACACTAAGCGATGTGGGTATATACAACACCTTCGGGAATGTATCAAAATCGGTATCAAATCAAGATCGACACATTTATTTTGGTAACAGGTTGTTGTTTTCAGGTGTTCAGGAGTATTTTATCAATTCACAATTAGATAAGGATCAATGGGAGACCATCTCATATCTGGATATGAACTCGTTTCAATTTGATACAATCATAAATATTGAATTGCCCAATGGCTTGAATGACGGGATTGAATCCTTCACAACAGTAGATACATTGGGGCAATTCATATATGCGAGCAATACATTGGCCGAGAATCAAATTTGTTTCTTTTACGGGAACTATGGAGGTTCTTTTAATTGCAGCAATTATGTGAGTTTGCACAAGCTTGATACTAATGGAGTGCTCTATTGGTCCAAGTATTACGGGGGTGATGTTGGATACTTTTCCAATATTGTAGAAGCCACATCTGATTCAGGCGTGATATTGGTTGTGGATCGATACGATCCGAGTGTGGATGCCTCTGAAAATCAGTACTACATCAAGCTCGATAAGGATGGAAATCAGGAAGCGGATTTTTTCCCAAACATGGATTCGTTGCTGATGACCACCGGATTTGACCATCCAGATATTGATCAGGATTTTTCCATCTTCCCAAATCCATTTACCGATAACCTCTTCATAGAATTGGATGATTTTAGTGGAAGGGCTTCGTATGTTATTATCGATGTTTTGGGTAAGATGGTGGATTCCAATACTCTGACGAAGCCAACTGCTCAGATTGACCTAAGTCACCTACAATCCGGAGTTTACATCCTCGGTATCGGGTCAACGTGGAAGCGAATAGTAAAGGAGTAACTATTGCAGCTATTCGCTGTTTCGCGGAGGGCATTGCTTAGGTTTTGGAGTGCTTCGTTTTTCATTCATCGTTTAATTAGCTTATTCAAAATCCCACTAAATTGAATTTTTTCATTCAAGTTAAGTGGTTCTGAAAACCTACTGAATATTTCATCAATTTTCGGTTTAATTGTCCTCAATTCCGCTGCTCCCTTTTTCGTTATCTTGATTCTTTTCGCTCTTCTATCTTCCTTGTCTGGGAACTCCTCTATAAAATTGTTTCTCAAAAGACGCCTGATGATTTCTATTCCGGTTGGAGCCTCAAGGTTATGTATTTCCACTATCTCCATTTTTCTAAAGCTTTCCTGATAGTCTAAGTGCAGCAGGAAGCTGTATTCATCGATTGATGAAACACTTGATTTTGAAAAAATACTTTTAGTCTGTTTTTTCAATTCTTTATTCAAGAACATTAATTTAAACGCTAAAAGCAATTCCTCATGGGCTGCATCTGCGGACGACTCAATAGCAGAAAAAAGGTGGTTATTGAGCCAAATCGTAAAGTCTTCTATTTTCATTGAAGAGTGATCTTCTTGATAAGCTTCTACAAGCTTTATAATCCTTTTGAGTAATGAATAGTCCATGGCATCAATTAAGTTCAGTATTGAACAAAATTAGTTTATTATGCCATGTAAATGAATAAATATCGTACATTTGGCTCATAAACATTATAAATAATTAAAACAACAATGATTATGAATAATCCAACGTACTCTTTTGTATCTGTATCAACTGCCAAACCGGGAAAGCTCGAAGATTTGATCCGTATAGCGAAAGCGCCAACAATTAAAATGGATGAAAAGTCCGACGGTCTTCTAGCATATCAGGTAAGTGTTGATAGAGAGCGCAATACGGTAGTCGTTTGGTCAACTTTTGATAAAAAAGAGACCCTTTATGATTTTCTAGAAACGAAAGAGGGAAAAGATGACCATGGCGAAAATGAAGATATGGAAAGCATAATTGAAACTTTTAAAATGTACGACCTTCAACCATTAAGTCAAAGACTCCTACCGAAATAGTAATGCCATTTTAAGAAGCACTTGTTCGTTTTTGTTCAAGTGCTCTTTTTTAATGAGGCACAACTACGAAATATACCTGTTTCTGAATGCTCCCGGTGTGATACCCGTGCACTTTTTGAAGAAAGAATTAAAGTGTGCGGGTTCTTCAAACCCCAGTTCGTAACTGATCTCTTTAGCGGTCAGGTTGGTGAAGATGAGCATGCGTTCTGCAGCAACCGTTAGACGAGATTGGATGTATTCCTTGGCTGTCTTTCCAATAAGCGATTTAACGGTTCGGTTCAGATAGTCCGACGTTATGTTCAAGTGGTTGGCATAGCTCGAGGTCTTATGCCATTTACTGTAGTTTTCGTCTACAAGATGCTTGAAATTTTGCAATAGTTTATTGCCAGCTTCCTGAGCCTGCGTATTGAGCGGAAGGGTGCAGACCTGATTACATTTAATCAGAAAAAGTTTGAGCAATGCGCTCATTGCATCCTGTTTGAAGGGATCATCAGACCGCTCGAGGGTATGAAGCTGTTCCAGGTAGTAGTTCAGCTCGCTCATAACGGACTCATTCGGCTCTAGTGGCGGACTTTCGCCATAGTCGCGGAACAAGTTGATGTTCTCGATAAAGCGAAGCGGAATGCCATTTAAAATGAGGAAATCAGCCGAAAAAACCATGGAGAACCCTTCTGATCTTGATTTTTCTATGACCTGATGCACTTGTCCCGGTCCGATGAAGAATACCTGACCTCCTGATAGGAGATAGGTCTTGAAATCGATAATATGTTCACCGGTAGCTTTATTTACCAATAAAACCGTGTAGTAACCGTGTCGATGCGGGACGTCTGTTTCACCTTTTCTTCGGTCATAAATATGTTCCATTCGAGAAACGCTCAGGTTTCGGAATTTCTCATTTTTGGCAAAATGAGTACAGGTTTTAATCGAACTCATTGGGCGATAATAATTCCGGAAATTATGCCAATGGCCAAACCACCAACACCGAAAATCACCTTCTGCCTGTTCGATTTTCGCTTTCCCCTGGCAATGTTTTCTTCAGCCGCTTTGAGCTCTTCCTGATTTCTGGTCAGTTCCAGATCTATATTCCTCAACTGCTTCTGGACATCGATTAATTCATCCTGCGTATTCTGCAAGGTTTCTGAAGATACCTGATCCGTCTGTCTTGCATTTTCCAGCAAGCTTCTGTAGGACTCTTCCTGTTCTGCAAGGCTGCGTTCATAGGCCAGAACCAGACTCTGGCATGTCCGGCTGTCCTCCAGTTTAATCGATTGATGGATTTCCCGATAGAATGAATAGCGAGTCGTGTTCAATAAGTACATACTGTCACATTCAATAATGAGGGTATCACCAGATAAATAAAGCCTGGGGGCTTTTTGATCAATGCATTGTTCTCCAGAGATTCGATATACCCGATGGTCGAGCTGGGCCGTACTCATGCCGGATACCAAAGACAAAAGAAGAATCAATACCATTCTCATAGTTCAAATGCTTCGGCTTTTTTAAGTAGTTCCTCCCGACGTGTTTCTGCCTCTAAAATCTCTTTTTTCAAGCGTTGCAGTTCTTCCCAGTTTCTGGCATTTCTACGCTCTTGCTCCAGCTCCAGTAGGTCACGGTCTGTTCGGAGGATAAGAAGCTCATTTTCAGTGACATCAAGATCGTAGAGTACGACATCAAGATCGTTCTGTACCGCATTCAGGCTGTCTTTTAACAAGCCCAAATCCTTTTGGATTGCCTGAATAGTCGTCCTTGCCTGTTCGAGGTCGTCATTGCGGAATGCTCCGGAAACAACGAGCCATATTATGCCAGCAAAGACCAATAAATTGATTATTTCACTCCATTTTATCACGAGGTATCAAGATTGGAATTTTTTCGGAATTGAACACGAGAACAACATGTTGTGCTTGAACATTACGTCGGGAATGCAATCCTTCAAAGTGAACAAAATCAAAAATATAGCAATATATACCACAGGAAATTCCGCCTATCTAATTCAGAATTACGACGGAATAGGATTGATGCAGTGCGGAGCACTTTCAGAGCAGATTAATAGGGATGGCCATGTTCGGGCCGATTCTTTTTGTTTTTGAATTATCGTACTTCCAGTCATTCTCATAACGCTGCATAATGTTTTGCACAAAGCCCCGCTTATCCAGTTTCTTTTGAGTGGAATTAATTAAGGATTGCTCTGTGACCCTGGGCGACTTTTCGTAGACGAGTTTCTTTACTCGCTCAAAATCCGGATTTTCCTCGGTTACTGGTTCCAATCCAACCCGAGCTTTCCACCCACCCATTTTTACATTTACGAGGACCAGATAAGTTTCGCCAGCTCGTAAATCGCATTGGAGAAACTCCTTGTTCTCCGTTGATGCCCAAAGAAGATGCTCACCTGCTTGAAGTTCATAGCGCATATAGTTTTTACCTTTAAAAATTCCAATGAAATCTTCATTGTGAAAATATTCAAAAGAGACGGCAGCTCCAAAGCTCGAGACACGCACAAAATATACAACAGCATTGCTGTCTGATGGTGGAGTGAATCCCTGCGATAGCAAAGAAGGGGATGCAAAGAGCGAGGCTAAAATGAAAAGTAAGGTCTTAAAAGCTGTCATACGTGAATTGAATTAACTTTTACGGCAATGCACCATATGGCAAATTCCACCAAACCCCGCACATGTTGAGCCGAGCTTGAAATTAGGTTTCTAAATTAATAATTCGTTTTGGTCAATGGCTGTTAGCTTTGTGCAATATGAGCTGACGTCTTGATGTTGAATTTTAATTTCAAATCCGTCAATTGAGTCAAACACCTTTTCAACAATAGTAAAAACAAAGTCGTTTCCGTTGCAACTAACTCTCATTGACTCAACGTCGTATTGGCTGTAAAAGTCAATGGAACCAAGAGAACAGTGGTCGGAATTATTGCATTAACTGAGAATTATAATTGACAATATGAAGTATAGAATTCGATTCATTTTATAATTACCCACAACGTTTCGGATAAAAAACTGTAGGGGTTTCAGCGTGCGTTCCTGTCCGCAGGACAAGAAACGAAGTTGAAAGCCTGAGGCTGGCGAATTTACGCAACGCCCCCTATGTTTTTTAGCCATTGTTAGCCCTCGTATTTATTTTTTATTCTGGTTAAATTAATGTTATCAATCATTTTTACCCTTTTTGTTTTATTGAAATGCTTACCCGGAATCCACTGGTTCTGGTTTAAAATCAATAGTTTTTTTATTTTTTCAAAATACTGAGTTGCAATCTCAGGCATAAAATAATTGGCTAGTGAAATATTTGATAAATGACCATTCTCTTCTATTATATATTCCACATATAAGAATTCAGATTCTTTAAATTCTACTGTTTCTAAGTTTAAACCAAAGTATATTATCGAATCCATTCCGATTTCTCCGAGCTTAAATTTTGGCATATCAGTTACCCATAAGAAAACATCTTCTCTTTCACAATCTTGCTTTGGCATTAAATACATTTCTATATCATCAATCATGTTTTTCAAGGTGTCGTAATGTATGGAATCTTGAAAATGTGGGTCACAAAAGTCATTTGGAATAATAGTTCCTATACAATGATTATCTGCGACTTTAACGTAATCAATAATGCATGGTTTTAGATAATTCTGAATGTTCTCATTTAGGTCAATAGCAAATAACCAATTTGTTCCGATTTGAAACTGGTCGATTGATGGAGAGCAAGTTGAAAGATAGCTCCAATAGATTGAAATGGTGTCTGTTTTTATTTGGCCTTTTATGGATTCAATTACTTTTAGTTTTATCCCATTATCATAATAGACTTTATCAAAATCATCAAATATTTGAAGATGGTCTATAACGGATGTATGTATGATATTTTTAGAGTAATATGAAGTCTTTAAAAAGCCTCCATTGAACTGACAATCACAACCAAAAATTATTTGACTACAAAAAAGGAAGATTATTAATGTGATGGTTTTCATTTATATGAGGGCTAACTAGGTGATAAATATAGAAAATGTATGTCCGTCTGAATGTAGAACATAAATAGATTACGGAGCGGGGCCTGAGGTTTGCTGAAAATATGATGATTATGACAGCAAAAGACTTCTTTAAACAGTTTCCAGATGAATCGGCATGCGTTCACCACATGAAAAAAATGCGAGAGAAGAACGGGCTTGTGTGCCGAAAGTGCGCGTCGAAGCGATTGAGTTGGCTGAGCACGATTAATCGGTGGGAATGCATGGATTGCCGTGCAAAAACGACCATCCGGAGTGGCACCATCATGATGCACAGCAAATTGCCGCTTCACACTTGGTATTACTGCATGTTCCTGATGATGACCACTAC
>DNTB01000005.1 GCA_003499525.1 Flavobacteriales bacterium
GTTCGATGATGATGTCGCCGGACATACTCCTATCCGTATTCCAAATCTCGTTTCCCGAAACATTATATGATTCTTCATTGACGAAATAAGATATATCCATTTTCCACATACCGCGTCCATATGTAGCAATGGCTAACTCCTGGGAGCAGGGGCTGTAATCAAAGTTCATCACAATGCAGGGAGGGAGTCCATTACTCAGGCATTCCCAAGTAGCAAAGTCGCTAGCAGAAGGGTTGAGATTTCGAACAAATACACCCACATCAGTAGCAGCGAAAAGGTACCCGCTTGGAAAAGATCCCAATTCAAAAAGTCTGTTTACCGGAACGTTGGGCAGGCCATCTGAAAAATCTGTCCAGTTATTTCCCCCATCATTTGACATAACTACTTTTACGGGCGTAGAACTTCCACCAAGTTTTAATCCATCTACCCCGCTCATAGAAGCAAACAATCTATTGTCATCTGACTGGTCAACAATCAAATCAGTTACCTTGGATTTCCATTTATTAAAGATGGAATTCCCATTTATCCTGAAATCATTACTGATATTGATCCAGGTCGAGGTACTCGGGTCTTTTTTATAGAGAACATGTTTGCCATCATAGTCGTCAACTGCTACATAGATTTTGTTTTCATTTTGATAAGACATTGCAATAGCTTTTATCCAATTATTATTGAACGAGGACAAATTCGATTCTGCTGTGTTCGTATTTGTTGGATAATCCCAAACATATAATCGTTTACGTCCCGCTATAATCTTGTCAGGAAAGACCGGGTGCTGCACCAACGGCAGATTCAATCCGAAACGGGTGCCGTCTTTTGGAATATTTGTTGTCCCACTAGAACCTGATTTGATATTATAACTTTTAATAACCCCATTTAAACTGTAAAACAATTCATTTGGATCTGACTTTAAGAACAATGCCGGACTGCCATCTCCACCACCTCTTCGATGTTCGGTATCCCCAGAAACCATGATTGTTCCATTATCTATAGCTCCAGCAGCTAGGGTATTGTTTTGAGATTCGCAGATTGCAACATCATAAAATTCAGAACAATTCATTCCATTTGATAGGTCATAATAAACATTCAATGCATCATCCGTTCTGCATATTCCTCCATCATGAACAATCCATACCTCATCATGTGATCCATTCGCTATTATATAAACACCTCTAACGTCAACATGGTAATTTGAATACCAATATGAAAATTTTGAATAGCTCCAAGTACCATTAGGTTGTAGTTCAATAGTGTTCAATCTATAGCCTGCAATATATACGCGGTCAGGATTTGTAGGTGAAATATTAATTTCGCATCTAAATTTATCCGCCCCCAAACCATTAGAACTTATACCTGTATCTTCTTTCACTAGAACCCAAGTGTTTCCTCGGTCTGTTGATCTGTAAACCTGTGCACCATAAGGATAGTCACCACCCAAGAAGAAGATTTCAGTAGGATTCGAATTCAAGATGCTAATGGCCCCCCTGTCCCATTTATCTATTGGTGGACTAGGAGTAATGTCAGTCCAGTTTCCTGAGAGGTCCCCTCTAAAAACATACCCAGATGGACAATGAGTTACACAAGCAGTAGATAAATAAACTTTAGTAGATCCCTGATCACTAATTATTTCAATATCTCTAATCAATGACCTACTCGCCTGAGAGTCAGAGATATAATCTTCAATTTTAAAGATTTCGGTCCAGGAATTCGTTCCTGCATTTTTTTTATACAATCTTGACCCAACACCAGCTAAAACAATAGAAGAGTCAAATTCTGCGAACTTTACAGCAAGAGCTTCAGTCTTATATGTGTAATTGTTAGGGCCAATATTTAATGTCGACCAAGATTGACCTCCGTCTCTTGAGCGAAGCACTCCTAAACCGTATGAAAATTCATCGTATCCTCCAATAGCAGTTGCTATATATATTTCATTTGGATCATTTGGATTAAGTGCAATATCCTGAATGCCTAAAGCCGGAAATTTCTCACTTTCGGTAACATTTATCCAATTTGGAGACCCCAGATTCCTCTTCCACAAACCTCCTGATTCGGAACCCGCATACACCATATTGTTCGCTTTATCAACTGCTACTGAGGTTAGGCGCCCTATACCTCTACCATAGCCTGATCCGGTAACCGTAAATGGTCCCATAGCCTCCCATGGTTCCGTAACTACTGGGTTAGCCAAACAAAGCGTGGACAACTGGCTTGTCAATACCGAGGCAAACGAATAAATCGTTCCATCAGGCCCTACACGATTAGAGTAAAATGCTTTATACCGATCAACTCTTTTTAGAAACGCGCTATCTAAAACTACGGTAGAGTCATCAATAACACTATCGACGGTATGCATAACATCAAAGAAACTAGCATGAGGGTCGCTCATCATATTGATGAGGGAATCTTGGTTTTGGGATTGAACTGTGGTTGCTACGAAAAGCGCAACAAGAAGTAGAAGTATTCGAAACATGTGGAAATTATTTAAGATTAAAAAACAGGGGAAAATTAGGTCTTTAAATCCGAAAAAAAAACTCAGCTCTTTTTAAAACTCACTAGATATACCCCAATGAATACCAGACTAACGGAGACCAGCTTAATCCACGTGAGGCTGTCTTTGCCAAGTGCCAATGCCACCATCGATGCAAAAAAGGGCTGCAGATAAATGTAAACACTCACCGTTTCAGGATTGAGGCGTTTTAATCCGTACACATTCAGCAGGTACACCAAAAAGGTTGTAGCAAGAACCACAAAAGCGATCTCTCCCCAAATTAAGGGTGTGATAGAAGACCAATCAATTATTCTAAACTCCTGATAACCAAACGGAAATACATAAAAAGACCCAAACAGAAATGCCCATTTTATCACCGTTATGGGTTTATACCTTTTCATGATGGGTTTTACGATCACCAAATAAATACTGAAGGCTGTGGCATTAGTCAACACCAATACATCGCCGGTTACAGTTTGTTGTGAAAAATCAGGAAAAGCGAAGGATCCGGCTCGAAAAGTGAGCAACATCAGGGCACCGGAAATACCGAAGAATACACCGAGAATTTTTTGCCTTTCCGGTATTTGACGCACCCACAGCGATGCAATGATGAGGACGATGACCGGAGTTGTCGTCATTACAATAGAAGCATTGATAGGAGTGGTCATCGACAGCCCTTTGAAGAACAAAAGTTGGTTGGCCGCGATGCCAAAAACTCCTGCCAGAGCAATGGTCAGAAAATCTTTTCGTGCCACCTTTTCGTTCGCTCCAAGAATAAACTGAAAAATCCAAAAGAGCACGGTAGCACTGACCACCCTGATCAAAATAAAACCAAAGGGCTGAATGTACTCCGGCATCACATCTTTAGCCACAGAATAATTGATTCCGTATACCAGATTTACAATGAAGAGCGCAAGGTGCGCTTTTCTGGTATCAGTCATTGGAATAGTTATAACTACTTCTTTTTCAGAACCTTAGGAACCTTTATGTAATCGGAGTCCTTTTGGGGCGCATTTCTTAGTGCCTCTTCCTTAGAGATGGTTTGATGCACCTCGTCCACACGGAGTTTCTGATAGATTTCATGCACATATTCCAGGGGTCGTACATCATCGGTATCCAGCTCATTCAGCTTATCCATGAAATTGAGGATTTTCTGCATATCCTCTTTTATGGCCTCGCGCTCTGCTCCTTCGAATTTCAACTTGGCCAGGCTGCTGATCTCTTCGATCATTTTATCATCTATCTTCATATTCCGTTTGGGCCTTGATTATGGTATTGCGAACCCGCTCGCGCAAAGTTATGATATCGGCATCGGACAACTCGGTAGTTTGAATGGGTTCTAAAATGCGAATTCGGGCAACACCGGGACGGCCCGAAGTGGCAAATAAATCGAGCGACTCGAAAATCTTGTAAGAGTTGGCCATTAAGACAGGAACAACAGGAACTCCATTTTGAATGGCCAGACTGAATGCTCCATTTCTGAAAGGGGCAATTCGAGGTGCTTCAGGCAAAATACCTCCCTCAGGAAATATGGCAATGCTCCAGTCATCTTTTATTCGTTGGTCCGCAAGATCCATCGCCTGAGCAGCATTTTTAAGGCTTTGACGGAACACAGGAATATTTAATCCAGAACGAAAAAATCTTGCAAACAGCGGCCAATTCAGCAATTCGCCTTTTCCAATAAAGGCAAAATTTCCGGGAACGATACCGTACATCAATACCGTATCGATATACGAGGCGTGATTCGACACCACTACGAATGGGGGCTCGGGGAAGTTTTCTTTGCCAACCGCCCTGAGCCTTACAAAAGTGAGTGCCATGATCATTTGTCCCCAAAATTTTTCCAGTTTCACCGCGGCGGGCCAATACTTTCTTTTTCCGGTGAGGAAATGGAAGGCCGGGTACAACAAGACCAGGGTTCCATAAAAGATAAAACCGAAGTAAAGTTTATATACGATCCAGAGTATTCTCATTCTGCAGATCAAATAAATACATTTCGTGCAAAATGGTTTAGTTTCGACGCCTTCCATTTATATGAATATGGCGCGAATACTCACTGGAATACAAGCTACAGGAACCCCTCACTTGGGCAATATTCTTGGTGCTATAGAGCCTGCAATCCGGCTTGCTGATGACCCGATGAACGAATCTTTGTTGTTCATTGCCGACCTTCATGCATTGACTACAGTCCGGGATGCTGATACGCTCCGAAAGAACACCTTTAGCGTAGCGGCCGCATGGTTGGCACTGGGGTTGGATACCGATAAAACCATTTTTTACCGTCAGAGCGATGTGCCCGAGGTTACCGAAATGACGTGGTATCTGAATTGTTTAACCCCTTTTCCGATGCTGGCCAATGCGCACTCCTTCAAAGATAAAAGCGATCGTTTGAGCGATGTAAATGCTGGTTTATTCGACTATCCGGTGCTGATGGCTTGTGACATTCTGATGTACGATGCCAATATCGTACCTGTGGGGAGAGATCAGAAACAACATCTTGAAATGACCCGCGACATTGCCCAAAAATTCAATGCAGAATATGGCGAAACACTGGTCATTCCTGAGGCTCAAATTCATAAAGACGTCATGGTGGTTCCCGGCGTAGATGGTCAGAAGATGAGCAAGAGCTATGGAAACTTTATCGATGTTTTCCTTCCCGAAAAACAACTTAAAAAACAAGTGATGAGCATCGTTACGGACTCTGCACCCTTAGAAGAACCAAAGGATCCTGAAAACAGTCTTCCTTATATTCTCTACAAGTTGGTGGCATCTGCGCAAAAATCTGAAATCATGCGGCAGAACTACCTCGCTGGTGGTTATGGTTACGGACATGCTAAAAAAGATCTGCTGAACGCCATTCTTGAGCGCTTTGCTGACGCCCGAGATCGATATCAGCACTTGATGGCTCATACCGATGAGATAGAAGAGGAACTCAGTTCAGGAGCGGAACGAGCCCGTTTAATAGGCAATGAAGTTCTTCAACGAATGCGGGAAAAACTTGGTCTGAAAGTGCGATAGCCTTATTCGGTATTCGTCCCTTCGTATCTTTTCTTGTACTTCTCGTACAACTCTCTCTGATGATTGGTGAGATTTAAAGGTTGACCTTTTATCCAGGCCATGGTGATATCATTGGTGCGCATGTCGAGAGCATCTCCCGAAGAAATAATGAGTGTGGCCTCTTTTCCGGTAGCCAGAATTCCAACTCTATTGGCAATGCCCAATATTTGCGCCGTGCTGCCTGTTATTGCCTTTACCGCCTCCTCATAGGGCAAACCGTAACCTACGGCCTCACCGGCTAAAAAAGGAAGATTTCGTCCATTCATGGCTTCCATATCTCCTGACATGTCGAGGCAAAATGGAATTCCCATCTCGTAAAGCATCGCAGGTAGTTTATACGGAAGGTGTATGTCATCCTGCGTCTTTAAAGGCAAACTGTGCACTCTGCGCAAGACAATTGGAATGTTACTTTCTCGCAACTGGTCGGGAATTTTGTACGCTTCATATCCACCTACAATAACCAGGTTTGGTATTTCAAATTCTTTCTTGAACAATATGATGCGTAGTATGTCGTAAGCCAGATTTGCATGCACAAATAATTTCTGACTCCCGTCAAAGACTCCTTTCATGGCTTCTAATCGGAGATTAACAGGCATATCGGCTAAACCTGAGTAAGCAAGTGCATCGCGGAAGAAGGATTCCAGTTCGTTAAGCAAGGAATCCTGATTTTCTTTCATTTCATAATTCTTCTTGTGATACCAGGGCCCACCTGCGGAAAAACGTGAAGGCCAATAGACATGTACACCATCATCTGTTTTCAAGAGAGCATCTTCCCAATTCCACCCGTTCATTTGATAAATGGATGAAGTTCCAGATACCATGCCTCCCCGTGGAGTAGCCTGGCTGACTAATACTCCATTGGAGCGAACGGTATACATCACTTCCGAATCCATGTTGATGGAGGTCGCTGTCCTTAAATTCGGGTTGAACATGCCAACATCTTTGAAATCCCGGGTTTGCCTCAGCGCGTCAATCTCGGTTACCCCAAGGGTGGTATTGGGCAGGATAAATCCCGGATAAACATGTTGTCCATTGAGCCGGATGACGGTATCATAAGCAGTCACAGCCACTCTTCCCTTCATTTGATCCTGCACCAAATTCAGATATCCGTCTTTGAATCCTATGGCGGAGTTCTCTAGGACCCTGCCGTCTCCGAGATGTGCAATACCACCAAGTATGAGGACACTGGAATGCTTTACTGGAAGTGGAGCCGGAACCTGTGCTTTTATTTGAGAATAAATGAGCATGGAGAAACTCAATAGAACCAATATATTTCTCATTCTTCCAAACTATCGCAGTGATACAATACTTGATCTTGTGGAACCACCGTACGTTTTTCACTTTGTGTTCCCTTTGATTCTAACATCTTATTAGTCAATCTACTACGCTCTTCATGCGTCAATTTTTTGAGATGATCATTCCGCTCATCACTGTAGTAAATCGCGCCTTCAATCATGGTTATCACAGGCCTTGAGTAAACGGAAAGCGGATGACCGTTCCACAGCACGAGATCGGCATCCTTTCCTATCTTAATGGAGCCAATTCTATGATCGAGATGCAGCATGATGGCGGGGTTTATCGTGACCATTTTCAAAGCTTCTTCTTCGCTCATTCCACCATATTTAACTCCTTTGGCCGCTTCCTGATTTAACCTTCTGCCCATTTCAGCATCATCAGAGTTTATGGCCGTTACAACACCCACCTGAGACATTAATGCGGCGTTATGCGGAATGGCATCCTTCACCTCGTATTTGTAGGCCCACCAATCGGAAAATGTAGAAGCATATACTCCATGCTCCTTCATTCGAGGTGCAATTTTGTATCCTTCCAATATGTGGGTAAAAGTATTGACATTAAAACCAAAAGAATCTGCTAAATGCATCAACATGTTGATCTCGCTTTGAACATAGGAATGACAGGTAATAAACCTTTCTCCGTTTACAATTTCGGAAACTGATTTCCATCGATAATCCGGTTTTGGTGCTTGTAGATTCATCGCTTCCTTTTTTCGTTTGCTCAGGCTCTCATTCAATGAATCATAAGTGGCCAATTCGTTGCCGTATGCTTTACCGTGAACGAATGCATCCAAAATCACCTGCTCTACGCCCATCCTGCTTTGAGGATAGCGCACTCTATCGAAATCGCTATTGGAACGTTTTGGATTCTCGCCCAACGCGAACTTGATAAATTTGGGTGCATCCTGAATTTTAAGTTCTTCAGATCCATACCCCCATTTCGGTTTGATGATGGCGGATTGACCGCCAACGGCATTTGAAGAACCGTGAAGAATCTGCAGGGTGGTAACTCCACCGGCAAGAGACCGATACAAGTTGATATCGTCCGGATTAATAACATCTCCAATACTAACCTCGGGTGAAATAGACCGTCCGGACTCATTCACCCCTCCTGATACCGCGATGTGTGAATGCTCATCGATTAAACCCGGGGTCAGATGCATTCCTTTTCCATTGATAACCTCCAGTCCATCTTGTATTCCAAGCGCTTTGCCGATATCAGTGATTATGCCGTTTCGTATGACGACGTCCCCGGTAAAAACTCCAAGACTATCGCAGGTCCAGATGCGCGCATTATCAATAAAGTAGTCCTTTGCCACCGGCAGAGCAGTGTCTCCGTAGGCACCTGAAGGGAGAAGGTAAGGCAGGGAATCAAACGGAATGATGGAATCGATTTCTGTCATCTCTTCCGCCCGGGTTTCCTGGCGAATCATGGCCCAATTCACAGAATTACCGTAACGGTCTGTCCCTATTCCATCGATAATTTTGCCTTTATAGTTAAGCTTTCCTGCAAGGTGGTAGGGTGCGTTGCCCCCTCTGTTGATCGTAAGGTTGGCGATATTGTCTTCGAGTGAAAGAGCCCCCATTTTTTTTTCGTTGCGATCTAAAATGACAAAGGATTCATTACGCTCATCTATGATCAATTCTATTTCCTCACCACCGACGTTCAATGAGTAGTATCCAGTAAAACCATCGGGGTCTTCCTCGTTAATTTCATACTCCTTTCCCATCACAACATGAGATATGATTTTGCTATTCTCCTCAAAATAGTCTCCGTCAACAATGATGAAATTGGCCTTCATCCCGGCTTTAAGGTCCCCGATTTGATCTTCTTGCCCAATAAGTTGAGCAGGAGTTATTGTTAAGGCTCTTAAAGCGGCCTGCTTGCTCAGACCGTGACGAATAGCATGGATCAAATCATCGTGAAATTCTTTAGCGTTTTTCTTTGCGAAGGAGGTGAGCACAAATTCGATTTCATTCTTTTCAAAAGCGGCTGGAACATAAGGCTGGCGCTCCCATTCTATCATTCGCTCCAGCTCGAGGAAATCGGCATCCAGAGGGTTGGAAACATCGAAGGCTTTGGGGGCATTCAATGGCAGCACGAACGATGCATTTGTAGATTTAAGTTCGTCTAATCTTTCGTAAGCATTCCTTACTCCGGCTAAGATCCAGTTTTGATCAAACTCAGCGGTCAATCGATAAGCTCTCAGAGCATCCTGATACCCCGATACATCGATGAAATGGGGTAGATGTTGGTGGGAAATTGTTGCGCGAATAGATTGATTCTCTGTCTTTTGATTGTAAGCATCATACCATTCAGCATCAGCCAGAAGTTGGCGTAATAGGGCTATTGCCCCCATTTTAGAAGTAGGATGGACCTGACTTGATGACCCTTTGTCAAAACTGTAAAAATCAGCTACCTGTCCTGAAACTACGAAATTCTCCGACCTGCTGTCCGTGGCGAGTAAAACACCGGTTCCTCTGGCAATGCCATCCATGTTGTGAGAAAGTACAGTACCAAACCCCATATCTCGGTACTTTTTGCGCACTTTGGGCTGATTACCAAGGTGATCCACTGCATCATATTCGGGATGAACAGCCTGATTCCAATGAAAGGAACCTGATCTGTTTGCATTATACTGAGGAAATCTTGACTTCTTGTTTTTTTCAGTGGTATTAAAACCGAGGTGGCTCCAGAGATCAATAAAAGAGGGGTATACCATTAACCCCGAACAGTCAATCTCCAACAGGTCATCGGAGTACTCAAGGTTTGAACCTACCGCTTCAATCTGGTCTCCATTGATGATGATGGTTCCATTTTCCAGAGAGGTTCCATCCGGAAAAATCAGGGTTGCTCCGACGTATGCAGTATGTTGTTCCCGTTTATCCTCTACTCCCAGATAAGTCGAATTCTGCGCATTGATGGCTAAACCGGAAATAGTGCATATAAAGGTTATTAAAGCGGTTCTAAACATGGCCGCAAATGTAGCTCAACGAAAATCTTAATGTACAAGTAAAGTTTAGCTAACATTGTTTGAAATTCCGATTATTTTTGCGGCACATTTAAAAACGGGCCATGGGAGACTTTTTTGCTTTCTTAAAAAGTACACATTACATATTAATGATCATTCTGTTAGCGGGTTTGATCTTCACTACAGGAAAGTTTTATTTGAATGCGATCAACAAACAACCGTTTGAACTTTTCGAAAAGCGCCAATCTTTATTTTTTCTGGCTTTAGCTCATTTGCAGCTGATCATCGGGTTGATACTGCTTTTTGGAGTCTATGGCAGTGCATTCTCCGATATGGGGTCGGTGATGAAGAACAGTGAGGTAAGGTTTACTATGATAGAACACCCACTGACCATGATTATTGGGATTGTACTCATCACCATTGGATATGCATTGGCGAAGAGAAAGAAAAGCGATGCGAAGAAATTCAAAACCATTGCCATTTATTACGGCATTGCCTTACTTGTCATTCTCCTGAGGATACCCTGGAGCCAATTGCATGGCTAAACTTCATTTTACTGATCGAGTTGTTCCACGTGCTGTCCTCATTGGATTGGTGACCCCGGAAGTTAGTTTCGAGAAACAAACAGAGTATTTAGATGAACTTGCTTTCTTGTCCAAGACACTCGGAATAGAAGTCATAAAAAGTTTCACGCAGCAACTTGCCCACCCTGATATAAGGACATTCATTGGAAAAGGTAAGCTGCTGGAAATAAAAAAATATACTAAGGAAAACGAAATTGACTATGTGATTTTTGATGACGACCTCTCGGCATCTCAAATGCGCAACATAGAAAAAGAACTGAAACTTCAGATCTACGATAGAAGTTTACTCATCTTAGATATTTTTCAATATCGGGCTCAAACTGCTCAGGCAAAAACACAGGTTGAACTGGCGCGCTATCAATACCTATTACCCCGCCTCACCAGGATGTGGACCCACCTTGAACGTCAAAGAGGAGGAACATCCACCCGTGGTGGTGCCGGAGAAAAAGAAATAGAAACGGACCGTCGGATTATCCGCGATAAAATTGCTCTGCTCAAGAAAAAGTTAAAAACGATTGACAAGCAAATGGCCACTCAACGTCAGAACAGAGGTAAAATGGTCAGGGTCGCACTGGTGGGTTATACGAATGTTGGTAAGTCTACCATCATGAATTTGCTGAGTAAATCCAATGTTTTTGCGGAAGACAAACTGTTTGCAACCCTGGATACAACAGTTAGGAAAATCACCATACACAATCTACCTCTTCTGCTTACTGATACCGTGGGGTTTATCAGGAAACTTCCACATCAATTGGTCGAATCTTTTAAATCCACACTTGATGAAGTTCGCGAAGCCGATATCTTGCTCCATGTCGTGGATATCTCTCATCCACAATTCGAAGACCATTGGAGAGCCGTGGACGAAACCTTAGGTGAAATCGACAGTAAAGACAAACCCACAATACTTGTTTTCAATAAGATAGATCAGTATTCACATCTCAACGAAAGTGAGTTTGATTATACCGGAGACCGTGTGCACCATATATCTCTAAAGGATTTGCAGGCATCCTGGATGAACCGAACAGAGAACAGGTCAGTGTTCATCTCTGCCAAGAAAAAAGAAAACATTGATGAGCTAAGGAATAGCCTATATGAGGTGGCTAAGAGCATCCATGCAAGTCGCTATCCTTATCAGGATTTTCTTTATTAGAATTGGTAACAATAACCCAATCTAAAATCAGGTTTCGTGTTGAAAATGCGATCTAATTTTGATCAAATTTTCTATCCATGATTCGTTCAATTTACATCTCATCTTCTGAACCTTACTCCGGAAAAACCATGATCGCTTTGGGCTGCTTTGAAATGGCTCTGAGGTTTACAAAAAGTGTCGCGGTTTTTAAACCGATTATTCGCGATGACGAAACAGGTTACAAAGACAAAAACATAGAACTGATTCTTAGCTATCACAATCTGGACCAGGATTACAAGTCGACTTATGCCTATACCCGAACGCAGGCCACAGATATGCTGGCTCATGATAAACAGGATGAGTTCATCGATGAGATCATCAACAAGTACAAGGCACTGGAAGAGAAATACGATTTTATCGTTTGTGAAGGAAGTGATTTTGTCGGCGAAGGGTCCTTTTTTGAGTTTGATATGAACGCCATGATTGCCAAAAATCTGGGTGTTCCTGTTTTGGTTCTTGGTCAGGGTCTTGGTCGTGATCTCGAAGATATCCTCAGTCCACTTCAACTGACGATACAGTCCTATCAAGCACATAATTGTCAGATCATAGGTACCATAGTGAACAAGGTTAAACCTGAGCGTCGCAAAGAATTAATGAAAGTATTGATGCAGGAGCTTCCGGATGATATTGGTTTTTTAGCCGCTATTCCGAGCGATGATACTCTTAGTATGCCCACCGTTCGGGAAGTGGCAGAACAAATGGGTGCTAAAGTACTTTTTGGCAAAAACCACTTAGATAATCTGGTAAGTTCATTCCAATCTGTCGCAATGAGTTTGGAGCACTATCTCAAGTACCTGAGAGGAGGCAGTATGGCCATCACACCGGGCGATAGAACGGATATTATTATGGGTACTCTATTGACCAATCAAAGCCATGCGGTGCCCAATATTTCAGGCATGATTCTCACTGGTGGTATAATGCCATCCAAAGAGGTAAAAGCCATCTTGAAAGGGCTTCCGGATCCTATGCCCATTTTGTCCGTACCCACATTCACTTTCGAAACTTCTGTTCGGGCTGAAAAAGTCGTTTCTTCTATCGACAAGAAATCAAACGAAAAAATTGCTTTAAGTCTCAAACTATTTGACAAATACGTAGATGTAGATGAATTTGCCAATGAGGTTATCCGGTTTGAACCGCAAGGCATGACCCCCAAGATGTTCCTCTACAATCTCCGGGTGATTGCAGGACAGAACAGGAAGAAAATTGTTCTTCCCGAAGGAAACGATATACGCATTCTAAGAGCTTCAGAAACCCTGCAGAAAATGGATGTTGTAGACCTTGTAATCCTTGGAAAACCTGCTGAAATCAAAGCGTTAGCCAACAAGCATCATCTGAAAATAGATTTTAGCTCCATAGAGTTGATTGACCCGGTTGAATCGCCCATGAGAAAGGAGTTTGCCATTGAGCTAGCAAAGCTGCGCAAGCACAAAGGGCTAACTGAAGAGATCGCATTTGATACCGTTTCGGATGTATCTTATTTTGGAACCATGATGGTGTATATGGATTATGCACAAGGAATGGTTTCGGGTGCTGCCCATACCACACAGCATACGATCAGGCCGGCACTGCAGATTTTGAAAACAAAAGAAAACTTCAAAACCGTATCTTCAGTTTTCTTTATGTGCCTGGAAGATAGGGTTTTAGCCTACGGAGATTGTGCAATAAATCCAGATCCGGATGCTGATCAATTGGCGGAAATTGCCATCTCTTCAGCAGATACTTCAAAACGTTTTGGTATTGAACCGAAAGTTGCGATGCTTTCTTATTCTTCCGGCGATTCCGGCAAAGGTGCTGATGTGGAGAAAGTAAGGGAAGCCACCAACAAAATTAAAGATCTACGACCGGACATTTTAGTTGAAGGCCCCATTCAGTATGATGCTGCTGTAGACATGGGGGTAGGTGCCAAAAAGCTTCCGGGCTCTCCCGTTGCAGGGCAGGCATCTGTACTCATTTTTCCAGATTTAAATACGGGAAACAATACTTATAAAGCGGTCCAGCGAGAAACAGGTGCATTGGCCGTAGGGCCGGTACTACAGGGACTAAGAAAACCCGTGAACGATTTGAGCAGGGGTTGTTTAGTGGAAGATATTGTAAATACCGTCATCATTACAGCCATTCAAGCTCAGGACGATTAAAAGCATTCAATTCGCCGCAAAGAATGAAGCTGAACTACCCTGGGGCGAATATAGATTTATCGCTATCGCTGAGCACTAGAAAACTTCGGCAAGCATGCACCGGGCGCTTCCTCCCCCATACCTTTCAACGGTTGGAATATGTACATCAAGAATATCAGAGGCATTTTCCAATTGGCGACGGATAGTGCCCGGGAGATTTGCCAATGATTCATAAGACATAATGATTAATGGAACCCCTTTGGTAGATTCAACCTGAAGTATATTGGCTGCAAATTTTCGCATGAGATTATAGTCAATCTCAATAGGACTGAGCCCCATAAGCTCAAACTGATTTCGCAGTTTTCTTCTATCATCCTCCAAGCCTACTGCTTCTGTGCACCAGATGGCATGATCATTTACAAGAGCCATTACTACATTGGTGTGATAAATGGGCCGTCCTTTCTCATCGACGGCATCAAAAACCAGCACGGTATATCCTGTTTTTTCTTCAAAGATTCTGACCGCTTTCTCCGATGTTCTTGGTGATCGATTTGCAAAACCCCGTTTAGAACTATGGTCTATTACGAGACTTCCTGTGCCTTCAAGAAAAAGTTCTTCGCTTTCAAGGTAGCTAAGGTCAATATGTCTGCGGCCCATAGAGAATTCTGCAATCCATTCTTCTCTTCTTTCCAATCTTCTGTGTTCTACCAGCATCGGGTAAGTTATAGTGGTAGCATCCGGCAGGAATGAAATCCAGTTATTCGGAAAAATTGCATCCAGACCGGATGTAAGATCAGGCTCTTCCTTGACGACAACATCGACATCGAACTTCAACAATCGATTAACCATCTGATCAAATTCCCTGAAAATCAAATTATTAAGCTCTTTTTCCGAGATAGAGTTATCCGATGACTGAAAGAAATTAGTTTGACTTGACGCTGCATTTGGAAGAGCACGATAGGGTCGTACCATCAGAACCTGGGATGCAATAGTCATATTGCTCACAGGTAGCGCTCTTTGATGATTCTAAGGTGATGTAATTCATGCCCTCGAATGATAAAAGCGGCTGCTCTTACCGATAGCGGGTTATTGTCAGCAATTCCGATAAAGGCGAATGACTTTTCAGGAAATGATGTAAACAATTCAATAGTGCTTTGCCGAACTGCTCTATAGTTCTTGAGAATACCTACCAATGCCCGGTCGTCTGCCTGATAATCCTTTGACCATAAAACATGATCAAAACCGGAAAGGACTGCTTCTGGTTCTCTTGCAATCCTTAATGCCCGGTATTGAAACACTCTTTCGGTATCTATGATGTGTAACAAAATTTCTTTTGGACTCCATTTTCCATAGCTGTACCGATAGTTTACTTTTTCCTTTGGCAGGGCTTCAAAGAATGAGATTATCTCGTCCATACCTTCTTCCAGAAAATCCAGTATACTATCTTCTTTTACGAGTTTAATGTAGCGCAAAAAGTACTCACTATGTTCCTTTTTGCTTATCCTCATCTTTCATTAGTTTGAACCAAGCCGACATTTTGAAGAAGATAATCCAATTTCGACAAGGCTGTATCCAAATCTGGGGTATGATCAAATACCATTGACAAACGGTTCTTGCTCTCTTTCAGCCGAATACCTGCTGATGGGTTTTTGATTTGATCCAGTATATCATAAAATAAGGAGCTATTGTAAAAATCAGATTCGGGATTGGCTACAAAGCTTCCCACCATTTTACCGCCTTTGAGTAATAACTTTTCCAGGCCTAACTCCGCCGCATGCCATTTCAATCTCACGGACTGAATCAAATTTTCACCTTCCTCAGGCACAGCTCCGAAACGGTCGACTAGTTCTTCCTGAAACTCCAAAAGTTCATTTTCTGTATTGCATTCGGAGAGTCTTTTGTACAGCTCAATGCGTTCAGAAACTTTATTGACATACTGGTCGGGCAACAACAGCTGCAGGTCGCTTTCAAAAAGAGTTTCTTTTACAAAGGACTCATCTTGTTCAAAATGCTCTTTAAATTCATTGGATTTCAGTTCTGTTATAGCTTCATCCAGCACTTTCTGGTACATTTCAAATCCGAGTTCGTTGATAAATCCACTTTGTTCTGCTCCCAAAAGGTCGCCAGCTCCTCTTATATCGAGGTCGCGCATCGCAATGTGGATTCCACTGCCCAAATCCGAGAATTGGCTGATAGCAGTAAGCCTTTTTCTTGCTTCAGTGGTAAGGGTGGAAAAAGGCGGAGCAATGAGGTAGCAAAATGCCTTTCTGTTCGAACGGCCTACTCTGCCTCTCATTTGATGCAGGTCACTCAAACCAAACTGATGTGCATTGTTGATGATAATGGTATTGGCATTCGATATGTCAATACCAGATTCGATGATGGTCGTTGCAACCAAAACATCCTGTTCTCCTCTGATAAACTGCATCATTCGGTTCTCGAGTTCTCGTCCCTCCAATTGACCGTGTGCGGTAATTACTCTTACTCCCCGCGCTGATCTTCTCACCAGTTCTGCCACCTCCTCAAGGTTTTGTACACGATTGTTTACCACAAAGACCTGCCCGCCCCGCGAAATCTCATATTGAATGGATTCTCTGAATATTTCCTCATTAAACGAATGTATCTCTGTTTGAACCGGTTGGCGGTTCGGAGGCGGAGTATTGATTACCGATAGGTCTCGTGCACCCATCATTGAAAACTGGAGCGTTCTGGGTATGGGAGTTGCTGTTAGAGTAAGTGTATCTACATTCTTCTTGATGGTCTTGAGTTTGTCCTTGACGGACACTCCAAACTTCTGCTCCTCATCAATTACGAGTAGTCCTAAATCTTTAAATTTTACTTCTTTTCCAACGAGCTTGTGGGTTCCAATAATAATGTCAATTTCTCCGGCCTCCAGTTTTCTTAGCACTTCGCGAATCTCCTTAGCCGAACGAAAACGGTTCAGATAATCAAGAGTCACTGGAAAATCAGCAAATCGTTTACTGAGTGAATTATAATGCTGGAGAGCCAGAATGGTAGTGGGAACCAAAATTGCGGTTTGTTTCCCGTTTTCAGCGGCTTTAAATGCCGCACGAATAGCAATTTCTGTTTTTCCGAAACCTACATCTCCACAAATTAGACGATCCATTGGAGCTTCAGCTTCCATATCCTCCTTCACCATTTTTGTAGCCTCAGCCTGATCAGGGGTGTCTTCATAAATGAATGAGGCCTCTAGCTCAAACTGAAGATAGGAGTCCGGAGAAAAGGCAAATCCCCTGGATGCTTTTCTCTCAGCATACAGCTTGATGAGATCATATGCGACCTTTTTTATGCGCTTCTTGGTCTTATTCTTTAGTGTTGCCCAGGCCGAAGAACCGAGCTTATTTACTTTAGGAAGAGTCCCTTCTCTACCTGTGTATCGGGCAATACGGTGCAGAGAATGAATACTGACAAAAAGGACATCATTATCCCTGTAAACCAGCTTAATGACCTCCTGTTCTTTGCCGTTGTTCTCAATCTTAATTAATCCTTCAAACCGTCCAATTCCATGATCGATATGAGTGACATAGTCACCTTTTTCCAGTCGAGCGAGGTCTTTAAGCGTAATCTGCTGCTGAGATTTTTTGAACCCTTCTTTTAAATGGAACCGGTGAAACCGTTCGAAAATCTGATGATCAGTGTAACAGGCAATTTTTACGTCGCGGTCGACATACCCTTCATGCAAATCGAGGAGCAATGGAGTAAACTCCTTTTTCTTCTCCATATCCTCGAAAATGGTGTGCAAACGTTCAATTTGATTGGATACCGAAGCTGCAATCAGGTTCTGAATATCTTTTTTCGTGTTATCCGTAAATGTGTCACTGAGGAGCTCAAAGTTTTTATGAAACTCTGGTTGAGGTGATTGATTAAAGTCTATACTGTACGTGCCTGTTCGGCTTTGAACATTGCCAAATTCTAACAGAGCATGCCGTTTGAGTTGGCTCTTTAGCACATCACTGCTCTGATAGTAATCCAGAACATTGATGTTTTCTTTTTTTAATTCAGATTGTTCTTTGGCCAACTCAAAGGTTTGCTCGACATTTTTTTCCAGCAATTCGAGGTTTTTGACCCATACTTTGGTGGAGGGCAGTATGAAATCCAGCAGAGAAACTCGCTCTTCAATAAGTTCGGCCTGTCTGAGATCCGGCACAATACTGATTTTTCCAAAGTCCTTTAAAGAACGTTGATCAGAAGGATCAAAGGTTCGGATAGAGGCTACCTCATCCCCAAAAAACTCAATTCGGTATGGCGTATCGTTGGCAAAAGAGAAGACATCTACAATACCACCCCGAATAGCAAAATCTCCGGGACCTGCCACGAAATCAACTCTGAAAAAATCGTATTCAAAAAGGAGTTCATTCACAAAATCAATGGAAAGCTCAGAACCCACAGAAATGTCTAATGTCTTCTTTTTTAATTCTTTACGAGCCACCACTTTCTCTGAAATAGCTTGTGGATAGGTCACCATGACCGCTTCGCGACGGTGCGCAATGGCATCTAATGTCTCAGAGCGTTGGAGCACATCAGCATCATTTATTTTCTCTGTCCTGAAGGGTGATCGATACGAAGACGGAAGAAATTTTAATCTCTTTTCGCTAAAAAGGTTCTTTAAATCGCTATGAAAATATGCTGCCTCTTCCCGGTCATTTAAGATAATGAGATGGCTGCCTCCTAATTGAGAAATTGCAGAGTGGAGCACCATAGAAGCGCCGGACCCTGATAGACCTGATAGCTGAATGGTTTCATCAACTACACCTACGCTATGGGTTATTTCAGCAACACGTGGATGTTGCTGAAAATGCGCAATCAGCTCATCCCTGGTCATATTTCTGGAGAAATTCTTTGACCTGATCTACCATATTCGAAGAACCCACGAAATAAGGAACTCTTTGATGGAGTTTTTCTGGTTCAATGGACATGATGCAGTCTGTCCCATTGCTTGCTTTGCCACCGGCCTGTTCGGCAATAAATGCAAGTGGATTACACTCATATAACAGGCGTAGTTTTCCATTTGGAGCTTTTTTAGTTGCCGGGTACATAAACAGCCCGCCTTTCAGCATATTTCTATGAAAGTCGGCAACCAACGATCCAATATAACGAGCTGAATATGGTCGGTTCGTGCTCTTATCCATCTCTTTGCAGTAGGCGATGTATTTCTTCACTCCCTCACTAAAATGAGGATAGTTTCCTTCATTAATGGAGTAAATCTTTCCGGATTCAGGAATCTTCATACCGGCATTTGAAAGATAAAAAGTTCCTAATGACGGGTCTAAAGTAAATCCGTTCACCCCGTTTCCGGTAGTGTATACAAGCATGGTTGAGCTTCCGTATATTATGTATCCGGAGGCTACCTGCTTTTCTCCTTTCTGAAGAAAATCCGAAGAGGTTACTTCATCGCCCGGACGGGATACTCTCCGGTAAATGGAGAAAATAGTTCCTATTGAAACATTGACATCTATATTGCTGGACCCATCCAGTGGGTCAATCATAACCACATACTTTCCCTGACGGGCAATATCACTCGTGAATCCAACATAGTCCTCTTGTTCTTCAGACGCCATACCACAAACCTGACCTTGCGCTTCAAGGGCGGCCATAAATCGTTCATCTGCGTAAACATCGAGCTTCTGCTGCTCTTCTCCCTGCACATTTTCCTCACCATGAGCTCCTAGAATATCTACCAAACCTGCTTTATTTACTTCTCTGTTTACCACCTTGGCGGCTAAACCAATGGCGCTCAACAAAGAAGACAACTCCCCAGTGGCATAAGGGAAATCATTTTGTCGATCGATTATGAATTCTTCAAGTGTTACAAGATTCTTCATGCCGCAGATTGAGCCTACAAATATCGTAAAATCGAAAAGGTCAAAAGGTAAAAGGTCTAACTCTTGATAAAAGGTCAAACAAGCAATCCTCATGCTCGTACTTTCGCCTCATTAAATTTGTCAGATATGCTACGTTACTTTTTAAAACCAGCACTTTTTGCAATTGCTTTTGCATTAATGTCGCTTACCATTTCTTCATGTAATTACCACGAGATAGAAGTGGTAGAAATCTCTAATGTAGAAATTTCAGACCCCCGGGATCAGAGTGTCAAAGGGAAAATCTTTCTGCTATCTCTGGTACTGAATAACCCGAATTCCGCAGCCATACAGCTCAGAGATGGTGAACTTGACCTATCTATAAATGAAGAAAAATTTGGAACACTCACTCTAATGGATAATGCCGTACTTCCGAGTGGAAATAATCAAAAAGTCGATATCAACATGCTGTTTCAAATGGAAGAAGACGTTCAAATTCAATGGGGTGATCTATTGGTCAATACTCTTAACAAGGGAACCGTCGACATCGTGATCAGCGGTCATGCTAAAGGTAAGTGGGGCATTTGGCCCCGAAAAATTCAAATTCAGGAAAGAATTGAACTCCCTCTCAATCAGTTGATGCAAGAGTTGGTAAACTCGTAGTCACGCAAAACGATCAATCCAAAAATTCCTTCTCCGACGGCTACCTCAATACAAGGTTCTCCTTTGTAAGTACCGTAACTAAATGTTCTGAATTTTTCCTGATCCTGCAACGCCTTATCCCCGAGTTTGATTACAACTTCGGTCGTCAGTAAAGTTTCAACCTTGTCAAATCCCTTTACCTCATAAAGGCTTGTCTGATAAGGGCTTACACTTAAAAAATTGATCAAAAGCATCAGAGTAACTATAGGTGGTCCCAGTCCAACTATACTAAAAAGAAACATCTCAAGACGCTCCAGGCCCAAAAACTTTCTGTAAAAACGATAAGGTATGAGAAGCGGTAAAAGAGCGGCAAAAGTGAGTGCCCTGATTACATCAATCCATGACACCATTGTAAGAGGGACAATGACTACTAATATTCCTAATGAAAAAAACCAACCTATGAGAATTACGTAGTGAGACCAATGTGTTTCACCCATGCGTAAATCAGCATCCCTAAATCGACCTGTTTCGAACTTTTGTTCTGAGCTCTTTTTTAATTTCACCGTCAGAATATGCGGGAATGAAGATACAAAACCGGAAGAAAGCGATTCAGTTCCCCATAATACCCTTGTTATCACTTTTCCTTATCCAACTTCAAGGTTCTTGTCAAAACCAATCATCAGAAAAAAAAGATATGTTACATACTAACGAACTTGTGCACGAAACATCACCCTACCTGCTACAACACGCTCATAATCCAGTAGAATGGTATCCCTGGGGTGAAAAAGCGCTTAGAAAAGCTAAGGATGAAGATAAGCTCATCCTGATCAGCGTTGGCTACTCTGCGTGCCATTGGTGTCACGTTATGGCTCACGAATCTTTTGAAGATGAGGAGGTTGCCTCCATCATGAACCAACATTTTGTCAATATTAAAATTGACCGGGAAGAACGACCAGATATTGATCAGGTCTATATGACAGCCGTTCAATTGATGACCCAAAGGGGTGGATGGCCTCTGAACTGCATCGCTCTTCCTGATGGCAGGCCTTTTTTTGGCGGTACTTATTTTCCAAAACATCAATGGAAAGACATACTCTTGAAAATTGTCGAAGAATACCAAAAGAACAGGCCAGCTCTTGAAGAATATGCCCATAAACTTACTGAGGGAATTGCCCAAAGCGAAATGATTGTTAAGTCTTCAGACACCTCTGAGTTCAGTGTGGAAACCCTGGACGAAATGGTGACTAAATGGAGAAAATCATTTGACCCAACATGGGGTGGACCTGACAGAGCTCCAAAATTTCCACTTCCAAACAACTACGAGTTTCTCATGCATTATGCATTCCTCCGGAATGATAGCAAACTAGACGAACATCTCCGGCTAACCCTAACGAAAATGGCATATGGCGGTATCTATGATCATCTTGGCGGTGGTTTTGCGCGGTACTCTACAGATAAGGAGTGGAAGGTTCCACACTTTGAAAAAATGCTCTATGATAATGCCCAACTTATAGGTCTGTACGCTCAAGCCTATACAAGATTTCGAGATCCTCTTTTTAAGAATGTCGTGTACCAAACGGTAGATTTTCTCGATCGTGAATTGTCCGACGGCAACGGAGTTTATTATTCAGCTCTGGATGCGGATAGCAAGGAAAATGAGGAGAGCAAAGAAGCAGAAGAAGGACTCTTTTATATCTGGAAAGAAGCTGATTTACAACGTATTGCGGGTAAAGACTACAATCTTATAGCAGACTATTACAACATTGGAAATAAAACCAGATGGGAGCATGGCAGGCACATCATCATGAGGTTTGAAGATGAAGGGACTGTTGCCCTTCGAAACAACCTCGCGGTTGAAGAATTAAAAGAAAAGGTATCCAGATTTAATGAAAATGCCTTTAATGAACGTGCTTCTCGACCGCGTCCCGGACTTGATGATAAGAGTCTAACGTCATGGAATGCTCTGCTCATTTCGGGATTAGCTAAAGCTTACAAAGCATTTCATGATCCTACATTTTTGAAAAAAGCCGAAGCCATTGCAGAATTTATCCTTGAAAAACAACTACAGAAAGACGGTTCGCTGCGGCACAGCTTTAAGAAGGGTCGTTCTACCATTAACGGATACCTCGAGGACTATACCTTTACTATTGAGGGGCTTTTAGCTCTGTACGAGGTAACTTTTGATGAAAAATGGCTCGATAGGTCGAAGGAGCTCATAGACTATTCCATAGACCACTTTTTTGACCAGAATACAGGAATGTTCTATTTCACCTCAGATCTGGATCCCGACCTTATTACCCGAACCCAGGAACTTTCGGACAATGTTATTCCGGCTTCCAATTCCAGCATGGCAAAAAACCTATTTCGAATTGGGCATCTGCTGGATAGCGATGATTATTTGAGAAAATCAGAACAAATGTTGCGGAATATTATCCCTCAAATGCCCAGCTACGGCCCCGGTTATTCGAATTGGGGGATGCTTCTGATGTATCACACCTTTCCTTACTTCGAAATCGCTATATCCGGTAAAGAAATGGATGAGAAAAGGGCCCAAATGGGGAAATTTTATCTGCCAAATTCACTTTATCTGGGAGCGCCATCCCATTCTGACCTTCCGCTCCTGGAGAATAAATATGTCGATGGTCAAACGCTTATTTATGTTTGCGTTAACAAGTCATGTCAACTTCCGACCAGCAACGTACAAGAAGCACTAAAGCAAGTTCGCAAACCCTAAGATTATGGGCTTTTGGTTCTTTTATCATGCTGTCCATTAATGTATTAGCTCAGCAAATTGATTCAGACCATCTGCCTATGTTGAAGGATTGGCCGGTATTTAACTCTGATTATATAAGGAGCCAAAATATTCATCAGATAGAACTTACTTATAGCTACAAAGACAACCTCCAACCAATCGTTTTCATATCCAGAAAAGAACTCTTCCATTTCGAAGCTTCCGGGAAGTTAGCCAAATGGGAGATTTGGGCAGACTCCAATAAAATAAGGGATAAAGAAGTATGGACCTACTATTTCGAGGACGACAACAGGTTAAAGGCTCAGCATTACCGCTACCGCGGAAAGCTGGAGGTTGAAAGATACAGCTACAATGACTCGGGTCTAATTGAAGAAATTCGTCATTTAAAGTCCAGCTCCTGCATAGAAAACTTCAAGTATGAGTATTATCACAGCCGACAATACCGACAATTTGCGCTGAATGATGAAGATCGCACTTACAGGAGCACGGTGGTGAACCTTGATGAGAATGGCCGAATAAAATCAGAAACTTCAAGACTTGTCCGCGGCTACGACAAAACAGAGCTGCTCTACTGGTACGACGATGAAGGCCGGCTAATTGAAAAACAGGAACATATCAGAGGACATGTACGCTCCGATGAACGCTACGTGGCGGTGTATGAAAACGACACACTTCAAAGCCATGATTACTATGAAAACGGCGATTTGGTCTGGCACATGGAGTTTCTCTACAAAAACGGACTTCTCGAACACATCCTTCGCAGATACGCCAATACCGGCCGGATTGAAATTATGGAGTTGACCTACAAGTTTTATTAGACAATGTGGACTCTGATATTAAAGAAGGCTAGGATAATTGAAGCAAGAACAAAACTAGAAGAACGATAGGGGCGAGAATCAACCACAATTTAAAGCTACTAACACTCTGAAGCCATGTAGATTTAATCAAACTCACAAAAATTCCCGCTACCATCGGTATTAAAATGCCCAGAAGCAAGGCATTTAAATCCAGAGTTGCTTTTCCGATTAAGATCAACCCCAAATAAACGATTAAGACTGAAAGGATGGTGAAGAAGGCTACTCTATTTCCCGAGTTAAAACTGTCTTTAGTTTTCTTTCTATCCAGAAACGCGATAACCGCATATGCAAACAAAATAAGTCCATAAAGTATAACCGATTCCAACACCATCTCTTTCGCCATTAGTTTTGTATTATGCATACATATACGACCAGAAAGCTCCCTCAATTATTGACCCAACAGCACCAAAAACCAATCCATGCAATGCGCCGATCGCATCAGCTACAATAATCTCTTGATTCTGATTCATTTTATTAATTGAGTCACTACCTTCATTACTCCAAAATTCATATGAATTCCTCCATACATCAAGAAAAACATTCAAATTTTCTTGATCATCACCCCATTTCTGATGAGTCAGATTTGCCTCTATAAATGAATGGCACTCTTCTATTGAATATTTACCGGATTGAGCCATTTCTACAAGTTGCAAAATAGCACTACGCAAATCCTTGTCTTCAAATATTAGGGTAGATTCATGTGCTACTTTGTCGAACTCCAATTTGAGTTGATCTTTTTCCATTAAAGACAAACTCTCCAAATATGACTTTTGATGTGGATTAACCTCTTTCTTTCCGTAATAGTCAATTGAATACTCATGCATAGTATTCAACACTCCTGAATTCGAAACTGTTGATTTAATGGTTCTAAAGCTATTATTGGAGTACTTAAGTTTCACGAATTCAAGAACATTATTGTGTTCTTCACCAATCTCAGATTTCTCAATTTTTAAATGTTGTGCAGGAGAATCATTTGCTACTTCATGGCTTTTTTCACATGAAGCCATAACAACAAAACTGAACAACAGAATTGATAGTGATTTAATTTTCATCTTATAGTTTTAAAAAAAATACCTACTCTTTTAATTGAGTTTTCGGTTTACCTCAATTCCCGAAACATTAACTGGCCAGATCGAAGATCATTAGGGAATTTTCAAAAAAAAAAAGAATTGAGATGACCAAATTATTCGGCATCTCTATGATTTTCCCACTATTTTTTTATGTCTAACCTCAGACATAGCGAAACCGGCCGGATTGAAATTATGGAGTTGACCTATAAGTTTTATTAGACGATACTTTCAGCGAAAATGATCTAACGTTCCCTGCTATGGTTAGTGCCGGAAAATATTGACTTGTGAGGATGTCTGATGCCACCTACTTCACACTTGCTCAGCCGAGCTCGCTCGTTGGTTTCATTCCTAATGTGGTAGGCTCGCCTGCCGGAAGTAAGCGTTGGGGTTAGCCCCTATTAAGCTTTATTTATTCAATAATTTTACAAGTTTTTCTGGATCTTGTCTGTTATCCCAGAATAGAAGTACAACCAATTCCAAATCGTTGTATTTATAAAACAAAGTGTAGTTACCTAATGATGCTGCGCGAACCCCAGATCGATTAGCGCTTCTGAAAAGCATAGGATTCTCGGCAATCTGAAGAGTTCTCTGGCTAATCGTTTTTAATAGTTTTTTGGAATAGAAATTCGATTTATTCCTTTTGGCCCAATAACTGAGCACTGCTCTTCTTTGTTGCCGGGCGAGATGCGTCCATATTATTGCTCGTCCAGCCATTTCAAGTCTTCCTCATCCATTTTGCTCTGCTCAATTATCTTTCCGCTTTCTACTTCTTGTATAGCGTGGGTTAGCATCAAATGTTGATATTCTGTTAATTGAACATCAGAATCCTTCTTATCAGAATTGGAAAGCAAAGTATCAATGGCTTTAAGTACATCTTGATTGGAAATTGCAAGAAGCTTATCTATTACTCTGTTTCTAAGTTTGTCTTCGGTTGTCATTCTAATATAGTCTTGCTCAAATATCGCTAATTTATTCAGGTCTTAAATGAAGCCTGTAGTATGGCTAATATCACCTGATTAAATCCTTCTTGGGTTTATATTTCCTAAATGTATGTCCGTCTGAATGTAGAACATAAATAGATTACGGAGCGGGGCCTGAGGTTTGCTGAAAATATGATGATTATGACAGCAAAAGACTTCTTTAAACAGTTTCCAGATGAATCGGCATGCGTTCACCACATGAAAAAAATGCGAGAGAAGAACGGGCTTGTGTGCCGAAAGTGCGCGTCGAAGCGATTGAGTTGGCTGAGCACGATTAATCGGTGGGAATGCATGGATTGCCGTGCAAAAACGACCATCCGGAGTGGCACCATCATGATGCACAGCAAATTGCCGCTTCACACTTGGTATTACTGCATGTTCCTGATGATGACCACTACTAAAGCTGTTTCGGCAAAAGACA